>NZ_JBEPKW010000002.1:0-647636 GCF_040544855.1 Novosphingobium sp. 1529
TACCTACTTGGCCCACACCTCAACTTAGCCCCAGACCGCCGATTACTGGCCAGGCCTCAAAACATGCACCACTCCCGCGCCAGCGGGTTCGTACTCGTCCCACTTGAAGACATTGCAGATTATCGATCCAGAACAGTGAAGCATGCGCAAAGCGAGGCAGGCTTTCCAGATCGACCGCTGCCCACCAAGAAGTCACGCCCAACATTAGACAGTTGAAGGGCGTGTGCGTAAACGCGTGTTCGGTCAGCGCGCAAGCCTTCAAGCACCACTCTCAATGATACCGCCGCAGCAGCCCCGCCAGCTTGCCTTGCACTTCCACTTCGTCGGGCGCGTAGAACTGGGGGTTGTAGGCGGCGTTGGCTGGGTCGAGGCGGATGCGGCCTTTTTCGTGGTGGAGGTACTTGAGGGTCGCTTCCTCGCCGCGCACCAGGGCGACGACGATTTCGCCGTCGCGGGCGGTGTTGGTGCGGCGCACGAGGGCGTAGTCGCCGTCGAGGATGCCGGCGTCGACCATCGAATCGCCCGACACTTCCAGCGCATAGTGCTCGCCAGAACCGAGCAGGGCGGCGGGCACGGGCAGCATGGCCGAGCCTTCCAGTGCCTCGATCGGCGCGCCGGCGGCGATGCGGCCGTGGAGCGGGATTTCGATCACGTCGTTCGCGGCCACTGGCGCCGGACGCGGGGTGGTGGACGCAGGGGCGGCGGGGCGCGGCGCGGGATTGCGCGCGGCGGCCTTGGTTGCGAGGCTTTCCGGCTCGCGGATCACTTCGAGGGCGCGAGCGCGGTTGGGCAGGCGGTGGATGAAGCCGCGTTCTTCCAACGCGGAGATCAGGCGGTGCACGCCAGACTTGGACTTGAGGTCGAGCGCTTCCTTCATTTCTTCAAACGAAGGGGAAATGCCGGAATCATCAAGGCGCGTCTGGATGAACGAGAGCAGTTCGTGCTGCTTGCGCGTGAGCATCCGCAAGTCTCCTATGGCGAACGAATGCGGAACGAATAAGCAACCAAACCGAACCCGTCAAGCAAATCCGCCAAATTCGAGCAGATAGATCGGCACCTTGCTCCCTTCTGGTTGCATCGCCGCGCCGGCCTCGCGCTGCACCAGGCAATTGGCGCGGGCAATGGGGGCGATCGCGCCGGAATCCTGCAACGGATCGAGCGTGACGGAAACGCCATCCCAATGGCCGCGCAGGAATTCGGTGCGCCCGCCACCGGCCGGCATCGGCTGGGCCAGTGGCATGTGCAGCGGGCTGGGCAGCGGCTGGGCGGCGCCCAGCGCGGCGCGCAGCAGGGGCAGCATGAACAGGTGCGCGGTGACATAGGCCGAGGCCGGGTTGCCCGGCAGGCCCAGTATCACCTGCGGCGCGGCGCGGCCCTTGGCGCTGCGTTGCCCCACCAGCAGCGGCTTGCCCGGCTTGATCGCCACGCGCCAGAAATCGATGCGCGCGCCCACTGCCTCCAGTGCCGGGCGAACCAGATCGTGATCACCGACCGAGGCGCCGCCGCTGGTGACCACGATATCAGCCTCGCGCGCGCTATCGAGCGCGGCGGCCAGGGCATCGAGCCGATCGGGTACCGGGCCGATGCGCTGCACGTCTACCGGCAGGGCGGCGGCCATGGCGGCGAGCATCGGGCCATTGCTGGCCGGGATCTGGTGGCTTTGCAGGGCGTGGCCGGCGCTGGCCAGTTCGTCGCCGCTGTCGATCACCGCCAGGCGCAGGCGGCGGCAGACCGGCACGTGGCCATGCCCGGCGGCGATGGCCAGCGCGATCTGCGCCGCGCCCAGCCGCGTGCCGGTGGGCAGCAGGGGGTCTTGCGCGGCAAAATCCATGCCCGCCGGGCGGATATGGCGCGAGGGTGGTTGCGGCGGCGTGCCGGTGATGGCGAGCGCGGCGCCATCGCGCGCGCAGTCTTCCTGCAGCAACACGCAATCGGCGCCTGCGGGCATCGCCGCGCCCGTGCTGATCCGCACGGCTTGGCCGGGCGCTATCGTGCCGGGATAGGGATGGCCAGCGGCGCTTTCGCCCACCACGGTCCATGGGCCGGGCAGATCGGCGCTGCGCAGGGCATAGCCATCCATCGCCGAAAGCGCGGTGGCCGGCTGTGTGCGCGCGGCGACGAGCGGCGCGGCGAGATAGTGACCCAGCGCCTCTGCCGTGGCGCGATGGTCGATCGGCAGGCGTGGGGCGAGGGCGATGAGCCGGGCCTGGGCCTGTTCGAGCGGCAGGGGCGGCTGGCGCGGCGGGGCATTCATGGCGCGGACCAATCGCCCGATTTGCCGCCGCGCTTGGCGACCAGGCGCACGGCCTCGATCACCATGCCCTTGTCCACGGCCTTGGCCATGTCGTAGATTGTCAACAATGCCACGCAAGCGGCTGTCATTGCTTCCATTTCTACGCCGGTCTTGGCGGTGAGAGAGGCAGTGGCAGTGCATTCCACCCCGCCGTCGACAAAGCCGAATTCCACCGCCACGGCATCGAGCGAAAGCGGGTGGCACAGCGGGATCAGCTCGCCAGTTTTCTTGGCGGCCATGATCCCGGCAATGCGGGCGGTGGCCAGGACATCGCCCTTGGGCACGGTGCCGTCGCGGATCGCGGCCAGTGCCGTGGCCGACATGCGGATCATGCCCCGCGCCACGGCCACGCGCTGGGTGGCGGGCTTGGCGCCGACATCGACCATGCGCGCATGGCCCTGGGCATCGAGGTGGGTAAGCTCTGTCATCCCCCGCTCATGCCATGCGCAGGGAAAGGCGCAAGCCCTGTTCATCGGCCAGCGGCTGTGGCGGGGGGAGGCCGGCGCGGCGATATTCAAGGGCAATGCCGGCAAGGTTCTGTGCGCGGCCGACATGGCGCAGCCGCACGCGCGAAAATGAAACGAGGCTGTCTCGATAAGCGGCAAGGCAATCGGCCGTGGCGGCATGGGCGGCGGTGCGGCCGGCGACCTGGTCGATCACGAAGGCGGAATCGCCGCACAGCACCACGTCTGTTTCGCCCAGTCGGCGGGCCAGGTCCATCGCGCCGAGCAGGGCCAGCCATTCGGCGCGGTTGCTGTCACCCAGGCCGCAATCGTGGACAATCCAGGTGCGGCCGCCGGTGACGACGGCGATTTCCATGCGGCCGGGGTTGGGCCGGCAGCCGCCATCGAACCACAGCTTGCGCGGTGCGGGCGGCGGCAAGCTGGGGTCAGCCCTGCAGCAGCGCCTGGGTGGCGGCGGCCACGTCGGCCTCGCGCATCAGGCTTTCACCCACCAGGAACGTGCGCGCGCCGCAGGCGGACAGGCGAACGAGATCGGCGTGGGTGTTGATGCCGCTTTCGGCCACCAGCAGCGTGCCAGCGGGCGCCAGCGGGGCCAGGCGCTCGGTATTGGAGATGTCGGTGACGAAGCGCTTGAGATCGCGGTTGTTCACCCCGATCAGGCGGGAATGCAGGCGCGCGGCGCGCTCCATCTCGGCCTCGTCATGCACTTCGACCAGCACGTCCATGCCGTGCTCGCGCGCGGCGGCTTCGATCTCGGCCATCTGGGCATCCTCGAGCGCGGCCACGATGATCAGGATGGCATCGGCGCCAATCGCGCGGGCTTCGGCCACCTGCCAGGGATCGACCATGAAATCCTTGCGCAGTACCGGCAGCGCACAGGCAGCGCGGGCGGCGACGAGATAGTCTTCATGGCCCTGGAAATAGGGCGCGTCGGTCAGGATCGAAAGGCACGCGGCGCCGCCGGCTTCATAGGCGCGAGCATGGTCAGCCGGCTGAAAATCGGCGCGGATCAGGCCCTTGGAGGGGCTGGCTTTCTTGATTTCGGCAATCAGGGCAAAACCGCTGGCAGCGCAGGCACGCAGGGCCGCCTCAAACCCGCGTGGCGCGGTTTGCGTGGCGGCGCGGGCGGCCAGGTCAGCGAGCGACGTAGTGGCCTTGCGCTGGGCCACTTCGGCGCGCTTGGTGTTGCAGATTTCGGTAAGCTTGTCGGTCATGTGCACAGAGCCTTACTTGAGCGCGTCGATCCAGCAACGCAGCAGGCCAAGGGCCAGGCCCTTGTCGATGGTTTCGGCAGCTTCTTCAACGCCTTCGTGCCAGTCGGTGACATCCCCGGCGACCATCAGCGCGGCCGCGGCGTTGAACAGCACGGCATCGCGATAGGGGCCGGGCTGGCCATCGAGCAGCGCCTGGAGCGCAGCGGCGTTATAGGCAGCGTCGCCGCCGCGAATGGCATCCACCGGTGCGGTGGCCAGGCCAGCGTCGCCCGGCGCGATGCGGTGCATGAGGATCGCGCCACCATGCACGTCGGCCACTTCATTGCCGCCGGCCAGGCTCAATTCGTCGAGCCCTTCATCCCCCGAAACCACGAACGAGCGCGCCGTGCCAAGCCGCGCCAGGGCATCGGCATAGATCGGCACATAGGCGGGGCGGGCAATGCCGACGAGCTGGCGCTGCACCCCGGCGGGATTGGCCAGCGGGCCCATCAGGTTGAAGATCGTGCGGCGGCCAATGGCGCGGCGGATCGGCATGATCCGGCCCATGGCAGGGTGGTGCTTGCCGGCGAACAGGAAGCAGATGCCAAGGTCTGCCAGCGTTTCCTCGGCCGTTTCGACCGCGCGATCGAGGTTGAGGCCCAGCGCCTCCAGCGTATCGGCAGCGCCGGCCTTGGAACTGGCGGCGCGGTTGCCATGCTTGGCCACTGGCACGCCGCAGGCGGCAACAACCAGGCTTACCGCGGTGGACACGTTCAAGGTGTGGTGCCCGTCGCCACCGGTGCCGCAGACGTCGATGGCGTTTTCGGGCGCAGCAATGCTGATCATGCGCGCGCGCATGGCCTGGGCCGCGCCGGCAATTTCGCTGGCGCTTTCGCCGCGATCGGACAGCGCGACGAGGAAGGCGATGGTCGCATCGTCTGCCACCTGGCCATCGAGGATCGCGGCAAAGGCAGCTTCGGCTTCATCCTGATCGAGCGGGATTTCCCCGACCCGGGGCAGCACGGTCATGCCGGCATCCGTGCAGCGATCCCGCACAGTGCCAGGAAATTGGCGATCATGGCGTGGCCATGCTCGGTCGCGATGCTTTCCGGGTGGAACTGCACGCCGTGGATCGGCAGGCTGGCGTGGCGAAAGCCCATGGTGTGGCCATCATCCGACCGCGCGTTGACGATCAGGCATTCGGGCACGTCTTCCACCACCAGCGAGTGATAGCGCGTTGCGGTAAAGGGCGAAGGCAGGCCGGCGAACACGCCGGTGCCATCGTGGGTGACGGGCGAGGTCTTGCCGTGCATCAGGCCGCCGCGCACGACCTTGCCGCCGAAATACTGGCCGATGGATTGGTGTCCCAGGCACACGCCGAGCAGCGGCATGCCCGCTTGCGCTGCCGCGCCGACGAGATCGAGGCTGACGCCCGCTTCGTTGGGAGTGCAGGGGCCGGGCGAGAGCAGGAAGCCCTTGGCGCCCGAAGCCAGCGCTTCGGCAGCGGTCAGCGCGTCGTTGCGCACCACGTTCACTTCCGCGCCCAGTTCCATCAGGTAGTGGACGAGGTTCCAGGTGAAGCTGTCGTAATTGTCGATGACGAGGATCATGGTCTAATACCTATTGCCCGAACGCCGGCTCTGCCGCTACGCGGATGGCCTCGCGCGCGGCGGCAAACAGGGCGCCAGACTTGTGTTCGCATTCGCGCTGTTCGGCGGCCGGGTCGCTGTCGGCCACGATGCCGGCACCGGCCTGGACGTGCATCACGCCATCCTTGAGCACGGCGGTGCGCAGGACGATGCAGCTATCGACCGAGCCATCGGGCGCGAAATAGCCGACCCCGCCGGCATAGGCGCCGCGCGTTTCGGGTTCGAGTTCGGCAATGATCTCGCACGCGCGCACCTTGGGCGCGCCGCTCACGGTGCCGGCGGGGAAGCCGGCGAGCAGGGCATCGACCGAATCCGCCCGCTTGGCATCAAGCTGGCCGACCACGTTGGAGACGATGTGCATCACGTGGCTATAGCGTTCGATCGTATAGCTTTCGGTGACCTTGACCGTGCCAGCGGCGGCGACGCGGCCGACGTCGTTGCGGCCCAGATCGAGCAGCATGAGATGCTCGGCGCGTTCCTTGGGATCGGCCAGCAGGCTTTCCTCGTTGGCGCGGTCTTCCGCCGGGGTGGCGCCGCGCGGGCGGGTGCCGGCGATCGGGCGGATGGTCACTTCGCCATCGCGGATGCGCACCAGGATTTCCGGGCTCGATCCGATCAGGGCAAAGCCGGGCAGATCGAGGAAATAGAGGAACGGCGAGGGGTTGATCCGCCGCAGCGCGCGATAGAGCGCCATGGGCGGCAAGGGGAACGGCGCGGTAAAGCGCTGCGCCAGCACCACCTGGAAGATATCGCCGGCGGTGATGTAGTCGCGCGCGCGGGCCACCATCTGGCCATAGCGTTCGGGCGCCATCTGCGGCTCGCGCACCAGATCGATGGTTTCGGGCAGGCGCGGATCTGCGGGCAGGGGGCCATGCAGGCGCGCCAGCGTGGCATCGATGCGATCAGTCGCACGCTCGACCAAGGCCTGCGGTGTGCCGCCCTCAGCCCAGACCGGGGCAACGGCGGTGAGTTCATCGGTCAGGCGATCGAACACCAGGAGCACGGTCGGCCGCACGAACAGCATGTCGGGCAGTTCGAGCGCGCTTTGTTCGGCACGGGGCAGCTTTTCCACCAGGCCGATGGTTTCATAGCCGAAATAGCCGACCAGGCAGGCCAGCGTCGGCGGCAGGCCTTCGGGCACGTCGATCCGGCAGCGTTCGACCAGTGCGCGCAGTTCCGCCAGGCTGTTGCCGGGAAGCGCAGCGAAGGCAGCGCGATCGGTCTGCCAGGCGGCATTGATCTGCGCGGTTTCACCCGTGGCGCGGAATACCAGATCGGGATCGAGCCCGACCAGGCTGTAGCGGCCACGCACTTCGCCACCCTGGACCGATTCCAGCAGGAAATCGCCGCGTTCCGGCTCGAACAGCTTGCGCGCGGCGCTGACCGGGGTTTCGCTGTCGGCAATCAGCTTGCGCCAGACCAGCGCGGGCTTTCCGGCCGCCAGCGCGGCAAGGGCCGCCGCGCTGTTTTCGGGCTGGGCGCCGGTTGGCGCAGGACGCGACAGGATCGTGGTCATGGTCTTACTGGTTACCGACAAGCTTGGTATTGAGCGCACGCAGCGCGGTTTCGTTGCGGGTCACACCCACCTGGTTGCGGATTGCGGTGCGCAGTTCCTCGGCCACTTCGCGGCCCATATCGAGGCCGAACTGCTTGCCAGCCTGCGCCAGGAACGGATCGCCCGCGGGGATGACGCCGGGCGTCACCGTCTTGAGCGAAACCACGTAGAAGCCGGCATTGCCCGGTGCGGCGAGCGGCTTGGCCGTGCCCTTGGACATGGCGAACAGCAGCACCAGCGGCGGGGGCAGCTGGCGGCCGCTTTGCTGCATGGCCGCAAGCTGTTCGCGCGTGATCGCCACCGGCTGCGCGGGCGGCAGAGTCACGCCCAGACCCTTGAGCGCGTCGGCCAGCGAAGCACCCTTGGCCATCGCGGCGAGCACCTTGGCCGAGGCATCCTTGGCCTTGGCGGCGCCCTGTTCGGTGGCATAGTCGCGCGTGACCTGGTCCTTGATCTGGTCAAGCGGCGCGGGGGCGGCAGGCATGATCTGGCCCACGTCGAAGATCGCGATGCGCTTGCCATCGGCGAGCGGCGCAACCTGGCCTTCGCCTTCATGCTCCAGCGCAAAGGCGCCTTGCAGCAGGGCGGCAACATCGGCCGGGGCCTTTTGCCCAGGCTGGCCGAACACGCTGCCATCGGCAGTGAGGGCGGGGGTGGTGGTCAGCGTCACGCCCTGGGCCTTGGCCACATCAGCGAGGCCGGTGTGGTTTTCGAACTGCTCTTCCAGGCGGGAAGACAGATCGAGCAGCGCAGCGTGGCGCTTTTCGGTGGTCAGTTCCGCCACCAGGTCGGGGCGGGCCTGTTCCAGCGTCTTGCCCGGCTTCTTGACGATGGCATCGACGCGAATGACGTGCCAGCCAAGTCCGCTCTTGGCCGGCGTTGCCACCTTGCCCTGGGCGGCGGCGAAGACGGCATCGGCCACGGCGGCAGAGCTTTGCGCGGCGAGCTTGTCACGCGTGAGATCGGCGATCTTGCTGGCGGCGAGGCCCTTGGCACGGGCAGCGGCCTCGATGCTGGTGCCGGCAGAAACCTGCGCGGCCAGAGCCTGGGCGGCCTGCTCGGTCGGCACCACCACCTGGGTTACCGTGCGGGTTTCGCTGGGCGCATAGACATCGGCCTTGGCCTTATAACGCGCGGCAATGTCAGCGTCGCTGGGAGCGGGCACGTTGGCCAGGCTCGCTTCGTCGATCACGGCATAGCGCACGGTGCGGCGCTCGGGCTGCTGATAGCGGGCGGCGTTGGCCTTGTAATAGGTGGCCAGCACGGCATCGCTCGGCTTGTCCTTGCCGGCAAAGGCGATGCTGGGCAGGAAGGCGATGTCGCCCTCGCGCTTTTCCTTGAGCATCGCGGCATAGCGCGCCACGGCCGAGGCGGGCATGGCGGCGCCTGGCGCGACTGGCGAAAGCACCTGGCGGGCGATCAGGCTCTGCGTGATCGACTTGCGCACGGCGGCATCGGTCATCCCGCGCTGGGCGAGGAACGCGCGATAGACCGCGTCGCTGAACTTGCCATCGGGGCCCTGGAACGCGGGCTGCTTGGCGATTTCGCTGTCGACCAGACGATCGCTGACGCCCATGCCGTTCTTGGCGGCCCATTCCTGCATCGCGGCACGATCAGCCAGGCCGGAGAGGGCATCGTTCATCACGCCCTGGGCCAGGAACTGGCGCATCGTCAGCGTCGGGTTCTGCTCGCGCTCCTGCTCGAACGCGGTGGTGATGGTCTTGCCCAACTCGTCCACGCCAACCTTGGCATGGCCAACCTTGGCTGCTGCCTCACCGTCCGAAGATTGGCCGACACGCAGGCCGCTCACGTCGGCGCCGGCAAAGGCCAGGGCAAGAAGACCGATGAACACCAGGGCGAAAAGCGCGCCGATGCGGGAATGGATCAGTTTACGAAACAGCGAGAGCATGGGATGCGATCAAATCCGCCTGATGACTTGGATTGGCCTGCCTTAGGAGGCTTGGACCGATCCCGCAATGCCTCTGGCAGGGCACATGCCGCCCAAGCACTTCATCGCGGGGGCCTTGCGCTGGCGGGGCAATTGCAGGCAAGGGGGTTGGCACGGAATCGGGCCTGACAACGCGCCACCGCATAACAATCGGCGCGGCAATCCCGATTTTCGGCGGGGCACACAGAACGAGGGATCAAAGCCAGCCATGGCGCAACGACCATATATCGTCGGCAACTGGAAGATGAACGGCAGCCGGGCCATGCTGGCCGAGGCGCGCGCGATCGACCGCGCTGCTGCCCGCCATCCGCAGGTGGATATCGCCCTGGCGCCGCCGTTCCCGCTGATCGGCCTGCTGCGCGAGGCCGTGACCGGCATCGGCGTGGGCGGGCAGGATTGCCATACCGAGGCCAAGGGCGCTCATACCGGTGATGTTTCGGCCGCCATGCTGGCCGATATCGGTGCCGATTTCGTGATCCTGGGCCACAGCGAGCGCCGCCGCGATCATGGCGAGAGCAATGCGCTGGTGCGCGCCAAGGCCGATGCCGCGCTGGCGGCCGGGCTGGGCGTGATCATCTGCGTGGGCGAAACGCTGGAAGAGCGTGACGCCGGCCGCGCCGAAGATGTGGTGGCGAGCCAGGTCGACCATTCCCTGCCGCAGGGCGAAGCGGCACTAGAAGCCGTCGCCGGTGGCAAGCTGGCCGTTGCCTATGAACCGGTATGGGCGATCGGCACCGGCCGTGTGGCGGATGTCGAGGATGTGATTGCCATGCACGCCGCAGTGCGGGCGCGGCTTCATGCCGCCTATGACGAAGCCGGCGCACGCCCGCGCATCCTCTATGGCGGGTCCGTCAATGCCGGCAACGCCGCTGCATTGCTGGCTGCGCCCGAGGTGGGCGGGGCGCTGGTTGGCGGGGCAAGCCTGACGGCCGATGCCTTCCTGCCGATCGTGGCGGCCGCTGGCGCCGGCGAAGGCTGAGCGCAAAATTCGGCCCCTTGCGCAAGGGCGCCCGGCGCCCTAAGTGCGCCGCAACAGTTTCAGGCGGAACCTCATGTCGCTCTTTATCTTCCTCACCGTTATCCAGGCGCTGGTGGCTGCCGCCCTGGTTGGCGTGATTCTCATTCAAAAGTCCGAAGGCGGCGGCCTGGGCGTGGGCGGCAGCCCGGCCGGCTTCATGTCGGCACGCGGCGCGGCCGATTTTCTCACGCGCGTTACCTCGATTCTGGCGGTTCTGTTCGTCGGGCTGAGCATCGTGCTGGCGGCCATGGCCGTCAACGCCGGTGGCAGCCGCACGCTCGACACTTCGCTCCAGCGCACGGCCGACCCGCTGGCCGGCCAGGCCCAGCAGCCGGTTGCGCCCGCTGCCCCGGCGGCTGATCCTTCGGCGGCAGCCCCTGCTGCGCCGGCCGATCCGCTTGGTGGTGCCGCCAAGCAGTAACCCTATGCAAGCATGAAACCAGGCGTTCCCCGCCCCGCAGGCGGGGGCGCCGGTTTTGTTTTTGCGGTCCCTTTCGTGATGCCTGCGCGTGCCCGCAACGGGCATGCGTGGTATTGCGGTTCGCTTTGCGCCTGTGGATTGCCACGCTGTTCGGCGTCGGTTCTGCTTGCGCTCCCCTCCCTTCTGACGCTAAGGCCCAACTCCCATGGCGCGGTACATTTTTATCACCGGCGGCGTGGTCTCCTCGCTCGGCAAAGGTCTCATGGCGGCAAGCCTCGCGGCGCTGCTTCAGGCACGTGGCTATCGAGTGCGGATCCGCAAGTTCGATCCCTATCTCAACGTCGATCCGGGCACGATGAGCCCGTATCAGCACGGCGAAGTCTTCGTCACCGACGACGGCGCAGAGACCGACCTTGACCTTGGCCACTACGAGCGTTTCACCGGCGTTTCGGCCCGTCAGGCCGATAACATCACCTCGGGCCGGATCTATCGCGACATCATCGCCAAGGAACGCCGTGGCGATTACCTGGGCGCAACCGTGCAGGTGATCCCGCACGTGACCGACGCGATCAAGGACTTTGCCCAGGCGGAAACCGAAGACCTCGATTTCGTGCTGTGCGAAATCGGCGGCACGGTGGGCGATATCGAAGGCCTGCCGTTCATCGAGGCGCTGCGCCAGCTGCATAACGAGCTGGACCGCGACCAGACCTGCTTCGTCCACGTGACGCTCGTGCCCTATATCGCGGCCGCTGGCGAGCTGAAGACCAAGCCGACCCAGCACTCCGTGCGCGAACTGACCGGCCTTGGCATCCAGCCGGATATCCTGCTGTGCCGCTGTGAAAAGCCGCTGCCCGATGGCGAGCGCGCCAAGATCGCGCAGTTCTGCAACGTGCGCAAATCGGCAGTGATTCCGGCGCTTGACGCCAGCAGCATCTATGCCGTGCCGTTGCAGTATCACGCCGAGGGCCTCGACGCCGAAGTGCTGCGCCATTTCGGCATGACGGCACCGCAGCCGGACCTGGCGGTGTGGGACGATATCGTCGATCGCTATCAGAACCCGGAAGGCGAAGTGACGATCGGCGTGGTCGGCAAGTATGTCGGCCTGCAGGACGCCTACAAGTCGCTCAACGAGGCGCTGGCCCACGGCGGCATGGCCAACCGCGTCAAGGTCAACGTGCGCTGGATCGATGCCGAACTGTTCGAGCGCGAAGACAGCGAGATTGCCGCGCACCTTGAACCCATGCATGGCATCCTGGTGCCCGGCGGCTTTGGCGAGCGTGGCTCGGAAGGCAAGATCGCCAGCGTGCGCTTTGCCCGCGAGCGCGACGTGCCGTTCTTCGGCATCTGCCTGGGCATGCAGATGGCCTGCATCGAGGGCGCGCGCAACACCGCCGGCATCGCCGAGGCGTCTTCCACCGAGTTCGGCCCGACCAAGGAGCCGGTGGTGGGCATCATCACCGAATGGATGACCGCCGAAGGCCTGGAAAAGCGCGAAGCCGGTGGCGATCTGGGCGGCACCATGCGCCTGGGCGCCTATGAAGCGCACTTGGCCGGCAACAGCCATGTGTCGAGCATCTATGACGCCACCACGATCAGCGAGCGCCATCGCCACCGCTATGAAGTGAACGTCGCCTATCGCGATGCGCTGGAGCAGGGCGGCCTGCGCTTTTCGGGCATGTCGCCCGATGGCCTGCTGCCCGAAATCGTCGAGCGTCCCGATCATCCGTTCTTCATCGGCGTGCAGTTCCACCCCGAACTCAAGAGCCGCCCGTTCGATCCGCACCCGCTGTTCAAGAGCTTTATCGCTGCTGCAGTGAAGCAGGCGCGGCTGGTTTGATTTTCTAGTTTCGTTTCAGGCGTCCACCACCCCCTGGCCCCCTCCTCTAAAGAGGCGGGGAGCAAACGGGAAAAGCCCCATCCTCTTTAGAGGAGGGGGTTGGGGGTGGTGCGAAGCCTTGCACAAACCCAAACTCACGCAAAAAGGGGCGCTGGCCGTATTGGCCAGCGCCCCTTCGCGTTTCCTCAGGTCAATGGATCAGGCGGCCGCGCTGGCGTCGCCACCTTCCACCACCGACAGGGCCTTCTGGTTGCCGATCATCACCTTCTTGGGCTTCATCGCCTCGGGCACTTCGCGCACCAGGTCGATGGTCAGCAGACCATCGGCGAGGTCGGCCGCGCTCACCCGCACGAAATCGGCGAGTTCGAAGCGGCGTTCGAAGCTGCGGTTGGCAATGCCCAGATGCAGGTACTGCTTGTCGGTCAGATCGGCCTTGCTGCCCTTGACCACCAGCAGGTTCTGCTGCGCGGTGATATCGAGGTCTTCCGGCTTGAAACCGGCCACGGCCAGCGTGATGCGATAGGCATCCTCACCCTGGCGCTCGATGTTGAAGGGCGGATAGTTATCGCCAGCATTGGCGCGGGCCTGGCGTTCGAGCAGGTCGAACAGGCGATCGAAACCCACGGTGGTGCGGCGATAGGGGGTGAAATCAAAACGGTTCATGGCAATATCCTCAATCAGAGCAATCTGCACATGCCCCTGCCCGGGAAACTCCGGCGCTGGGGCGGGTTTAACATGGCGTGCCCGTCTTGCGGCGCACGTCACAAACGACCATGTGTGGGCTGCACCGCGCATTTCAAGGCCCCCGGTTTCACCAATTTCATCGGAGCGAACATGACTCAGTCCCCAAGCCCCAAGGTCGAAATCTATACCAAGTGGGGTTGCCCCTATTGCGTGCGCGCCAAGGCCCTGCTCGATGAAAAGGGCGTGAGCTATGAAGAATATGACGTGACCATGGGCGGCCCCAAGCGCGCCGAAATGGTCGAGCGGGCACCCGGTGCTGCCACCGTGCCGCAGATTTTCGTCAATGATCAGGCACTGGGCGGCAGCGACGATCTCCAGGCGCTCGACCGCGCCGGCAAGCTCGACGCGCTGCTCGGCCTGGCCTGACCTTGGGCATGAACGCGCCCGTGCGCGTGGCGCTGTTGCAGATGACCAGCGGCATCGATCCGCTGGTCAATGCCGCGACCATTGCCGATGCCGCCGCCAGCGCCGCCGGGGAAGGGGCCGCCATGCTGTTCACCCCGGAAATGGCCGGGCTGATCGATCGCGATCGCGCCCGCGCGACGCCGCATATCGTGGCCGAAGCGGCCAATCCGGTACTGGCTGCCGCGCAAGAGGCGGCGGCACGCCACGGCATATGGGTGCATCTGGGCTCGCTCGCGATCCGGCCGGATCAGCCGGCAGAGGGCGGCGACGCACGCTGGGCCAACCGCGCCTTCGTGATCGACGGCGCCGGCCAGATCGCGGCCCGCTATGACAAGATGCACATGTTCGACGTGGACTTGGCCACGGGCGAAACCTGGCGCGAATCGGCCGCCTATCGCCCTGGCGAGGCGGTGGTCACGGTCGAAACGCCGGTCGGCCGCCTGGGTCTGGCGATCTGTTATGACATCCGCTTTCCGGCCTTGTTCGAGGCATTGGGCCAGGCGCGCTGCGATTGCATCGCCATCCCCGCCGCCTTCACCGTGCCCACGGGTGCCGCGCACTGGCACCTGATGCAGCGCGCGCGCGCGGTGGAGGCCAGCGCCTTCGTGATCAGCGCAGCGCAGACCGGCCGGCATGAAGACGGGCGCGAAACCTATGGCCACAGCCTGGTGGTCGATCCCTGGGGCGATGTACTGCTCGACATGGGCGGCAATACCGGCCTGGGTCTTGCGGAAATCGACCTGGGGCGCCTGGCTGCGGTGCGCCAGCAACTGCCCAGTCTTGCCAACAAGCGCCCCGTGCCCATATCGCGCGCACCATGATTGTCTTCGATCTGCAATGCACCGGCGGCCAGCACCGTTTCGAAGGGTGGTTCGCCTCGTCGGCCGATTATGCGCGCCAGCAGGAGCGCGGCTTGGTCACCTGCCCGATGTGTGGCAGCGGCGAGGTGATCAAGGCGGTGATGGCCCCGGCCGTGGGGCGCAAGGGCAACCAGGCGCCGGCCTTGCCCGTGCCAAGCCCGGCGGACGCTGCACCCGCCGCGCCCGCCGCTGCGGCGCCAGCCAAGCCGTCCCCGCCAGCAAAGCTGCCGCCAGAGGCCGTGGCGATGTTGCGCGCCGTGGCCCTGGCCCAAGCGGAGGCAATCAAATCATCGACCTGGGTTGGCGATTCCTTTGCCGACGATGCCCGCGCCATGCACTATGGCGACAAGGACGCGACGCCGATCCACGGCCAGGCAACGGCGGAAGAAGCGCGGGAATTGCTGGACGAAGGCATTGCCGTGGCGCCGCTGCTGATCCCCGTGGTGCCGCCGGGCGAAGCGAACTGACCACGGGCCTGGCCCGTGCGGGCAGGGCTGCGCAAACGCACATTGCCTTGCCGCAGCCACGCCCCTAAGAGAGGCGCGGGCGCCCGTAGCTCAGCAGGATAGAGCACCAGATTCCTAATCTGGGGGCCATGGGTTCGAATCCCGTCGGGCGCACCAACACCGGGCCGGTCCTGCCAAGGGCCGGCTTTTTTGCAATCGCGATCAGCGTGGGCTGCCGATGCCCTTGCGGCCGAATACAGGGCGCGGTGTTGCCGGTTGGGCGGCGTTGTCCTCGATCGGCGGTGGCGGCGCGCTGGCGCGCTGGGCCAGATGGCGCGCGATGATGGCGTCGGGATCGAAATCGGATTTGGCTGGCAAGTCTTCCAGGCCGGGCGCAGCGGTGGCGCGCGGCCGCGTTTGCGCCGGTTGCATCAGGCGGCGCAGCGAAATCAGGCCGCCCAGCGCCGATGCGGCGGCAAGGGCCCAGACGCCGATGACCGCGGATTGTCCCACCCCAAACGCCCCGGCATCCGGGCCGGCATCCTGCAATTGCCAGGCGCTGACGCCCCACAGGATGGCCGAGCCGAACGCGCCGATCATGCGCAGGGCGTGGCCGGTGTTGCGGCCGGTTTTGACGAGTGTCTTGAACATGCGCCGGCACTTCCCCCGCAGCCGTCAGGCTGATCACGGTGTGTGGTGTACGCCGGCAATCGTGCAGGAAAGGTTGCCGTGCGCCGCCTAAAGCCGCTTTTGCAGAAAGAACCGGCTTTGCCCGCGCGGATGGTCATCAAGCTGGCCGAACACGGCATAGCCGAGCTTTTCATAGAAGCGCGGCGCCTGGAATGCATAAGTATCGAGCCAGATGCCGACGCAGCCCTGCGCCCGGGCATGCGCTTCGGCCTGGTGCATCAAGGCTTCGCCATGGCCTTGGCCACGGTGCGCATCAGGCACGGCGAGCAGCTCGATGAACAGCCAGTCGTAGGAAATCTTGCCCCACAGGCCGCCGACTTCGACGCCGTCGGCATCGGTCAGCATCAGGGCGAGGGACGACAGGCCCGGATCACCCCCTTCGCGCACGTTGTACACGCGCAGCGGCGCCAGGATCGCTTCGCGCTGGGCAGGGGTCGGTTCGGCGGCATGGACAATCGTCAGCGACATGGCCGCGGCTCATGGCGTCTAACCACGAAGGTGACAATCACAAAGCGGTTGAAACGCTCAGCACGTTGCCGGTGTGACCGCGGGCGCCGGGTTGTAGATCTGCGTCAGATCGCGATCGTCACGAACATACATCGCCGCGTCCTTGCGGATAACGGTGGTTTTGAACACCGTGCCGAAAAACAAGGGTTGGTAGTTGTAGGCCACTTCGACGTACATCATCGCATAAGGGCTTTCGACCGTGATGGGGGTGGGCTGCCCCATGCCGGCAAAGCTGGTGCCGGTGCTGCCCGTGCCCTGGACGCCATAGCGCGAGACGTACTTGTTGCTGCCCCAGCAACGCTGCCAGTGAATCCATTGGCCGCCCGAGCTGTTGGTTTCCAGGCTGGAGAGGATCACCCGGCCGTTGACGGGAAAATTGAGGTCTTCCACCGAAAGCGCGGCGCCCGTGAATACCTGGTTCACGTCAAATTCGCGAAACATCGGCGCGCCGCCCACCACCGACTGCTTGGCGCGTGAAGCGTTGTCGGCCACCGAAATGGCCAACTGGTTGAGCCGGACATGCAGGATGCCCAGGTTTACCATTTCCATCGAGCCCAGGGCCATGACCATGACGAACGGCAGGCTGACGCCCAGTTCGACGACGGTAACCGCGCTGGTATTGCGCGCGAGACGGCGCAGGAGCGGGAAGAGAGAGCGACGCTTCAGCATATCTGGGTCACCGTACGAACGGTCTGCGTGGCAAAGGGCTGGTTGCGCAAGATCGTGCTGGCGCTCGCCGTCATGTTGGTTGGCAGGCCAAGCATGCTGGAAAAGCCGAACAGCGCGGTATAGTTCACCGTGACGGTATAGAGCACGACGTCGTTTGCGCCGCCCAGCCCGGTCTTGCCCATATCGGCATCCCAGACCCCGTTGCCATTGGCATCGTTGAAGCATTCGCCCTGATCGTATTGCCCGTTCTTGTTGGAATCGGTGAAGACTTCGGGCTGACCGACGTTGGTGAAATCGGTATAGTTGCGGCGCGAGAACGATACCGTGGCCCATGGCACGACATGCTGGATGCGCGTGGTGACCTCGCTGTCGATGGTGGTGGTCGAGGTTTGCGCGCTTTGCAGCGAGGAATCGCGCCCGGCGGCGTTGATCGTGCCGGTCAACACGGCCTGCACATAATAGGCCAGGCCCAACTCCAGCAACACGGCCATGATCAGCAGCATGACCGGCGCAGCCAGCGCAAATTCCAGTGCGGTCACGCCCCGGGCATCGCGCCGCAGCCGGCGGACCATCTGGCGAAGCGCGAGGCCGGTCATTTGTTGAGCCGCAGGTTGGCCACCTGGCCGGCGATGTACTGGAAGGTGGTGGTCAGCGCCGTGGTATTGGATGCGTAATAGGCGCGGTTGGCCGTGGCGCAGGCCTGCATCTGGGTTGTCAGGGTCTGGCCAAAGCCGATGACCCAGATGGTATAGCCCATGTTCTTGGCCAGGGTGCACGCCGCCAGGAAGCGGTTGTTGTGATAGTTGACGAGGCTGGAGGCCGAGGTGGAGGTGGGCGCATCGCGGCCATCGTATTGCGTCACGCCCCACGCCGTATAGTTGGCGGGATAGTTTTCCATGGTGCCGTCGGTCATGAAGATGATGTGGCGGCTGACCGAGGGCAGATTGCCGGCATTGACGTTGCTGGCAAAAATCCCGTTGGGATTGCCCAGGCGCGCGCCCCACAGCATGCCGATGTCGTGATAGGTACCGCCGTTGGCGTAGAGGCTGTTGACGTAATTGTTCAGCCAAGTCGGCACGGTTTGCGGCGCCGTGGTATCCACCGTGGTGAACGGCAGCATCGACTGCGGGCAGTAGCCTGTCTGGTTGGACATGTCGGTGGTCGTGTTGAGCGGCATGGAATAGCCGTTGAGATAGAACTCGAGGCTTTCCAGATAGGGCTTCCAGCTGGTGGCGTCGTTGGTCGGCGCGCTCGTCACGTCCATGTCGTAGGCGCCGCTGGGAATGGGCGACATCGACAGCTGCGGCACCGTGTTGCGCTCTTCGATGCAGCCGCTCCAGGTATAGCTGGTGGTAGTTACATTGCCCACCGTGCCGGTGGCAGTGGTGCCGGTGGCGAGGTCGCGGATGGTGTAGTAGGGATTGGTGCTGGATGGCTTGGTCGTGACGTAGGACGCGCTGGATGCGTTGTTGCCGTTATAGAGCGTTACGCCCGTCGCCAGCGGGACCGATCCAAACCCCTTGAACGCGGTGACGTCCATGGTCGTTTGGGCATAGCGATAGCTGATCGCGGGATATCGCGTCTGCTTGTTCACGGTGATCGGCGTGGTGCTGAATTGCACCAGCTGGGTGATATAGGGCGAACTGTTGACGAAATAGCTGCTGGGCATCGCGCCCGACGTCAGCAGCCCTTTGGCGTTGACCGTCATGGAATAGGGTACGAAGCCGAAGCGCACGCGGGTGTTGACCTTGTCGACCACCGCACCCGCCACCGTGGTATAAAACGAGCGGATCGCGTTCTGCAGGCCGACGATCTTGGAATCCGAACCGCTATAGCAATTGCCGCCCGACACATTGCAGGCCATCGACCCGGTCGTATCGAGCACGAACATGACGTCGGCATTGGCCATCTGCAATTCAGCGCTGCACTCCACGGTCATCGGCAGGCTGGAATAGTTGAACAGCTTCATCAGCGTGGTCGGCATCGTGGTGCTGGCCGTGCCGCTGACGTGGCCGGTGGTATCGGCGCTGGTGGTGAAAACCGCGGCAGAGCTTTCAGTGCGGTTTTCGTTGATGTTGAAGTTGAACATCTTGTTGGCCTTGGCCTGTTCGGCCGCGCCATAGACGCCCGAAGCCGCCATCGCCTTGCGTCCGGCGAGCACGCCTGCGTCGCAGGCGTCCTGAAGGCTGGTCTTGGTGAGATACGCGCGCGACATGTCCATGCCCAGGCCTGCCAGCGTGATCATCGTGAATGCCGTCAGCGTCATGATCGCCAGGGCATTGCCAGCCCGGTCCTTGGCCAAGCGGCCCATGAAGCCGCGGGCAGGGCCCTGCGCGCGGTGCTGGCCGCGGCTGCCGCGATAGGCCTTCAAGCGCTGACGCAACCAACCCAAAAGCATGATCGAAACCTGAACCTTCCCGTTGCCGTGGCGCTGTCACGCACCACACCCCGGCGGCGATCATGCATCGGCAAGTGCTGCCGACCGGTTAATGTCTCGCGAAATTTTCCAACGCATTGCTACGCAGCGGCAGGCATCGTGCTGGAAGGGCAGGGTCTGCCGTGGTTAACGGGGGCAGGTGTGAGGGCGGAAGGGCCATCGCCGGACGCCGCGAAATTCTGCGGTTTTTCCGTCGCGATGCGCTTGCATTGACTGGCCAAATGTGATTCTTCTTGACGCTATGAAGCGGCGTCGCCCCAACCTCAAACTGCCTCGCAACAGCGTGACCGAGTCGCTGGCGCTGATCGCGTTGCTGCTGATCGGCGCCTGGGCCGTGGCGGGGCCGAGCGGGCTCTTGGCGTGGAGCGAAAATGCCCACACGCTGGAGCAGCGGCAAAAGGAAGTGGCGCAGCTTTCGGCAGAGCGTGATCGCCTGCAAAACCGGGTCAATCTGCTCGATCCCAAGCATGCCGATCCTGATCTGGTGGGCGAACTCCTGCGCGCCGATCTCAATGTGGCCCATCCCGATGAACTGGTTATCCCTCGGCAGGAAGCCGTGACGAACCAATAACTTCGTGCTGCTCGAACGAGGCACGTGCGATCGTTTGGAATAGGGTGGAACCTCTGCGCCGTCCCGGCGTTGCGCGGGTATGAATGCACCAGAGGGGCCACGCGATCCCGCGTCCGGCGTTGCGCCGTCCGATTCAGCCGTTCGTCTCGGCAGCGAGGAAGGGATAGAAGAAGGCGTGTGGCGCTATGCCCGCGCAACGCGTGCCCATGCCGTGGTCGATGCGGCAGATTACTTTGCCCTGATGCGTGATGCGATGCTGGCGGCGCGCCAGCGCATCCACTTGATCGGTTGGGATTTCGACACGCGCATCCTGATCGGCGACGGGCGGCGCTGGTGGAACCTGCCGCGCAAGCGCGTGGCGCCGGCGCGGCTGGGCGCCTTCGTGGTGTGGCTGGCCAACCGCCGCCGCGGGCTGGAAGTTCTGGTGCTGAAATGGAATTTCGGCGCGCTCAAGGCGCTCATGCGCGGGTCGATGGTGGTTGACCTGTTCCGCTGGTGGCGCCATCCGCGCATCGGCTACAAGCTGGACGCGGCCCATCCGATCGGCTGCAGCCATCACCAGAAGATCGCGGTGATTGACGATTGTTTTGCCGTGTGTGGCGGGATCGACATGGCCGGTGACCGCTGGGACACGCGCGACCATATCGATGACGATCCCCGCCGGCGGCGGCCCGGTGGCCAGCCCTATGGCCCATGGCACGATTGCACGATGCTGCTGGAAGGGCCGGTGGCGGCGGCGCTGGGCGAATTTGGCCGCACCCGCTGGCACCAGGCCGGTGGGCGCCATCTTGAGCCCTGCCGCCCCCAGGCGGAAAGCGCGTGGCCCAATGGCATCGTGGCGCAGTTCACCGATGTGGAAGTGGGCATTGCCCGCACGCGCTCACCCTATGCCAATATTGCCGAAGTGCGCGAAATCGAGGCGCTGTTCTGCCGCCAGATTGCCGCAGCAAAGCACTTCATCTATGCCGAAAACCAGTATTTCGCCTCGCGCCGCGTGGCCGAGGCGCTGGCCGCGCGGCTCGATGCGCCCGACGCGCCCGAAGTCGTGCTGGTGATGCCGCAAGAGTCGGACGGATGGTTGGAGCAGGCGGCGATGGACCTGGCCCGCATCCAGTTGTTCGAAGCGGTGAAATGCCACGATCCGCATGGGCGCTTTTCGATCTGGCATCCGTTCACCAAAGGGGGAACGCCGATCTATGTCCATGCCAAGCTGATGATCGTGGACGATCAGGTGCTGCGCATCGGCTCTGCCAACATGAACAACCGCTCGATGGGGTTGGACAGCGAATGCGACGTGTTCATCGATGCGGGCCGGCCGGGTAACGACCACGCCATGCCGGCAATCCGCGCCTTGCGCCATTCGCTGTTGGCAGAGCATTGCGGACTGGCCGAAGAGCAGGTAGCGGCGGCCTTGGCCGATGGCGGCAGCATGGCTGCGCTGGCGGCTGAGTCGGCCAAGGCGGGCGGGCGGCATCTGCGGCCGTTCGTGCCTCGGCCACTGACCGAGGCCGAACAGGCCCTGGCCGATTCCGAAGCGCTCGACCCCGAGCGCCCCGAGGAAATGCTGGCCTTCTACCAACGCGGGCGCCTGTGGCGTGGCGGGCTGGGCAGGAAGCTGGCAAAGTTGCGGCGCCGGCGCGGCAACGCGACACAGGATTGACGCACGGGCCGCGTTGTCCGGGCATTGAGGACGGGACCAGTATGACGAATTTGCCGGGCTGCGGCCATGATCATGGCGATGACGAAGATACCGCGCGCGGCAAGGTGCCGGTGCCGCCCCATGTGCAGCAGGCGATCCGCACCCTGATCGAATGGGCTGGTGACGATCCAGCGCGCGAAGGCCTGATCGATACGCCCAAGCGCGTGGCGCGGGCGTGGCTGGAATATTGTCAGGGCTATGCCGAAGATCCGGCAGTGCACCTCACGCGCACTTTTGCCGAGGTGGGCGGCTATGACGAGATCGTCGTGCTCAAGGACATTCCGTTCCAATCGCATTGCGAACACCACATGGCGCCGATCACCGGCAAGGCATCGATCGCCTATCTGCCGCAAAACCGCGTGGTGGGAATTTCCAAGCTGGCGCGCGTGTTGCACGGCTATGCCCAGCGGCTGCAGATCCAGGAACGGCTGACCGCCGAAGTCGCGCAATGCATCTGGGATCACCTCCACCCGCAAGGCGTGGCCGTGGTGATCGAGGCGCAGCATGGCTGCATGACCGGGCGCGGCGTGCGTACGCCGGGCGTGGGCATGGTGACGAGCCGGCTGCTGGGCTGCTTCCTGGCGGATTCGCGCAGCCGCAAGGAAGTGATGAGCTTGATGGGCTATTGATCGCCGGCAGCGCCGGCTGCCCCATCGCGGAGGCAGCCGGTGCGCCGGTATCAGCTCACAGCTTTTCGAGCACGTATTCCGCCGCGCTGACCTTGAAGTCGCCCGGCGCTTCGACGTGGAGCTGTTCGACCACGCCATCGTTGATCACGGCGGCAAAGCGCTGGCCGCGCAGGCCCAGGCCAAACCCGGTGCCGTCCATCGTCAGGCCCAGCGCCTTGGCGAAATCGCCATTGCCATCGGCCAGCATCGTCACCTCGGGCGAGCCGCTGGCTTCGCCCCAGGCCTTCATCACGAACGGATCGTTGACCGCGGTGCAGGCGATTTCATCGATGCCCTTGGCCTTGAGTTCGGCGGCCTTGTCGACATAGCCAGGCAGGTGGCGGGCCGAGCAGGTGGGGGTGAAAGCGCCCGGCACCGAAAAAAGGGCGACGCGCTTGCCCTTGAAGTATTCTGCCGACTGGACGGCTTCGGGGCCGTCCTTCGTGGCCTTGACCAGCTTCACATCGGGCAGGGTTTCGCCAACAGTGATCGTCATCCCCAAATTCCTTTCATTGTCACCCGCCACGAGGGAGCGGCGGCCGGGTGGGGATATAGGTGCAGGGCAGGGGCGTGCAACCGCCGCCCGCGGCAGGGCGTGGGGAAATTCGCGTTGCCGCGTGGCGGCAGGTGGCGGCACCAAGATTGCGGGTTGGCCAGCATCGGTAGGAATGCCGATATAAAGACTTCTTTATATTAACGTTGCCCTGTGCAGACGGAGCGGCTAAGAGCGGCCCATCAGCGGCCTGCCCCTGGCGGGTCTTTTTTGCGTTCAGACGCCCTTTTGTACGGAGATGCCTCGTGGCCAGCGCGCTCGAAGCGAACAAGGACTATGTCATCGCCGATCTCGGCCTGGCCGATTTCGGCCGCGCGGAAATCGCCATTGCCGAAACCGAAATGCCTGGCCTCATGGCACTGCGGCAGGAATTCGGCGCGTCGCAGCCCTTGAAGGGCGCGCGCATCACCGGCTCGCTGCACATGACGATCCAGACCGCCGTGCTGATCGAAACGCTGGTTGCCTTGGGCGCCGATGTGCGCTGGGCCACCTGCAACATCTATTCCACGCAGGACCATGCCGCCGCCGCGATCGCCGCAGCGGGCATTCCGGTGTTCGCCGTGAAGGGCGAAAGCCTGGCGGATTACTGGGACTATGTCGGCCGCATCTTCGACTGGGGCGATGACACTGCCAACCTGATCCTGGACGATGGCGGCGACGCCACCATGTTCGCGCTGTGGGGCGCGCGCGTGGAAGCGGGCGAAACCCTGTTCGAGCCCAGCAACGCCGAAGAAATCGAATTCTGCCGCGCGCTCAAGGCGTTCCTCAAGGCCAAGCCCGGCTACCTGACCGAGAGCGTCAAGGCCATCAAGGGCGTTTCGGAAGAAACCACCACCGGCGTTCACCGCCTTTACCAGATCGCCAAGGACGGCAAGCTGCCGTTCCCGGCGATCAACGTGAACGATTCGGTGACCAAGTCGAAGTTTGACAACCTCTATGGCTGCAAGGAATCGCTGGTTGACGCGATCCGCCGCGCCACTGACGTGATGCTGGCCGGCAAGGTTGCGTGCGTGGCCGGCTTTGGCGACGTGGGCAAGGGTTCGGCCGCTTCGCTGCGCAATGGCGGCGCCCGCGTGATGGTCACCGAAGTCGATCCGATCTGCGCGCTGCAGGCGGCGATGGAAGGCTATGAAGTGGTGACGATGGAAGAAGCCGTCACCCGCGCCGACATCTTCGTGACCGCCACCGGCAACGAAGACGTGATCACCGCCGAGCACATGAAGGCGATGAAGCCGATGAGCATCGTGTGCAACATCGGCCACTTCGACAGCGAAATCCAGATTTCGGCCCTGTCGAACTACAAGTGGACCGAAGTGAAGCCCGGCACCGACCTGGTCGAATTCCCGGACGGCAAGCAGATCATCATCCTCGCCAAGGGCCGCCTGGTGAATCTGGGCTGCGCCACCGGCCACCCCAGCTTCGTGATGAGCGCCAGCTTCACCAACCAGACGCTGGCCCAGATCGAACTGTTCACCAAGGCCGATCAGTACAAGAACGACGTCTATGTGCTGCCCAAGCACCTGGATGAAAAGGTCGCCGCGCTGCACCTCGAAAAGCTGGGCGTGAAGCTGACCAAGCTGAGCGACAAGCAGGCTAGCTATATCGGCGTGACCCCGCAGGGGCCGTTCAAGCCGGATCACTATCGCTATTGATCCCGGATACATGACCGGCTGCGTGTCGGGCATGGCTGCAAGCGCCCTGCATCCCTTGGGATGTGGGGCGTTTTGCTGCGCGGATACTTGCGCGGGATCGGGCGAATTTCGCGCGGGTTGCGGTTGTATTTCGCCCGCGTGCAGCCTAGCCAAGGGGTGATGCTGTCCCATTCGCCTGCCGCTGTTGCCGTGACCGTTGCCGTGGCGCTGCTGCTGGCAGGCTGGACGCTGGCGGCGGGATGGGCCGTGCTGGCCGCGCGGGCGCGCATGCGCCGCGCCGAACATGCCGAGCGGCTGGCCCGCAAGCTGACCCGCATGGTGGATGAAGCGCCGGCCCTGCCGCTGCTGGTGCGCGCCGATGGGCGGATCGAGGGCGCCTCGCGCCTGGCCGGCTGGATGGGCCTTGATGCCATGCCGGGCTATCTGACCGAGCTTGATAGCGGCGAAGGGCGCGGGCTCGACGCCGAAAGCCTGGCGGCGCTGGCCGATGCGGTGCGCCACACGCAAAAAACCGGTGCGCCACTCGCGCTTTCGCTGGTGCCACGCGGCGGGGTAACGGCCCTGGCGGTGCGCGGCAGCCTGGCCGATCCGCAGATCGCGCCGGGCGATGCGGCCTTGCTGTGGTTTTTCGACGCGACCGACAGCGTAGCCGAAATCCGCGCCCTGCGTGCCGAGGCAGAGCAGGCCCATGCCGATTTTTCCGGGCTGGCCGGCCTGATCGAAGCCGCGCCCCTGCCGATGTGGTTTCGCGATGCGGCGATGCGCCTGCGCCTGGTCAACACCGCCTATGTGCGGGCGGTGGGCGCGGCGAGCGCGGCAGCCGTGGTGGAACAGGGTATCGAACTGGTCGAGCCGGTCGACGGCCTGAGCGCGGCGCACATTGCCGCCGATGTCTTTGCCCAGCGCCGCCCGGCCGAGCGCGTGGTTTCCGCCACGGTGAATGGCCAGCGCCGCACCATGCGCGTCAGCGACCTGCCGATCGCTGGCGAAGGCGTGGCCGGCTATGCCGTCGATATCGAGCAGATGGAGGAATTGACCCGCCAGTTTCGCCGCTTCCGCGATGCCCAGCGGCAGATGCTCGATACGCTGTCGGCCGCGATTGCGCAGTTTGACGCTGGCCGCAACCTGGTCTTTGCCAACCAGCCGTTCCTGCGCATCTTTGGCATCAGCCCGAGTTGGGTCAACGATACGCCGCCATTCGATCGCGTGCTCGATCGTCTGCGCGACGGCGGCAAGCTGCCCGAAGTGCGCGATTTTCCGCAATGGCGGCGCGAGCGGCAGGCCTGGTTCCTGGCGCGCGAACCGCGCGAGGAGCCTTGGCACCTGCACGATGGCACGCATCTGCGCGTGGTGGGCCAGCCGATGCCCGATGGCGGCCTGCTGCTGATCTTTGAAGACCAGACCGAGCAGCTGCAGCTTTCCGCCACGCGCGACACATTGCTGCGCACCCGCACCGCCACGTTCGACAACCTGTTTGAATCGCTCGCCGTGTTCGGGCCAGACAGCCGCCTGCAGCTGTGGAACCGGCGCTTTATCCAGGATTGGCGACTGGACGAGGAATTCCTCGGCAGCCATCCGCGCGCCGACTTGCTGCTCACGCGGCTGGCTGGCCTGCTTAAGCGCCCGGCGCAAGTGGGCATGATCGGCCAGGTGATCCAGGCCGCCACGCTGGAGCGCAAGCAGACCAGCGGCCGGCTGTCACTGGCCGATGGGCGCCATCTGGAATTTGCCGGCGTGCCGCTGCCCGATGGCAATGGCCTGCTGACGGTGCTCGACATCACGGATTCGCAAAAGGCTGAGGCCGCGCTGCGCGAACGCAATGCCGCGTTGACCGAGGCGGACGCGGTCAAGACGCGGTTCATCGCCAACATGAGCTATGAATTCCGCAACCCCCTGAACTCTATCGGCGGCTTTGCTGAAATGCTGCAAAGCGGGCTGGCCGGGGAATTGACGCCGCAGGCGCGCGATTATGTCGCAGCGATCCTCTCGTCGGTGGAGCGGCTGGGCGAGCAGATCGAGAACGTGCTCGACCTGTCGCAGAGCGAGGCGGGCATGCTGCCGTTGGCGCGGGATGCGGTGGATGTGTTCCCCTTGCTGGCCGACGTGGTGCGCGAGCGCGCCGAGCGGATCAACGCGGCCGGCTTGGCGCTCGATCTGCGCGGCAACCAGGCCGTGGGCAAGGTAACCGGAGACGCGCGCCGGTTGCGCCGTGTGTTTGGCCAGTTGATCGACAATGCCATTGCTGCAACCCCGGCGGGTGGCCGCATCCTGGTGGAATGCACGCGCGGCGCGCGCGATCTGCGCGTGGTGATTTCCGACAATGGCCGCGGCATGGATGCAGCGGCGCTGGCCCGCGCGATGGAGGGCTTGAAGCTCGCCGCAGATGGCCGCACGGCCGAGCGGCGCCAGGGGCTGGGCCTGCCTCTGGTGCGCCAGTTGATCGATGCGCATGGCGGCCGCTTCGAACTGGTTTCCGAACCGGGCGAGGGCACCAGTGCCATCGTGACGCTGCCGTGATGGCAAGCGCCGTGAAGGGCCCCGGATCAAGTCCGGGGCAACGGGAATATGATAGACATACTTCCCTGGTTACCGTCACCCCGGACTTGATCCGGGGTCCCGCTTCTCTCTAGCGCGATGCCCCATGACCACGATCCCGCTTCCCGATATCGCCGCCACCCAAGCCCTTGCCACCCGTATCGCGGCAAAGCTGCGGCCCGGAGACGTGCTGGCGCTGGAAGGCACACTGGGCGTGGGCAAGACCACGCTGGCGCGCGAATTGCTGCGCGCGCTGGGCTATGCCGGCGATGTGCCGTCGCCCAGCTTTACCATCATCGAAACCTATGATCCGCCGCAGGTGCACCTGCCAGTGGTCCATGCCGATTTCTATCGCCTGGAACACCCGGCAGAGGCCGAGGAGATCGGGCTTGATGACTATCGCCATGGGGCGGTGCTGATCGCCGAATGGCCTGATCATGCCGGCGGTTTCGGGCATGAGCCCGATTGCCTCACGCTGCGTCTGGAAATCGCGGAAAACGGGCGGCAGGCCATTGTCTTGGCCGGCAAGGGGTGGTTAGAGCGGCTGCCATGACCAGCACTCTTCCTGCCGGAATCGATGCTTTCCTCGCCCGCGCGGGCTGGACGGGCGCAAGAATCGAACCCTTGCCGGGCGACGCCTCTTTCCGCCGCTATTTCCGCGTGCGCCGGGGCGAGCAGAGCGCGATGCTGATGCATGCGCCGCCGCCGCAGGAAGACCCGCAGCCGTTCCTGCGCGCCGCGCGCTGGCTTGATGGCAATGGCCTGCGCGCGCCGGAAATCCTGGCCGAGGAAGCCGCCCAAGGCTGGGTCTTGCTCGAAGACTTTGGCGACACGCGCATGCGCGAATATGTCGATGCCTGGCCACAGGACGAAGATACCGTCTATCGCGCCGCGATCGATACGCTGGTGCAACTGGCGCAACTGCCGGCCGGGCCGTTCACCGCCTATGGCATGGCCGAATACATGCGCGAGGTGCGGCTGTTCATCGAATGGTTCTGCCCGGCGCGGGCGATCTATGTCGATGTGGCAGGGTTCCAGGCGGCATGGGAACAGGTGCTGGCCCCGTTGCTGCCGGCGCAGCGCCCGGGCGTGACCGTGCTGCGCGATTATCACGCCGAGAATATCATGCTGCTGGGCGGGCTGGATCAGCAAGGCCTGCTCGATTTCCAGGACGCGCTGGCCGGGCACCCGGCCTATGATCTGGTATCGCTGTTGCAGGATGCGCGGCGCACCGTTTCGCCCGAGCTAGAGGCACGCATGCTGGACTATTACCTGGCCAAGGCGCAGCCGCAGGGTGATTTCCTGGCCGACTATGCCCGCCTGGGGGCGCAGCGCAACACCAAGATCGTGGGCATTTTCGTGCGGTTGTGGAAGCGCGATGGCAAGCCGCGTTATCTCGATTACATTCCCCGCGTCTGGGCCATGCTGGAACGCGACCTGGCCCATCCCGCGCTGGCCCCGGTGGCGGCGTGGTTCGATGCCAATATCCCGGCAGAGCTGCGCGATCCGGCCGGGCGCCTGGGTGGGAGCTTTGCCGAATGAGCCGCGATCCGCGCAAGCCGCTGGTGTCTGACACCGCGATGGTGCTGGCCGCCGGCATCGGCAAGCGAATGCGGCCGCTGACCGTCACCCGGCCCAAGCCGCTGGTGCGCGTGGCGGGCAAGCCGCTGATCGACCATGCGCTCGACAAGCTGGCCGAAGCCGGCGTGACCCGCGCCGTGGTCAATGTGCACTACCTGGCCGACCAGCTCGAAGCCCATGTCTTGGCGCGTGACGTGCCCAAGGTCATGGTGTCTGACGAGCGCGAGACGCTGCTGGAAACCGGCGGCGGGCTGGTCAAGGCGCTGCCGCTGATCGACCGTGACACGTTCTTCTGTCTCAACAGCGACAACATCTGGCTCGATGGGCCGCGCAATGCCTTTGCTGCGCTCGGCGATTTCTGGGACGAGGAGCGGATGGACGCGCTGCTGCTGCTGGTCAGCCATGCGCAGGCGTTCAACTATACCGGAATGGGCGATTTCCATATCGACCAGATGGGCCTGGTTTCGCGACGCAAGCCGGGGCGGGTGGCGCCCTATATTTTCACCGGCATCCAGATCGTGTCGCGCCGGCTGTTGCGCGATGCGCCGCAGGGCAGCTTTTCCACCGGGCGCCTGTGGGACCGGGCGATTGCCGAAGGGCGGCTCTATGGCCTGCCGCACACTGGGCTGTGGTATGAAGTGGGCGCGCCGGAAATGATTGCCCCCACCCAAGCCGCACTGACGCAATACTGATGGCGGGCGCCGCCCGGCCCAGCGTCTATACCATTGCCGCGCACCGGGGATTTGCCGATGCGCTGGTCGCCGGGCTGATCCCGCGCTATCGCGAAGACACGTTTGGCCTGGCCCGGCTGACGCTGCTGTTGCCCAGCCAGCGCGCCGTGCGCAACCTGACCGAGGCCTTCATTCGCGCGTCTGGCGGCGGGCTGTTGCTGCCACGCATGGCGGTGGTGGGCGATCTCGATCTCGACGAGACGCTCGGCGCGCTGCTCGATCCCCTTGGCGGCGGAACCGTGGCACCACCGGCCTGCGATCCGGTGGTGCGCCTGCTGCGCCTGGCGGAGATCCTGCGCGAGGAACTGGCCGCGCTGGGCATCGTGCGGGGCGAGGCAGGCTTGCTGCGCCAGGCGCGGAGCCTCGCCCAGTCGCTCGATCGGCTGGCCGCCGAAGAGGTCAGTCCCGAACAGTTGCTGACGATCGACATGCTGCCCGAACTGGCCGAACACTGGCAGGACAGCCTGCGCCTGTTCGCGCGGGTGCAGGTGCGCTGGCAGTTCGAACTGGATGCGCGCGGGCAAGTGGATGCGCCGGTGCGGCGCAACCTGCTGCTGACCCATGCGGCGCAGGCGTGGCGCGCCGCTCCGCCGTTCCATGCGGTGATCGCCGCCGGGGTCACCTCTGCCGCGCCGGCGATCGCCCGCCTGCTGCGTACCGTGGCCGATCTGCCGCAGGGCGCGGTGGTGCTGCCCGATCTTGACTTGGCCTTGGAGCCAGAGGTTTGGGACGCGCTGGGCCAGGCCGGCGCCAGCGAGGAACCGGGCGGGCCGCCGTTTGGCCGCGGCGACCAGGTCACCCATCCGCAATACCACCTGAAACTGCTGCTGCATCGCATGGGCCTGTCGCGCGACGATGTGCGCAACTGGCACCGCGCCGGCATCGCTGCGGCCCCGCCCGCACGCAGCCGCGCCATTTCCAACCTGTTCCTGCCGCCCGAGGCGAGCACGGCCTGGGTGAAACTGGCGGCGGCCGAACGGCGCCTGGCCGGTGTGCGCCTGATGCACAGCGCCCATCCCGAGGAAGAGGCGCAGGCGATTGCCGTGCTGGTGCGCGAGGCGCTGGCCGTGCCCGAACGGCGCGTGGCGGTGGTTACCCCTGATCGCGGCCTGGCGCAGCGGGTGATCGCCCATCTGGGCCGCTGGAACATTGCCGCCGATGACACCGCCGGCCGGCCATTGCCGCAGACGGTGGCCGGGCGCCTGCTGCTGCAACTGGCGCAGGCCTGGGCAGAACGCGCCGCGCCGGTGGGCTTGCTGGCGCTGCTCGGCCACCCGCTGGTCATGGCCGGGGAAGGCCGCGCGGCTTGGCTGGAGCGGGTGCGGCAACTGGACATGGTGCTGCGCGGGCCGCGCCCCGGGCCGGGGCTGGAGCCGATCCGCGATGCCATTCGCGATCCCGATCGCAAGTGGGACAAGCGCTTTCCCGGCCTTGCCGCGTGGTGGGACGGGGTGGAAATGCTGCTTGCGCCGCTGCTGGCCGGCCATGCCGCGCTGCCGCTGGGCGCCAGCATCGACCTGTTGGCCGAGATGGCCGAGGCGCTGTGTGGCCCGGCGCTCTGGGCCAATGCCGATGGGCGGTGCCTGGCGCAGTTTGTCGAACAGTGGCGCGATGCGGCGGCGCAGGCCGGCGGCCTACCGGTCGATCCGGCCGAAGTGCCGGCGCTGCTGCGCGATGCGATGGACGAGATTTCGGTGCGCCCGCCCTATGGCGGCCATCCGCGCCTGGCGATCTATGGCCTGCTCGAAGCGCGGATGAGCCGCGCCGACCTGGTGATCTGCGCGGGCATGACCGAAGGGTCGTGGCCCGCATCGCCCGCGCCCGATCCGCTGCTGGCACCGCCGGTGCTGCGCGCGCTGGGCATTCCCGGCGCCGATTTCCGCATCGGCTTGGCGGCGCACGATCTGGCCGCGATGCTGGGCGCGCCTGAGGTGGTGCTGAGCTTTGCCGAGCGCGACGCAGGTGGCCCGGCGATCCCGTCGCGCTTCCTGCTGCGCATCCGCGCCATGCTGGGCGAAGATGGCGTGGCGTGGGAACGCGACGCGGTCGACCTGGCCAAGGCGCTGGACGCCGCGCCCCAGGCCGCCGCCTATCCGCGCCCGCGCCCCATGCCATCGCCGCAGCAACGCCGCGTCGATATTGCCGTGACCGCGCTCGACCGCCTGCGGTCAGACCCCTATCAGTTCTATGCCTCGGCCATTCTTGGCCTCAGGAGCCTGGACCCGCGCGATGCCGATCCCACCCCGGCCTGGCGCGGCACAGCGGTGCACGCCATTCTCGAAGAGTGGCACCAGGCCGGGGCTCCGCCGGGCGAATTGGTGCCGCTGGCCGAGCGCAAGCTGGCGGAAATGAGCGCGCACCCGTTCATGCGCAGCCTGTGGCGCCCGCGCCTGACTGCTGCGCTGGCCTGGATCGAGGACGAGCAGGAAAGCCTGCTGGCCGATGGGCGCCGCGTGGCCGCGTTCGAATGCTGGGGCGATACGCAGGTCAACGGCATCCGCATCTTTGGCCGCGCCGACCGTATCGACCTGCTGCCCGATGGCACCTTGGCGATCGTCGACTACAAGACCGGCACGCCGCCATCGGGGCGGATGGTGCAGGAAGGCTTTGCCCTGCAACTGGGGCTCGTCGGCCTGATCGCCCAGGCTGGCGGCTTCAAGGACAAGGACGGCCGCGTGACCGTGGAGGGCGAGCCGACCCGCTTTGAATACTGGTCGCTGGCGCGCAACCGCGAGCGCGGCTTTGGCTATCGTGAAGAGCCGATCCTGGAAGGTCGGCGCAAATCGGGCATCCCGCGCGAGGATTTCCTGCCCAAAACCCGCCGCTTTCTGGACGAGGCGATTGCCCGGTGGATTCTGGGCAACGAGCCGTTCGTCGCGCGGCTCAATCCCGATTTGCCCAGCTATGCCGATTATGACCAACTCATGCGGCTGGAAGAGTGGCAGGGGCGCGGCGGGGGCGAGAGCGCATGAGCAAGGTCTATCCCCTCAAGGGCAACCAGGCGCGCGCGGTGGCGCCGCATCGCACGGTGTGGTTGTCCGCTTCGGCCGGCACGGGCAAGACCCAGGTGCTTTCGGCGCGCGTGCTGCGGCTTTTGCTGCAAGACGGGGTGGAGCCGGAAAATATCCTGTGCCTGACCTTTACCAAGGCGGGGGCGGCGGAAATGGCCACCCGCGTCAACGATGTCCTGGCGCGCTGGGTGCGGCTGGATGATCTGGCGCTGTTCCAGGAACTGGAGGCGATCGGCGCAGACGCACGCCCGGAAACCCTGGCGCGGGCGCGCAGCCGCTTTGCCGCCGTGCTCGATTGCCCGGGCGGCGGCCTGCGGATCGAGACGATCCACGCGTTTTCGCAGTGGCTGCTGTCGGCCTTTCCGGTGGAATCGGGCCTGTTGCCCGGCACCCGCGCGATGGAAGACCGCGATCGCGAACTGCTGGTGCGCGAAGTGCTGGCGCAGATGTTGGTGGAGGCAGAGGAAGCGGGTGACGAGGGCCTGCTCGATGCGCTGGCCCATCTGGCGCTGCGCATGGACCAGGGCAGCGTCATCGGCTTTCTGCTGCGCTGTGCCAAGGCGATAGACCTGTGGCAGGAACCGGGCGCGTGGCGGCCGCCGCTGCGCCCGCGCATCAACCAGATGCTGGGCCTGGCGGCAGACGAGGATGGCAGCGGCGTGGCTGCGCTCTGTGCCGACGATGCGTTTGACGTAGCCTCGGTGCGGTGCTGCATGGCCGCCAATGCGGCTTGGGGCACGCCGACTGGCGCGACGGCTGCAAACATAATGGGCGATTGGCTCGCCGCCGATCCGCAGGCGCGCCTCGCGGGGATCGACGATTTTGCCAAGCTGTTCCTGACGACCAAGGGCGAGGCGAAATCTGCCCGCAACCTGGATAAGCACGAGCCGGCCTATGCCGATTACCAGGCGCGGGTTATCGCCGGGATTACGGCGCTGCGCGATCGCCTCGCGCTGGTCAATCTGGCGGCGCTGCTCGATCCCGCGCTCACCGTGGGGCGGCGCTTTGCCCTGGCGTGGGAGGCGGCGAAGGCGCGCGAAGGCTTCATCGATTTCGACGACCAGATCCGCACCGCCGCCGCGCTGTTGACCGAACGCACCACGGCCGACTGGATTCGCTACAAGCTCGATCGCCGGTTTGATCACGTGCTGGTGGACGAGGCGCAGGATACCAACGAGGCGCAGTGGCGCATCGTGCTCGATGGCCTGGTGCAGGATTTCTTTTCCGGCCAGGGACAAAGCCAGCGAGACCCGCGCACGCTGTTCGTGGTGGGCGATTACAAGCAGGCGATCTTCCGTTTCCAGGGCACGAGCCCGGAAAACTTTGCCAAGGCGCGCGAGCGGGTGCGGCGCGAACTGGCTGGCCTGGCCGAGGCGATGGACGAGCCCGAGCGCGCGCTGCTCTCGCTCGGCCTGGGGCAATCCTATCGCACGGCGATGCCGATCCTGGCGTTTGTCGATCGCGCGATTGCCGCCATCGGCCCTGATCGCTTTGGCCTGCCCGAAGCGCCCGAACCCCATGTCGGGGATGTGCGGCCGGGCCTGGTTCGGCTGTGGCGGCCGGTGGGCGAGGGCGCCGGCGACGAGGAAGACCTGCCCGAAGCGGGCGAGGAGGGCGGCGAAAACTGGCTCTCGCGCCCCGATCGCGATCTGGCCGACCGGTTGGCGCGGCAGGTGCGGCAATGGCTCGATACCGGATTCCCGCTGCACAAGGGCACCCCGCGCAATGCCCGTGCCGGCGACGTGATGATCCTGGTGCGCAAGCGCAAGGACTTGGCCGGGCTGATCGTGGCACGCCTGCATGCGCGCGGCGTACCGGTGGCTGGGGTGGACCGGCTGCGGCTGGGCGCGCCGCTGGCGGTGAAGGATCTGATGGCCGCGCTGCGGTTCTGCGCGCAGCCGCTCGATGATCTTAACCTCGCCAACCTGCTGGTGTCGCCGCTGATCGCGTGGAGCCAGGAAGACCTGCTCGAGCGCGGCTATCGCAAGGATGGCGTGCGGCTGTGGACGCATCTGGCGCACAGCCGCGATCCCGCGACCGTGCAGACGGTGGAGCAATTGCTCGACCTGTTGCGCCGCGCCGATTTCGAACCGCCAGCGCAACTGCTGCACTGGCTGCTGGTGGGGCCGTGGCGGGCACGCTTCAAGCTGGTGGCGCGGCTGGGGCGTGAGGCCAACGATCCGATCGACGAACTGCTCAACGCCGCAATGGCCTATGCCACGGGCCAGGTGCCCAGCCTGGTCGGTTTTGTGCAATGGTTCGACAGCGGCGATGGCGAATTGAAGCGCGAGGCGGGGCAGGCCGCCGATCTGGTGCGGGTAATGACCGTGCACGGATCAAAGGGGCTGCAGGCGCCGATCGTGATTCTGGCCGATGCCGCCGATGATCCCGATGCGGCCCTGGCGCGGGGCAGCGAGCTGGTGGAGCACGGGCCGGGCCAGCGCCCGCGCAGCGTGCCGCTGCCCGCGTTGCGCAAGGAAGAAAAGGCCCCGCCGATCCGCGCCGCAGAAGAGCAGGCTGCACGGGAAGAGCGCGCGGAACATTGGCGCCTGCTCTATGTCGCGCTGACCCGTGCCGAAGAGGCTCTGTTTATCGCTGGCGCCTGGCCACCCTCGCGCAAGGAACTGCCCGCCGATAGTTGGTATGCCCAGCTTGCGCCCTTGTTCGGCGAGGACGAGGCGTGGGAGCCGGATGCCATCTGGGACGGCGCGCGCAGCATCGGCATACCCGGTCCGCCGGTGGTGGAAGCGCCGCGTACGGTGGAAAACCTGGGGCTGCCGCTGCTGCCGCCCTGGCTTACCACCCCGATCGGCCCCGAACCGCGCCCACCGCGCCCGCTGGCGCCATCGGCGCTGGGCGAGGACGAGGCACCCGATCCGCCCACGCGGCCCGGGCCCGGCGCGCTGTTGGCGGCGCGGCGCGGTACCTTGATCCACAGGCTGATCGAGCGGCTGCCTGCGGTGGCAGCGCCCGAGCGGGCCGAAGCGGCGCTGGCCTGGCTGGCGCGGCAGGGCGCGGAATTTGACGCTGATGCCCATGCCGACATGCTGCGTGCCGCGCTTGCCGTGCTCGATCATCCCGATTGGCAGGCGGTATTCGGCCCCGGATCGCTGGCCGAAGTGCCGCTGGCCGCCGTGGTCGAAGGCCGCGTGGTATCGGGCACGATTGATCGCCTGCTCATCGCACCCGATCGCGTGCTGATCGTGGATTTCAAGACGGCGCGGCGTCCGCCGGCCAGCCTGGCGGATGTTCCGGCGGCCTATCTGCGGCAGATGGCGGCCTATGCCGCCGCGCTGGCCACGATCCATCCCGATCGCGTGGTGGAGGCGGCGCTGCTCTATACCCACGCCCCGCAACTGATCGCTATTCCCGCCGAGGTCCTGGCGCGGCACCGCCCTATGGCCGCGACATAGCTTTTGCAGGGGCGCCCCCAACAAACCTTTCGCGCATCCCGGTTGCCAAGCGCGCGGCAAATCCTAGATACCATTCCAACTGATCAACGGAGTTTCTTTCATGTCCACCAAAGCCGTCACCGACGCCAGCTTTTCCACCGAAGTCCTTCAGTCCGATAAGCCCGTGCTGGTGGATTTCTGGGCCGACTGGTGCGGCCCGTGCAAGATGATCGCCCCGGCGCTGGAAGAAATCGCCGAGGAACTGGCTGACAAGGTGACCATCGCCAAGGTGGACATCATGGAAAACACCACCATCGCCAGCGATTTCGGCGTGCAGTCGATCCCGCTGCTGATCCTGTTCAAGGATGGCAAGCCGGTGGCGCAAAAGCTGGGCGCCGCGCCCAAGAGCCAGCTCAAGGGTTGGCTGGAAAGCGTTCTGTAAGGGTTACAGGACAGCCCCTCCGTCAGGCCTGCGGCCTGCCACCTCCCCACGGTGTGGGGAGGATCTTCTTTATCCTCCCTGCCGAAGGCGGGGAGGGGGACCACCCGCAGTGCGGGTGGTGGAGGGGCAATTACAAACCCGCCAGCCGTTCCGCCATGGCATCGAACAGCGCCGGCGTGCTGGCGGCAATCAGGCCCTTTTCGCCTAATTGATCGACGCGATAGGGCCGCCCATCGGGCCGCGCGGCCTTGCCGCCGGCTTCGTTGACGAACAAGACCCCGGCGGCATGGTCCCAGGCCAGGGTGCGCTCGAAAATCGAGACATCATTCACCCCCAGCACCAGGCGCGGATATTGTTCTGCCGCGCAGCGTGGGATGTCCACGACGCTGTAATGCGGCAGGATATGCTGGCGCATCGCCTCGCGCTGGGCCGCGTCCATGAATACCGTGGAAATCGCCGCGACCGGCGGAATCTGGCTGGTGGGCGTGGCGCGCACCGTCTCGCCATTCACAAATGCGCCCCGACCCATTTGCGCGGTGCATAGCCGGCCTGATGGCACATCGTGAATCCATCCCGCCACGCACTGCCCATGCTCGGCCAGCGCGATCAGCACGCCAAACGGCGGTTTGCCCGCAGCGAAATTGTTGGTGCCATCGAGCGGATCGATGATCCAGCACAGCCCATCGCCCAGCCGTTCCATCAGCGCCGGATCGGCATGGGCGGCTTCCTCGCCCACGATAGTGGCCTGGGGCAGGATCGCGGCCAGCCCCTCGCTCAGCAGCCGTTCCGCGTGGGTATCGGCCACGGTGACCACGTCGTTGACGGCCTTGTTGATCACGTCAGCCTCTGAAAGCTGGCGATAGCGCGGGGCGATGGCTTCCTGCGCCACGCGGGCGATCAGCGCGCCGACGACGGCGTCGATCTCGGGCGTCCAGCTCATGTGAACGGCACCGCGGCAATGGCCTGGAAGCCGGGACGGGTACGCAGCCGTTCCATCCACGCCTCCACATGGGGCAGGGCCGGCCGTTCAATCGGCAGGCTGAACCAGGTGTGGGCATAGGTGCCCATGGGGATATCGGCCACGCCAAAGCTGTCGCCCGACAGGAACGGCTGGCGCGTCAGTTGCGCGTCGACCATCGCCATCAGCGCGGCGCAGGCGGTGGCAGACTTGGCCACCACCGGATCGCTGCCATCCTTGCCGCCGCGCACACAGCCCAGGAATGCGTCGCGCTGCGCATCGGCATAGAGGAACTGCCAGTCCATCCACTGGTCGCCCTGCGCGCGGATTGCCGGATCGGTCGGCCACAGCTGCGGCGCATGGGCGGCGAACAGATAGCGCAGGATCGCGTTCGATTCCCATACCGCCACGCTGCCGTCCTCGATCATCGGCACCAGGCGGTTGGGATTCTTTGCCAGGTATTCAGGCGTATAGCCAAAGCTACCACCCATATCCCGCCGCTCGAAATCCAGGCCGCATTCGTACGCGCCCCAGACCACCTTTTTCACGTTGTGCGAATTGATCCGCCCCCAGATGATCAGCATGGCAGCTCAGCTCCGGTAATCGGCGTTGATCGAGATGTAGCCGTGCGTCAGGTCGCAGGTCCACACCGTGGCGCGGCCCTGGCCGAGGCCCAGGTCGACCTCGATCGAAATTTCGCGGCCCTTGAGGTGCGCAGCCACCGGCGCTTCATCGTAATCGGCCAGTGGCTGCCCATCCTTGGCCGCCCAGGTGCCGCCAAAGCCGATCGACAGGCGATCGCGGTCGGCCGGCTCGCCGGCCTTGCCCACGGCCATGACGACGCGGCCCCAGTTGGCGTCTTCGCCGGCGATGGCGGTTTTTACCAGCGGGGAATTGGCAATCGCCAGCCCAACACGGCGCGCGCTTTCGTCGGAAACAGCGCCGGAAACGGCCACGGCAATGAACTTCTGCGCGCCTTCGCCATCCTTGACCACCAGATGCGCCAGTTCGCGGCACACCTGTTCCAGCGCGGCGGCAAAGGCTTCACCGCCTACGTCGTCCCGGCTGGTAAGCGGGGCGTTGCCCGCCTTGCCGGTGGCAAAGGCCATGACCGTGTCGCTGGTGGAGGTGTCGCTATCGACCGTGATGCACGAAAACGTGCGCTGGTTCGCGGCCGACAGGCATTCCTGCAGGAAGGCTGGCGACACCGCAGCGTCGGTGAAGATATAGCCCAGCATCGTTGCCATGTCGGGCGCGATCATGCCCGAACCCTTGATGATCGCCGAGAGCGTAACCGTGGTGTCACCCACGATCGCGGTGGCCGTGGCGCCCTTGGCAAAGGTGTCGGTCGTGCCGATGGTGTTGGCCGCCTCTTCCCAGGTGCAGGGCAGGGCCAGCAGCGCCGCTTCGATCCCGGCGCGGGCCTTGTCCTTGGGCAGCGGCACGCCGATCACGCCGGTGGACGAGACGAACACTGCCTCGCGCGCGCAGCCCAGGTGGGTGGCGACCTGGTCCATGATCGCTTCCACCGCCTCGCGCCCGCGATAGCCGGTAAAGGCGTTGGAATTGCCGGCATTGACCACCAGCGCGCGCGCGGCGCCTTGTGCTACATTCTGCCGCCCCAGCTCCACTTCCGAGGAACAGCACACATTGCGGGTGAACACACCGGCCACGGCCGTGCCTTCGTCCAGCTCCACATAGGTGAGGTCACAGCGTCCCCAATCCTTGTACCCGGCACGGGCCACGCGCGGGGTCACGCCGGCAATCGCGGGCAGGGCGGGGAAGGGCGAGGCGAGCGGGGAAACGGCGTCTGACATGGCCGCGTTCCCTAGCGATTCGATTTCCCGCCGTCCATGGCTGAGCCGGCCGCGGCACGCCGCTGGGCAGACAATTGACGCAAGAATGTGGCACCGGCATCACTTTGCCGTGAAACGGGGAAACAGACACATGCAGCATGCGATGCGCCACGCGGTCTTGATCGGCTTGGGAGTAATGCTCTGCGCGCCGGGTGCGGCGATGGCGCGCCCGCGATCGCGCCCGCCGGTCGAAACACCGGCCAAGCCCAATGGCGATGCCGGGCAATGGGTTTTGCCTGACGATTATCCTCCTGCGGCGCTGCGCAACAACGATACCGGCACGACCGGCTTCCGCTTGACTTATGACGAAACGGGCAAGGTGACCGATTGCGAGGTGACGGCAAGCAGCGGCTATGCCGATCTCGATGCCACCACCTGCCGGGTGTTACTGTTGCGGGCCAGCTTCATACCCGGCACCCGCAATGGCAAGCCGGTGGCGAGCGCCTATACCAGTTCGGTGCGGTGGAGCATTCCCGACACCGACGACGACGGCGAAGATGCCGACACGCCGCCGACGCTGCCGACCGCGTACAAGGGCCAACTGGTCTATACCATTGCCGCCGATGGCACGGTGGCGCGGTGCGAGGCGGTGGAAAACGATGGCAAACGACACGAGGTGGCAGCTGGCTCCGGCCTGGTCGCCTGTCCGGCTGGCAAGACATTCCCCATTCCGCGCGATGCTGGCGGAAAGCCCGTGGCGCGGCGCGTGACCACCACGTTTTCCGTTGCGGTCGACGATGTGCCATGAACCGCGCCATCCCGGTTGACGCGCCCGCGTTCGCGCATCATCACGGTGGCTACAACGCATCAGGGACAGGGAACGGGGCAATGGCGCGGAAACTGACGGCGACGAGCCTGGCCATCGGTTTGCTGATCGGGATGCCGGCGCTGGCGCAAGACTCGACCCCGGGGCGGCCTGTCACCAATCCCGGGACATGGATCTCGGCGGCGGATTATCCGGCCAGCGCACTGCGCAATGCCGAACAGGGCGCAGTCCACTTTGCGCTGACCTATGACACCACCGGCATGCCCACTACGTGCGAAGTGACGGTAAGCAGCGGTTCGTCGCAGCTGGATGATACCACGTGCCGGATACTGATGGCACGGGCGCGGTTCGTGCCCGGCACCAAGCATGGCAAGCCGGTGGGCGATACCTTTCGCAGTTCCATCAACTGGCGCCTGCCCGGTGGGGGAGGCGGCAACGGCCTCAATGTTGTTCCGGCGCCCACCAAGCAGCAAATGGCGTTCGTGGTTGGTGCCGACGGCAAGGTGTTGCGCTGCGAGGCGTCTGAAAATGGCGGTGGATGGCATGAGGTCGCGCCGGGGACCGGCCTGATTTCCTGCCCCGTGGGCAAGCGGTTTGCCCCGGCAAAGGACACGACCGGCCGAACCGTTGCCAAGCGGGTGACGGTAACCTTTACCATCGCCGTGGACGATGCGTCCTGAGCGTGCGTTCCAGCGCTTGGGTTGAATCAAAATCTGCCGATTGCGCTTTACGCGCGGCGAGCCGTTCCCTATCTCCCATCGCAATGCGCTTTTTGCTTGTCCTGTTTGCCCTGCTCAGCGGCCTGTCGCTGCCCGAGGTGGCCAATGCCACCACGCGCACCGAAGTGGCGGGCGCCGAGCATGCCGGGCTGGCAGTGGCCCCGGTGGCCGCGCATTGCGTGGTCCAGGCGGCGCGGGTGCGCGCTGCGCGCCCGGTTTTCGACGTGGCGCAGCAGGCCGTGCCGGCGATGTTTGCGCCGTTCGCGCTGGCCAGCACCGCCACCTATCGCAGCGACCGCGCGCGCGAATAAGCCGCGCTGCTGCCCCGTTGCGGGCACCAATCCCTGACTTTCGCGTTGCCGGCCCGATGCGCGCCCGAATTTTATCACGGCCCGCGCCCGGCACTTGCCATACCCATTCGCATAACAGGAAACACCGCCATGCTCGGCGCCCTTGCCAAGTCCATTTTCGGTTCGTCCAACGATCGCTACGTCAAGTCGCTCGACAAGCAGGTGAAAAAGATCGCCGCTTTCGAGCCGGAAGTGCAGGCGATGAGCGATGAGCAGCTTGCCGCGCAGACGGTGAAGTTCCGCGCTGCCCTCGAAGCGGGCGCCAGCCTCGATGACCTGCTGCCCGAAGCCTTTGCCACGGTGCGCGAAGCGGCCGTGCGCACCATGGGCATGCGCCACTTTGACGTGCAGATGATCGGCGGCATGGTGCTGCACCGTGGCGAAATCGCCGAAATGCGCACCGGCGAAGGCAAGACCCTGGTGGCGACGCTGGCGGTCTATCTCAATGCGCTGGAAGGCAAGGGTGTTCACGTCGTGACCGTGAACGACTACCTCGCCAAGCGCGACGCCGAGACGATGGGCGTGCTTTACAAGTTCCTTGGCCTGACGGTGGGCGTGATCGTGCCCAACCTCAACGAGTATGAGCGGCGCGAGGCCTATGAGGCCGACATCACCTATGCCACCAACAACGAGTTGGGCTTCGACTACCTGCGCGACAACATGAAGCACGAACGCTCGCAGATGGTGCAGCGGCCGTTCAACTATGCGATCGTCGACGAAGTGGACTCGATCCTCATCGACGAGGCGCGCACCCCGCTGATCATTTCCGGCCCCACCGACGACAAGAGCGACCTCTATATCTCGGTCGATGCGGTGGTGAAGCAGATCGATCCGTCGCTCTATGAAGCCGATGAAAAGACCAAGAGCATCACCCTGACCGAAGACGGCGTGGAATGGGTGGAGCGCGCGCTGGAGGCAGATGGCCTGCTGGTTGGCTCCAACCTCTATGACGTCGAAAACACCATGGTGGTGCACCACCTCGACCAGGCGCTGAAAGCCAATGTCATGTTCAAGCGTGACATCGACTACATCGTCAAGGACGACAAGGTCATCATCATCGACGAGTTCACCGGCCGCATGATGGATGGCCGGCGCTGGTCCAATGGCCTGCACCAGGCGGTGGAGGCCAAGGAAGGCGTCAAGATCGAGCCTGAAAACCAGACCATGGCCTCGATCACCTTCCAGAACTACTTCCGCATGTATCCCAAGCTTTCGGGCATGACCGGGACGGCCGCGACCGAGGCGACCGAGTTCTTCGAAATCTACAAGATGAATGTCGTCACCATTCCCACCAACGTGCCGGTGCAGCGCGTGGACGAGGAAGACGAGTTCTACAAGAACACGCTCGACAAGTTTGCCGCGATCGCCAAGCTGATCCGCGAGAAGAACGAGATCGGCCAGCCGGTGCTGGTCGGCACCGTGTCGATCGAGAAGTCGGAACTGCTGAGCGAGTTCCTCAACCGCGAAGGCGTCAAGCACGCGGTGCTCAATGCCCGTTTCCACGAAATGGAAGCGCACATCGTGGCCCAGGCCGGCCGCCTTGGCGCGGTGACCATCGCCACCAACATGGCCGGGCGCGGCACCGACATCAAGCTGGGCGGCAACCTTGAATTCCGCATGGAGGACGAGCTGCGCGACGTGCCCGAAGGGCCGGAGCGCGATGCCGCGATCGCGCGCATGGCGGCCGAGATCGACGCGGAAAAGGCCAAGGTGCTGGAAGCCGGCGGCCTTTGCGTGATCGGCACCGAGCGGCACGAAAGCCGCCGCATCGACAACCAGCTGCGTGGCCGTTCGGGCCGCCAGGGTGACCCGGGCCTGTCGAAGTTCTACCTGTGCCTGGAAGACGATCTGCTGCGCATCTTCGGGCCCGACACGCTGTTTGCCCGCATGATGAATTCCAACCTTGCCGATGGCGAGGCGATCGGCTCGAAGTGGCTGTCCAAGGCGATCGAGACCGCGCAGAAGAAGGTGGAAGCGCGCAACTACGATATCCGCAAGCAGGTTGTCGAATACGACGACGTGATGAACGACCAGCGCAAGGTGATCTACGAGCAGCGCGCCGACATCATGGATGCCGATGCGGTGGACGATGTTGTGGTGGATATGCGCCACGACACGATCAATGCCATGGTTGGTGATGCCTGCCCGCCGGGTTCTTATCCCGAACAGTGGAATATCGCCGGCCTCAAGGAACGCGTGGCCGACGTACTGGGCATGACGCCGCCGCTCGATGACTGGCTGGAAGAAGACGCGGTGGAAGCCGAGCTGATCAGCGAGCGCCTGATCGCGCTGGCCGATGCGCACATGGCGGCCAAGCTCGACACGGTGGACCGTGCATCGTGGGGCAACCTGGAAAAGTCGATCCTGCTCGAACGCCTGGATCACCACTGGAAGGAACACCTCGCCACGCTCGACGCGCTGCGCCAGGTGGTGTTCCTGCGCGCCTATGCGCAGAAGACGCCGATCAATGAATACAAGCAGGAAGCCTTTGGCCTGTTTGAAAAGATGCTCGACGCGATCCGCGAGGACGTGACGCGCATTCTGATGATCAGCGAAATCCGCATGCAGCCGATGGAAGACTTCCAGCTGCCCGAACTGCCCGATTTCCTCACCAGCCACATCGATCCGTTCACCGGTGAAAACGATGCCGTGCCGCAGGTGCCTGGCGCTGCTGCCATGCTCGGCGCGCTCGGTGGCGGCCAGGCGACGGGCGCTGCTGTGGCGGCGGGCGAAGATCCCTATGCCGGCCAGGGCATCAGCCGCAACGCGCCTTGCCCGTGCGGCTCGGGCCAGAAGTACAAGCACTGCCACGGCCTGGCGGCCTGAGCCTGCTGCTGATCGCAACTTTTCAACCCCGGCTGGCGCAGGCTGGCCGGGGTTTTCCATTCCGAAAAATCCGAAGGAACCGATTGTGGACAAGACCATCAAGCTGACGCTGAGCGAAGATGAAGGCGAAATGATCGTCGACGCGCTCGAGGTGGACCTGGAAGGCTATCTCGAATCCGCCAAGGAAGCGCGCGGCAACAACAACCGCGCCGATGTGGAAACCTTCACCGAAGCGGCCGATCGCATCGCCAAGCTGATCGCCAAGATCCGCGCCAAGCTGGATTGAGGCACAAAAAAGCCCCCTCTTCTTTAGAGGAGGGGGTTGGGGGTGGTGGAAACCACCCCTGAAATTTGCTGTTGACCAGCGGATTTAGCTGAAAATTCGAATGGTGCAGGCGCGCGTTTGCGTATGGCCTTGCACCACCCCCAAACCCCCTCCTCTGAAGAGAAGGGGGCTTTTCTCTACCTAGCTCACCACAGCTTGGCGCGCTTTTCGGGCGGGATGTACATGGTGTTGCCCGGCTTGACGCCAAAGGCCTGATACCACGCTTCGATATTGGGCAGCGGCCCGAGGATGCGGAAGCGCGCGGGGCTGTGCGGGTCGGTGGTGACCTGGTTGCGCAGCGAATCCACGCGCTGGTTGGCGCGCCAGGCCTGGGCAAACGAGAGGAAGAAGCGCTGGTCGCCGGTCAGCCCGTCGATCACTGGCGCGGGCTTGCCGTTCAGTGACTTGTGATAAGCATCGAGCGCCACCTGCAGGCCGGCAAGATCGGCGATATTTTCGCCCATCGTCAGCTTGGGATTGATGAAGGCGCCCGGCGCCGCTTCAAAGCGGGCATATTCATCGCCAAAGACCTTGGCTTCCGCCTCGAAACGCTCGGCATCCTGGGGCGTCCACCAGTCGGATATGGCGCCCTTGGCGTCGATCTTGCGGCCCTGATCGTCAAAGCTGTGGCTGATTTCGTGGCCGATGATCGCGCCCGTGGCGCCATAGTTGACGGCATCATCGGCGCGCGGATCGAACAATGGCGGCTGGAGAATGCCGGCGGGGAACACGATCTGCAGCTTGGCGCCGCCGTTGTAGGCGTTCACCGTCTGCGGGTTCATGCCCCACTTCTTGCGGTTCACCGGCTTGCCCAGGTCTTCCATCGCATAGTCGGCATTGAAGCGCGCGGCGCGGGTAACGTTGCCGTAGAGATCGTCAGGCTTGATCACCAGCGCCGAATAATCGCGCCACTTGTCGGGATAGCCGACCATCACGTCGATCCGCGCCAGCTTGGCAAGCGCAGCGTCCTTGGTCGGCGCGCTCATCCACGGATTGGCGGCAATGCGCTTTTCAAAGGCGGCGCGCAGGTTGGCGACCAGTTCCTGCATCCGCGCCTTGGACGATGGCGGGAAATAGCGCGCGACATAGGCCTGGCCGGCCGCTTCGCCCAGCTGGCTGTTGACCAGATCGAGCCCGCGCTTCCACCGTGGCTTGAGCTGGCCCACCCCGGTGAGCGTGCGGGTAAAGGCAAAGCGGCTGTCGACCATCGCCTTGGTCAGATAGGGCGAAGCCTGGTCGGCCACGTGGAACGCCTGCCACAGCTTGAGCGTGTCGAGCGGGGTGTTGGCATAGAGTGCCGCCAGATCGCGGATCGCGGTGTTCTCGCGCACGATCATGCGGCTTTGCGGGGCGATGTGCGCGCCTTCGAAGAAGGCCGTCCAGTCGATCCCGGGCGCATAGGCGGCAAATTCGGCCGATGACATTGGGTTATTGGTAGCGCTGCGATCGCGGCGGCGGGCAATATCCCAGCTGCGCGTGGCGATCTCGGTTTCAAAGGCCATGATCTTTGCGGCCGCTGCTGCCGGATCGGCCACGCCCAGCGTCTGCAGCGTGCGCGTGATATAGGCGACATAGGCCTCGCGCTGCGGCGCGAAAGCGGGCTTGAGGTAATAATCGCGTTCGGGCAGGCCCAAACCGCCCTGGCCCAGCGACAGGACATTAAGGCCTGCATCAGCAGTATCGGGCCCCACGCCATAATCGACCAGGCTGATGCCAAAGTTTCCTTCGGTTCCGCCCATGGCGCGGGCAAAGGCGGTCTTGTCGGCAATCGCCATGACCTTGGCGACATCGGCCCGAAGCGGGGCAAGGCCGCGTTGCTCGACCGCCGCCTCGTTCATGAAGCTGGCATAGAGCGCGCCGACCTGGCTGGTGGCGGGCATGGCGGCGACCAGATCCTTCATCTGCGCCTGCACCTGCTCGTCGATCAGGGCAAGCGTGCCGATGTTGGGCCGGTCTTCGGGAATGGGCGTGCGCGCCTTCCACTTGCCGTTGGCGTAAGTATCGAAATCATCGCCCGGCTTGACCGAAAGATCGCGCCCGGAAAGATCGACACCCCAGCCGCCGATCGGCCCGCTCTGCGCGCCGGAGGCAGTGGGCTTGTGCTTTGCGGAAGATGCCGGAGAGGCCAGGGCCGGCTGCACCGCCACGGCCAATGCCGTCGATGCCAAGACCATCATGCGAAGTTTCACAGTTGCATTCATCCTTGTTGACCCCTCAACGGCGCGCAACCTAGACGAAGGCGGTTTCATCTGAAAGAGTTTGATGCAGGTGATGCCATTGATAAAAAGGGCATGTCTGTGCGTTTTTTGTCGCCAATCGTGTCATTTGCAGTTGTCAGCGGCGGCGCAGCAGCACCTCCACGCTTTCTTCGATGCTGGCCTGGTCGGTGTCGCAACCGCTTTCCTGTTCCAGCGCGGTGCGGATATCGGAAATCTTGCTGTCAGACAGATGCTCAATCCCGATGAAATCGCCCCGCGCGCCTTCCAGGGCGCGGATCAGCTCGTCCAGCTTGGCCTGCATCGCCGCAGCATCGCGGTTTTGCGCGTTCTGGATGACGAAGACCATCAGAAACGTGACGATGGTGGTGCCGGTGTTGATCACCAGCTGCCAAGTGTCTGACCAGGCGAAGATCGGGCCCGACACGGCCCAGACGACGATGATCAGCGTGGCCAGCGCGAAACTCGCCGGTTGCCCCGCCAAGGCCGAAACGCGATTGGCAAATGCGGTGAAAATCCGGTCCATGGCCGCGGTTCTTTCTGGTTTGATTGCTGGACTGTTTCCCAAAACCAGCGGGCGGGCCGCGTGGTTCCCGAAAGGGCAGGGAACCGTTGGGGGCACCCTGGCTTGGCCGTGCCCAAGAATTGCTTTGCCGCTTTCATCCCACGCCATTGCTTGACGGTACAAAGTCTATCAAATAAATAGAGATCAAGACGCAGCGGCCTGGCCCAATGCTGCGCCGGCCGCAATGGGCCGTCACGGGCCCGCGGCTTTTGATCGGGAAGCAGCTTGCTCCGCGTTACCAACGGCTAAAGCGCGCGAACGCTGGGGCGACATCGCCAGGCTTCGTGTTCCCCGCTGTTTCAGGGGTGATACGATGCAATGCACACGATAGCGGCATAACGCCCGCGCCCAGCCACCGTGCAGACCACGGCTGCGCCTGGGCCTGACTATAATCATATCCAGATTGCGCAAGGCCGCGCGGCGATGCCCCGCACGCGGCAGGCCGCCTTGCGCCTCCAGTCCATGAGGGACCGCTTTTTCATGTCGATTTTCCATGCCACCCGCCCGGCCACGGGCCTGGGCGCCCTGCTGCTCGCCTCCACCGCACTGGCTTTGCCAAGCCTGGCCCAGGCAGCCGAAACTGCGGCGGCGCCGGCCGAACAGGCGCCGGCACCGGTCGCCGACCCAGCCAGCCCGGATGTGCCCGATGCCAATGCCATCACTGTCACCGCCCGCCATCGCGAGGAGCGCCTGCAGGACGTACCGCTGGCGATCTCAGCCATTTCCGGTGCGGAGCTGACCTCCAAGCGGATCGAGCGGGTGAGCGAATTTGCTCTGCGCGTGCCCAATTTCGGCGCGTTGCAGCAGAACACTCGCGTTTCCGGGCTCTACATTCGTGGGCTGGGCGGCAATGCCAGCAACGATGGCGCCGAAGGCGGCGTTGGCCTGATCGTGGACAACGTGTTCTTCACCCACGTGGGCTTTTCCTGGCTCGATTTCGTCGACCTGGAAAACATCCAGGTGGTGCGCGGGCCGCAGGGCACGCTGCTGGGCAAGAACACCACGATCGGCGCAGTGATCGTGCAGACGGCCAAGCCCCAGTTCGAGCCTTCCTATACGCTGCAAGCCACCTATGGGAATTACGATGCGGTGCAGCTGCGCGCCAATGCCACCGGGCCGATCATCGATGACAAGCTGGCGTATCGCCTGACCTTTGCCGAAAGCAAGGGCGGTGGCTGGATCACCAACGCCTATAACGGCGTCAAGCTGCTGGGCAACGATCGCTGGTCGGCGCGCGGGCAACTGCTGTTTACGCCCAGCGCCACTGTGTCCTCGCGCCTGATCGCCGAACATTACGAATCCAACGAATACAACAATTTCTACCCGCCAGTGGCGGACGTGACGCAGAACCTGAACCTCGATGGCACGGTCAATTCGCCGCGCGCGGGCAGCTGGAGCGCCAAGCTGGCGCGGTTTGGCTATACCCCCAATCTCAACGGCCCCTACAACGCCAACCTCAACAACCAGGATCGCCTGATCGCCAAGACCGATGGTCTTTCCAACGAGATCAACTGGGATCTGGGCGGGGTGAACCTGACCGGCGTTACCGCGTGGCGGCGGCTCTATTTCCGGCCTTACAACGACAGCGACTATACTCCGCTGGATATCTATCGTGCGGGCTATGATGTTGACGTCAATCAGTATTCGCAGGAACTGCGGCTCGCCTCGGCCAAGGGCAGCACGATCGATTGGCAGGTGGGCGCGTTTTACCTGCACGAAAAGCTGCGCAGCAACTTGCGCACGATCTTTGGATCAGACGCCTCGACGTTTTTCCTGGGGGCAGGGGTGCCGTCCTCGTTCATCGACGGGCTGGAGTATGACCGCGATGGCCGCCTGACGATCGATAGCCTGGCCGGTTTTGGCCAGGTGACCGCGCATCTCACGTCCACCTTCTCGCTCACCGGCGGCCTGCGTTATACCTGGGAGAAGAAGCAGGTGAATATTGCCGGCTATGCCCTGGGCACCGGCGCGCTCAACCCCGCCGGCGCCACGGCGCGACAGGCGCTGCTCAACAACCTCGGCGGGACCAGCGGCAGCGCGGCCGGCGCCTATACACTGGCCAATCAGGTCAGCCGTGGCTCGCTGGCCTGGCTGGTCAATCCGGCCTGGCAGGTGACGCCCAACGTGCTGCTCTATGCCTCGGCCAGCCATGGCGAGAAATCGGGCGCGGCCAATACTTCGGCCACGGCCAGCCAGGCCGCGCTGGTGATCACGCGGCCGGAAAAGTCCACCGATTTCGAGGCCGGGATCAAGACCAGCTGGGCCGGCGGCAAGGCCACCGTCAACCTCAACCTCTACAACAACACGATCACCGATTATCAGGGGACCCGCGTCGATCAGGCTAATGCCTCGTTCGGCACCTATCTCGCCAACGTGGGCAAGGTGCGGCTGCGCGGGTTCGAGTTCGAGGCGACCTGGCGCCCGGTGCCGGCGCTGGGGTTCAACGCGAACCTTGCCTATAACGACGCCAAGTACCTGGATTATGCCGATGCGCCCGCCCCGCTGGAATTCCAGCTGGCCAATGGCGGCGCCGCGCGGCCCCTGTCGCTCACCGGCTATCAGGTGGCTGGTTCCAACAAGTGGACGGTGCAGGGCGGCATCGATCTTGATCAGCCGATCGGTGGGGAATGGAACCTCACCGGCTATGCCAACACCAGCTGGAAAAGCCGGATTGCCTATATCAACCCGCGCTCGGTCTATGGCTGGCAGGCGCCGGTGGCGATCACCAACGTCGGGCTGGGCCTGCGCACGCAGGACAACCGCTGGCAGCTTCAGGCCTGGGCCAAGAACGTGACCAACGAACGCTATGCCGTCTCCTATGGCGCGGCCAGTGCCTCGGCCCCGGTGATCGAGGTCTATGGCAATCCGCGCACGTTCGGCGGCACCATCACGCGGACGTTTTGACCATGAGCCACGATACCGCACATCGCCAGGCCGGCGGCAAACGCCAGATGAAGCTGGGCGCCTTCCTGTTCGGCGTAGGGCATCATGCCGCCGCCTGGCGCCATCCCGATGTCGATCCGCGCGCGCCGTTCCGGTTCGAATACTGGCGCGATCTGGCGCAAAAAGCCGAAGCTGCAAAGTTCGATGCCGTGTTCCTGGCCGACAACGTGGCGCTGTTCGGCGCCACGCCCGAGGCGATCAGCTATACCGCACCTGTCTATACCGGAGAGCCGCTGACGCTGCTGTCGGCCCTGGCCACGCACACCAGCCATATCGGGCTGATCGCCACGGTCTCCACCACCTATCTCCAGCCCTATCATGTCGCGCGAAAGTTTGCCGCGCTCGACCAGCTTTCCGGCGGCCGGGCCGGGTGGAACCTCGTCACATCGGGCAGCGATGCCGAGGCGGCGAACTTCGGGCTGGACCATCAACTCGCGCACGCCGCGCGCTATGCCATCGCGGCCGAGCATGTGGCGGTGGTCAAGCAGCTGTGGGACAGCTTTGCCGACGATGCCATCCAGGCCGACAAGGCCAGCGGCCGCTATTACGATCCGGCACGGTTGCGCCGTGTGGATCATGCTGGCAATCACTTCCGCGTGGCCGGCCCGTTGCAGACCGGGCGACCGCCGCAGGGACATCCGGTGATCGTTCAGGCCGGATCGTCTGATGATGGCCAGGCGCTGGCCGCCGCCACCGCCGAGGTGGTGTTTACCGCGCAGCAAAGCCGCGCCGCAGCGAGGGCCTTTGCCCAAGGCCTCAAGGACAAGGCGCAGGCACTAGGCCGGTCGCGTGACAGCCTGCTGGTGATGCCCGGTGTCAGCATCTATGTTGCGCCCACGCGGGCAGACGCCGAGGCCAAGCTGGCGCGCTTGCAGGCCTTTGTCGATGTGGCCGGCGCGCTCGCCTCGATCCGCACCTTCCTCGATTGGGATCTGACCACCGTCGATCTCGACGCGCCGCCGCCACCGCCGCCGTTCACGCAAGGGTGGCAGAGCCGGCAAAAGCTGTTTTACGACCTCGCGCTGGACCAGGGCTTGAGCGTGCGCCAGTTGGTCTCGCGCATGTCGGCCGCGCGCGGGCATCTCGTGCTGGTGGGCACGCCCGCCGAAGTGGTCGACGAACTTCAGGCCTGGTTCAAGGATGGCGCGGCCGATGGCTTCAACATCCTGGCGCCGATCTTTCCCGCAGGCCTTGACGACGTGATCGAACTGGTCCTGCCCGAACTGCGCCGGCGCGGCCTGTTTCGCGAGGAATACGAAGGCGCCACCTTGCGCGAAAACCTTGGCCTGGCGCGGCCCGATGCCGGCTTTCCTGCGCCGCTTTCCCCCCAGACGAAGGAGCTTGTTGCATGAGCACGCTTGCCCTCGATGCCGCCGGGCGCGCGCCGCCCGCCGCAGCGCCCAAACGGCTTGGCCCGGCGCGGCTGATTGCCTTTTCCAGCCTGGGCATGCCGCTTGCCGCGGTGGAAGTGCCGCTCAGCACCTATGTCCCGCCGCTCTATGCCAGCGCGTTCGGCTTTTCGCTGGGCACGGTGGGGGTGATTTTCCTGCTGGCGCGGCTGTGGGATGCGGTGATCGATCCGGCGATCGGCCTGCTGTCTGACCGCACGCGCAGCCGCTGGGGCCGCCGCCGGCCGTGGATTGCGGTGGGGGCCGCGATCTTTGCGCTCGGCGCGGTGCCGGTGTTCCTGCCGCCGGCCTGGTTTGGCCCGCTGGCGCTGTCGGCTGCGCTGTTCGTGCTCTATCTCGGCTATTCGATGATGGCCACGCCGCTGGCCGCCTGGATGGGCGAACTTTCGGGCGCCTATCATGAGCGGACGCGCATCACCACCTATGGCCAGGCGCTGACCTGCGTGGCGCTGTTGCTGGCGCTGGTCCTGCCCAGCCTGCTGGTCACGCGGCTGGCCGGGCAACCGCGGCTGGAACTGGCGGCGATGGGGGCGATGGTCTTTGCCCTGCTGCTGATCACCCTGCCGCTGGGGCTGCGCGCGCTGCCCGAGCCGCCCCCGCCGGCCGGCGCGCAAGATCCGGTGCGGGTGTGGCATACGCTGCGCCTGGTGTTTGGCGAAGGCATGCTGCTGCGCGTGCTGGCCTCGAACTTTGCCGTGCGGCTGGCACAGGGCGTGCGCACCGCGCTGTTCGTGTTCTTCATCAGCTTTTACATGGGCCATCCGGCCTGGGCGCCGGGGCTGTTCCTTTTGCAATATGTGTTTGGCATCTTTGCCTGCCCGCTGTGGCTGGCGATCGGCCGCCGCGTGGGCAAGGAACGCGCTGCTGTCGCCGGGGAATTGACCCAGGTGGCGATCAACCTGGCACTCCTCGCGCTGGCGCCGGGCTCTGTCGTGCTGCTGCTGGCCCTGACCTTGGCGCAGGGGCTGGCCCAGGGCTCGGGCAATCTCATGCTGCGCTCGATCGTGGCGGACGTGGCGGACTATCATCGCCTGCGCACCGGCGAGGATCGCATCGGCCTGTTCTTTTCGGTGTTCTCGCTGTCTGACAAGGCTGGCGTGGCCCTGGCGATCGGTGTGGCCCTGCCGCTGGCCGCGTGGATCGGGTTTGATCCGCGCGGGGCCAATCCGGCCGGCGTGCTGGAACATCTCAAGTGGCTGTTCGCCCTGGGACCGGCGCTGGGCCACGTGATCTCGGCCGCGGTGATCCACGGCTTTCCGATCGACGAGCGGCGCCATGGCGATATCCGTCGCCAGCTGGCTGCGCGCGATGCAGCGGGGCTGGTGTCCGATGCCAGTCGCGATCGCTGGCTGGCGCAGGCCGATCGCGGCTCGCAGGGATAATTCCGCTTGGGAGTGGCCACGCAAAACTTGGGCGCATCCCCAGCGATCCGGGCTTGCCATGTTATAGTCAAGCGATAGAGTAGAGATAGTTCGAAAGTCTTTTCCCCGGCCAGGAAAAGCGGGCCTTGCGCCCGAACCATCGGCCCGCGGCTTTTGATGGGAAGCAGCTTGCTCCGCGATACCAACGGCTAAAGCGCGCGAACGCTGGGGCGACATCGCCAGGCTTCGTGATCCCTCCATCCGATCGAGGTGATACGATGCACAAGACCCAACGAATGTGTTGACGCGCGGCGCGTGATCCGCGCCGCCGCCAAACCTGACTTTCTCGTTCCATCCCTTCGTTCGCGCGCGCCGGCCCATTGCCGGGCGATGCCTTGCGCGCGGCCCATGTTCAGGAGAATCCCCATGGCCACCATCGTTGCCAGCTATCCCAATGCCAAAGACCCCGTGTCCCCGCTCGATATCCGCCCCGTGACCGGCCGCATCGGTGCCGAGGTTCACGGCCTGGCGCTGTCGGGCGATCTCGACGGCCCCACCGTGAAGGCGATCGAGGCTGCGCTGGTGCGGCACAAGGTGCTGTTTTTCCGGGGGCAACAACACCTCGACAATGCCGAGCACGAGGCGCTGACCGCGCTGTTCGGCGATCCCGTTGCCCACCCCACGGTGCCGGTTGCCGAAGGCTCGCGCTACCTGCTCGAACTCGACAGCAAGGAAGGCTATGCCGCGTCATCGTGGCATACCGACGTCACGTTCCTGACGGCCTATCCCAAGGCATCGATCCTGCGCGGCATCACCATTCCCGAAGCGGGCGGCGATACGCTGTGGGCCAATGGCGAGACGGCCTACGAAGGCCTGCCCGAACCGTTGCGCCAACTGGTCAACAACCTGTGGGCGGTGCACAGCAACGATTACGATTACGCCGCCACGCTCGCGGCGGCTGGCACATCGGCCGATGCCAGCGACACGGCCAAGGAGCGCACGCTCTATCACAAGTCGGTGTTCGCCTCGACGATCTATGAAACCGAGCATCCGGTGGTGCGCGTCCATCCCGTCAGCGGGCAGCGCAGCCTGCTGCTGGGCCACTTCGTCAAGCGCTTCGTCGGCCTGAGCGAGGCGGATTCGGCGCGGCTGTTCAACATCCTGCAAGACCACATCACGAAGCCGGAAAACACCGTACGCTGGCGCTGGCAGCCCGGTGACGTGGCCTTCTGGGACAACCGCAGCACGCAGCACCGAGCGATCGCCGATTTCGGCTTGCAGCGCCGCACGCTGCGCCGCGCGACGGTCGCGGGGGATGTGCCGGTGGGCATCGATGGCCGCGAAAGCCGCAACACGCGGCAGGAACGCGCTACCGCCAGCCAGCCGGCCTGACGGCCACCAGGTCATTCTCACCGCGCGGGGAGGGGGCAGGGTTGCCCGCTCCCCGTTCGGCCATCCCAAGGAAACTCTGGCTCGATGCAATTGCTAGCCTCTCCCGGCGCGACCAGCCTGCCGGCCCATGTCATCATCCGCGAGCTTGATCTGCCCGTGCCTGTTCGGTTGCTGCGGCTGGGGCCGGGGGGAGACGATCTCGCCCCGCTGACCCCGTTCGGCCGCATTCCGGCCCTGGTGCTCGACGATGGCACGGTCATCGGAGAAAATGCCGCGATCCTGCCGTTCCTGGCTGACCAGCGCCCCGGCACCGCGCTGTTCGCGCCGGCCGGCACGGTCGAGCGGGCGCAGATCCAGGCCTGGATCGGCTATATCAACAGCGAGATCCACGGCGCGACGCAGCGGGTGGGCAATCGCCCGCACCTCTATTCCGACGATCCAGCCGCGCACGAGGGCATCCGCCAGGCCGCCCGGCGCCGCCTGCGTGAAGCGTTCCAGCCGATCGAGGATCGCCTGGGCGAGGCGGAATGGCTGGTGGGCGATCGCTTCACCATTGCCGACGCCTATCTCGGCGTCTTTGCCAGCTATGTCCCGCATTTTGGTCCGGCCCTGGCCGATCTTCCTGCGCTTGCGGCGTTCTCCGCGCGTTTCGAGGCGCGGCCGGCGGTCCGCGCCGTGCGTGAAGCGGAAGGCCCCCTGCCGTTCCGGCCCGGGGCTGGCCCGCGATCTGCTCCCGCTCAAGAGGTGCCGGCATGACTTTCGAAATTCGCAAGCATGGCCGCGTCGGTGCCGAAATCCTCGGCGTCGATCTCGCGCGCCCGCTGGCAGAGGCTGACTTTGCGGCGATCCGCGCAGCCTTTGCCGAACATGGCGTGGTGTTCTTTCGCGATCAGCAGATCACCGAAGAGCAGCACATCGCCTTTGCCCGTGCCTGGGGGCCGATCAACATCAACCGCTTTTTCGCGGCCCATCCGCGTTATCCCGAAATCGCGCTGGTGGTGAAAGAGCCGGAACAGCAGCACAATATCGGTGGCGGCTGGCATACCGACCATTCCTATGATGCCGAACCGGCGCTGGGCTCGATCCTGGTGGCGCGAGAATTGCCCCCGCACGGCGGGGCCACGGCCTTTGCCTCGATGTATGCGGCGTATGACGCGTTGCCGGCAGCGTTGCGGCAAGAGGTCGATGGCCTGCGCGCGGTGCATTCGGCCCGCCACGTCTTTGGCAGCAAGGCCGCTGCCTATGAAGCCTTGCAGGATACTCGCCGCGATGGCCGCATCGGCAACGCGGGCGCCGCCGACGTGCTCGACGATCCGGTGCACCCTGTAGTCATCACCCATCCGCTCAGCGGCAAGCGCGCGCTCTATGTGAACCCAAGCTTCACCGTGCGCGTGCTCGGCCTGTCAGACGCGGCCTCGGCCGATCTGCTTGCCAGGCTCTATGATCATGCGCGCCGCAGCGAATTCCACGAGGATTTCCACTGGCAGCCCGGCTCGATCGCGTTCTGGGACAACCGCGCGACCTGGCATTACGCCTATAACGATTACCATGGCCACCGCCGAGAGATGCATCGCATCACTATCGAAGGGGTGCCGCTGGGCTGATGTATGCTTCTAATTCATTGTTTTATATGAAGAACATACAAACTGTTGATAAGTTTTTGAAACAGGGCTTGCGCGTGCGGAATCGCCCGCATATAGGGCGGCCCTGCCCAGCGGGGACGGCCTAGCCCGAACCGCTCCGGTCGGGGAGTAGCTCAGCCTGGTAGAGCACTGTCTTCGGGAGGCAGGGGCCGGAGGTTCGAATCCTCTCTCCCCGACCACTTATTTTCCCTGCATTGCAGGGGCATGAAAAGCCGGCCTTCGGGCCGGCTTTTTCGTTTCCGGTGAACGCCCGGTGAGGCTTGCCACTATTTGCGATTCTTGCATGCACTTCTAAGGCTGTGGGCATGATGAGCCCCACCGAATCCCACAGCCCGCACTTCGAATGGCAATACCTTGACCTGATGCGCCAGATCTGGACGCAGGGTGACGAGCGGATGGACCGCACCGGCGTGGGCACCCGCGCGGTGTTTGGCACGCAATTGCGCTTCGATCTGTCGCAGGGCCGCGTTCCGCTGCTATCGACCAAGCGGGTGTTCTGGAAAACCGCGACGCGCGAATTCCTGTGGTTCCTGACCGGCGATACCAATATTCGCGCCCTGTGCGCGCAAGGGGTGGAAATCTGGACCGATTGGCCGCTCGATCGCTATCGCCGCGAAACGGGCGAGGATATCAGCCGCGCCGATTTTTCCGCGCGGATCGTGGCTGATGCCGCCTTTGCCGAGCAGTGGGGCGATCTCGGCCCGGTCTATGGCAAGCAGTGGGTCGATTGGCCGGTCTATGAGCCAGCCGGCCAGGACGGCCTGTTTCGCCGCCGCACGCAGGGGGTTAATCAGGTGGCTGGCCTGGTCGAAAGCCTGCGCCACAATCCCGGCAGCCGCCGCCATATCGTGGAGGGGTGGAACGTGGCGGAGCTTGACGCCATGGCCCTGCCGCCGTGCCACAAGACCTATCAGTTCCAGGTGGCCGGCAATCACCTGTCTTGCGTGCTCTATCAGCGCAGCTGCGATGTGGTGCTGGGCCTGCCGTTCAACCTGTGGGGCGCGGCGCTGTTCGTGCACATGCTGGCCCAGCAATGCGATCTTGAGCCGGGTGAACTGGTGTGGATGGGCGGGGATACCCACCTCTATCTCAACCACGCCGATCTGATCGAGGCGCAGTTGCAGCGCGTGCCGTCGGGCGATCCCCGCCTGGCCATCGCACGGCGGCCGGAATCGATCTTTGACTATCGCATCGAGGACTTCGTGGTGGAGGGCTATCATCCGCAAGGGCATCTGGCCGCCCCGGTCGCCGTGTAAGGTGCGCCGCGTTTGCGGGGTGCCGATCAAGTTTTGCACAGCTTGGTGCGAAAATTCTGCATGACCCTTTGTTGACACCTGCCGCCGCCCGGCATAGAGGCGCCTCACCCCAAGGGGAATGCGGGTGTAGCTCAGTCGGTTAGAGTGCCGGCCTGTCACGCCGGAGGTCGCGGGTTCGAGCCCCGTCACTCGCGCCACCCCTTGGGTAAGATGTTGTTGGTCAACGAAAACCTTGCTCGAACAAGGCTTTCACGCCAAGGCTGGAAACAGCAAATTGGCAGTTGACAGCATATCGGCCGCGTCTTAGAGGCGCAATCCCCAAGGGCACGCGGGTGTAGCTCAGTTGGTTAGAGTGCCGGCCTGTCACGCCGGAGGTCGCGGGTTCGAGCCCCGTCACTCGCGCCACTTGGTGGATTTTCAAAAAGGCCTCCTTCGGGAGGCCTTTTTCGTTTCCGGCATCAATGGCTCGGCGCGCTGACGGTCAGCCCCTCCTGTCCGCGTGGCCTAGCCCCAGCGCCCGGTTTCCATCCAGATCAGGAAGCGGCGCAGCGGCAAGAGCCAGATCGTGCCCAGCACCAAGTAGATCGGCACTTGCACCAGGACTGGCAGGCGGCCGATCTGTTCGCCCAGGCCCATGACCACCCCGCCATAGATCGCCAGCGCGGCGATCAGTGCCAGGATGCCCACCGGCTTGCGCCACGTCGGCGGCGGCGGTGGATTGAAGTGGGGTTGGCGCTCGCCCATCAGAACGGACCGTAGAGGCGGGTGGGGGTGACTACCGCGCGCAAGGGGCGATCATGCACCTCGCGCGGCAGGCTGTCGACGCATTGCGCGTCCCAGGCCATGCCGATCGGCACGGCATCGGGATGGGCTTCGAGCCAGCGATCGTAATGCCCGCCGCCCTGGCCCAGGCGCTGGCCTTGCGCGGTGAAGCCCACCAGCGGCACGAACAACACACTGGGCGTAAGCAGCGGCGCATCGGCGGCTGGCTGCTTTACGCCCCAGGGATCGGGTTCCAGCACATCGTCGAGCGGCGGCACCAGCCATTGGCGGAATTGCATCGGCGCGCCACGATCGGCAAACCACGGCAGCGCCACGGCGTGGCCGGCCTCGTGGAAGAACGTGGCATAGCTGGCCGCGGGTGCTTCCCACTGGCTGTCATTGTATAGCGCGACGGTGGCGCCGGCCGGGATCAGCGCCATCAGCGGCGCGGGCGGGCGGCGGAACAGCAGCGCGCGGGTGCGCGGATCGAGTGCCTCGACATGGGCGCGGCGCCGGGCCCGCAGGTCCTTGCGCAGGGCCTGCTTGGCGGCCACGGCGTTGTCTTCGTCCGGGAATGGGGGGGGTGACGGGCCCACCATGGGTCGTTCTCCGGGAAAATCCTCTGACGCCTCAACGTCAGGTGGGGACCATGTGCCTGTGCCAGGGCCCAGGTAGGGACAGCCCCCTTGGATTTGCTTATAGCCTCAGGGATGTTTCATGCGGCGCGTGCCGGGCAGAACCCGTCACCATGCAATTTAGGCGTTCGCGGCATCAGGCTCAAGGGGCAGCGCCAGTTTTTGCGCCAGGTTTTCCACCCGTTCGGCGAGATTGGTCACGCGGGCGATCAATTCGGGCGGCGGCGCAGCCGGAGCGGGTGGCGGAGCGGGCGGTTCGGCCGGCGCAACCGGGGCAGGGCGGCTGTGCACCTCATGCAGTTCGTCGGCCAGCATCAGCGCGGCAAACAGCAGCATGCGCGCTTCACCCTGCGTGGCCATGTTGCCCAGGCGGCGCACCCGATCGTCGATCATGCGGCCCAGCATTTCGGCGTGGGCTTCTTCCCCGGCGGCAACCGAAATGGTCAGCGACCGTCCACCGATGGCCAGAGTCACGTTCGTCATCTGCATGCTCGTTGTTCCCCTGGCCCCTGATCGGATGAGGCTGATCAGATGCGGCGCTGTTACTGCGGCAGGCTCGACAGCAGCAGGTCAAGCTGCTGCAATTCCTCGCTGACGCGTTCGCGCAGCTTGCGGTGGCGCGATTTCAACTCGCTCAGTTCGGCCTGCGCGCTGTGCGCTGCTGCGCTTTCCGCCTCGGCCTCGCGGCGGGCGACAACCTCTTCCAGCCGGGCCAGCGCCAGTTCGACCCGCTCGATCGCCGAAAAGAGATCGCCGGTGCCATCTGTGCCTGTGCCGTCGGTGGCAGTGCGCGCTGCCGAAGTGCCGTCCATGATTGCCATGTTTCATCCGGTATCACACTGGCCGTGGCCTGCAAGTTCCCCTGTGCATACAAAAGGGCGGGTCATGCCAGCCAGGGCACCGATTGCGCTGTCAAACGGCACGGGCCATCGCCGGGTATGGTCCTGATCACCTGCCATGGCCGACGCCGCGCTTGACGCTGGCAAGCCGGGGAACCAAAGAGACCCCGATTTCCCCGAATCAGACGCCCCGGCCGCGCCGGGCGCGCGAGTAAGGACACCAACCCGAAGATGACAAGCGATCCGACCGCGCTGGCTCCCATGGCCAACGCGATCCGTGCGCTGGCGATGGACGCGGTCCAGGCAGCGGAATCCGGCCACCCTGGCATGCCGATGGGCATGGCCGATGTTGCCACGGTGCTGTGGTCGCGCTTTCTCAAGTTCGATCCTGCCGCGCCCAAGTGGCCCGATCGCGATCGCTTCGTGCTCTCGGCCGGGCACGGCTCGATGCTGCTTTACGCGCTGCTGCATCTGTCGGGTTATCAGCAGCCGACGATGGATGACATCCGTCACTTCCGCCAGCTGAACAGCCCTTGCGCGGGCCACCCGGAAAACTTCCTGCTGCCTGGCGTGGAATGCACCACCGGCCCGCTGGGCCAGGGCTTTGCCATGGCCGTGGGCATGGCCATGGCCGAACGCCACTTGAATGCGCAGTTCGGTGATGACCTGGTCGATCACCGCACCTGGGTGGTGGCTGGCGATGGCTGCCTGATGGAAGGCATCAATCACGAAGCCGTGGGCCTGGCCGGCACGCTGGGCCTGGGCCGCATGATCGTGCTGTGGGACAACAACAAGATCACCATCGACGGCGATACCTCGCTGTCCACCAGCGAAGACGTTCTGGCCCGCTACCGCGCCAGCGGCTGGCACACCGAAGACTGCGATGGCCACGATTTCGCCGATATCGAGCGCGCGATTGCCGCGGCGATGGCTGATGACCGCCCCTCGCTGATCTCGTGCCGCACGGTGATCGGCAAGGGCGCGCCCAACAAGCAGGGCGGCCACAACGTGCATGGTTCGCCGCTGGGCAAGGACGAAATCGCCGCCGCCCGCGAATACCTGGGCTGGACGGCCGCGCCGTTCGAAATCCCCGAGGATATCATGGCCAACTGGCGCGCCACGGGCGATGCCGGCCGCGATCTGCGCACCGAATGGGAAGCGCGCCTGGCGGCCAATCCGCAAGGGGCCGAACTGATGCGCCGCATGGCCGGCGAACTGCCTTCTGGCGAAGAAGCGGGCCGCATCTTTGGCGAATGGCTGGGCAAGACCCAGAACATCGCCTCGCGCAAGGCATCGGAACTGGCGTTGGAAGTGCTCACTCCGCTGGTGCCCGAAATGGTTGGCGGTTCGGCCGATCTTACCGGGTCCAACAACACCAAGACCAAGGCCACCACGCCGTTCGGGCCGGCTGACTATGCCGGGCGCTATGTCTATTATGGCATTCGCGAATTCGGCATGTCTGCGGCAATGAACGGTATGGCGCTGCACGGCGGGATCATTCCCTATGGCGGCACGTTCCTGGTCTTTGCCGATTACTGCCGCAACGCGATCCGCATGTCGGCGCTGCAGCACGCGCGGGTGATCTACGTGCTCACCCACGATTCCATCGGCCTGGGCGAGGATGGCCCCACGCATCAGCCGATCGAAACGGTGATGAGCCTGCGCATGATCCCCAATCTGCAGGTGTTCCGCCCGGCCGATGCGGTGGAAACCGCCGAATGCTGGAACCTGGCGCTGGCGTCGCCGCAGACGCCTTCGGTCCTGGCGCTGACCCGCCAGAACCTGCCGCAGCTGCGCCACGATGGCGCGATGCTGAGCGCCAAGGGTGCCTATCGCCTGGTTGCCGCCAGTGCTGCGCGCAAGGTCGTGCTGCTGGCCACCGGTTCGGAAGTGGCGATCGCGGTTGACGTGGCCAAGGCCCTGGAAGAACAGGGTATTGGCGCCGATGTCGTGTCGATGCCAAGCTGGGAACTGTTCGAGGCACAGGACGCCGCCTACAAGGCTGACGTGATCCCGGCCGACGTGCTCAAGGTCTCGATCGAGGCGGGCACCACGTTCGGCTGGCAGAAGCATGTCGGCGATGGCCTGACGATCGGTATCGACAGCTTTGGCGCCTCGGCGCCGGCCCCCGTGCTGTATGATCACTTCGGCCTGACGGCTGCCAAGATCGTGCCGCAAATTCTCGAACGGCTCGGGTAAGCACCCGGGCCGCTCGGCTCCAAGTCACCCCCATCCATCCGGTGTCTTCAATTCTAAGGAGTAAGACCATGGCGACCAAGGTTGCAATCAACGGTTTCGGGCGCATCGGCCGCAACGTGGCACGTGCCATTCTCGAACGGCCCGACTGCGGCCTGGAACTGGTCGCCATCAACGACCTCGCCAGCGCCAAGGCCAATGCCCTGCTGTTCAAGCGCGACAGCGTGCACGGCGCCTATCCCGGCACCGTGGAAGTGGATGGCAACGACCTGGTGATCGACGGCAAGCGCATCAAGGTGACCGCCGAGCGTGATCCCGCCAAGCTGCCGCACGCCGAACTGGGCATCGATATCGCCCTGGAATGCACCGGCTTCTTCACCGACCGTGAAGGCGGCATGAAGCACATCGAAGCCGGCGCCAAGAAGGTGCTGATCTCGGCTCCGGCCAAGAACGTTGACCTGACGGTCGTGTTCGGCGTGAACCACGACAAGCTGACCGCCGATCACGTGATCGTGTCGAACGCCTCGTGCACCACCAACTGCCTGGCGCCGTTCGCCAAGGTGCTCAACGATGCCATCGGTATCGAGCGTGGCCTGATGACCACGGTGCACAGCTACACCAACGACCAGAAGATCCTCGACCAGATCCACTCCGACCCGCGCCGTTCGCGCGCCGCGGCGATGAGCATGATCCCCACCACCACCGGTGCTGCCCGCGCCGTGGGTGAAGTGCTGCCCGAACTCAAGGGCAAGCTCGATGGTTCGGCGATCCGCGTGCCGACGCCGAACGTTTCGGTGGTGGACCTCACGTTCCAGCCCAAGCGCGACACGACCAAGGAAGAAGTCAACGCGCTGCTCAAGGCAGCGGCCGAAGGCCCGCTCAAGGGCGTGCTGGCCTATAGCGAAGAACCGCTGGTCTCGATCGACTACAACCACGATGCTCACTCGTCGACGGTCGACAGCCTGGAAACGGCCGTGATCGATGGCAAGCTGGTGCGCGTGCTGTCGTGGTACGACAACGAATGGGGCTTCTCCAACCGCATGGTCGATACGGCCGGCGCGATGGGCAAGCTGATCTGATCACCTGAATGCGAAGGCCCGGTGCCCGCGCGTCTGCCCACAAGGCAGAGGCGGGCGCCGGGCCTTTTCCTTATGGAACAGGGGTATAGGCCCATGACTTTCAAGACTCTCGATGATCTGGGCGACGTTACTGGCCAGGCCGTGCTGGTGCGCGAAGATCTCAACGTGCCGATGGCCGATGGCCAGGTGACCGACGACACCCGCCTGCGCGCCGCCGTGCCGACCCTGACCGAACTGGCCGACAAGGGCGCCAAGGTGCTCGTGCTGGCGCACTTCGGCCGCCCCAAGGGCGAACGCAGCGAGGCCAATTCGCTCAAGCAGGTGCTGCCCGCGCTCAGCCACGTGCTGGGCCGTCCGGTCGCCTTCATCGACGATTGCGCCGGGGCCGAGGCGGAAGCTGCGGTGGCCGCGCTCGACAATGGCACGATCGCCGTTCTGGAAAACACCCGCTTTCACAAGGGTGAGGAAAAGAACGATCCCGAACTGGTTGCCGCGATCGCCAAGCTGGGCCAGGCTTATGTGAACGACGCGTTCTCCGCCGCGCACCGCGCCCACGCTTCTACCGAAGGCCTGGCCAAGGTGCTGCCCGCCTATGCCGGTCGCGCCATGCAGGCCGAACTCGAAGCGCTGGAAAAGGCGCTGGGCAAGCCGGTGAAGCCGGTGGCCGCCGTGGTCGGCGGGGCCAAGGTTTCGACCAAGCTCGACGTGCTCAAGCACCTGGTGGCCAAGGTCGATCACCTGATCATCGGCGGCGGCATGGCCAACACCTTCCTGGCCGCGCGCGGCGTGGACGTGGGCAAGTCGCTGTGCGAGCATGACCTGACCGGCACCGCGGAAGAAATTCTCGACAACGCCGACAAGGCCGGTTGCACCGTGCACCTGCCCTATGACGTGGTCCTGTCCAAGGAATTTGCCGCCAATCCGCCCAGCTTGCGCACTGCCAACGTGCACGAAGTGGGCGCTGACGAAATGATCCTCGACGTGGGGCCGGCAGCGGTCGAAGCACTGGGCGACGTGCTCAAGACCTGCCGCACCCTGGTGTGGAACGGGCCGATGGGCGCGTTCGAAATGGCACCCTTCGATGCTGCCACGGTGGCGCTGGCCAAGACGGCCGCCGCGCTGACCAAGGAAGGCTCGCTGGTTTCGGTGGCCGGGGGCGGGGACACGGTCGCCGCGCTCAACCATGCTGGTGTGGCGGGTGATTTTTCCTACATTTCAACCGCTGGCGGCGCTTTCCTCGAATGGATGGAAGGCAAGGAACTGCCCGGCGTGGCGGCTCTCGAAGGCTGATCGCAACTTTTTTACAGGCGCGTGTTGCAGTGCAGCGCGCGCCTGTTTATTGCGTGGGTGTGCATAGGTATGCGCAGCCAGATTCGCTCACCTGATTTGCGGCGCCCGTGCGCTGCTGCCCCAGATCCACAGGACCGATCATGAACCACGCTGAAATGACCGAAAAGATGGCCGCCGGACATGGCTTCATCGCCGCGCTGGACCAGAGCGGCGGGTCCACGCCCAAGGCGCTCAAGGGCTATGGCGTTGAGGAAAGCGCATATTCCAACGACGAGGAAATGTTCGGCCTGATCCACGAGATGCGCAGCCGGATCATTCGTTCGGGCGTGTTCAACGGCGAAAAGGTGATTGGCGCCATCCTGTTCGAACGCACCATGGATGGCACCGTGGATGGCAAGCCCGTGCCCACCGCCCTGATCGAAAAGGGTATCGTGCCTTTCATCAAGGTCGACAAGGGCCTGGAAACCGAAGCCAACGGCGTGCAACTGATGAAGCCGATGCCTGAACTCGACGCGCTTGTGGCGCGGTCCAAGGCGCTGGGCGTGTTCGGCACCAAGGAGCGTTCGGTGATCAATTCGGCCAATGCCGAAGGCATCGCCGCCGTGGTCAAGCAGCAGTTCGAAGTGGGCCTGCAGATCCTGGCCGGTGGCCTGATGCCGATCATCGAGCCGGAAGTGAACATCAAGAGCGAAACGCGCGAAGCCTGCGACACGCTGCTGCGCGACGAGATCCTCAAGGCACTCGATGCCTTGCCCCAGGGCACCAAGGTCATGCTCAAGCTATCGCTGCCCAAGGTGCCCGGCACGTTTGACGCGCTGGTCGATCACCCGGCGGTCCTGCGCGTGGTTGCGCTCTCGGGCGGCTATGCCCGGCCCGAGGCGTGCGTGGAACTGTCGAAGAACCGCGGCATCATCGCCAGCTTCAGCCGCGCGCTGCTGGAAGACCTGCGCTACCAGATGACTGACGCGGAATTCGATGCCGCGCTGGGCGGCGCCATCGATGAAATCTTTGCCGGCTCTACCCAGAAGCTGGTTACGGCGTAATCACGCGGAAATGAAACCGCCATGCGCCCGGCAGGATTCGCCTGTCGGTGCGCTTGGCGGGTTCGGCGCTATCGAGCGTCACGCCCGAGGCATCGGGTTTGCCCAGTTCGAGGTTGCGCGTTTCGCGACCGACCCGCGTGGCCACGATGAGACGACCGGAGGTGATGCACCGGGCGTTTTCGGGGCAGCGGCTGTCTTCCACCACTGATAGCGGGCGCACCGTCTGGCTGCCCACCCGCGTCGCTTCACCCAGCCGCGCCATGCCATCGCCGCGCGGCGATTGGGGCAGGGTGGCGCAGGCGCCAATGGCGATAAGCGAGAGCAGCGGCAGCAGCGGGGGCAGGGTCCTCATGCCCATGCCAATGCATCGCCCGCCGCGCCGGTTCCCGGGCGATTTCGCGCAAAGATGGACGTTTCGCGGCGAAACCGGTAGGGGCGGCGACCATGACCAAACTTGCCAGCCATCTTTACCTGATCTCGCCCCTCAATGTTGAGGGCGATTTTGCCGAACGCCTGACCCGCGCGCTCGATGCCGGGCCGGTGGCGGCGTTCCAGTTTCGCGTCAAGGATGTGGACGAGCATGCCGCGGCCAAGCTGGCCGATCCGCTGCAGCGCATCTGCGCCGATCGCGACGTGGCGTTCATCGTCAACGATTCGGTCAGCCTGGCCAAGCGCCTGGGCGCCGATGGCGTGCACCTGGGGCAGGACGATGGCAGCGTGGCCGATGCGCGCCAACGCCTGGGCCGCGATGTGCAGATCGGCGTGACCTGCCATGCCAGCCGCCACCTGGCGATGGAAGCGGGCGAGGGCGGCGCCGATTACGTGGCGTTTGGCGCGTTCTATCCCAGCGGTACCAAGGAAACCAAGCACCGCGCCGCGCCGGAACTGCTGGCCTGGTGGTCTGCCGTGTTCGAACTGCCCTGTGTGGCGATTGGCGGCATCACCCCGGAAAACTGCGCGCCGCTGGTTACGGCGGGCGCCGATTTCCTGGCGGTGAGCGGCGCGGTCTGGGCCAATGCCCAGGGCCTTGACGAAGCGGGCGCCGTATCCGCCTTCCTGCGCGCCATTCGCGAAGCGCCGCCGCGCCAAACCGAAGGATTGGGCGATCTTCGCGCCGACGACGCCGACGTCGAACCGGATTGATTGCGCGAACGCGGGAACCATCAGGAAAGATTGCGGTTTTGGCGTGGCAGCGCTGCGCCAACACACGCTCGTGGCGGCTGCCCCGTTCACGGAGACCTGATGACCCGCAAAAGCCGGCTTGCCCCCTTCGCCGCACTTTCCCTTGTTGCCCTTGCCCTTTCTACCACGGCCTGCAACCAATCCACGCCCGACGATGGCGCCAGCGGCACTGCCAGCGCCACGGCCAATCTGCCCGGCGCCGACAGCATGGCGTCGCAGGACGCTGGCCCTGGCGAACCGGCCGCCCATCCCGATGATGTTGCGCGCCCGGAAATGCAGATGCAGGTGCTGCTCGATCGCGCCGGCTTCTCCCCCGGCGTGGTGGATGGCACGCTGAACGCGGCCACGCGCAATGCCTTGCGCGCCTATCAGCAGGCGAACCAGTTGAACGCGACGGGCACGCTGGACGATGCCACCCGCGCCTATTTTTCGCGGCAGAGCAACATTCCCGCCACCCGCGTGGTGACCATCCCGGCCAGCTTTGCCGCCGGCCCGTTTGCGCCTCTGCCCAAGGATCCTTCGGCCCAGGCCAAGCTGCCGACGCTCGGCTATGCCAGCCTTGACGAAAAGCTGGGCGAGCGGTTCCACACCACGCCCGAAGTGCTTCACGCGCTCAATCCCGGCGCGCCGCCGTTCGCCGCCGGGTCAAAGCTGCGCGTGCCCAACGTGGGCGCCGATGCCATCGATCCGGCGCAGGTCAGCAATGCCGCCTGGCGGCAGACCCTGGCCGATCTGGGCGTGGGCACGCAGCAGCCCCACGCCGCGCGCATCGTCGTCAGCCGCAAGGCCGGCACGCTGTCGGTCTATGACAGCCAGGACGAACTGGTCGCGCTGTTCACTGTCACCACCGGCTCGCAGCACGATCCGCTGCCGCTGGGCAAGTGGAAGATCAACGGCATCGATCGCAATCCCAAGTACCATTACAACCCCGCGCTGTTCTGGGACGTTTCGGATGCCAAGCCCGAGGCGATGCTGCCGCCTGGCCCCAACAGCCCGGTCGGCGTGGTGTGGATCGATCTGTCCAAACCGCATTACGGCATCCATGGCACGCCCGAGCCGGCCGCGATCGGCAAGAGCGAGAGCCACGGCTGCGTGCGGCTGACCAACTGGGATGCAGCGCGCCTGTCCGAGATGGTCGACCAGCAAACCCAGGTCGAATTCGTCGCCTGATCTTCGTTTGGCGCCATCTTTCCTTTGCCGTCTGCCCGTGCCACACGGCAGGCATCAAAGAGAATATGGCGGCAAGAAGGATGCAATGGTGGCAAGTGGCAGCAATCCCCGCGAATTGACGTGGCGCGGTGTCGCGCTGGGCGCGGTGCTGACGGTGGTCTTTACCGCAGCCAACGTCTATCTTGGGCTGCGCATCGGGTTGACGTTCGCCACCTCCATCCCGGCGGCGGTGATTTCCATGGCGATCCTGCGCCTTTTGCCCGGATCGACCATCCAGGAAAACAATATCGTCCAGACGATCGCCAGTTCGGCAGGCACGCTCTCGGCCATCGTCTTCGTGCTGCCGGGCCTGGTCATGGTCGGCTGGTGGAGCGGCTTTCCCTATTGGCAATCGGTGGCGGTGATCGCCATCGGCGGCATCCTGGGCGTGATGTATTCCGTGCCGCTGCGCCGCGCCTTGGTGACCGGTTCTGATCTGCCTTATCCCGAAGGCGTTGCTGCGGCCGAAGTGCTCAAGGTTGGCGCGGGTGAGGGCGGCGTCGAGGAAAACCGGCGCGGTCTTGCCGCCGTTGCCACTGGCACCGGGCTTTCGGTCGCCTATCCCCTGCTCGCCAAGCTGGGCCTGGTGGCCGAAGAGGCCAGCGGCGTGTTCCGCTTTGCCGGGGGCGCCACAACCGCTGGCGGTGGCCTGTCGCTGGCGTTGATCGGCGTGGGTCACCTGGTGGGCCTGGCCGTGGGCCTCGCGATCCTGACCGGTGTAATCATCGGCTTTGGCGTCCTGCTGCCAATCTACACCGCCGTCGGCGCGCCCGCCGGCACCGAATTGGCCGATTTCGTTTCCGGCGTGTTCCGCGCCAAGATCCGCTTCATCGGTGCTGGCACGATCGGCGTTGCCGCGATCTGGACCCTGCTGCGCGTGATCGGCCCGATCGTGCGCGGCATTGCCGGCGCGCTAGCCGCCAGCCGCGCCCGCGCTGCCGATGGCTATGCCGGGGTGGCCCTGGCCGAACGCGATCTGCCGATCGGCCTGGTTGGTGGCACCATCGTGGTCTTGATGCTGCCGATCGCCGCGCTGCTGGCCGGCTTTGCCAGCGGCGGCCCGGTGGCTGATCACCTCGTGCCCACGCTGGTGGCGGCCGTGGCCTATGTGCTGGTCGCCGGTGTCGTCATCGCCTCGGTCTGTGGCTACATGGCCGGGCTGATCGGTGCGTCGAACAGCCCGATTTCGGGCGTGGGCATTCTTGCCGCGCTGGGCATCGCGCTGGTCATGCTGGCGCTGTTCGGCCATGTGGCCGATCCGGCGGCCGGCAAGGCGCTGGTCGCCTTTGCCCTGTTCGTCACGGCACTGGTGTTTGGTGTCGCCACCATTTCCAACGACAACCTGCAGGATCTCAAGACCGGCGAACTGGTTGGCGCCACGCCGTGGCGGCAGCAGGTGGCGCTGGTGCTGGGCGTGGTGTTCGGCGCGGTGGTGATCCCGCCAATCCTTACCCTGCTCAACGGCACGTTCGGCTTTGCCGGCGCGCCGGGCGCCGGGCCAGAGGCACTGGCCGCCCCGCAGGCCGCGCTGATTTCCGCGATCATCCAGGGTGTGCTGGGCCAGGGGCTTGATTGGAAGCTAATCGCGCTGGGCGCGGGCATCGGCGCGGCGGCCATCGCCATCGACGAAGGCCTGCGCGCCACGCGCAAGGGTTCGCTGCCGCCGCTGGCCGTGGGCATGGGCATGTATCTGCCGATGCCGACCACGCTGCCGGTGGTGGTGGGCGCGGTGCTTGGCCATTTCTACAACCGCTGGGCCATGGGCCAGCGCGATCCTGCCCTCGCAGAGCGCATGGGCGTGCTCACTGCCACCGGCCTGATCGTGGGCGACGGGCTGTTCAACATTGCCTTTGCCGCGATCGTGGCGGGCAGTGGCAAGGCCGATATTATGACAGTGGTGGCGCACAATGCCTGGGCCATGCCGCTGGGCCTGGCGCTGTTTGGCGCGCTGATCGCCTTTGCCTATGCCCGCATGGCGCGCGGCGCCCGCATGTGACTTAGGGTCGCCGGCCCCGTGTGTGGGCCGGCGGCAACAGCGATCAGTTGGCTCCGTTCACGCCGGCTTCGGGCGCATCGGCAAAGCCGCCGCTGGGCGCGCCGGTGCGGGTGCAGCGCACACCGGTGCGCTTGCCGTTGGCATCCAGCTGCAGCACCGTGTTCGGGCCCTGTGCCTGAAACGTGCGGCCGTAATAGGGGCCAGAGGTAAAACTCATCGCCCGGCCCAGCAGGATATAGGTGCCGCCCCCCTTGCCATCGGGCGTGCGATAGCTGGAATCGGGCATGATGCGAAATTCCTGGTCGGGCACATGGCGCGGCAGAATCGCGGCATCGCCGCCCTGTTCGCAGGTCCAGCGGCCGTTGTGCAGCGTGCCCAGATCGCCGCCCGGCACGGCATGGGCCGGCAGCGAAGCGGTGGATGCGGCCAGCATCAGGGCAAGGGCCGCCAGCGAGGCATTGCGTGCGCGCATGGTCATGGTGCACCGGCTAGCATGCATCAGCGGCTTGAAGCAATCGGCCACCTCGGCTAAGGCGCGGCCTTTCCTACTTTGGTCAGGGCTCTTTCCATCATGAAGATCAGCGGCGTGGACATCCGTCCGGGCAACATCCTGGAATACGAAAAAGGCATCTGGAAGGTTGCCAAGACCCAGCACACCCAGCCCGGCAAGGGCGGCGCGTTCATGCAGGTCGAAATGAAGAACCTGATTGATGGCCGCAAGACCAACGTGCGCTTCCGCAGCGCCGACACGGTCGAGCGCGTGCGCCTCGATACCAAGGACTTCCAGTTCCTCTATGCCGAGGGCGATGACCTGGTGTTCATGGACGTGGAAACCTACGACCAGATCACGCTGCCCAGCGATCTTCTCGGCGATGCCGCTGCGTTCCTGCAGGACGGCATGACCGTGCTGCTCGAAATGTATGACGAGCGCCCGATTTCGGTCGAACTGCCCGAAACCGTCGAAGCCACGATCGTCGAAGCCGATGCCGTGGTGAAGGGCCAGACCGCCTCTTCGTCGTACAAGCCGGCCGTGCTCGACAATGGCGTGCGCATCCTGGTGCCGCCGCACATCGAAAGCGGCACGCGCATCGTGGTGGACGTGTACGAGCGTTCCTACGTCGGCAAGGCGGGCTGATCTCATGGCGATTTCCGGTCTCGTCCGGGTGATGGAGCGTGCCGCCCGCAAGGCTGGCACGCGCCTGCGCCGCGACTTTGGCGAAGTCGAGCACCTGCAGGTGAGCCGCAAGGGCCCGGCCGATTTCGTGTCCAAGGCCGATCGCGCTGCCGAGCAGACGATCTACGAGGAACTGCGCGCCGCGCGCCCCGATTGGGGCTTCCTGATGGAAGAAGGTGGCGTCGTCGAAGGCGATGCCTCCAAGCCGCGCTGGATCATCGATCCGCTCGATGGCACCACCAATTTCCTCCACGGCATCCCGCATTTCGCGATCTCGATCGCGGTGCAGGAACCGGCATTGGATGGTTCGGGTTGGGGCGATGTCATTGCCGGCATCGTCTATCAGCCGATGACCGACGAAAGCTTCTGGGCCGAAAAGACCCGTGGCGCCTGGTTGCAGGATCGCCGCCTGCGCGTTTCGGCCCGCCGCAATCTCGAAGATGCGGTCGTTGCCACCGGCATTCCCTTCCTGGGTTATGGCGACATGGGCGAATGGACGCGCATCTATCACGAAATCGGCATGCGCGTGGCGGGCATCCGCCGCTTTGGCGCCGCGTCGCTCGATCTCGCCTGGGTTGCCGCTGGCCGCTATGATGGGTTCTGGGAAAGCAACCTCAAGCCGTGGGACACGGCCGCCGGGTGCCTTCTGGTGCGTGAAGCCGGTGGCTTCGTGTCGGACTATCGCGGCCGTTCGCAGCCGATCTGCGACGCAACCGTGCTGGCCGCCAACGATGCGATGCATTCCAAGCTGCACAAGCTGGTGGCAACTGCCATCAAGGCTTGAAAGTTGGTTGAACCTTTTTGCCGGGGCGGTTAAAGCGCCCCGGCAAGCCGCAGTGCCCCTGTGGTGGAATGGTAGACGCGACCGACTCAAAATCGGTTGTCGAAAGACGTGCCCGTTCGAGTCGGGCCAGGGGCACCATTTTCCGGCCATGCTGTTCCGGCTCTCGATCGCGGGTTGACCGATGCCCCATTCCGGCTCTTCCTCGCCCCGGCGCAGCATTTCCCACACATTGTCCAACACGCTGATCAAGCTGGTCGTGCGCCTGCGCCGTCTGCTGCGCGAGCGGGAAGCCGCCTTCATCGTCCTGGCGGCGATTGCCGGGGCATTGGCCGGCCTTTCGACCAACCTGCTCAGTTTCATCGCCCATGCCATGCAGCAGGTGTTCTATGGCCTGGAGGGCAACCGGCTGAGCGCGCTGGCGGAAATCCGCCATCCCTGGCGACTGCTCGCTCTGCCGCTCGGCGGCCTCGTCCTCGCGCTATGGGCGCGCTGGCTGCGCCGTCGCAATCGCCCGCTGATCGACGTGGTCGAAGCCAATGCGCTGCATGGTGGGCGCATTCCGCCCGCCGACAACCTGATCATTGCCGGGCAGACGGTGATTTCCAACGGCGTCGGCGCTTCGGTCGGGCTCGAGGCGGCCTATGCCCAGATGGGCGGTGGCATGGCATCGGTGCTGGGCCAGGCGATGAAGCTGCGCCGCAACGATCTGCGCACGCTGGTGGGTGCCGGGGCCGGCGCGGCGGTAGGCGCGGCGTTCAATGCGCCGCTCGCCGGCGCGTTCTATGCGTTCGAGATCGTGATTGGTTCGTTCGTGCCCGGCGCGGTGGCGCCGGTCATGGCGGCGGCGCTGGCCGCGGCTGGCATGTCGCGCCTGATGGGCAGCGAACCCTGGCTGATCGCTACCACGGCCGTGGGCCGCAGCCTCACGTTCGAGCATTACTTGGCCTATGGCGTGCTGGGGCTGGCGGCAGCGGTGGTCGGCATCATCGTCATGCGCCTGGTCACGGCGGCCGAACTGACGCTGGCGCGGTTCAAGTGGCTGGCGCGCTGGCGGCCGATCCTGGGCGGCTTCCTGCTGGTGCCGCTCGCGCTGCTGACGCCGCAATCGCTGTCGGCCGGACACGGCGCGCTGCATCTCAACCTGGCACTGCGGCCTGGGCTGGATTTCCTCGGCCTGGTGCTCTTGGCCAAGATTGCCGCCTGTGTCGTCGCGCTGTCCAGCGGCTTTCGCGGCGGGCTGTTCTTCGCCTCGCTGTTTCTCGGTTCGGTGGTGGGCCAGGCCTTTTCGATCATCGCCGGGCAGCTGTTTCCCGGCCTCTCGCTCGATCCCACCGACGCGGCGCTGGTCGGCATGGCGGCGCTGAGCGTGTCGATTGTCGGTGGGCCGATGACGCTCGCCATGCTCATGCTGGAAATCACACACGATTTCGCATTGATGGGCGTGGTCCTTACCGCCTCGCTGGTCTCGGGCACGCTGACCCGCGAAGTGTTCGGCTATTCGTTCTCCACCTGGCGCCTGCATGTGCGCGGCAGCAACATTCGCGGCCCGCGCGATATCGGCTGGATGCTCAACCTGTCGGCCGGCCGGATCATGCGCCGCGACTGGGTGTCGATGCCCGAAGACCTGACGATCGAGGAATTCCGCACGCGCATGCCGCTCGGCTCGGCAAGCAAGGCGGTTCTGGTCGACGATGAGGGGCACTATCGCGGGATCATGGCCACGGCAGCGGCCTATCGCCCCGATCTCGCGCCCGACATGCGCCTGCACGCCCTGGCCGGCTTGACCGGCGTCACGCTTGGCCCGGCATCAGACATCAAGGCGGTCCTGGCCCTGTTCGACGAATATGCCGCCGATGAAATCGCTGTGGTCGATGGCGTGGGCGTCGTGCAGGGGGTGATCACCGAACGCCACGCCCGCCGCCGCTATCTCGAAGAAGTGGAAGCCGCACAGCGCTCGACGTTCAGCGAATAGGCGCGGCTGCTTTTCCCTTCGCCAATGTCGTTGGCAGATTTCCGATCGCCTGGCGCGCGGGCAGGGATATAGCCCACGGCTCATCCTGTCGCGTCCGAAAAATGGAGATGCACGAGTATGTTGCAAAGCGCAGTGGCGATCGCTTCGCATACCCCGGTCTATGTCTGGTTCGTCCTTGGCCTCGTGCTGTTGCGGGCATGGCAGGCTACCCGTCCGCGCACGACCGGCCTGGCCGGGCCATTGGTGTTGCCGGGCTTGATCGTTGTCCTCGGCGTGGTCGGATTGGTTGCGGCGCATGCCACGGCGCTGGAAGTGGCCGTGTGGGTGGCCGCGTTGCTGCTGGGCGGGCTGGTCGGCCGGCCGCTGGGGCATCACCTGCTGTTGCGGGCCGAGCCGGGGCCGCCGGTTCGGCTGCATCTGCGCGGGAGCTGGCTGATCTTTGCGCTGATCCTCGTCATCTTTGCGCTGCGCTATGGCATGGCGGTGTTCGATGCGGTCGATCCCGTCACGGCGCATCAACCCGCGCTGCGCCTGGCAGAAACGCTCGTGCGGGGCGCGCTGTCGGGGCTGTTGGTCGGTCGCGGGCTGGGCGTGCTGCTCTCGGCCCGGGCAATGCGCGCCGCCCATTGATGCCGCAATGGCGGCATCCGGCGCTTGCGTTCTTGCTCTGTTCGCGTTAGCGCGGGCTCATGGCCAAGCCCAAACGTCGTTATATCTGCCAGGCCTGTGGCAGTGTCTCTCCGCGCTGGCAGGGGCAGTGCCCCGATTGCGCCGAATGGAACACCCTGGTGGAAGAAGCGCCGCAGACGGTGTTTTCCGCCAAGCATGACCTGTCGAGCGGCGGCCGCGCGGTGCAGTTCGTCTCGCTCGATAGCCCGGTTGCCCTGCCGCAGCGGCGCAAGACGGGCCTGGCTGAATTCGATCGCGCCCTGGGCGGCGGGCTGGTGCCGGGCTCGGCCATCCTGATGGGTGGCGATCCCGGGATCGGCAAGTCCACCCTGCTGCTGCAGACGGCGGCCAGCATCGCCAACAGCGGCGGCATGGTCGTCTATATCAGCGGGGAAGAGGCGTCGGACCAGATCCGCCTGCGCGCCGATCGGCTGGGGCTGGGCAAGGCGCCGATCCGGCTCGCCTCCACCACCTCGGTGCGCGACATCCTCACCACGCTCGGCAGCATGGACGCGCCGGCCCTGCTGGTGATCGATTCGATCCAGACCATGCATTCCGATCAGATCGAGGGCGCGCCCGGCACGGTCAGCCAGGTGCGCGGCTGCGCGTTCGAGCTGATCCGCTACGCCAAGGAAAACGGCGTGGCCCTTGTACTGGTCGGCCACGTCACCAAGGATGGTTCGATCGCGGGCCCGCGCGTGCTCGAACATATGGTCGACGTGGTGATGAGCTTCGAAGGGGAGCGCAGCCACCAGTATCGCATCCTGCGCGCGATCAAGAACCGCTTTGGCGCAGTGGATGAAATTGGCGTTTTCGCCATGGCCGGGGCAGGGCTGGAGGAAGTGGGCAATCCCTCGCTTTTGTTCCTGTCGGGCCGGGAAGAGCCGGTGCCGGGCAGCGCCGTGTTTCCGGCGCTGGAAGGTACGCGGCCGGTCCTGGTCGAAATCCAGGCGCTCACCGTGCGCCTTGCCAGCGGCGCCACCCCGCGCCGCGCCGTGGTCGGCTGGGATTCGGGGCGGCTGGCGATGCTGCTCGCCGTGCTCGAATCGCGCTGCGGTCTCAGCTTTTCCTCGGCCGAAGTCTATCTCAACGTGGCGGGCGGCTATCGCCTGACCGATCCCGCGGCCGATCTTGCGGTGGCCGCCGCGCTGGTCTCGGCACTGGCCGATCGGCCCCTGTCTGCCGGCACCGCCTGGTTCGGAGAGGTCTCGCTCGCCGGTGAAGTGCGCCCCGTCGCGCATTCCGGCGTGCGCCTACGCGAGGCGGCCAAGCTGGGCTTTACCCAGTTGCACGGCCCCGATGGCGCGGCGGAAAAGGTTGAGGGTTTGCGCTATTCCCCGATCCGCCTGCTCCCAAATCTCGTTGACCGGGTGATGACCGGCGCTTAATCGCCGGGATATGACCGGCTTCGATTATGTTGTCTTCCTGGTCGTCGCGGTCGGCGCGATCGGCGGTTTCTTTCGCGGTTTCGTGGAGGAGGTGCTGTCGCTTGCGGCATGGTGCATCGTCCTGGTGGCGGTGCATTATGGCCTTGAACCGCTGACCGAGGCACTAAAACCCCACCTCAAGACCGAAACCGGCGCGGGCGTTCTTGCCTATGCGCTGTTGATGGTCGTGCCCTGGGGGCTGATGCGCCTGATCGCGCGCAAGATGGGTGCGGCCAGCCGCGATTCGATGCTGGGGCCGATCGATCGGCTGCTCGGCTTCGGGTTTGGTGCGGTCAAAGGCGCAATCCTCATGGTCCTGGGCTTTTCGCTGCTGGTCTTTGCCTATGACGTCGTCTGGGGCGTCAAGGGCCGGCCGGAATGGATCACGGCGGCGCGCACCTATCCCTTCCTCAATGCCGCGAGCGAGGAACTGGTGGCGATGATTGCCGAGCGGCGCGATGCTGCGGCCCAGGCTGCCGACGATCCCAACGCGCCTGATGGCGATGCTACGCCCAAGCCCAGCACCGCCGCGCACAAGAAAGCCGCGCATCACCGCAAGCATGCGGTCAGCGCCGACAATTGAGATGAGCGCCACCGTTCTCTACACGCCCGAGGTGCTGGCTGCGGCCATGTCGCTGGCGCAATGGCCGTGGGACGACAGCCTGCCTTTGGTGGGCGAGGCGCGTTCGCGCGCCTGCGGCAGCACGCTGCAGATCGGCCTGGCCCGTAACGACGCCGGCCAGATCAGCCGCATCGGCCTGCGCCCCCATGCCTGCGCCGTGGGGCAGGCCGCCGCCCAGGTCTTTGCCGCCGCCGCCATTGGGCACACGGCCGAAAGCCTGACGCAGGCGCGCGCCGAACTGGGCGCATGGCTGGCGGGCGAGGGAGGCGAGCCGGATTGGCCGGGCATCGGCCTGCTGCGCAACGCGCGCGACTATCCCGGCCGCCACGGCGCGATCGTGCTGGCGTGGGACGCGGCGCTGGCAGCGCTGGCGGAGCCGGCCAAGGCAGGCTAAGGCATTCCCGGATAACAGTGCCCCGGGGGAAATTGCACACCATGAACACCACCCACGCGGAACCGACCGCGGCAGACATTCGGCTGGTGATTGCTGCCAGTTCCGCCGGCACGGTGTTCGAATGGTACGATTTCTTCATCTACGGCACGCTGGGCACGATCCTGTCCAAGGCGTTCTTTCCCACCGGCAATGCCACGCTCGAACTGCTGCTGTTCTGGCTGGTCTTTGCCGTGGGCTTTGGCTTTCGCCCCTTGGGCGCTGTACTGTTCGGGTTCCTGGGTGATCGGCTGGGGCGCAAATACACGTTCCTGGCGACTGTGGCGCTGATGGGCGTGGCCACGGCGGGCGTGGGTCTGGTGCCCTCGGCCGCCAGCATCGGCTATACCGCGCCAGCCTTGGTCATCCTGCTGCGCGTGGCGCAGGGCCTTGCCCTGGGCGGGGAATATGGCGGCGCGGCAGTCTATGTCGCGGAACATTGCGCGCCCGAACGGCGCGGTTTCTTCACCAGCTTCATCCAGGCCGGCGTGGTCGGCGGCTTCATCCTCAGCCTGGTCGTGGTGCTCAGCTGCAAGGCGGCATTCGGCCCGGAACTGTGGGCCGCGTGGGGCTGGCGCGTGCCGTTCATCCTCAGCCTGGCGCTGCTGGCAATCTCGCTGTGGATGCGGCTCAAGCTTTCGGAAAGCCCGGTATTCCAGGCGATGAAGGCGGAAAACGAGCTGGCCGGCAATCCTTTTATCGAATGCATGACCGCACCGGGCAACCGCAAGCGGCTGCTCGTCGCGCTGTTCGGCATTGCCGCCGGGCTGACGGTGATCTGGTACACCGCCATGTTCAGCAGCCTGACGTTCCTGAAAACCGCCATGCGGATGAACGACACGGCGGCCGAGATCATCGTCGGCATCGCCGCGTTGTTCGGCGTCGGCTCGTTCCTGTTCTTTGGCCACGTTTCCGATCGCGTGGGGCGCAAGGCGCCGATCGTGTGGGGCTATGTCGCCACGCTGGTGCTGCTGTTCCCGCTCTATTGGGGTATCGGCGCCCTCGCCAATCCGCATCTCGCGCGCCAGGCGCGTGAGCTGCCCGTGGTCGTGGCCGGCCCCGATTGCCGTTATGAAGCCTTTGCCATCGATCAGGCTAGCCAGTGCGGCAAGCTGCTGTCGGATCTCACCGCCACCGGCGTGCCCTATCGCCTCGAACATGCTGCCACGCTCTCGCTGCACGCCGGCGCTGCGCGCCTGCCGTTGGAAGCCTATCCCTGGGCCGACAAGAAGGCGCGCGGCAAGGCGCTGGAAGGCCTGCTGGGCAAGGCCGGCTATGATCTGGCGCGTATTACGCCCACGCCAGGCCGGGCGATCCTGGTCGTGCTGGTGCTGTTCGGCCTCATGGCGCTATCGGGCGCCACCTATGGACCGGTGGCGGCCACGCTCTGCGAAATGTTCCCGCCGCGCATCCGCTATTCCTCGCTGTCGATCCCCTATCACATCGGTACTGGCTATTTCGGCGGCTTCCTGCCGTTTCTTTCCACACTCATCATCGCCAAGACTGGCGATCCCTATGCCGGGCTGTGGTATACCTGGGTTGTCGTCCTGGTGGCCCTGGTGGTGTCGCTGTGGGGTCTCAAGGGCGGCCTGCCGCAGGACGAGCCAGCCTGAAACGCTTTCATCCATCAGGATTTGATCGAACGTTGTCTGTTTTTTCTTCCGTTCCGTTGCCCCCTGCCGCGCTGCGGCTTGCCCTTGATGCCACGGCCCTGGCCAGCAACTGGCGCGCGCTCGATCGCCTGAGCGGCGCCGCGCGTGCCGGCGCTGCGGTCAAGGCCGATGCCTATGGCCTGGGTGCGGCGCGGGTGGTGCCGGTCCTGGCGCAGGCCGGCTGCCGCGACTGGTTCGTGGCGCACTGGTGCGAAGTGCCCGATCTGCTGCCCCATGTTCCGGCCGCGTCGATCCACGTGCTGCATGGGCCGATGAACGCGGCCGACGTCGCCTATGCCCAGGCGAGCGGCGTTACCCCGGTGCTCAACTCCCTGGCGCAGGTGCAGCGCTGGCTGGCCGCGGGCGGCGGGCGTTGCGACCTGATGGTCGATACCGGGATCAACCGCCTGGGCCTGCCGATGGCCGATCTGGGCGATCCCGGCTTGGCGGCGCTCGATATCGACTGCTGCATTTCGCATCTGGCCAGCGCGGACGAGGATGTGGTGCAGAATGCGCAGCAACTCGCCCGCTTTCAGGCGGTACGCGCCCAGATCAAGGCGCGGCGCTACAGCCTTGCCAACAGCGCCGGCATCGCGCTGGGCGCAGCCTGGCATGCCGATGTCACGCGGCCCGGCATTGCACTATACGGCGGCATTGTGCGCAGCGAACTGGCGAGCGTCATCGCCCCGGTGGCGCGGCCGCAGGCGGCCGTGATCCAGCGGCGCCAGCTCCATCCGGGCGATCATGTCGGCTATAATGCCACGTTTACCGCCGATCGCCCTGTTGCAGCCGCGGTGGTCGCGCTGGGATATGCCGACGGCTATCTGCGCACATGGTCGGGCAAGGGCGAATTTCTGTGGCAGGGCAAGACCTTGCCAGTGATTGGCCGGATTTCGATGGATATGACCATAGTGGACGCAACAGATGCGCCCGCGCTGGTTGAAGGGGACTGGCTCGACGTGGCTTATAATCTGCCAGAAGCCGCCAAAATCAGCGGGTTGTCCCAATATGAGCTGCTTACCCTGCTGGGCCGCCGATTTTTGCGCGACAAAGCATGTCTTACACCTTGATTAACTCATATTGCGCCGCACATACTGCATCTGCTAATCGTGTAAGACATTCCCAGCGGGGGTCCGATAAAAATGGCAAATCAGGCTAAGGACGGCGATACCGTCATCATCAAGAAGTACGCCAACCGCCGTCTCTACAACACGCGGACGTCCAGCTACATCACGCTCGATCACCTCGCCCAGATGGTGAAGGAAAATGTCGAGTTCAAAGTGATCGACGCCAAGAGTGGCGCCGATCTGACCCATTCGATCCTGACCCAGATCATCATGGAAGAAGAAGCTGCCGGCGAGCAGATGCTGCCGACGAACTTCCTGCGCCAGCTGATCGCGATGTATGGCAATTCGATGCAGGCGCTGCTGCCGGGCTATCTGGAAGCCTCGATGGAGCACTTCCGCGAGAACCAGAACAAGCTGCGCAAGGCGATCGAGGATTCGATCGGATCCAACCCGCTGGCACAGATCGCGCAGCGCAACATGGAAATGTTTAAGGCAGCCGCCGCCGCCTTCGTGCCCGGCGCCACCCCGCGCGAGGATGACAAGCCCGCCGGCGCTGCCACGGGCGGTGAGGGCGAAATTTCGGAACTGCGCAAGCAGATGGCCGAAATGCAGAAGAAGCTCGATCAACTGGGCAAGTAAGCCGCCGATTTTTGCCGGTGCGCGTGCATTGGGGCGTTGCTCCGATCCGCCGCACCGGCTAACCGGCAGGGCATGAACCAGCCCAAGATCAAGCACGCGCTGCCGATCAAGCGCGAAGAAGACTTTGCCCAGTGGTACCAGGCGGTCATCGCCGAGGCCGAGCTTGCCGAGGAATCCGGCGTGCGCGGCTGCATGGTGATCAAGCCATGGGGGTACGGCATCTGGGAACGCATCCAGAAGCTTATGGACGCACGCATCAAGGAAGCGGGCGTCGAAAACTGCTATTTCCCGCTGTTCATTCCGCTGTCGTACTTCGCCAAGGAAGCCGACCACGTGGAAGGCTTTGCCAAGGAAATGGCGGTTGTCACGCATCACCGCCTGATTGCCGATCCCAAGGGCGGGCTGATGCCCGATCCCGAAGCCAAGCTGGAAGAGCCGCTGGTTGTGCGCCCCACCTCGGAAACGGTGATCGGCGCGGCCATGGCGCGCTGGGTGCAATCGTGGCGCGATCTGCCGCTCCTGACCAACCAGTGGGCCAATGTCGTGCGCTGGGAAATGCGCACCCGCATGTTCCTGCGCACCAGCGAATTCCTCTGGCAGGAAGGCCATACCGCCCATGCGGACGAGGCCGACGCCATGGACGAAACCCTGCGCGCGCTCGAGATGTACCGCGGCTTTGCCCAGGACGTCCTGGCGCTGCCGGTCATCGCCGGGCCCAAGCCTGAAAACGAACGCTTCCCCGGTGCCGTCGCGACCTATTCGATCGAGGCGATGATGCAGGATGGCAAGGCGCTGCAGGCCGGCACCTCGCACTATCTCGGCACCACCTTCTCGCAGGCAGCGGGCATCCGCTATCAGGACAAGGAAGGCCAGCAGGCGCTGTGCCACACCACGTCGTGGGGCGTGTCCACCCGCCTGATCGGCGGCGTGATCATGACGCATGGCGATGATGATGGCTTGCAGACGCCGCCGCAGGTGGCGCCGCACCAGATCGTGATCCTGCCGATGCTGCGCGATAACGACGGCGATGAAGCGCTGCTCGCCTATTGCGAAGACCTGCGCAAGGCGCTCGCGGCGCTTAGCGTGTTCGATGAAAAGGTGCGTGTCCTGCTCGACAAGCGTCCCGGCAAGGCCACGGCCAAGCGTTGGGCCTGGGTCAAGAAGGGCGTGCCGCTGATCCTGGAAATCGGCGGGCGCGATGCGGAAAACGGCCAGGTTTCGGCGGTACGCCGCGATCGCCTGTGGCGCGAGGATGGCAAGGTCAATTTCGTCGGCCAGGCCAAGGACGATTTCGTCGCTAGCGCCGTGGCTGAACTGGAATCGATCCAGGCTGCGCTGTTTGCCCAGGCAGAGGCGCGTCGCGATGCGCAGATCGAGCGCGGCGTGACCGATCTCGATGGCCTGGCCGCCTACTTTGCCGAAGACCGCAAGTTCCCCGGCTGGGTGGAACTGGGCTGGTCGCGCCCGACCGGCGCCGCGCTCGACAAGGTGGTGGAGCAGCTCAAGGCTTTGAAGCTTACCATCCGCAATAGCCCTCTGGATGGTCCCGCACCCACCGGTACCTGCCCGTTCACGGGCGAGCCGGCGGTGGAAACGATCTATATCGCCCGGGCTTATTGAGCGCTTTGTAAAACATTCCCTCCCCCGACCCCTCCCGCAAGCGGGAGGGGAGCAAAGGAAAAACTCTCCCGCAAGCGGAGGGGCGCCCGACGAATAGCCCCCTCCCGCTTGCGTGAGGGGGTTGGGGGAGGGCATGTCCCATGTTCCCCCTTACGCCCCGCAAAATTTCGTTTACCTTGCGCAACATGACCCGCGCTCTCGTTGCTCTTCCGCTCCTCGCCCTGGCCGTGCCGCTTCATGCGCAAGAGGTTTCGCCACAGCGCCTCAAGGCCGATGTCGAAACCCTGGTCGGCTTCGGCACGCGGCACACCATGTCCTCTCCCACCGATCCCAAGCGGGGTATCGGCGCGGCGCGGGCCTGGGCCAAGGCGCAGTTCGCGGCGAGCAGTGCGGCCTGCGGGCAGTGCCTCACCATCGTCACCCCCGAAACCACGGTGACCGGCGAACGCGTGCCCACGCCCACCAAGATCGTTGATGTCGTGGCCATCCAGCGCGGCACGGAGCGACCCAACGAGGTGGTCATCGTCGCCGGCCATATCGACAGCCGCGTGAGCGACGTGATGAATGTCACCGCCGATGCCCCCGGCGCCAACGATGATGGCTCGGGCACGGCTCTGGTGCTGGAGGCCGCGCGCGTGCTTTCGGCGCGCAAGTTTCCCACCACCATCGTCTATGCCGTGCTCAGTGGCGAAGAGCAGGGGCTCTATGGCGGCAAGCTGCTGGCCGATTACGCCAAGGCGCAGGGGTGGACGGTGAAGGCCATGTTCAACAACGATATCGTCGGCAATTCGCGCGGGTCTGACGGGCTGGTGGACGATACCCATGTGCGCGTCTTTTCCGAAGGGCCGCGTGGCGATGGCGATGCCGCGCTCGGCCGTGCGCAGCGCGCGATCGGGGGCGAGAACGACAGCCCCTCGCGCAATCTTTCGCGCTGGCTCGCCGGCTTGACCAATCCGGCCAAGACCGGCCTTGCCGTGCGTCAGGTCTGGCGCGCCGATCGCATGGGCCGGGGCGGCGATCATCTGCCGTTCGAGGCGCTGGGCTATCCCGCCGTGCGCTTTTCGGTCGCGGTCGAAAACTATGATCGCCAGCACCAGGATCTGCGCACCGAGCAGGGCCGCCCCTATGGCGACACGGTCGATGCCATGGATTTCGCTTATCTCGCCAAGGTGACCCGCCTCAACGTTGCCGGGCTGGCGGCGCTGGCCCGTGCACCGATGCCGCCGGTCGCCACTGTCAAGGCGGCGGTCCAGACCTTTACCGATATTGCCTGGCAACCGGTGGCCGGCGCGGTGCGCTATGCCGTGTGGCAGCGCGCCACCGATGCACCGGGCTGGCCGGCCAAGCCCGTGCAGACCACCAGCGATACCCATGTCACGCTGCCCGGCGTGCGCGGCGATGACTGGTTCTTTGGCGTCAGCGCGATCGCGGCCGATGGCAGCAGTAGCCCGGTGGCCTCGGCCGTGCCGGGCGGCGGTTTCGGTCCACAGCAGGCCCAGCACTAAACCACACGATTGCGTGGAGACCAGGCCACAGGGGAAATTTCATGCTTCACGCCATCAAGCACGGCTTGCGCAATCTCGTCACGCTTACCGGCCGCGATGGCCGCAAGCAGTTCTGGCTCTATGCGGTGTTCCTGCTGCTGTTGCGCTGGGCGGTCAGCACCGTGGCAACGGTGCCCTTGATGGCCAGCACGATGAACACGGCCTTCACTGCCGCGCGCAACAGCACCGATCCTGCCGCCACGGCCACTGCCGTACAGGCCAACATCACCGCCGCGCTGCCGCAGATCATGATCTTGGGCATCGTGATAAGCCTGATCACCGCAGCCATGCTGCTGTCCAGCCTGGTGCGCCGCCTGCACGATAGCGGGCTGTCCGGTTGGTTCGCGCTGTTGCCGGGCGTGCCCTATCTCATCTCGTTGGCGGCCGCCCCGCGCGAAGTGGCGCACACCATGGCGGTCATGCAACAACAGGGCCCTGGCCACCCCGGCGCGGCGCTCCATGCCACCAACTGGAGCATTGCCGCGATCGGCTGGCTGGCCCTTGCCTTGCTGGTGGCAGTGGCGGCGCGGCCGTCCACCCCCGGCACCAACCGCTACGGGCCGGAGCCAGTGGATTTGGACGCCTGATCAGGCTGCGACCGCCTCGATCAGCAGGGTGTCGATGGTAAAGCTGCCATCCGCCTCGATCGCAAAGTGATCCTGCACCTCGCGCGGGGACTGTTGCTGAACCTGGCGGATCACGGCGGCATGGGCGGCGGGCGTGCCCATCCGCGCGGTCCATTCGGCAAAGTCCATGCGCAGGCGCCCAGGCTGGATCGCGGTCACGGCAAAGCCGGCCTGGCCCAGCGCCGCCACCCATTCGGCGGCGCTGTAATCGCGCACGTGTGACGCATCGCGCTGCAGTTCCATCACCTGCAAGTGCGTGTCGCACAGCGCCTGGACCGGCGCCACCACATCGGCAAACAGCGCCAGCCCGCCGGGCCGGCACACCCGCCGCGCCTGTGCCAGCCCGCGGGCCAGGCTGTTCCAGTGGTGCGCGGAAAAGCGGCTGCTGATTGCATCGGCATGGCCATCGGCAAAGGGCAGGGTTTCGGCGGCGCTCACGCAGGTGACGATGTTGGCCATGCCACGGCGCGCGCTTTCGGCCTCGACAGCGTCCAGCATGCGCGGGGAAAGATCGGTGGCGATCACCTCGGCACAATGCGGCGCAGCGGCATAAGCCACGTGGCCGCCGCCGGTGCCGATGTCGATCAACCGGGCGGGGCGGCGTTCGGCCAGCGCCTGCGCCATGCGCGCGAGATCGGCACCCTGGGCGTGAACGGCGCTGGAAACATAGGCGGCGGCGCGGCTGCCGAATTGGGCGTCGGCGTGGCTGTCGTGGTTGGGCTGGGTCATGGTCTGTCCTTTCCCGGCGGGGTGTGGCGCGCGATTTACCCTGTTACAAGATTGGCGTTTATCCTGTTATAAGTGCTGCCATGACCGATACGAGACTGGAACTGGGCCGCTTCCTGCGCGCCATGCGCGAACGCAGCCCGGCCGAGGCTGGCGGCCGCCGCCGCACCCCCGGCCTCCGGCGCGAGGAACTGGCGGTGCGTGCCGGGATCAGCACCACCTGGCTGGCCTGGCTGGAGCAGGGGCGCGAGGCCAATCCATCGCCCCATGCGCTCGCCCGCCTGGCGCGGGCGCTGGCGCTGTCGGTGGCAGAGCGCGCCTATCTGTTCGAACTGGCCGGCCGGCTCGATCCCGAGGCGCCGGTCGCCCTGGCGCTGGAAGAGGCGCCCGATTCGGTGCGTGTGCTGGTCGATTTCGCGCCTGGCCCGGCCTATGGCCTCGATCGCACCTGGCGCGCGACCTGCTGGAATGCGGCCGCCGCGCGGCTGTTTCCCGGCTGGCTCGATGATCTGGGAGAGCGCAACCTGCTGCGCTACATGTTCCTGCGGGCCGAAGCGCGCGCCATGCTGCCCGATTGGCACGAGCGCGCCCGCCGCCTCATTGCGGAATTCCGCGCCGATCATGCCGGGCGCCATGGCGATCCTGTCAGCGAACGGATCGTGGCCGATCTGCGCGGGGAAAGCGCTGAATTCGCCAGCCTGTGGGACGAGCAGGTGGTGCAGGGCCGCGAAGGTGGCCTGCGCCGGTTCGACCATCCCTGGGACGGGCACCTGGCCTTTCGGCAGTTCACCTGGATTCCCGCCGATCGCCCCGATACCAAGGTGGTGGTGCTGCACCCGGCGTGATGCGCGCGGCAAAGGTTGCGCTTTGCGCGCCAAACGCCCACATGCGCTGGAATGGCCAAGACCAATTTTCCCGCGGGACTCCCTACGCGCCAGCAGGTGCTCGATTTCATCGCCCAGAGTGCAGAGCCAGCCGGCAAGCGCGAGATTGCCAAGGCATTCGGCCTGAGGGGCACGGAAAAGATCGCGCTCAAGGCGCTGCTCAAGGACATGGCCGAAGAGGGCCTGATCGACGGCAACCGCACCGCGTTCCACGCCATGGGCGGCGTGCCCAAGGTGACGGTGCTGCGCGTAGTCGAAATTGATGAAGGCCATGTCCTGGGCATTCCCGACAGCTGGCAGCCCGATGATGCCAGCCCGCCGCCGCGCCTGCGCGTGATCGAGCCCAAGGGCAAGGCGCGTGATCGCCAGGCCGCGCTCAAGCCCGGCGATCGCGTACTCGCCCGCACCGAAGAGGTTGGCGGGCCGGGCAGTGGCAAGTGGCTGGCCCACCCGATGAAGAAGCTGCCGCAGCAAAGCGAGCAGGTCATGGGCGTGGTCGAACTCGATGGCGTGGGCAAGGGTTGGCTCGCCCCGATCGACAAGCGCGAGCGCCACGCCGCGCCGATTTCCGATCTGGGCGGGGCAGAGGCCGGGCAACTGGTGCTGGCAGAGCCGGCGGGACGCAGCCCGCGTTCGGGCATGCGGGTAACGGCAGTGCTGGGCGATCCGCTGGCGCCGCGCGCGTTCAGCCTGATCGCGATCCACAAGCACGGCATCCCGATGGCCTTTGCGCCAGAAGCGCTGGATGAGGCGCACGTCGCTGCCAAGCTGCCGCTCAGCCACGATCACCGCGAAGACCTCCGTGCCCTGCCGATCGTCGCGATCGATCCCAGTGACGCCCGCGATCACGACGATGCCATCTGGGCCGAGCCCGATGGCGAGGGCGGCTTCCGCGCCCTTGTCGCCATCGCTGACGTCAGCTTTTACGTGCGCCCCGGCGGTCAGCTCGATCGCGATGCGCGCAAGCGCGGCAATTCGGTCTATTTCCCCGATCGCGTCGTGCCGATGCTGCCCGAAGTGCTCAGCGCCGATGTCTGCTCGCTGAAATCCGGCGCCGATCGCGCGGCCATGGCCTGCCATCTGCACATTGCCGCCGATGGCCGCATCAAGGATTTCCGCTTTACCCGCGCGCTGGTGCGCATCCACGAAGTCATCGCCTATGAAGAGGCGCAGGCCCGTATTGATGAAGATAGAGCCGAGCCGCACCTGCAGAACCTGTGGGCCGCGTGGCGCCTGCTGGAAAAGGCCCGGGCCGCGCGCGATCCGCTGGAACTGGAACTGCCAGAACGCCGCGTGATGCTCGACGAGAAGGGCCGCATTGCCCAGATCGCCCTGCGCGAGCGGCTCGATGCGCACCGCGTGGTCGAAGATTTCATGATCGCGGCCAACGTGGCCGCGGCCAAGGCGCTGGAAGCCAAGACCGCCCCGGTGGTCTATCGCATCCACGAGCCGCCGAGCCGGGAAAAGCTGCTGGCGCTCAAGGACTATCTCGCCACGTTCGATCGCAAGCTGTCGCTCGGCCAGGTGATCACGCCGGGCCTGTTCAACCGCATGCTCAAAGACGTGACCGACGAGGCGGAAAAGGCGCTGGTGATGGAAGCGGTGCTGCGCAGCCAGACCCAGGCCTATTACGGCCCGCGCAATGCCGGGCACTTTGGTCTGGCGCTGGGCAGCTATGCCCACTTCACCTCGCCGATCCGCCGCTATGCCGACTTGCTCGTGCACCGCGCGCTGGTCGATGCCTATGGCCTGGAGCAGCCGCGTCCCGGTGACCACGCCATTCCCGCCACCTCGGGCCTGTCGGATCGTGACAAGGGCGATCTGGCCCGCGTCTCTGACGCTATCAGCGCTGCCGAGCGCCGCGCGATGGAAGCCGAGCGCGAGACGATCGATCGCTATGTCGCCGCCTGGCTGTCCACCCGCGTGGGCGAGGTGTTCGACACGCGCATCAGTGGCGTGCAGAAATTCGGGCTGTTCGCCACGATCCTGGGCTTGGGCGGCGATGGCCTGGTGCCGGTCTCCACGCTGGGCGCCGAGCGCTTCAACTATGATGAAAAGGCGCAGCGCCTGGTCGGCGAATTGAGCGGCGAGGAATTTGCCATGGGCATGATCCTCAAGCTGCGCTTGGCCGAAGCCAACCCGCTGACCGGCGCGCTCAAGTTCGAGCCGGTGGACGTGGCCGAAGGCGTGCAGCGTATCGAGCGGCGCGGCGGCAAGCTTGACGCCAAGCCCAAGTTCCGCGGCAAGCACATGGTCGGCCAGCGCGGCCGGCCCGGCAACATTCGACACCAGGGCAAGCGCAAGTAAGTTCCTCCCCGGCACGGGGCGGGGGACCGCGCGAAGCGTGGTGGAGGGGATTGGCCGCCTCAAGCGGCGTGTCAGGCCGCAACGCCCCTCCACCAGCCTGCGGCTGGTCCCCCTCCCCGTATCGGGGAGGATCTGGCCGAACCTAGCTCACCGCGTCGATCGTCTCATCGTCCACGCCGCCCGGCACGATCATCAGCACACAGGGCAGGGTGCCCGCGGCTGCGGCAAAGTGGGTGATCAGCGGGCCAGGATTGTCCTGCGCCGCGCCCAGCACCAGCGCCGACACTTCCGGGTGCTCCTTGAGGTATTCGCGTACCACCTGCGGGCCGTTGCCCTGGCGCACGCTGATCAGCGGCGCCAGGCCGGATTCACTGGCGAGGCTGCCGGCCGCGGCGGTGGCGAGCACTTCGGCGCGATCGTGGGCTTCCTGCTCGATCGTGGCCTGCACCCCGGCAAAGGCAACGAATTCCTGGCGTGGTACCAGCGCCAGGATATGCACCCCGCCATTGGTACGCACGGCGCGTCGCGCGGCAAAGCGCAGGGCGCGCGCGGCTTCCTCTGTCTCGTCCATGATCACCAGATAGATGCGCTGCTGGTCTGGCATGTGCTTGATCCGCCCCCGTTTCGCGCAGGTGGTATCGCGAATGCGGGGTTCTGGCAAATAGGTGAGGTGCACGGGCACGGCAGGATGCGTAAAAATCATCGCCTGCGCGCATCGCTAGAGGCTTGACCGAAGGTGCAAGGCTGGTGAAATGGAGTGGTGAAACGGAAATTCGATTTAACCCGAATTTTTGAGAAAAAACCAGTTTTGCAAACCGAATTGACACTTTTGTCAGCAAGGACACGGAAAACAGCCCATGCCCATCGCGATCAAGATGCCCGCCCTGTCCCCAACGATGGAAGAGGGCACGCTGGCCCGCTGGCTCGTCAAGGTTGGTGACAAGGTTTCCTCGGGCGACATCATGGCCGAAATCGAAACCGACAAGGCCACCATGGAATTCGAAGCGGTGGACGAAGGCACGATCGTGTCGATCGACGTGGCCGAAGGCAGCGAAGGCGTGAAGGTTGGCACCGTGATCGCCATGATTGCCGGCGAAGACGAAGATGCCAGCGCCCCGGCACCTGCCGCCCCCGCGCCAGCCAAGGCCGCCGAAGCCGCGCCGACGCCGGCCGCCAGCGCGCCGGCGCCTGCTGCGCCTGCTGCCGCTCCTGCCGCTGCTGCTGCCCCGGCCGCCAAGGGCGATCGCGTCATCGCCACGCCGCTGGCCAAGCGCATCGCCGCTGAAAAGGGCATCGACCTGTCGGCCGTTAAGGGCAGTGGCCCGAATGGCCGCGTGACCAAGGCCGATGTCCTGGGCGCCAAGCCCGGCGCGGCTGCGGCGCCCGCTGCTGCGGCTGCCCCGGCTGCGCCTGCTGCTGCAACGCCGGCCCCGGCTGCTGCACCGACCCCTGCGGCCGTGCCTGATTTCGGGATCCCTTACGAAGCGCAGAAGCTCAACAACGTGCGCAAGACCATTGCGCGCCGCCTGACCGAAGCCAAGCAGACCATCCCGCACATCTACCTTACGGTCGACGTGCGCCTCGATGCGCTGCTCAAGCTGCGCAGCCAATTGAACGCCGCGCTCGAAGCGCAGGGCGTCAAGCTTTCGGTCAACGACCTGCTGATCAAGGCGCTGGCCAAGGCCCTGGTCCAGGTGCCCAAGTGCAACGTCAGCTTTGCCGGCGATGAGCTGCGCAGCTTCACCCGTGTCGACGTGTCGGTGGCCGTGGCCGCGCCTTCGGGCCTGATCACGCCGATCATCAAGGATGCCGGGGCCAAGTCGATCTCGGCTATCGCCACCGAGATGAAGCAGCTGGCCGGCAAGGCCCGCGAAGGCAAGCTGCAGCCGCATGAATTCCAGGGCGGCACCGCCTCGCTGTCCAACCTCGGCATGTTCGGCATCAAGCAGTTCGAAGCCGTGATCAATCCGCCGCAGGGCATGATCCTGGCCGTGGGCGCTGGCGAGCAGCGCCCCTACATCGTCGATGGCGCGCTGGGCGTGGCGACGGTGATGAGCGCCACCGGCAGCTTTGACCACCGCGCGATTGACGGGGCCGATGGCGCCGAACTGATGCAGGCGTTCAAGCAGATCGTCGAAAATCCGTTGGCGCTGGTGGCATGAGCGTAAGCAGCCGCGAGCCGGCCATCCGCGTCACCGCCATGCCGGCGGATTGCAACGCCTATGGCGACATTTTCGGCGGATGGCTGATGTGCCTGATGGACAATGCTGCGGGGCTGATCGCCTCGCGGCGTTGTCGCGGGCGCGCGGTCACCATCGCGCTCGACGGCATGCAGTTCCTCAATCCGGTGAAGGTGGGTGACGAGGTGTCGGTCTATGGCGAAATCGAAAAGACCGGGCGCACCTCGATGACCATCGCCATCGAGGCATGGCGCCGCGAACGCCATCGCGAGCAGTCCTCGATGGTCACCCAGGCCAAGTTCACGTTTGTTGCCGTTGACGGCACCGGCCGGCCCCGCCCGGTTGACGAATAAGGAGAATTCCAAGTGGCTGATCAATATGACGTGATCGTCCTCGGTTCGGGTCCTGGCGGCTATGTGGCGGCAATCCGCTGCGCCCAGCTGGGTCTCAAGACCGCCATTGTCGAGCGCGAGCTGCTCGGCGGCATCTGCCTCAACTGGGGCTGCATTCCCACCAAGGCGCTGCTGCGCTCGGCCGAAGTGCTCAACCACATGAAGCACGCGGCCAGCTATGGCCTGGCGGCCGACAACATTCGCGCCGATCTGGACGCGGTGGTCAAGCGTTCGCGCGGCGTGGCCAAGCAGCTCAATCAGGGCGTGACGCACCTGATGAAGAAGAACAAGATCACCGTGCACATGGGCACGGGCGTCTTGAAGAGCCCCACCAGCATCGAAGTGACCGGCGACCAGGGCACCGAAACGATTTCGGCCAAGCACGTGATCGTGGCCACCGGTGCCCGTGCGCGCGACCTGCCGTTTGCCAAGGCCGATGGCAACCGCGTGTGGACCTATCGCCATGCGATGACGCCCAAGGAACTGCCGAGCAAGCTGCTGGTCATCGGCTCGGGCGCGATCGGTATCGAGTTCGCCAGCTTCTACAACGACATGGGCGCTGACGTGACCGTGGTCGAAATGCTCGATCGCGTCGTGCCGGTGGAAGACGCCGATGTTTCGGCATTCCTCGAAAAGGCGCTGACCAAGCAGGGCATGAAGATCATGACCGGCGCGGGCGTGGAAAGCCTGGCGGTGTCGGCCAATGGCGTGAAGGCCAAGATCAAGGCCAAGGACGGCAAGGTGATCGACGGCGATTACAGCCATGTGATCGTGGCGGTCGGCATCGTGCCCAATACCGAGAACATCGGGCTTGAAGCACAGGGCGTGAAGATGGAGCGCGGCTTCATCCAGATCGACGGCTATGGCCGCACCGGCGCCAAGGGCCTGTGGGCGATCGGCGACGTGACGCCCGGGCCGTGGCTGGCGCACAAGGCCAGCCATGAAGGCGTGATCGCGGCGGAAGCCATTGCGGCCGAACTCGGCAACAAGGACGTGCATCCGCACCCGATGGACCGCGCCAACATCCCCGGCTGCACCTATTGCCACCCGCAGATCGCCAGCGTCGGCCTGACCGAGGCCAAGGCCAAGGAAGCGGGTTACACCGTCAAGGCCGGCACGTTCCCGTTCATCGGCAACGGCAAGGCCATCGCGCTTGGGGAGCCGGAAGGCTTCGTCAAGACGGTGTTCGATGCCAAGACCGGCGAACTGCTGGGCGCGCACATGATCGGCGCCGAAGTGACCGAAATGATCCAGGGCTTTGTCGTGGGCAAGACGCTGGAAACCACCGAGGCCGAACTGATGCACACGGTGTTCCCGCACCCGACCATCAGCGAATCCATGCATGAATCGGTGCTCGCCGCCTACGGCCGCGCCCTGCACATCTAAGGCAAGCGGCCTCCTCCCGCGTGCGGGAGGGAGGCCTATCTACTCCCCTCCCGCGTGCGGGAGGGGCTGGGGGAGGGCATGTTGCACCCCAACCGCCCAGGCTCTTGCCAAACCTCCACCAATCCCCCACGGCCCCGGACATGACGCACGATGTGATCATCCTGGGCGCCGGGGCGGCTGGCCTGTTCTGCGCGGCCACGGCGGCTGTGCGCGGACGCCGCGTGGTTGTGCTCGATCACGCTGAAAAGCCAGGCAAGAAAATCCTGATCTCGGGCGGCGGACGGTGCAATTTCACCAATCTGCACACCGCGCCCGATCGCTATCTGTCCGAAAATCCGCATTTCGCGTGCTCTGCGCTCAGCCGGTTTACCCCGGCCGATTTCATTACCCTGGTCGATGCCCATGGCATTGCCTGGCATGAAAAGACCTTGGGGCAACTGTTTTGCGATGGCTCTGCCCGCCAGATCGTGGATATGCTGATGGACCAGTGCGCCGCCGCTGGCGCGCAGGTGCGCTGCAACAGCCCGATCGCCGCGGTGCGCCACGCCGATGGCCTGTTCCATGTGAGCGCGGGGGAAAGCGCGTTTGCCGCGCCGTCGCTGGTCATCGCCACCGGCGGCCCGGCCATTCCCAAGATCGGCGCCACCGGCTTTGCCTATGACCTGGCGCGGCAATTCGGCCTAAAGGTGGTGCAACCGCGCCCCGCGCTGGTCCCGCTCACGCTGCCGGCCGAAGCGGCCTTGTTTCGTGAGCTTTCCGGCATTGCCGCCCCGGTTGAAGCCAGCTGCGGCAAGGCGCGGTTTCCCGAAGCGGCGCTGTTTACCCATCGCGGGCTGTCCGGCCCGGCGATCCTGCAGGTGTCCTCGTACTGGAAGCGCGGCGAGGTCGTGCGCATCGATTTCCTGCCCGGCCGCAAGGGCGATTGGCTGCTCGATGCCAAGCGCCAGCGTCCGCGCGCCGGCCTGCGCAGCGTGCTGGGCGAGGCGCTGCCCGAACGCCTGGCCACCGCCCTGGCCGATCAGCTTGGCCTGGCCGCTGAAATGGGCAACCTGCCTGACAAGGCCTTGCGCGCCGCGCAGGCGCGCCTGCATGCCTGGGATTTCATGCCCGATGGCAGCGAAGGCTTTGCCAAGGCCGAAGTGACCGCCGGCGGCATCAGCACGGCCGAACTGTCTCAGCGCACGATGGAAGCGCGCAAGGTGCCAGGCCTTTTCGCGATCGGTGAGGCGGTGGACGTGACCGGCTGGCTGGGCGGGTATAATTTCCAGTGGGCCTGGGCCAGCGCGCACGCGGCCGGCATGGCCGCCTGATCGGGGGAATACCTAGGGAAACGCGGGTTGAACCGGCAGAAACCTGCCGGATAACGGCAGGATAATGCCAATTGGGTGCAAGCACGTGCCCTTAAACATACCCGCTGTTGATGGTCTATGTGGCCTGTTCGCCATGGAAAGCCCGCCAGCCGGGCATTGTGCGATCAAGGACCACAGCCCATGCCCAGCTATACCGATGCGTCGGTCGTTTCGACCTATGCGCTCACCGGCAACAAATACTTTGACGCCTTGCTCTATTCCAAGGCCATGTTCCGCTCCAAGTGGTCGACCATTGCCGATGGCAAGACGGCGATCACCTATAGCTTCCCGTGGCTCGATGGCGTCGCCAGCAAGTTTGCCAATGGCTATGGCAGCGAACCGGGCGCGGCCACCCATGGCGCCATGCCCAGCGCGCAGATCGCCAACATCAAGGCGGCGTTCCAGGCGTGGTCTGATGTGGCCAACATCACCTTTACCCAGGTGAGCGAGACCGACAGCGGCAGCGTCGGCGATATCCGCGTCGCGCAATCGTCCAGCGTGAGCGGACAATACTGGGGCTATTGCAAGCTGGTTTCCAACGGCGCGGCCAATGCCCATGGCGATATCTGGATTTCGCCCAATTATGGCAACGGCTCGTTTGCCGTGGGCACCTATAACTACATGGCGATGATGCACGAGGTCGGCCACGCCCTGGGCCTCGATCACCCGTTTGAAGGCAATAAGATGCCCTCGGGCTTTGACGTGCGCAATTACACGATCATGTCCTACACCGATCCCAAGGGGGTGTGGTGGGTGAACAGTGGCACGGGGCAGACCGAATACCTCATCAAGTCGCCGATGGTCTATGACATCGCCGCGATCCAGGCGATCTATGGCGCCAACACCGGCTTTCACGCCGGTGACGATACCTATAGCTATTCGGCCACCGCGCCGTTCTTCGCCGCAATCTGGGACGGCGGCGGCAATGACACGATCGATGTCAGCGCCTTTTCCAAGGGGTGCCGCGTCGATCTGCACGCCGGTGCCTATTCCACCCTGGTGTTCGACAACCTGCAGACGCTGACCAACAATCTGGGCATTGCCTTCAACTGCACGATCGAGAATGCCACCGGCGGCAGCGGGGCTGACAAGCTGGTCGGCAACGATATCGCCAACACCCTGTTCGGCCGCGACGGAGACGATACGCTGACAGGCAATGGTGGCAACGACATGCTCAACGGCGGCGCAGGCAAGGACGTGCTGCTGGGCGGCAACGATGCCGATACGCTGATCGGCGGGGCAGGGCAGGACACGTTGACCGGGGGCGCCGGCGCGGACGCTTTCGTTTTTACCGCCATTTCCGATTTTGCCGGGCAAGACCTGGCCAGTTGCGATGCGATCACCGATTTCAACAAGACGCAGAAAGACGTGATCAAGCTCAACCAGATCGACGCCATCACCACCAATGCCAACGCCGATGATCCCTTCACTTTCATCGGCACCGCCAATTTCCACAAGGTGGCGGGCGAATTGCGCTATATGTACAGCGGTGGCGCCACGGTGATCCAGGGTGACGTCAATGGCGATGGCGTGGCTGATTTCTGGCTGAAAGCGGCGGGCAAGATCGCCTTTGCCGCCACTGATTTCGTGCTCTAGCCTGGACGCCTTGCCAGGGGGAGGAGCGCTCACGCCTCCACTTTGAACCTGTCGTCCGTCCCGTAACGCGGCGGGCTTGCCTACCAAGGCAGGCCTTCAACCGTACGGGAATGCACGCGTGGCCACCTATACCCAGGCATCGCCGGTCAAGACCTATTCGCTGACCGCCGACGCGCGGTTCAATGCCTTGCTCCAGGCCGATCCCGCCTATCGCCTGGCGTGGTCCACGGTCTCTGCCGGCAAGACGGTGGTCAGCTACAGCTTCATCTGGGGCGGCGGCGTCGCTTCGGCCTTTGCCAGCGGCTATGGCACCGAAATGACCGCAGCCACGGTCGGCGCCTTGCCGTCTGGCGACTATGCCAATGTCGCCCTGGCGTTTGCGCAATGGTCCAACGTGGCCAACCTTTCGTTCAAGCAGGTGGCCGAAACCGCCGGTGGCACGGTGGGAGACATTCGCCTGGGCCTGTCCTCGCGCGTGGGCGATGCCTGGGGCTATACCAAGGCCACGGCTGGCGGCCTGGCCAATAGCCACGGCGATATCTGGATCAACCCGCTCTATGGGCGCGATTCCTATGCGGTGAATACCTACAATTTCACCGCGCTGATGCACGAGATCGGCCACGCCTTGGGCCTGGCGCATCCATCCGAAGGCAATATCATCCCTACCGGGTATGATTATCGCAACTACACGATCATGTCCTACAACGATCCCTATGGGGTCTATGCCTATAACCCGGCCAAGGAAGACTTCGACTACATCATCCAGACGCCGATGGTTTACGATATCGCCGCGATCCAGGCGATCTACGGCGCGAACATGAGCTATCATGCCGGCGACAACACCTATGCCTATTCGCCCGGCAGCCCGTTTTACGCCACGATCTGGGATGCCGGCGGCAAGGATCTGATCGACCTGCGCACATTCAAGCTCGATTGCTGGGTCGATCTCCACCCTGGCGCTTATTCCACACTCGGTTTCACCAATGTCAGCGTGTCCAACAACCTGGGCATCGCCTACAACGTGACGATCGAGGATTGCTATGGCGGCGCTGGCAACGATACGCTGGTGGGCAACGAGGCGAACAACGCGCTTTATGGCAACGCCGGCAACGACCGGCTCTATGGCTATGGCGGGAATGACAAGCTTTCGGGCGGCAAGGGGGACGATATTCTCTCGGGCGGCGATGGCAACGATACCTTCTTGGCTGGTGATGACCTGGGCAACGATCGCTATGTCGGCGGCCCCGGCCTCGATCTTGTCACCTATGCCGGCGCCACCGCGGGCGTCACGGTCAACCTGGCCACGGGGGTGGGCGATGGGACCGCCGCCGGCCTGGGCAAAGACACGATCTCGGGCGTTGAGCGCGTTACCGGTTCAGCCCACGCTGATACCCTGCTCGGCGATGCCAATGACAACATCCTGTCGGGCAACGGCGGCAACGACACGATCAACGGCATGGTCGGCGCCGATACCTTGCGCGGCGGATCGGGCCAGGACCGGCTCACCGGCGGCAGCGGCGCCGATCGCTTCGTGTTCGAGCGCGTCATTGAATTTGCCGGAACCACCGCGGCCACGTGTGACGTGATCACCGATTTCAGGCATGCCGAGGGCGACCTGATCGTTCTGACCCCTATCGACGCCAACAGCCTGACCAGCGCCGACGATGCCTTTGCCTTCATCGGCACGGCCGCCTTCCACCATGTGGCGGGGGAGTTGCGCTATGCCATCACCGGCGGTAACACCCTGATTCAGGGGGACATCAACGGCGATGGCCTGGCTGATTTCGCGCTGCTGCTGCAAGGCAGCCTGTCGCTGGTAAAGGGCGATTTCCTGCTCTGAACGGCTACGCACTTTCCGCAGGGGCGCCCAACGGTTTGTTGGCCATGGCGGGTCTAAGCCGGCCAAAATGCCGGAGACGACCATGTTCGGATTGCGCAAAGTCTTTGGGAGCCCTGCAACGCCCACGCCACCCCCCGCCCTGGTGGCGTGGGACCATTCCCCGCCGCCTGTCGAGAGCTTTGTCCCGCTGGCGCAGCCCTCGATGCGCGTGGTGCGCAGCAACAGCATGCTGCACGGGCTGGGCCATGAAACCTTCCGTTTTGGCGATATGGCCGCAGCGCTGGTCATGGCCTATGTGTCCCCGCACATCGATTTCGAAACGGTGGTGCAGCGTTTGCGTCCGTTGTGCGCGCCGTCGCGCGTGGTGGCGGTCACCACGGCGGGCGAACTGTGCGGCGATGGCCAGGGGCCGCTCTATTGCCCCGCCGATGGCGCGTGGGACAGCGTGGTGGTGCAGGTCTTCGGACCCGACCTGTTTGCCGCCACCAGCATCCACGCCGTTCCCCTGGCCAACGAAGATATCCGCGCCGGCAAGCCGGCCAAGGCGCAGGAACGCCGCGTTGACGAGATCGCCGATCACCTCTCGCGCCTGTCCGTGTCCTTCCCGGTACGGCACCATGATACGCTGGCACTCACCCTGATCGACGGGCTTTCCGCCAGCGAGAACTTCTTCATGGAAGCGGTCTATCGCTGCGGCCGCTTCCCATGCGTGTTCATCGGTGGATCGGCTGGCGGCAAGCTGGATTTCCAGGCGACCTGGCTGTTCGACGGCGAACGCTTCTTGCAGGACCATGCGGTTATCGTCTTTGCCAAGATGCGCGAGGGCGCGCGCTTCGGCATCTTCAAGACGCAGAACTTCGTCGATACCGGGCGCAGCGTGATCATCATGGAGGCTTCGGCCGAAACCCGCTGCGTCACTTCGGTGGTGGAGCCCGGCTCGGTGGAGATCGTGCCGGTGGTCGATGCACTCAGCGCCATGATGGGGTGCCAGCCGCACGACCTGGAACAGCGCCTGCAAGGGCACACGTTTGCCATCCGCCTGAACGACCAGCTGTTCGTGCGCTCCATCTCCAGCATCGATGTGGCCGCGGGCGCCGTGCATTTCTATTGCGACATCAATCCCGGCGATGAACTGCACCTAGTGGCGGCCACCGATTTTGCCGGCCAGACCAGGGCCGATCTGGAGGCGTTCCTGCGGGGCAAGCCGCATCCGGTGGGCGCCCTGCTCAACGACTGCATCCTGCGCCGCCTGGGCAATGGCGCGCAGCTTGGCGCGCTCGACGGGCTGTGGGGCGATGTGCCAGCGGGGGGCTTTTCCACGTTTGGCGAATTGCTGGGCATCAACGTCAACCAGACCTTGACGGCGGTGGTCTTCTTCAAACCGGCACCGGGCGAGGTGCTGGCCGAACCGTTCGTGGAGCAGTTCCCCATCCACTATGCGCAGTTCGCGCGCTATTTCGTGGAAACGCGGCTCAACCAGCAGCGCCTGATCAACGGGCTGCGCCAGCAGTTGCTAGGCCGGCTTACCGATTTCGTGATGAAGACCGCGCGCCTCGCGCACGAGCTGGACCAGGTGGCCAGCGGAACCGAGGATGTGCGCCGCAATGTCGATGCGATGCGCACCGAGATCGAGCAGCGGCTGGCGGGCCTTGCCCACAGCGACGGGGAAGGGGTGCTCGATACCGAATTCGGCCATGTCGCCCAGGCCATGGCTCAGCTGCGCGACATCGTCGAAGTGATCGACAAGATCAACATGCAGACCAACCTGCTCTCGCTCAACGCCGGGATCGAGGCGGCACGCGCTGGCGAGGCCGGGCGCGCCTTTGCCATCGTCGCCAACGAAGTGCGCAGCCTGGCCAAGATGACCCGCACCACGCTCGATCAAAGCCGCGAATCGCTGGGCCAGGTCGACAATTCGATGACCCGGCTGGGCGGCCATGTCGCGCAGACAGAGGCCAAGCTGGGCAATGCCCGCAATGGCTTTGATGTCATCACCGCCAGCCTCGGCGCGATGTTCGCCTCGTTCTCGCGCATTGGCGACTTGCTGGGATCGGTGGAACAGATGGCCCGCCAGCAGACCGGCATGATGAGCCAGGTGGAGCTGGAGATAGAGCGCCTGCGCCGGGTGGAGGGGCAGCAGGCGTAAAGCAGTCTAGATCCGGCGCAGCGCGTCGGCCATCACATGGGCCTCATGCTGGCTGGCGATCAGCAGCGGCTGGGTGTCCTGCTCGGCCCGGCGTTCGCTTTCGGGCACCAGTGCGCGTGCGTCGCCGCTCCACTGTGCGGCAATCGCCCGCACTTCGGGCACGATCACCAGCTTGGCCACCACCAGCGATCCGGTCCACAGCGGGATCGACAGCACGAGCGAGGTGATGACGCACTTCACAGCCTTGCCGGGGTGCAGGAAGTTGATGTTCCAGGTCATGGTCAATTCCCGATTGCGCTTTCCCATCGGTCCCGGGGCAGGGGCTAATGGCTGGGGCCTGACATCGGGATGAATGACCAAATTTTCATGTTGGTTCAAAAGGTAGTCTGGGCACTGCGCCGCCAGTGGCCCTGCGGCCATGGCGGCGCAGCAATAGTTCAGGCCGCCACGTAATGCGCCGTGGTCTTGGCCGCCACTTCCTCGGCCGTCACGCCCGGCGCCAGCTCCACCAGGTGGAACGGGCTGTCGTGATCCGGGCGCTGGAACACGGCGAGGTCGGTGATCACCATGTCGACCACGTTCTTGCCAGTCAGCGGGAGGGTGCAATCAGGAATGAACTTGGAGCTGCCGTCCTTGGCGCAGTGCTCCATCACCACGATGATGCGCTTCACCCCCGCGACCAGGTCCATGGCGCCGCCCATGCCCTTGATCATCTTGCCGGGCACCATCCAGTTGGCGATATCGCCGCCCTGCGACACTTCCATCGCGCCCAGCACGGTCAGGTCGATATGCCCACCCCGGATCATGGCAAAGCTTTGCGCGCTATCGAAATAGGCGGTCTGCGGCAGTTCGCTGATGGTCTGCTTGCCGGCGTTGATCAGGTCGGCGTCGACCTCGTCGTCGAACGGGAAGGGGCCGATGCCCAGCATCCCGTTTTCCGATTGCAGCGTCACTTCCATGCCGGCGGGAATGTGGTTGGCCACCAGCGTGGGGATGCCGATGCCCAGGTTCACATAGAACCCATCTTGCAGTTCGCGCGCCGCGCGCGCGGCCATTTCATCACGAGTCCAGGGCATCAGGCGTTCTCCCGCGCACGGGTGGTGCGGAATTCGATCTTCTTGTCATAGGGCGCGCCCAGGACCAGCCGCTGGACATAGACGCCCGGCAGGTGGATGCCATCGGCATCGAGGCTGCCAGTCGGCACGATCTCTTCCACTTCCACCACGCAGACCTTGCCGCAGGTCGCGGCCGGCACATTGAAATTGCGCGCCGTCTTGCGGAACACCACGTTGCCGCTCTCGTCCGCCTTCCACGCCTTGACCAGCGACAGGTCGGCAAAGATCCCGCGTTCCAGGATATAGTCCTGGCCGTCGAAATTCTTCACTTCCTTGCCCTCGGCCACCAGCGTGCCCACGCCCGTCTTGGTGTAGAAGCCGGGAATGCCCGCGCCGCCCGCGCGCATGCGCTCGGCCAGGGTGCCTTGGGGGCAGAATTCCACCTCCAGCTCGCCCGACAGATACTGGCGTTCGAATTCCTTGTTCTCGCCCACATAGGACGAGATCATCTTCTTGACCTGGCGCGTGCGCAGCAGCTTGCCGATGCCTTCGTTGTCGATGCCGGCATTGTTGCTGGCAAAGGTCAGCCCGCTCACCCCGGACTCGCGCACCGCATCCAGCAGCCGCTCGGGGATTCCGCAAAGGCCAAAGCCCCCGCAGGCGATCAGCAGGCCATCGTGCAACAGCCCGTCCAGCGCGGCTGTGGCAGAGGGATAGATCTTGTTGGCCATCGGCACCTCTCCATTGATGCCCCGTCTTACGCCAGCCAATCGATCGGAACTAGCGATACATTGTTATCTTTTATGATAAGACCTGGATATGATACCGCAGGCCCATGAAGCGCCTGGCCATCTATCACCTCGAAACCCTGCTGTGGATTGCCCGCCTGGGCACGTTCCGCGCCGCGGCAGAGCGGCTCAATACTACGCAGCCCGCCATTTCCGCCCGCGTGAAAGAGATCGAGGAGCAATTGGGCGTCGATCTGTTCCGCCGCGAAGGGCGCAACATGGTGCTCACCGCGCGCGGCCGCGCCCTGGTCGCCGATTTCGAGCCGCTGTGGGCCGGCTTCGAACGCGCGCTGTTCAAGGCGAGCGACTTTGGCGGCGCCACCGGCATCGTGCGCATCGGCACCGGCGAGATCGCCGCCGCCAGTTGCCTGCCCGCCTTCGTCGCGGCGGTGGAGCAGGACCTGCCCGGCGTGACGCTGGAGATCGAGCTCGACCTAACCGCCCGCATGCTCCAGCAACTGCTCGCCGGCACCAGCGACATGGTGTTCCTCGCCGGCCCGGTCGCCAGCCCCGGCGTGCGCACCACGCCATTGGGCAGCGTCGCGCTGGTCTGGGCGGCCAGCAAGGCCACGGCGCAGGCCGGCGGCTTCAAGCAAGCGCTGCCGGTGTGGTCGATCCCGGAACACTCACCCATCCACGGCATCATGCGCGAATCCCTCGCGCAGCACGGCATCACGCCGCCAGTCATCCGCACCTGCAACAACGTCCGCGCCTTGGTCGAAATCATCCGCCTGGGCAGCGGCGCCGCGCTGTTGCCCGAAACCATGGTGCGCGGCGAACTGGCGAGCGGGGAACTGGTGCAAGTCCTGCCATCGCCCAAGCGGCAACTGCGCTTCGAAGCGGCGATCAGGAGCGCCGAGCGCGATCCGCTGATCCTGGAGCTGTTCCGGCGGGTTGGTGGGCTGCGGATTGATTAGTCCAAACATTCCCTCCCCTAACCCCTCCCGCTGGCGGGAGGGGCTGGGGGAGGGCCTGTAAGCACCACAGCTCAATTCTACCGCATTCCCCCGGCGCGGCGCGCTGTATTGCGCGCGGCGCGCTGTATTGCGCATCAATCCCGGCCACGATGCGGCGAAAACCGAGAATTGCCTTTCAATTTTTCGGCAGCGTGTTATTAGGGTTGTGCTTACGTCGCATGCGACGGATAAATCGGCAGCTTTATGCCACCCCTTTATCCTTTTCTAGCACTACAGAAGCCGGGATGCGCCGCTGTTGGCGCATGCCCGTCAAACCATGGGATAAAGGGTTATCCATATGACGACCGGAACCGTAAAGTTTTTCAACGTCGACAAGGGCTATGGCTTCATTGCGCCCAATGACGGCGGCACCGATGCCTTCGTGCACATCTCGGCCGTGGAACGCGCCGGCATGCGCACGCTCGAAAAGGACCAGCGCGTTTCCTACGAGTTGGAAACCGATCGCCGTGGCAAGGTTTCGGCAGTCAATCTCCAGGCTGCCTGATGGATGCGGGTCGCGCGGTTGATCCAACCGCGCGACCACACCGCATCTGTCGCTACATGCCAAATTGACATTGCTGGAGGCCGAAAATGTCTGATCCGAAAAATCGCCCGTTCCTGATTAACAAGGATGCGGAAGGCAATTTCCGGCTGACCGTGCGCAGTGTGCGATACAACTCGCAAGGGTATCCGTTGGTCACGGCGGCACTGCAAGACGAACTGTTCAAGACCATGGCTGGGGCACGCACATTCGCGCGCGACAACTTTGGCGCACAGCCGGGCGAATACGCTTCAAAGTAAAGAGCGTTGCTCGCAACGTGAAAAGGAATTGGCATGGCCAAGGGTCAAAAGAAATCCAACAAGGAAGTCCGCAAGCCCAAGGCGGCCAAGCCGCCCAAGCTTAACGCCTCCAATCCATCGACCAAGCCAGCGCCGGTCGGGATCGTCACGATCAAGCGGTGAGCCCGAGCGGGCAACTGCCCTGCTTTGCCACTCTGGCCGCGCCGATGCCAACGCTCGGCGCGCCGTTGGCATGCCGGAAAATCAGCAAGATTGCCGGCATCGCCAACCGGCGGAGCCAGTTTCATGACGGATAGTCCCAGCCTCATCGACCCCCAGTTGCTCGATGCGCACGAAGCGTCTGATATTTCGGCCATCAACGGCATCGTCAGCTTGGCGAATATCCTGCGCGGCCGCAATATTCTGACCGACGCCGAGGCTTCGGCCTTGCACGAGAGCATGAGTTTGCCGCTTGGCATGGCCAAATACGCAGACAATCCATCGGTCCAGGACATTCAGCTCAATCTCGACCGCCTGTTTGCGATGGTCGTCCGCCCGGGTTGAGCCCTACCGCTCCCTGATCGCCGCCTTCAGCCCCAGATGCGCGGCAAGCGCTTTCAAGTCCCGGCCCACGCTGTCGTTGATCAGCACGGCATGGCGATCTTCCACTTCCATCACCAGCACCTCGCCTTCGCGGCGCAGCGTGCTGCCGTTGAGCGCGGAGGGCGCGCCCACGGTGAACCGCCGGCACAGGCGGGTGGCAAGGCCCCAGGCCTGGGCTTCGCGCAGCGAAGCGGGGGTGGCGAGAAGGTTGAGGTCTTCGGGCAGCGTCAGCTTGCCGGTATTGGCGATCATCGCGGCGGCAAGCATCGCGCGATCGCGCGCGGTCGCGCCGATCCAGCGTTTGCGCAGGCCCCATTCGTGCGCCAGGTCGCCGCGCAGGTTGGGCTCCACCGTGGCCGAGGCCATGCACAGCATCGTGGCGGCCAAGCGTAGGCGCTCGCGCCGGTCGGGCCCGTCGGTCTGCACCACGCCGGCGGTCCAGCCGGCGACCATGCTCGCGGTGTTGGGCGAAATGCCATGTTCCTGCGCAAAGGCAGAGGCGCCGGCAACCAGCGGTTCCTGCCCGCGCACGGCATCGGGCATGGCTTCCCACAGCACGCCTTCGCGCAGGCCCCAAGCCGAAAACACCAGCCGTTCAGGCTTTAGCCGCGCGATCAGCACGGCGAGCAGCGCGGCGGTATCGGGCAGGCTGGTAAGGCGCCCGCCGGAAACCCCGGCGATCGGCGCCACGGCCTCTCCCTTGCGCCGCGCCAAGGACTTGGCCAGCTTCAGCGCCAGGGCGGGATCGGCGACATAGCCGTGCGGATCATCGATCGGAAAGCGCGTTTCCACCATCATGTGGCGGGCAAAGGCGCGCAGCGAGCCGCCGACGAGATAGAGCGTCTGCCCCGGCGTGGCTTTCCATTCCGCCTTGGCCAGCGCCTTGGTGATCTTCTGCCCGAACGCGCGCTGCCCTTCGGCGCGCAGCGCGGGCAGGCGCAGCGTGCCCAGCGGCAGGCTGACCCCATGGGTGCAGCGCTGCCCGTCCACATCGACCAGTTCCAGGCTGCCACCACCCAGATCGCCCACCACGCCCTTGGCCTTGGGAAAGGCGCCCAGCACGCCGTGCGCGCTGGTGATCGCCTCTTCCTCGCCCGAGAGCAGGCGCGGGGCAAAGCCCAGCTTGGCGATGGCATCGAGAAAGGCCGCGCCATTGCGTGCGTCGCGGCTGGCGGCGGTGGCCACCACGTCGAGTTCGGTCACCCCCTGCAGTGCCAGGATCGCCTTAAACCGGGCGAGCGAGGCCAGCGCCAGGGCCATGGCCTTGGGCGAAAGATCGCCGCTTTCCGCAACGCCCTTGCCCAGGCGCGCGGTCACTTTCTCGTTGTGCAGCACCTTGGGCGCGCGCAGCGGCTGGCCATAGATGACCAGGCGCACGGTGTTGGAGCCGATATCGATAATGGCGCGCTTGGGCGCTTCTTTGCCACGGGACAGGCCAAATGCCATCGCGCCGTCAATCGACCGTTGCGCCACCGCGCCGCAGCGCCAGCTTGGGCACCTTGCGCCCCTTGGTAAGGGCCGCGCCGCGGCCTGAAAGCGAAGGATTGGTCATGAAATAGCGGTGCACATTGAACGGTTTCTCGCCGGCATCGGATCGACACGAAACCCGCTGATAATCGCCATCGGCGTGCAAAGTCCAGCTTTGCTCGGTATCGATCAGGTTGGCCAGCATCACCTGGTCGAGGATCTGGTCGTGCACCGTGCGGTTGCGGATCGGCACCAGCACTTCCACCCGGCGATCCAGGTTGCGGCTCATCCCGTCGGCCGAAGAGATGAACACCCGCGCGCGCCGGTTGGGCAGGGCGGCGCCATTGCCGAACGCCCAGATGCGGCTGTGCTCCAGAAAGCGGCCGATGATCGATTTCACCGTGATCCGTTCCGAAAGCCCGGGCACGCCAGGCCGCAGGCAGCAGATGCCGCGCACCACCAGCGAAATGTCCACGCCAGCCTGCGCTGCGGCATAGAGCCGCTCGATCAGGCGGCTGTCGGTCAGCGCATTGAGCTTGGCCCAGATCGCGGCGCGCTTGCCGGCGCGGGCAAAGGCGATCTCGCGCTCGATGCAATCATACAGCGTGCGACGCAGGCCGATCGGCGAGATGGAGAGGAACTCGGTGTTCTTGGGCTCGACATAGCCGGTGATGAAATTGAACAGCTGCCCGGCATCGCGGCCCGCCTTGGGATCGGCGGTAAAGAACGACAGGTCGGTATAGATGCGCGCGGTCACCGGGTGATAGTTGCCGGTGCCAAAGTGGCAGTATGTGCGATAGCCATCGCCCTCGCGCCGCACCACCATCGAAACCTTGGCGTGGGTCTTCCAGTCGACGAAGCCATAGATCACCTGGACCCCGGCGCGCTCCAACTGGCTCGCCCAGTGCAGGTTCTGTTCTTCATCGAACCGCGCCTTGAGTTCGACCACGGCCGTGACCGACTTGCCCGCCTCGGCCGCCGCGATCAGCGCGGCGATCACCGCCGATTGCTTGCCGGCACGATAGAGCGTCTGCTTAATCGCCACCACATCCGGGTCTTCGGCGGCCTGGCGCAGGAAATCGACCACCACGTCGAAACTTTCGAACGGGTGGTGGATCACCAGGTCCTTTTCGCGGATCGCGGCAAAGCAATCGCCATCGTGTTCCAGCACGCGTTCGGGATAGCGCGGGTTATAGGGTTCGAATTTCAGTTCCGGGCGCGGCATGTCGACGATCTGCGACAGCCCGTTCATCGCCAGCAGGCCGCGCGATTTCACCACCAGCGCATAGTCCAGGCGCAGCTTGTCGCGCAGCAATTGTTCGGCCGTAGGGTCGAAATCATCCTGCAGTTGCAGCATGATCACCTTGCCGCGCCGCCGCCGCTGGATCGCCGTGCGGAAATAGCGCACCAGGTCTTCGGCGTCTTCCTCGATCTCCATGTCGCTGTCGCGCAGCACGCGGAACGTGCCCGAACCCTGGATGCGAAAGCCGGGAAACACCGTGGCGGCGTTGCGGCGCACCAGTTCCTCGATGCTGATCCAGCCGCCATCGTCGGGCAGCTTGACAAAGCGTGGCAGCGCCGGCGGCACCAGGATCATCTCGGTGACCGGGTCATTATCGGCCACCCGCACCATCGAAAACAGGATGCCCGTGCCCTGGTTGGCGATGAACGGGAACGGGTGCGCCGGATCGATCGCCTGGGGGGTAAGCACCGGCATGACATGCTCGGTGAAATAGCGTGCCAGCCAATCGGCCTGGTGGCGGGGCAGGGGCTTGTCGCCCACCAGATGGATGCCGGTGTCGGCCAGCAGGTCTGACAGTTCGCCCAGCACCACGCGCTGCGCGCTGACCAGGTCTTCCACGGCGCCGTGGATCTGCTGCAACTGCTGAACCGGGCTGAACCCGTCGATCGAAACCTCGTCGATCCCGCGCCGCACCTGGCCGGCGATCCCGGCCACGCGCACCATCATGAATTCATCCAGGTTGCTGCCCGAGATCGACAGGAAGCGCAGCCGCTCCAGCAGCGGATAATTGGTGTTCTGCGCCTCGGCCAGAACGCGGCGGTTGAACATCAGCCAGCTCAACTCGCGGTTGAAATAGCGCATCGGCGGTGGACCCTCGGTCAACGCGGATAGGGCCTGCATCGGCAGCACGCCACCTGGCGCTGCGCTGGTTTCTGCCACGATTGCTGTCCTGCTTGGTGTTGTTGCGGTCCCGCGCGCCATCGTTCCGCTTTGCTACTCTTGTATGACAAGCACGATGTTAGAAACGGGCAGCGGCGCCTTGGCAAGTGCAAAGCGGCCCTGTCAGGAAACGTTACAAGCCGCGCATTAATCTCTACTCGTTTTGTCGAGAATCATGCCCGCTTCGCCGCCCGCCCGCTCGTCAGCGGGCGTCGTTACGCTAGATTGCGAGCATGGCCCCGGTGAGTCGCGTGCCCAGGCGCGCGCCCACGGCCGATCCGCAGCGGGCTGGCCGCGCATGCCCAAGCCCGCTGCGGACTCTGGTTGTTAATGAATATTATCAAATGCTTGGTCTGCATTGCTGGGCCGAGACTGCTGGTGTGCGGGTGAGGCGTAGCGCCGTTCATCGTGGCGAAAGTTTCGCTATCTGGCCTCCAACAACTCGTTTAATGTCTATCGCAAAAGTTGAGTATAAGAAGGTGGCAACAGGCACCTCGCCACGGCGGGGCCAAGACCCAAGCCTTTGCAAGAGAGAGCCGATGTCCATCACACCTGCCAATGCAGATCTGGCCGCCCGCGATCCGGAACAGGCCCGCCTGATCGAGCAATCGCTCGACAGCGTGCGCGAGGCCCTGGCCGGGCTGCGCTATGGCCATGTCGGCCTCACCGTTCACGAAGGGCGCGTCGTGCAGATCGACGTGACCGAGAAGCGCCGCTTCAACAATCACTGATCCGCCAGAATTTCCGATCACGCCAAGCAATCCATGGCGGCACCACGGCTCTGGGGAGGGCCGCCGGCCATGGCAAAAACCAACAACAGACCATGCCGCCACCCGCCACGGAACCCCTCCGCGCGCGTGGTCCGGCATGTCGAAAGGGATATCAGCATGCTCGTTCGCGCCCATCTCGCCGCGTCGGTGGCTTCCGTTGGCCTTGCTCTCGCGCTTGCCGCCCCGGCCCATGCCGCCGATGCGCCTGCACCGGCAGACGCCGCCAGCAAATCTGTGCCAGCCGCTGCCCAGCCGCCGGTGGATGACAGTATCGTCGTCACCGCCCGTCGCCGCGCCGAAACCGTGCAGACCGTGCCGCTGGCCGTTACCGTGGTGGGCGGCGCCCACATCGATGCTGCCGGTGCGTTCAACGTTGGCCGCCTCACGCAGTTGACGCCCACGCTGCAGTTCTATTCGTCCAACCCGCGCAATACTTCGGTCAACATTCGCGGGCTGGGCGCGCCGCTCGGCCTGACCAACGACGGCATCGAACAGGGCGTGGGCGTCTATATCGATGACGTGTTCTATGCCCGTGCCGCGTCCTCCACGTTCGACTTTCTCGACGTGAGCCGCATCGAAGTGCTGCGCGGGCCGCAGGGCACGCTGTTTGGCAAGAACACCACCGCCGGCGCGCTCAACATCACCACCCGCGCTCCCACGTTCGAGCCCGAGGCCCGGCTGGAGGCGACCGCCGGCAACCTTGGTTTCGTCCAGCTCAAGGGCGCAGTGTCCGGCCCGCTCAGCGATACCCTGGCGGTGCGCCTGGCCGGCTCGTTTACTGAGCGCGACGGGACGGTCTATAACGTCAAGCAGCGCCAGTGGATCAATTCGCAAGACAACAAGGGCGCGCGCCTGCAATTCCTGTGGCGCCCGTCGAGCACGGTCGAAGTGACGCTGGCGGGGGATTACAACAAGCAGAACCCCAATTGCTGCGCGCTGGTCTATGTGCGCACCGGCGCCACCCAGCGCCCGCTTAACCGCCAGTATGCCGCGCTCGCCGCCGCGCAGAACTATGCCGTGCCCAGCACCAATCCGTTCGATCGCGTGACTGACGAAGACGTGGCTCTGCGCGCCAAGAACGAGGTGGGCGGCGTGTCGCTGCGCGCCAAGATTCAGACCGGGCTGGGCACGATCACCTCGATCACGGCGTGGCGCTATTGGGATTGGGACCCGTCGAACGACCGCGATTACCTCGGCCTGCCGATCACGACCAAGTCCAACAATCCCTCGCACCAGGACCAGTATACCCAGGAACTGCGCCTGACCGGCGAAACCGGCCGCTTCAACTATACCGTCGGCGCATTCGGCTTCTATCAGAAGATCCACACCACCGGCATTCAGCAGCAGGGCCCGGCGGCGAGCAAGTTCCTGATCGCGCCGAGCAATGCGCTGTCGAACGATCCCAGCGTGCTCAACGGCCTGACCGCCGCGAACGACATCACGCTCAAGAACACCAGCGCGGCAATCTATGGCAAGTTCGGCTACAAGCTGACCGACACGCTGTCGATCCAGCCGGGTGTGCGCCTCAACTATGACAAGAAGGACGGTATCTACAATTCCACCGTCACCGATGGAAACGGCGCCCTTGTCACGTTTGCCACCAACAACACCGCGCGCCAAAAGGCCCAGCTGGCCGTGCTCGCGCCGCAGTATTTCGTCGCCAATTTCAGCGATTGGAACCTGTCGGGCGACGCGACTCTGGCCTGGGACCCCACCAGCGAAGTGCATGTCTATGGCACTTATGCGCGCAGCTTCAAATCGGGCGGCATCAACCTCAACGGCGTGCCGGCCAACACCGATGGCACCCCGCTGCTGCAGTTTGCCACGATCAAGCCGGAACGCGTCAACCACTTTGAACTGGGCATCAAGACGCAGTTCTGGAACCGCAAGGGCACGTTCAATGTTGCGGCGTTCCGCACCGATATCAACGACTATCAGGCGCAGGTGACGAACTACACGGTGGGCGCGCTGCGCGGCTATCTCGCCAACGCCGAAAAGGTTCGCACCCAGGGCGTCGAAGTCGATTTCGCGGTGCGGCCGAGCGAGCGGATCAGCCTCTATTCCAACGCGGCCTACACCGATGCCAAATATATCCGCTTCAAGAATGCGCCCTGCGCGCCCGAGCTTTCGGGCGGCACCCAGAATGTCGATGCCAATGGCAACCTGATCGGCACGCCGGCCGCGCCGGGCACGCCGGGGATCAGCCCGCTGTCGTGCGACATTTCCGGCCAGGTGCTGCCCGGCGTGTCGAAGTGGTCGTTCTCCTATGGCGGCGAAGTCAACCTGCCGGTCCAGGCGTTCGGCGGGGAAGGGCAGGTCTATCTCGGCGTCGATGGCAACTATCGCTCGCGCTTTTCGTCCAACCCCACCCCTTCGGCCTATACCTGGATTGAAGGTTACGCGCTCACCAACTTCCGCCTGGGCGTGCGCCGCGAGGGCCGCTTCGATATCTATGGTTGGCTGCGCAATGCCTTTGACACGCACTATTTCGAACAGCTCGCAGTCGGTTCGGGCAACACCGGCCTGATCGTCGGCCAGGTCGGCGATCCGCGCACCTATGGCCTGACCGTGCGCACGCAGTTCTAAGCGGCGCGGTGGGATGGCGCTTCGACAAGCTCAGCCCGAACAGAAACCAAGGGAATTTCCCCAAGTTCCGTTCGCCCTGAGCCTGTCGAAGGGCCTGTCCCGAAACGCTTAGCGATTGCCGTCGATGAAATCCCCGAGCGGGCCCAGCACCGAACCTTCGCCGCGGTTGCTGCCCCGCCGGGTATGGCAGCGGCGACGACGCGGCCGGCCAGGCGGGCAAAGGGCAGGGACTGAATCCACACTTTGCCCGGCCCGGTCAGCCGCGCAAAGAACAGGCCTTCGCCGCCAAACAGCACGCTGCGCACGCCGCCCGCGCGCACCAGGTCGAAATCGATCGAGGGCGTATAGGCGGCCAGGCACCCGGTATCGACATGGAGCTGTTCGCCCGGGCCAAGCTCGCGTTCCACCAGGGTGCCGCCCATCTGGACAAACACCCAGCCATCGCCATCCAGCCGCTGCATGACAAAGCCTTCGCCGCCAAACAGGCCGGTCATGATCCGGCGCTGGAACGCGATGCCGATCGATACGCCGCGCGCGGCTGCCAGAAAGCTGTCTTTCTGGCAGATCAGCGTGCCACCCAGGTCCGACAGCTTGAGCGGCAGGAGCGTGCCCGGCACAGGGGCTGCAAACGCAACGCGCGCCTTGCCATGGCCGTGGTGGGTAAAGACGGTGGTGAACAGGCTGGCCCCGGTGACGAGGCGCTTGCCCGCGCCCAGCAGCTTGCCCATGAAGCCGCCGCCATCGCCGTCGCTGCCATCGCCAAACACCGTGGTCATCTCGATCGCGGCATCTTTCCAGACAAACGCGCCAGCCTCGGCCACGGCGCTCTCGCCAGGATCGAGTTCGATCTCGACGAACTGCAGGTCATTGCCGCGAATGGCAAAGTCCACGTCATCGGCGACGCCGGCGCGGCGGCTGTGGCTCCAGGGGCTGCTGCTCATGGGAAATGCGGTCTCCTGATGGCGCGGGGCAGGGCGCCCACGCGCGGTGACGCAGCGAACCATGGCATGGCCGCAGCGCACGCTCCAGCCTGGTTCGTCGTGATGACGATGGCGGTCGATCGGTGACATGAACCGGTTGGATCGCACCTGATCCGGCATGGATCGGCTGGGCATATCAAAAGCCACAATCGCCTGTTATAGACAGCGCGGGTGGCCAAGAGGATGAGGAGATTTTCGCGGCATGAATGACACGTTTTCGCGGGGGCTGTCGCCAAAGCGCTATGCCCTGAGTGCGATCATCCTCCACTGGTCGATCGCGGCGTTGCTGCTGTTTCAGGTGTCGCTCGGCTGGCGGCTGGAAGACCTGCCCAAGGGCACGGCCAGCTTTGCCGGCTACCAGTTTCACAAGTCGGTCGGCTTCCTGATCCTGGCACTCAGCCTCGCGCGCCTGGGCGTGCGTCTGGTGGCGCGGCGCCCGGCACCGGCCGAAGGCGCGCCGGCGGTAAAGCTGCTGGTCAAGGTCGTGCACGTCCTGCTCTATGCAGTGATGATCGTGGGCCCGCTGTCGGGCTGGATCATGGTGTCCACTTCCAAGATCCGCATGCAGACCATGGTGTTCGGCAAGCTGCCGATGCCCAATCTGCCGGTGGGCCATGCCTGGCACGAACCGGCCGAAACCATTCACGGCGCACTTGGCCTGGTGACGCTGGGTCTGTTCGCGCTGCACGTCGCTGGCGCGCTGCGCCATCACTTCATGGGCGATGATCTGTTGGGGCGGATGATCCCGGCCAATACCCGCCGCGGGCTGACCATTGGTGTGGCTGTGGCGCTGATTTGCTCGGCCGGCGCGATGGCGCTTGCCAAGGTCTGGCCGTTTGGTGGCCCGGCGGTGGCGCCGGTTGCAGCCGCGTCGGCTGATCCCGATGGCGATGAGTCAGAAGCGGCCACCGATATGGCCAGCGATGCCGCGGTTCAGGCGCCGGCCAGCGCGGCGGCGCCCGTGGCCGATGCATCCGCCGGCGCTGAGGCTGCTGCCAAGGCGGTTGCCTGGCAACTCGCGCCCGGTGGCAAGCTTGGCTTCCACGCCACCTATTCGGGTGACGCGATCAACGGCAGCTTTGGCCGCTGGGACGCCAAGATCGTGTTCTCGCCCGATGATCTTGCCCATTCCACGCTGCGCGCCACGATCGATCTGGCTTCGGTCGGCACCGGCGATGCGCAGCGCGACGACATGCTCAAGGGCGACAATTTCTTCCGCGCCGCCGCTCACCCGCAAGCGATCTATACTGCATCGCGTTTCCGCGCGCAGTCGCCCGGGCACTATGTCGCCGAAGGTACGCTGTCGCTGGCCGGCAAGATTCGCCCGGTGCCGCTGGCCTTTGTGCTGACGATCGATGGCGATCGGGCCACCGCGCACGGCACCGCCACGCTGTCACGCACGGCGTTTGGCGTCGGCACCGGTGAATGGGGTGGCACCGATACGCTGCTCGATGGTGTGACAGTCGATTTCGCGCTCAAGGCCAAGCGCCAGTCCTGATCCGCGTTCCCGCCCGCGCCTGGCCGATGCCGGGCGAGGGCGGGATGCGATCGGTCAGCGCGGCGGCGCGCCGGGCGATCCTTGCTGGCGCACCCCGGCAAAGAAGAAGCTGACATAGCGATCGGCCCAGCGCATGTGCTGCGCGCGATCCTGGCCTCCTTCGGAACTGGCCATCTTGTAGTGGCCCAACAGGCCTTCGAGCCAGAACCGTGCGGCGTTCTCGCAATCGTCGATGACGATCTCGCCCCGCTGCTGCGCCATTTCGAACAGGCTGCGAATCTTGTCGACCGCGTTGCGATAGACCATCGCGCGATAGCCGCCCTGCGGGCTGCCGGCTTCGGTATCGAGCCAGTCGATCAGCCGTTCCATCAGCTTGCCATCGGGGGAATGGAGCAGTTCCAGCGTTTCCACGGCGCGCAGGCGAAACGTTTCTGCCAGAGAACGGTCGCTTTGCAGCGCGGCGATGGCATCGCGGCGCTTGGCCACGGCGTGATGCACCAGTGCTTCCAGCAGTTCGCGCTTGCCGGCAAAGCGGGAATAGATCGTGGCCTTGCCGATATGGGCATGGCGCGCAACGCGATCGAACGTGAAGGTATCCAGCCCGCTGTCGAGCAAAACCTCCCAACTGGCGTCGAGAATCTTGCCGTAAAGCTGTTCGGCCTCTGCCACCGAGGGGCGCCCCCGCCGCGGCGCGGCGGGCGATGCCATGCCGTCGGTGGCCGGTGCGTCAGTGGCGGGCGGTTGATCCGTGCTGGAATGCGGCGGCAGAGTCATCGGCCGCACTCCCGTTGCCCGAGGCCGTCGCCGCATCGATCTGCGCGACGAAGGTGTACGACGCCGAAAATTCCGCTGCCGTTCCGGGCAAGGCCGATGCACTGTCGCGTGCCGCAATCTGTCCCGGCCGCTTTACGCATTCGCGATGTGCGGGGCAGGTCATTTCCAGCCCTTCCTGATAGGCCAGCCAGACGCGGCGGCCGATATCCGAAAACCAATCCATCCTTCCCAACCCTCTGTCCGAGTGGCTCACGCCTTTGCGGCGTCTTGTGAAGGAAAATTGACACAGATTCGGGCGTTCGCAAAGCGCTATAAACGGAACGGATCTGGCTCATTTCAGCGGTCCTGGGCCGGTGCCTGCCACCCCAGGCCAAGCGCCTTTTCCACGGCGATGAAATCGGTGGTCAGCTCTGCAGCGGCCGCTGCAGTGGCTTGGGCTGCCTGCACCTGCTGGCGTTGCGCGCTCAAGGCGTCGCTGCGGGCCACGGTGCCGGCATCGGCCCGCTGTTGCTGCAGGGCTTGCGCCCGCGCGGCTTGCGCCTGGCTATCCAGCGCCTTGCCATAGACCTGGCGCTGGCTGCCAAAGCGGGTGAGGGAGCCTTCGGCATCCTGCAGCGCGGTCAGCACGGTGTTGCGATAATTGGCTTCCTGCTCGGCATAGGCCTGGCGCTTGCTGGCCACCTGTGCCTTGTTGCGCCCACCGTCGAACAGGCTCCAGCGGATCTGCGGCAGGGCCAGGCCGATGATCTTGGACGGATCGACCACATCGCCGATGCTGGTGCCACCCAAGCCCAGCAGGCCCATGAAGCTGATCTTGGGCAGGCCAGCTGCGATCTGTGCGCCGATGTCGGCATTGGCGGCGGCCAGCTGGCGCTCGGCCATGCGGATATCGGGGCGATTACGCAGCAGGCTGGCGGGATCGCCCACGGCCACGCTGGCCGGCGGCAACGGCAGCGGCGCCGGCGTGGTCAGCGTGGCATCGAGCGCGCCGGGTTCCTGCCCGGTCAGCACGGCCAGCTGATCGATCAGCACGGTGATATCGGCCCGCGTCTTGGCGCGGTCCCCCTCGGTTTGCGAAGCCTGGCCACGGGCCTGGGCCAGCGGCTGCTCGGGCGCGGTGCCGCCTTGCAGCCGTTGCTGCGCCAGGTTGACCAGCTGGGCATCAATCGCCGCCTGCTGATCGAGCAGGGTCAGCACGGCCTGCTTGGCGCGCAGCGACACATAGGCGCGGGCGATTTCGGCCGACAGCGTCACGCGGGCATCATCCGCGCCGGCCTCGGCCGCTTCGGCACGGGCGCCGGCAGCGGTGATCTTGCTGCGGGTGCCGCCGAACAGATCCAGTTCCCAGCTCGAGTCAAAGCCCACGTTGTAGATCGTGGTGTCGGTGCGGCCGGTATCGTTGCCACCCAGGATGTTGGAGGGCACGTTGATATAGGGCACCGCGCCGGAAACATTGAGCGTGGGGATCAGCGCGGTCTTGTTGGCGGCAAGGCCAGCGCGCGCCTGGGCGATGCGGGCATTGGCCGCCGCGATATTGGGCGAATTGGCCAGGCCCTTGTCGATCAGGCTGCCCAGCACCGGGTCATTGAGCGCATCCCACCAACGCGCGGAGGGCGCCGTGGCGGTGGTGGTGGCAGCGTCGCCCCGCAGGAACGCGCTGCGAGCCGCGGCGCCCGGCGCAGCATCGGGCGCGCCAGCATACTTGGGGCCAACCGTGGTGCACCCGGCAAGGGCGGCGGACGCGAGCAGGGCGATGGCCAGGGGGCGGAAAGCCATGGGGCGTGAAGAATGTTGCATCAGTGCATCGCCATGTTGTGATGGCCCTTGGGCAGGGGCCGGAGAAGGAAAACGAGCGGCAGGACGACAGCAATGCCGACCATCAGCGCGATGAACTCATCGGTATAGGCCATGACCAGCGCCTGCTTGAGCACCATGCCGTCGATCGATTGCAGCGCGGCAGAAAGGCCGTCGGGCCCGCCACCAAACGAGGCAGCCTGGCTCGATACCCAATCCTGCACGCTGGGGCTGTTGGCCGGCAGGGTTTCGTGGATTGACCAGCGGTGGAATTCCTCGCGCCGTTCCTGCAGGGTGGCCAGCAGGGCCAGCGCGATCGAGCCACCGAGGTTGCGCGCCGCGTTGAACAGGCCCGATGCGTCACCGGCTTCGTCGGGCTTGACGCTGGCAATGGCTGCCTGGTTGAGGAACAGCATCGACAGGGCCTGGCCCAATCCGCGCATCAGCTGCGACACGACAAAGTCGGACCCATCGGAGTTGACTGTCAGCGTGGTATCGAGCCAGCACGACCCGGCCATGATCAGCATCCCGGTCAAGACCACGTAGCGCAGGTCGAACCGCTTCACGAGCAGAGGGAACAGCGGCATCATCATCGCGGCAGGAATGCCCGACAGGAACACGATCTGCCCTGATTGATAGGCATTGTAGCCAGCGATCGCGGCCAGGAACTGCGGGATGACATAGGCCGTGCCATAGAGCACCGAACCGATCAGCAGACCCAGCACGAAGACCGCGGCAAAAGCGCGGTTGCGCAACAGTGCGAGCTTGATCACTGGCCGTTTGGCAAAGAGCTGCCCGATCGAGATGAGGATGAACCCAACGATGGTCACCCCGGTCAGTTGCCAGATCAGCGTGGATTGAAACCACTGTTCGCGGTTGCCTTCCTCCAGCACCACGGTCAATCCGCCCAGGCCCAGTGCCAGGCCAAGAATGCCCAGCCAATCGGCGTTGAGCAACTCATCAAGGCGCATCTTGGTGTTGGACAGGCCAACCGTGAGGAACACCATCAGGATGATGCAGATCGGAATGTTGATGAAGAAGGCATAGTGCCACGAGAAATTCTCGGTCAGCCAGCCGCCGGCCAGTGGGCCCATGACCGGCCCCAGGATCAGCGTGGAACCGAACAGCGCGGTGCCTACCGGTTGCTGGTGGCGCGGCAGGCGCGTGGCGATGATGGTCATCCCGGTGGGAATCATTGCCCCGCCGGTGAAACCCTGGCCGACGCGTCCCACGATCATCATGGTCAGCGTGGTGGACAGGCCGCACACGATGGAAAAGCCGGTGAACAGCACCGAGGCGATCAGCAGGAACCGCTTGAGCCCGAACACGCGTTCCAGCCAGGCGGTGAGCGGGATGATGATGATCTCTGCCACCAGATAGCTGGTGGCGATCCACGTGCCTTCGGTGGAAGACGCGCCGATTTCGCCCTGGATGGTGGGTAGGGCCGAATTGACGATCGAGATGTCGAGCGTGGCCATCAGCGCGCCGATGGCCCCGGCCACCACGGCCAGCCAGGCGGTCAGATCGGCATTGCCAGAGCTGGAACCAGCCGCTGGCTTTGCCGCGCCACCCCCGTTGCCGGCCTCGGCCGGAAGGGTTGCGGCGGCCATTACTTGGCTCCCTGGTCCTGCTCGGCGCGGATCGCCTTGATGGCGCCCTTGGCGGCGCGGGTATCAACCTTGACCGTCAGCGACAGGCCAGGGACCAGCACCTTGCGCGATTCCTCGCCCGCGTTGATGCGGATGCGCACGGGCACGCGCTGGACGATCTTGGTGAAGTTGCCGGTCGCGTTCTGCGGCGGGATCAGCGAGAAGTTCGCCCCCGTGCCCGGCGTGATCGAATCCACCACGCCGTGGAAATCGACGTCAGGCAGCGCGTCGACATGCATCGTCACCGGCTGGCCGGGGCGCATCAGGCCGATCTGGGTTTCCTTGAAATTGGCTTCCACATAGATCGCCTGGGTCGGCACGATGGTCAGCAGGCGCTGGCCGGGCTGCACGAATTGGCCAAGGCGCACGGCCGAGGAGCCGACCTTGCCGGCGATCGGCGCGACGATGCGCGTGGTGCCGACATCGTTGCGAGCGGCCTGGCGGCTGGCTTCGGCAGAGGCGATCTGCGCGCTGGCCTGCTGCACCTGGGCCTTGGTCGTGGCGATCTTGCTGGCGGCGGCCTGGACCATGGCCTGCTTGGCGCGCACATCGGCCGCGGCCTTGTCGCGCGCGCTGGTCAGCTGGTCGAGCTGGGTACGCGGTTCGGCACCACTGGCGGCGAGCGGGGCATAGCGCGCCACTTCGCTGCTGTAGTACGCCAGGTCGCGCTGCGAGGCCGCGAGGGCGGCCTTGGCCTGGTTGAGGCTGGCCTGCGCTTCGGCGATGCCGGCAGAGGTCGCCTGCTCGGCGGCGCGGGCCACGCTGACCTGGGCATCGGCCTGGTTCAGCTTGGCGCTGTAATCGGTTGGGTCGATCTGCACCAGGAAAGCGCCGGCAGGAACCTGCTGGTTATCGGCCACGCCGATCTGCCGCACATAGCCGGCCAGCTTGGAACTGACGGTCACGCCATCGGCCTTCACATAGGCATCGTCGGTCGACTGGATGTACTGGCCATTGTTGCGATAATCGATGAAGGCATAAATGCCATAGACCAGGCCCACCGCCGCCACGCCCAGCGCGATGCGGCCGATCAGCTTCTTGCGGCCGCTGGTCGCGGGCGCGGTCTCTTCAGCAGGTTCGGTGGACGGGGTTGCGGCAGCGGTGTCGGGGGCGGGCATCGGAGGGCTTCCTGTCAGATCGGCAAAAATGGAACGAGACAGTTTAGTTCAATATTGGCGCAATTGGCGAGCGGTGCCTTGGGCTGCAAGTGAAAGTTTTCGAAGCGAGCTTGCGAAAATTGCAACCTAAAACGTCAACATGTTGGCTTTGAAAGATTTTTTACGGCAAGTCGTGTGCTGCCAGCGCCCAGGCGTGGGTTTTCAGGCGGGCGGGAACCAAGGCTTGCACGCGCTGCAATTCGCAGCTGCGCAATTGGTTCCCTGCGCCGGCGCTGTCCAAAGGGCATGTCGGGGCACGACGCATGGATGTGATGAGCGCTGGCGGCCTCTTATCGAAAGGATCAATCAATCTGGGCGGAATTGATCATTGGCAATCGCCGGCGCCCATGCCTAATTGCTGCCCTGCAACGAGGGGCGCTGATGCGCTGTGGCGTGTCTTGCCCCTCTTGCCAGCATTCATTTCAGCCACGACCAACCACAAGGAAGTCGAACCATGTCGATCGTCGGAACCAAGCTCAAGCCGTTCCAGGCCACTGCCTATCTCCAGGGCAAGTTCGTCGATGTCAGCGATGCTGACGTCCTGGGCAAGTGGGCCGTGTTCTTCTTCTACCCGGCCGACTTCACCTTCGTGTGCCCGACCGAGCTGGAAGACCTTGCCGACAAGTATGAAGAGCTCAAGAGCCTGGGCGTGGAAGTCTATTCGGTGTCGACCGACACCCACTTCAGCCACAAGGCCTGGCACGACAGCTCGCCGGCCATCGGCAAGATCAACTACTACATGCTGGGCGACCAGAACCACACCATCTCCAACAACTTCGGCATCCTGCGCGAAGGCGTTGGCCTGGCCGACCGCGGCACCTTCGTGGTCGATCCCGATGGCGTGATCCAGCTGGTCGAAATCACCCCCGAAGGCGTGGGCCGCAATGCCACCGAACTGCTGCGCAAGATCAAGGCTGCCAAGTACTGGCGCGAAAACCCCGGCCAGGTCTGCCCGGCCAAGTGGGAAGAAGGCGCCGAAACGCTTGCTCCCTCGATCGATCTCGTCGGCAAGATCTGATTCTTGCTGCCTGAACCGGGGTGGGCCAGCGCGCCCGCCCCGGACCCGGGCACCCCGGCCCCTTGCGCGCGCCCACGCGGCGCCGGCGCCTTCATCGGCCGGGAAAGCCCCCAAATGTCTGCCCGCTCCGCCCATCCCAGGCGTGAGGCCGTCCATGGCCCCACGCGGCACGCACCCTCCTGCCTGAGAGAAACACGCCATGCCTATTCTTGACGCCCCCACCACTGCCCAGCTCAAGGGCCTGCTTGGCAACCTGCGCCGCCCGATCGAACTGGTCGCGAGCCTGGACGATAGCGCCAAGTCTGCCGATACCCGCAGCCTGGTCGAGGAAATCGCCGCGCTGAGCGACAAGGTTTCGGTGCGCCTCGACGGGCAGGATGCCCGCCGCCCGAGCTTTGCCATCCGCGCGGATGAAGGGCGCGCGCAGGCGGTGTTCGCCGGCCTGCCGCTGGGCCACGAATTTACCTCGCTGATCCTGGCGCTGCTGCACGTGGGTGGTCACCCGCCCAAGGAAGAGGCCGAACTGCTTGACGCCGTGCGCAACCTCGATGGGCCGCTGCATTTCGAGACGTTCTTCTCGCTCTCGTGCCAGAACTGCCCCGACGTGGTGCAGGCGCTCAACATCATGGCCGCGCTCAACCCTGATATCACGCATGTGGCGATCGATGGCGCGCTGTTCCAGGACGAGGTGGAGCGCCGCAAGGTCATGGCCGTGCCGACCGTTTACCTGAACGGCGAACAGTTCGGCCAGGGCCGCATGGACCTGGCGCAGATCGTGGCCAAGCTCGACACCGGATCGGTAGCCCGCGCGGCGGAAAAGATCGCCGCCAAGGATCCGTTCGACGTGCTGGTGGTCGGCGGTGGCCCGGCCGGCGCGGCAGCGGCGATCTATGCCGCGCGCAAGGGCATCCGCACCGGCGTGGTGGCCGAACGCTTTGGTGGCCAGGTGCTCGATACCATGGGCATCGAGAACTTCATTTCGGTGCCGCACACCGAAGGGCCCAAGCTGGTTGCCCAGTTGGAGCAGCACGTGAAGGACTATGACGTTGACGTCATGAACGTGCAGGCTGCCGTGAAGCTCAAGCCGGCCAATGGCGATGGGTTGCACCACATCGAACTGGCGAGCGGCGCCAGCGTCAAGGCCAAGACCGTGATCTTGTCGACCGGTGCCCGCTGGCGCCAGATGGGCGTGCCCGGCGAGGACGAATATCGCAACAAGGGCGTCGCCTATTGCCCGCACTGCGATGGTCCGCTGTTCAAGGGCAAGCGCACCGCCGTGATTGGCGGCGGCAATTCGGGCGTGGAAGCCGCGATCGACCTTGCCGGCATCGTGCGCCATGTCACGCTGATCGAGTTCGACAGCCAGCTGCGCGCCGATGCGGTGCTGCAGACCAAGCTGCGCAGCCTGCCCAACGTGACGATCATCACCTCGGCCATGACCACGCAGGTGCTGGGCGATGGTAACAAGGTGACGGCGCTGGTCTACAAGCACCGCGAAACTGGCGAGGAACACACCGTCGAACTGGAAGGTATCTTCGTGCAGATCGGCCTGGTGCCCAACACCGAATGGCTGGGCGGCAGCATCGCCATGACCAACCGTGGCGAGATCGAGGTGGACGCCTACAATGCCACCAGCCTCGACGGCGTGTTTGCTGCGGGTGACTGCACCACCGTGCCGTTCAAGCAGATCGTCATCGCCATGGGCGAGGGCGCCAAGGCCTCGCTGGCGGCGTTTGACTATCTGATCCGACACTAAGGGTCAGATAACATTCCCTCCCTCCGACCCTCTCCCGCCTGCGGGAGGGGGAGACCCAGAAGCCCCTCCCGCAGGCGGGAGGGGTTGGGGGAGGGCGTGTTCCTTTGCCACCCCGCTTTCGACAACCTTTTCCCCCAATCCCCTTGCCGCCACGGCCCTGCGCGCTAAGAGCGAGGCGTGAGCGCAACCATCGTCATCGGCGCCGACGACCGGTCGGGCGCCTCCGTCCGCATCGATGTTGAGGAACTGCTGGCCACGCGCCTTCTGGTGCAGGGCAACAGCGGCTCGGGCAAGTCGCACCTGCTGCGCCGGATCCTGGAGCAGAGCGCCAGCGTGGTGCAGCAGGTGGTGATCGACCCGGAAGGCGATTTCGTCAGCCTGGCCGAACCGTTTGGCCATGTCGTGGTCGATGGATCGGCCTATGACGGCACCGAGATCGTCAAGCTGGCCGCACGCATCCGCCAGCATCGCGCTTCGGTTATCCTGGCGCTCGACGGGCTGGAGCTGGAAGCGCAGATGCGCTGCGCCGCCGTGTTCATGAACACCCTGTTCGATGCCCCGCGCGACCAGTGGTATCCCGCGCTGGTGGTGGTGGACGAGGCGCAGATGTTTGCGCCTGCCGCCGCCGGTGATGTGGCCGACGATGTGCGCCGCCTCTCGCTGGCGGCGATGACCAACCTGATGTGCCGTGGCCGCAAGCGCGGGCTGGCGGGGATCATCGCCACGCAGCGCCTGGCCAAGCTGGCCAAGAACGTGGCGGCCGAAGCATCCAACTTCCTGATGGGGCGCACTTTCCTCGATATCGACATGGCCCGCGCCGCCGATCTCCTCGGCATGGAGCGGCGCCAGGCCGAACAGATCCGCGACTTGGAGCGCGGCCATTTCCTGGCGCTGGGCCCGGCGATCTGCCGCCGCCCGGTGGGGGTGAAGATCGCCGACGTGGAAACGCGCGCGCGCAACGTGGTGCATGGCCTGATGCCGATGCCCAATGCTGCCGGCGAGGAGATGGAGGCGCTGCTGATGGCAGAGCCGCTGATGTTCGATCCGCTGCCCACGCCGCCAGAACCGGAAGAAACCGCACCCGAAAGCGGCGAGCTGCTGGAGCAGATCGAAAGCAGCGTGCCCGCCGCCGAGCAGGTGGAACCACCGGTCGAGCCCAGCCTGTTTGCCGCCGAGGAAACCGCTGCCGATATTGCCGCGATCCTGGCGGAAATGGCGGCGGAGCCGGATTGCACGTTCCAGCCTGCGGCGCAGCTCTATCAGGATTTCACCGTGCGCTGCCGCATGCAGCGGCTTGGCCAAGTGGGCATCGACCTGGCCGCGTTCCGCCGCCGCTTTGCCATGGCCGTGGCCGGCATTCCCGATGATCGCGAGCCGCGCTGGCAGGCCGCACTCAAGCTGGCCGAAGGCGTGGCCGACGATCTGGTGGCGCCGTTCCTGGTACTGGCGGTGGCGGCGGTGGAAGGGCTGCCATGCCCCGATGACGACCGGATGGCCGAAATCTATGGCACGCGCAGCCCGGGGCGCATCCGCCGCCTGCTCGATCACCTCGAAAAGAGCGGGCTGATCGTGGTGCGCACCGATTATGGCGGGCGCCGGTCCATCGGTATTCCCGGTCTGGGCATGACGACGGCACCGGTCGAAGCCTGACCTTTGGTGGGCTTCGGCGCTGTTGCGCCGCAAAACATTTGCGCAAAAACGGTTCGTATGCCTAATGGACTTGATGCGGTAACATTCTGTGCCGCAGTGTGTCTTGAAAGGTTGCGCTTTGGCGTCCGAAGTTCTTACCCGTCAATCAGTTACGCCCGAACTGGCGCTGGATGGGCTGGATTCGGTCCTGGGCCTGCACATCGGCACAACGAACACGCTGTTCGTCTCGCGGCTGGAACGCCAGCTTGAACCGCTCAGCGTCACGCCCAAGCAGGTGGCGATCCTGTGGCTGGTCAACGCCAATCCCGGCGTGAAGCAGACCGACCTTTCGCGCTTTTTCAAGATCGAGCGCCCGACCGTGCACCAGTTCGTGCGCCAGCTGATGCGCAACGGCTATCTCGTCAACGAGCCGTCGAAGCTCGATCGCCGCGCTGGTGGGCTGTGGGTCACCGAAAGCGGCTTGATCACCCTGGCCGAGGCGCGGCGCGTGATCGTGGCGCATGAAGACGAATTGACCGCATGCCTGACCGTGCGCGAGCGGTCCGAACTGTTCCGCATCCTGATGAAAGTCTATCTTTCCGCCCCTTCCAAGGAGGGGTGACGGCGGCCTGTGCGCCACGGCCCGTTCAGCACCTTGTCAGCCAGCGTGTGACATGGTCTGAAATCACGCGGGCCGGAATGCGGCCCGCCCGGGAGACCGTGATGAAGCTTGCTCGTTTTTCTGTTGTGGCGCTGGGCGCCTTGGGGCTGGCAATCGGGGTTGCCGGAACGGTGGCACCGGCCGCGGCGGCCGAAGGCGGTGATCCCGCGCATGGCCGCACCGTGGCGGCGCGCTGCCTGGCGTGCCACGATCTCAACACCGGGGCGACGCGGCTTGGCCCCTCGCTCAAGGGCGTGATCGGGCGCAAGGCTGGCTCGCTGCCGGGCTACGCCTATTCCGATGCGATGAAGAGCAGCGGCGTGACGTGGACGCCCGATACGCTCGACACCTATCTCAAGAGCCCGACCACCTATGTGAAGGGCACCAAGATGGCCTTTGCCGGTCTGCCCGATGCGAAAGACCGCGCCGACGTGATCGCCTATCTGCAACAGGCGACCAAGTAACACCGGTCTATTCGGCAATCACCAGTTGCACGCCGGCGTCGCGGATCGCGGCGGCGGCAGCAGCGGGGATGCCGGCGTCGGTGATGAGGGTGTCGACCTCGTCCAGCCCGCACACGATCGTGCCCGAACGGGTGGTGAACTTGCTGCTGTCGACCAGCAGGATCACCTGTTCGGCGCGGTCGATCAGGCGGCGCTCTGCCGCCACCAGCACGACATCGGCCTGCATCACCCCGGCTGCGCCCACCGACGCTGCGCCCATGAACAGCTTGGGCGCATGAAAGCGTGGCATGGATTCCTCGCCCGCCGCGGCCAGGATGATGTTCTGTTCGCGAAACACCGCGCCCGATGGCACCAGGATGCGCGTGCCAGCCTGCGGCAGCAGCGCATTGACGATATAGAGCGAATTGGTCAGCACCTGGAGATCGAGCCCGGCCAGATGCGGGCACATCTGCAAGGTGGTGGTGCCGCCATCGAGCATGATGCCTTCGCCGGGCTGGCATAGCGCTGCGGCTGCCCGGCCGATCGCCTGCTTGGCCGCAAGGTTTTCCGTAATGGCCTGTTCGAACGGCGTGCCCGACAGGTGAAAGCCGACCGGGCGGGCAGGCGCCTCGGCGCCATCAGCCAGACGCGCGCCGCCATGCACGCGCACGATGCGCCCCTCGCTTTCCAGGCGCGACAGATCACGCCGGATCGTGGCGGGAGAGGCATCAAGCATCGCCTCGAGGTCGCGATAGCTCACGAAACCCGTGGGGCCGATCGCTTCGACGATCAACCGTTCGCGTTCCGCTGCATGCATGGCCCTGGCTCGTCCCTTTTCATTCCGGCAAGCGCTGGCTTATGCCCGCCTGCGCGCTCAAAAGCCATCATCTTCGCGCATGGGCTGCGTCAGGCAGCGGCCTGCAGCATGTTGCCCGCGCCGATCACCACGGTGGCGCCGACCAGCAGGGCGATGCCGCTCCACACGATGGTGCGGGTGCGCGCACTCGTGCCGCTCCATTCCTTGAGGGCAAAGCCCCATAGCGTGGAAAACAGGATGATCGAGGCCATGTGCAGCGTCCACGACGAGAAGCCGTACTTGCCCATCTGGCTTTCGCCCATGGTGTAGAAGAAGAACTGGCCATACCACAGCGTGCCGCCCAGCGCGGCGAGGGCATAGTTGCGCAGCAGCGGTGCGCGCCCGGTGCCGTCATTGGCCGCGCCCAGGAACTGCCCGGCGCTCCGGTTGCGCGCGATAAGGATCAGGCACCAGACCAGGTTGGTGGTTAGCCCGCCGGCAAGCACGACACACAGCACTGGCAGCCCCTGGCTGAGCGGATCGGTGCCAGCGGCCAGGGTCAGATCGCGGATCGGCTGCCCGGCATCGAGGCCCCAAGCAAAGCAGCCTGACATGACGCCGGAAAAGATCGCGATCAGGATGCCTTTCCTGAGGTTGAACTCTGCCACGCCCACGCTGGCGGTGCCGCCCAGGTCACGCTGCTTGGCGCTGCCGGCGCGGGCAACGACGATGATGCCGACAAGCGTGATGGCAATGCCCAGCAACGTGAGCTTGCCGCTGGTGGTGGCGGCAATATCGCCCAGCGTGCCATGGAAGATCGGCGGGCCCATCGTGCCGATCACGGTGGTGAGGCCCAGCGCCACGGCCATGCCCAGCGAGAGGCCGAGATAGCGCATGGTGAGGCCAAAGGTCAGCCCGCCAAAGCCCCACATCGCGCCCCAGAACCAACACCACAGCAAAGTCTGGCGCGGCGCGGCGGCGAGCACGCCAAGCAGATCATGCGTGCGCAGCGAGGCAAACAGCCAAGGCGCGATCGCCCACGAGAACAGCCCGCCCGCCAGCCAGAACACCTCCCACGACCAGCGGCTGATCCGCTTGTACGGCACATAGAAACTGGCCGAGGAAAAGCCCCCCAGCCAGTGAAACAGCACGCCCAGTGCCGGATTTCCGCCCATCGTCGTTGCTTCCTCTCGTGTTTCTTATCGTGGTGTCAGGCCGGTTGGGAAATGGCGGCGTGCCAGGCGGCGCGATAGGCGGCGATATCGCCTTCCAGCGGCGCGACCGGGACCAGTTCACCCTGTGGCTTGAGCGTGGGATCGATCAGGCGCAGCGCGCCGAACGACACGTCGTTGTGGGCATTGGCGGTATAGACCGCCAGGTCTGGGCGCAGTGCCGCCAGCGCGCGGACGAATACCTCTGCCTCGGCAAAGCGGCCTTCGACCAGAAGGTGGCCCCTGGCGCCGATCAGGCCGAGCGAGATATCGGCAACCAGTGCAGCATAGAGGCACGCGGCAGCGCGGCGGCCGTACCAGTCGCGCGGCTGGCCGATCCAGCCAAACGTGCCATGGGGCAGCGGGCCAAAGCCACGGCACAGCGTGGGCAGGATCATCGTGCCGTCGCGCAGGATATCGGGCACGGCGGCGAGCAGCGCGGGCTGATCGGGTTTGATATCGACCCGGCGCGTGTCGATCTCGATCAGGCTTTCGATCTCGCGCCCCCCCATGAACCGGGCAGAGGGCACGGGTTGGCCAAACACGTCGACATTGACCAGGCAATCGCGCGCTTCGGGCAGGGCGGCAAGATCAAATGCCCCGCGCGCCAGGCGCATGGCGATGAACCAGGTGCCGGTGGACAGGATCGTGGCATCCTGTCCGGCCAACTGGTCAAAGCCGCGCGCGGCCATCAGCGCGGCATTGGAATCGTGCAGCCCGGCAAGCACCCGCGTGGTGGCAGGCAGCCCGGTCGCGCGTGCCAGGCGCGGAGAGAGCAAGCCGACTTGCGCCGATGCGGGCACCACCGGGGCAAACTGATCGGCCCAGCCGCGCCGCGCCGCCATGGGCGCTAACGTGCCTTGGGCGGGGCTCCAAACATCGGAATGGCAGCCCAGGCTCGACACTTCGCTCGTGGCCGTACCGGTCAGGAACCACGCCCAATATTGCGCCCATGGCATCAGCGTGGCGCGGGTGGGGCCACCGGCAGCAAAGGCGGCGGGATAGAGCTGTTCGAGCCAGAACAACTGGCTGCCCAGGTTGAGGCCATCGGGCAGGGCGGGGGAGCCGGTGATGGCAAAGGCATCGCGCTGCGCTCGATAGGCGGCCATCACATCGTCGGGGATCGGCTGTTCGTAATCGAGCGGGGGAAACGCCAACGCGCCCTGTGCCACGCCAACCACGCCCGCGCCGTGTCCCACTGGCACGATCGTGTCGATCGGCGCATCGAGCGGGACGGCGGCAAATTCGCGCAAGGCGCCGATCAGCCAGTCGCCGATACCTTGCGCATCGAGCCGGCGCAGCCCGTCGATCTCGATCGGGGCATTGGGCCGCACCTTGCGGTCAAGCAGCGTGCCATCCGGGCGCCACAGGCTGACCTTGCTGAGCGTCTTGCCCAGATCGATGACGATGATGCTGCCGCGTGCCAAGCCACTCGCTCTCCGTTTGGTCGCGCGCGATGGGAGAATCTCCGCCGCCGGCGCCTTGTGTGGAAATGATCAATATCAATCATTCTTGATCAATTCCACCAAAAATGTTAGCAGCCCTGCGACGCGATGCAATCATCCTGGTTGTGCCGCCCCACGTTCACCGGCCAATCGGGCAGCGACTCGATGGCCCAATCCACGCAGGATGCCATGACCGTCGAAACGCTTGTTGCCGCAGACGCCGCCATTCCTTTTGCCGTGCCGACCAGCCGCTGGGACGATGCCCACGCCGCCACGCTGTCGCCGGCAGAGCTGCTGCTCTATCGCTCCAACCTGCTGGGTTCCGATCTGACGGTGACCAATTTTGGCGGGGGCAACACCTCGGCCAAGCTCACCGAAACCGATCCGTTGAGCGGCGCTGCGGTCGAGGTGCTGTGGGTCAAGGGGTCGGGCGGTGACATCGGCTCGATGAAGCTCGATGGCTTTGCCACGCTTTATCAGGACAAGCTGCTGGGCCTGGAAGCGCACTATGCCGGGCCGGACGATGACGACAAGATGGTCGGCTATCTGCCGCATTGCACGTTCAACCTGAATGGGCGCGCGGCCAGCATCGATACGCCGCTGCACTCGCTGCTGCCGTTTGCCCATGTCGACCACGTGCACCCCGATGCGATCATCGCGCTGGCAGCCTCTTCGGGCGGCGAAGCGGCGACGCAGGAAATCTGGGGCGGCAAGATCGGCTGGCTGCCGTGGAAGCGCCCCGGCTATACCCTGGGCGTCATGCTGCGCGATTATGTGCAGGCCAATCCGCAGGTCGAAGGCGTGATGCTGGCCGGGCATGGCATCATCTGCTGGGCCGACAGTGCCAAGGCCTGTTACGAACACACCGTGCAGTTGATTGCCGATGCCGCCGACTATCTCAACGCCAAGCTGGCGGGCAAGCCGGCGTTTGGCGGCCAGAAGGTGGCACCGAACCCGGATCGCGCGGCCATCGCGGCCGACCTCATGCCCCGCCTGCGCGGTTTCATGACCGGTGCGCGCCGCAAGCTTGGTCACTGGTCCGACGATGCCGAGGCGCTGGAATTTGCCGGGTCGGTTCAGTTCGAACGCCTTGCTGCGCTCGGCACCTCGTGCCCTGATCACTTCCTGCGCACCAAGATCGCGCCGCTGACGCTCGACCCGGCGCGTCTTCAGGATGATGCCTATCTGGCCGGAAAGATCGCCGATTACCGCGCCATGTATGCGGCCTATTACGAACGCTGCAAGCGTGCCAACAGCCCGGCGATGCGCGATTCCAACCCGGTCGTCGTGCTCGTGCCCGGCGTCGGCCGCATCACCTTTGCCACCGACAAGACCACCGCGCGCCTGGCCGGTGAATTCTATGGCAATGCCATCAACGTGATGCGCGGGGCCGAAGCGATCGGCGAATATATCGCGCTCGACGAGCAGGAAGCGTTCGACATCGAATACTGGCTGCTCGAAGAAGCCAAGCTGCAGCGCATGCCGGCGCCCAAGCCGATGGTCGGCAAGATCGCGCTGGTTACCGGCGGCGCCGGTGGCATTGGTGCGGCGACCGCCGCCCGCTTCCTGCGCGAAGGCGCCTGCGTTGTCCTGGCTGACCGGGATGCCACCGCTGCCGAGGACGTGCGCGCCGGCTTTGCCAAGCAGTTTGGCAAAGACGTGGTTCGCGCCGTGGCTTGCGACGTGACCGATGAAGCGCAGGTGCAGGCGGCCTTCGCCTATGCCGCGCGCGAGTTCGGCGGGCTCGATATCCTCGTCGCCAACGCCGGCATTGCTTCGTCCGCACCGATCGAGCAGACGACGCTGGAGCTGTGGGACCGCAACTTCGACGTGCTTGCCCAGGGCTATTTCCTTACCGCCAAGCACGCCTGGGGCTTGCTCAAGCGGATGAAGGAACAGGGCGGCACTTCGGTCGTGTTCATCGGGTCGAAGAACGCGGTGGCCGCCGCCGCCGGGGCTTCTGCCTATGCCAGCGCCAAGGCTGCGGCCAACCACTTGGCCCGCTGTCTTGCCCTGGAAGGCGCGCCCGAAGGCATTCGCGTCAACGTCGTGAACCCTGATGCGGTGATCAAGGGCAGCAAGATCTGGGACGGCGACTGGCGCAAGGAACGCGCGGCCTCGAACAAGATCGACGCCGGCGAGGAACTGGAAGCGCACTATCGCAACCGCTCGATGCTCAAGCGCGACGTGCTGCCCGAAGACATCGCCGAGGCGGCCTATTGGCTGGGTTCGGAAGCATCGGCCAAGTCGACCGGCAACATGATCAACGTGGACGCCGGCAACGTTCAGGCTTTCACGCGCTGAGCATTCGGGAGAGAACAAGACAATGACACACCTGCCGCTGTCGGCCGATCTGATCGCCGAAGCCAACGCCCGCCACGCCGATGCGCTGGACGAAGACTATACCGCGCTGGGACGCAAGCTGGCCCGCACCGGCATCGATATCGACGCCGTGCTGGGCCGCGTTGCCAGCTTTTCGGTGGCGGTGCCCAGCTGGGGCGCGGGCCGCGGCGGCACGCGCTTTGCCAAGTTCCCCATCCCCGGAGAGCCGACCAACATCCACGAAAAGCTGGAGGATTGCGCCGTCATCAACCAGCTTTCGCGGGTGACGCCGCGCGTTTCGCCGCATTTTCCGTGGGACAAGGTCAGCGACTTTGCCGCGCTGCGTGAAGAAGCCGCTGCGCTGGGCCTGGGCTGGGACGCGGTCAATTCCAACACGTTCCAGGATCAGCCGGGCCAGGCGCACACGTATGCCAACGGCTCGCTGTCGGCCCAGGATGCCGCCACCCGCCAGCAGGCGGTGGAACACAACATCGAATGCATCGAGATCGGCAAGCAGCTCGGCTCAACCGACCTGACGGTGTGGGTGGGCGATGGCACCAACTTCCCCGGCCAGCAGGACTTTGCCCGCAGCCTGGATCGCTATCTCGATGCCGCTTCGCAAGTCTATGCCGCGCTGCCCGATGATTGGCGCATGCTGCTGGAACACAAGATGTTCGAGCCGGCATTCTATTCCACGGTGATTTCCGATTGGGGCAGCTCGATCCTGGCGGCGCAGGAACTGGGCCCCAAGGCCAAGTGCTTGGTCGACCTGGGCCACCATGCCCCCAACGTGAACATCGAGCAGATCGTGGCGCGGCTGCACCGCTTCGGCAAGCTGGGCGGCTTCCACTTCAACGACAGCAAGTATGGCGACGATGATCTCGATTCCGGATCGATCAACCCGCACCAGCTGTTCCTGGTGTTCAACGAACTGGTCGAGGCCGAGCTGAACCCGCGCGACGGTTTCAATCCGAGCTATATGATTGATCAATCGCACAACGTGACCGATCCGATCGAATCCATGCTGTCTTCGGCCGAAGCGATCACCGGCTGCTTTGCCAAGGCTTTGCTGGTCGATCGCGATGCACTGCATGCGGCGCAAGAGAGCAACGACACGATGATGGCGTTTCAGGCGCTGCGCCGCGCCTATTCGATCGACGTGGCGCCGATCCTGGCCAAGGCGCGTGTGGCCGCTGGCGGGGCGATCGACGTGTTGGAAGCCTATCGCCTGAGCCAGTATCGCGCGCGCAAGGCGCAGGAGCGCAAGGCGGTGGGGCTGGGCGCCGGCATCGTCTGACGCAGCGCCGTGCATGATGGCGGGGCACGACCGGGGCAGGGGGCGAAGCGCGCCAACCCCTTGCCCTGACGAGCCAAATGGCCAAAACCGAAAACTGATTTCCCAGGAGAGAATTGCATGATCGAGCCGGCGCTTTGCCGCATCCGCACCGCCCTGCTGCTGGCCAGCGCACTTGCCGGCGTGGGTGCTGGCATTGGCAGCGGCAGCGTGGCCATGGCGGCACCCGATCCGGCGCCGCCAGTGCCGGGCGTGGCGGCGGTGCATGCCGGCACGGCCGTGCCGCTCGATCTGCAGTTCCGCGATCCGCCCGCCTCGGCCCGGCCGCGCGTGTGGTGGCACTGGATGAACGGCAATGTCACCAAGGATGGCATCGCCAAGGACATTGACTGGATGAGCCGCATGGGCATCGGCGGCCTCCAGGCGTTCGATGCCGGGTTGATGACGCCGCAGGTGGTCGATCATCGCCTGGTGTTCATGTCGCCGGAATGGAAGGACGCGTTCCGCTTTGCCGCCTATACCGCCGACGCGCGCGGGCTTGAACTGGCCATTGCCTCCTCGCCCGGCTGGTCGGAAACAGGCGGCCCGTGGGTGCAGCCGGCCGATGCGCTCAAGAAAGTGGTGTGGAGCGAAACCGTGGTGCCCGGTGGCGCCGCGCTGACCGCGCCGCTGCCAGCGCCGCCGCGCGTGACCGGCACGTTCCAGGATATGGAGCTGAACGACCCGCTGGCGGCGCTGACCAAGGAAGGCCCGGAACAGGCGCACGAATTCTATGCCGACGTGGCCGTGCTGGCGGTGCCGGTGGATGCTGGCCAGGTTGATTTGCCTGTGCCGGCCATCACTGGCCCGGATGGCAAGTCGCTCGATGCCGCAGCACTGACCGGCGACAGCTTTGCCAAGCGGCAGATGGTCGCCCATGGCAGTGCCGAGCAGCCGTCGATCTTGCTGGCGCGGTTTGCCCGGCCGCAGACCGTGCGGGGTGTCAGCCTGTTCATGGCCGGGGCCAAGGCGATGTTTGCTGGTGCCGTGGTGGCGCCGCGCCTGGAAGCGAGCAGCGACGGCACGACCTGGACCAAGGTGGCCGATATTCCGGTGTCGAATGCGCCAACCTCGGTGAGCTTTGCCCCGGTTACCGCCAGCCAGTTCCGCGTGGTCCTGGCGCCGCTGCCGTTCAAGGGCTCGAACCTGGGCGATCCGGCGCCGGGTGCCGCCACCGACGTGGGCTTCATGAAGATGATGTCCGCTGGCGCCACCGCGCCGTTCGATCTGCGCCACTTCCGCCTCTATGCCCAGCCGCGGGTTGACCGGTTCGAGGCCAAGGCCGGCTTTGCCGTGGAGCAGGACTATTACGCGCTGGGCACGCCCGATGCTGCCGCCACTGGGACCGATGCGGCCAAGGTGGTGAACCTGACCGGCAAGCTGCGCCCCGATGGCACGCTCGATTGGACACCGCCGGCCGGCAGCGCCTGGCGCATTCTGCGCTTTGGCACCAGCCTGCTGGGCACGACCAACCACCCGGCCGCGCCCGAGGCCACCGGGCTGGAAGTGGACAAGTTCGATGGCGCGGCAGTGCGGCGCTATCTGACGCATTATCTGGGAATGTATCGCGATGCCGCCGGGGCAGACCTGATCGGGCGGCGCGGGGTTACCGCGCTGTTGACCGATTCCATCGAGGTGGGCGCAGCCAACTGGACGCCCAAGATGATCGACCAGTTCAAGCGCCTGCGCGGCTATGACCCAACGCCCTGGCTGCCGACGCTGGCCGGCGTATTGATCGGCAGCCGCGCCGATGCCGATCGCTTTCTTTACGACTGGCGCCGCACCCTGGCGGATCTGCTCGCCTCGGAACACTATGGCATGGTGGCCCAGGTGGCGCACGAAAACGGCCTCAAGGTCTATGGCGAGGCGCTGGAGGACAATCGCCCGATGCTGGGCGACGACATGGCGATGCGCGCCCGGGCCGATGTGCCGATGGCCGCGCTGTGGACCTTTTCGCGCCAGGCTGGCCCCAACCCCAGCTATCTGGCCGACATGAAGGGCGCGGCTTCTGTTGCGCATGTCTATGGCCAGAACCTGGTGGCGGCCGAATCCATGACCTCGGCACTGGCGCCCTGGGCCTATACACCCAAGGACTTGCGCCGCATCATCGACCTGGAATTCGTCAGCGGGATCAACCGCCCGGTGGTGCACACCTCGGTCCATCAGCCCACCGATGACAAGGTGCCAGGCCTTTCGCTGATGATCTTTGGCCAGTTCTTCAACCGCCACGAAAGCTGGGCGGAAATGGCCCGGCCCTGGGTGGATTACATGGCGCGCAATTCGCTACTGTTGCAGCAGGGGCGCAACGTGGCCGATGTCGCCTATTTCTATGGCGAGGAAGCGCCGCTGACCGGCCTCTATGGCAAGGCGCCGGTGGCCGATGCGCCCAAGGCCAACGCCTATGACTTCGTCAATGCCGATGCGCTGGGCGGGGTGCTGCTCAACCAGGGCAACGAACTCGTCAGCCAGGGTGGGGCACGCTATCGCGCGGTCTACCTGGGTGGCTCATCGCGGATGATGACGCTCAAGACCCTGCGCCGGCTGGCCGAACTGGTCGATGGCGGGGCCAGCGTGATTGGCCTGGCGCCGCAGGGATCGCCGGCGCTCGATGATGCGCAACCTGCCAACGCGGCGCAGTGGCAGCAGCTGGTGGCGCGGCTGTGGCCCGGCAGCGGCGATGCCATGGTGGGCAAGGGCCGGGTGATCGCGCTGGCTGACGTGGACGCGGGGCTGGCGCGGCTGGGCGTGGCGCCCGATTTCCGCTTGGTCGGCGCGAGTGACGCGCAAGTGCCGTTCGTCCATCGCCAGTTGACCGATGGCGACGCGTGGTTCCTGGTCAACCGGCTTGACCGTAACGAGACGTTCGAGGCGCATTTCCGTGTGACCGGCAAGCAGCCCGAATTGTGGCATGCCGACAGCGGCAAGGTAGAGCCGGTTTCGTGGCGCAGCGAGAATGGCGAAACCATCGTGCCGTTGACCCTGGCTGCAGAGGAATCGGTGTTCGTCGTGTTCCGCAAGGCGACCACCGCCACCCATGGCGAGGTACGCGCCAGCCATGATGTGCCGCTGGGGCCCCTGGCCGGCAAGCCCGGCACCGGCTGGACGGTGGCGTTCCAGGCCGGGCGCGGCGCGCCGGTGACGCTGGCTATGCCCACGCTGGCGCGGCTCGACCAGAATGCCGACGCTGGGGTGCGCTATTTCTCGGGCATGGCCACCTATGCCCGCACGTTCCGCCTGCCCAAGGGCTGGAAGAAGGGCCAGGCACTGTGGCTCGATCTGGGGGAGGTGCACGACATTGCCGAGGTCACGGTCAACGGCCAGACGCTGGGCACGCAATGGCATGCGCCCTATCGCTTTGACGTGGGCAGCGCGGTGCACAACGGCAACAACACGATCGCCGTGCGTGTCGCCAACAGCTGGGTCAACCGCCTGATCGGCGATGCCCAGCCCGGCGCCACGAAGGTAACCTGGACGGCGATCCCGACCTACAATGCCGATGCGCCGCTGCGCCCATCGGGCCTGGTGGGGCCGGTGGTGCTGGGCACTACCCACTGACGCGGGGGCACTGAACCCCGTTTCAGGCCTCGGGCAGGGGCGGGGCGATCGAGTCCCGCTCCACCAGGTGATAGGGCAGCAGGCGCAGCGCGGGCGCCGCATCACCCTCGCGGTCCATCAGCAGGCTGGCGGCGGCATAGCTCATTTCCTGGATCGGCTGGTAAACCGTGGTGAGGTAGGGCCAGACCGACCGCGCCACCCAGCTATCGTCAAACCCGCAGATCGACACATCGCGCGGCACGGCAAGGCCGGCCCGCGAACAGGCAACCAGCGCGCCGGCCGCCGAATCGTCGTTGGTGGCAAAGATGGCGGTGGGGCGCGGGGTGTGTGCCAGCAGATCGGCCCCGGCGCTGATGCCGCCTTCAAACGAAAACCCGCCGTTGGCTTCCACCACCGGGCCGGTGTGGCCGAGGTCGGCCAGGGCGGCAAGAAAGCCAAGGCGGCGGCGCGCGGCGGCGCCATGGTTGGGCGGCCCGGTCAGCACGCCAAAGCGGCGATGCCCGGCTTGCCACAGCATCTGCGCCACGGCCGCCCCGGCGGCCGTATCGTCCATGCCGATGCCCGGCGCCTCCAGGCTGGGCTTTTCCGGTGCGACGCGCACATGGCGCACGCCCTGTTCGCGCAGGAAATCGAGCACCACTGGCAGATCGGCCAGCGGCGGGGTCAACACAAAGCCATCGCAGCGTCCGTTGCGCAGCAATGCGGCAAGATCAGCCACGATCTCGGCATCGGGACGGGCCGAATCGATACGGTCGATGCGCAGGTGATACTGGTTGTCGACACAGGCCTGATAGGCGCCGGCCTGGATTTTCATCGTGTAGTTGGGGCTGGGATTGTCGAACAGCACGCTGATGATGAACGAGCGCGCCCCGGCCAGGGAGCGCGCCGCCAGATCGGGGACATAGTCCAGATCGGCAATCGCCTTTTCCACCTTGATACGCAGCGTATCAGATACATGCGGCTCGCGGTTGATCACACGCGACACGCTCTTGAGCGACACCCCGGCATGCCGCGCCACATCGTTCATCGTGATGTTACCCGTCGCGCGGCCGGCTGTGGTGGGTGCCGCATCGTTGTCGTCGTCGGCGCTACTGGCGGTTGCAGAGGGGCGGTGGCTTTGCGCGGGATCGGGCATGGGCCAAGCTATGAACGCAATTGTCCGGCAAGCCAACCTGAACAGGTAATTGACAACGCTGACAAGCGGCGGCACGATAACGCGGAACAAGCAGGTGGCGCTGTAGCCATCAACGGGAAGGGTGCATGAAGATGGGCAGGAGATTTCTTTCGGCCGTGGCGCTGGCTGCGGTCGGAGCAGGGCTGGCGCAGGGTTCGGCCCAGGCGCAGGCGCCAAGCAGCGCGCTGGTCGACATGACCGCGGCGCAGGCACGGGCCGATCAGACCGTCAAGGCAATGCAGCCGGACGAGCGCACCACGTTGACCCACGGCATCATGGCCATCCAGTTGTTTCCCGGTGCCCCGCCGATCCCGGCTGACGCGGTGCCAGGCGCCGGTTACATCGCCGGGTTGCCGCGCCTGGGTGTGCCGGCGCTCAAGGAAACCGACGCAAGCCTGGGTGTGGCCTGGGTTTCGGGTGCGCGCAAGCGGGGCGCGACAGCGCTGCCATCGGGCATTGCCCAGGCGGCGAGTTGGGATCCGGCGGTGATGCAGGCGGGCGGTGCGATGATCGGCGCCGAAGCGCGCGCCAGCGGCTTCAACGTGCTGCTGGCGGGCGGCGTCAATCTGACGCGCGATCCGCGCAATGGGCGCACGTTCGAATATCTCTCGGAAGACCCGCTGCTCTCGGGCGTGCTGGTGGGCGCGGCGATCCGTGGCATCCAGTCCAACAACATTATTTCCACGATCAAGCACTTCGCGCTCAATGGCCAGGAAACCGGGCGCCAGTTCGTGGACATCCAGATCGGCAATTCCGCGGCGCGCGAAAGCGATCTGCTGGCTTTCCAGATCGGCATCGAACAGGGCCAGCCCGGCTCTGTCATGTGCGCCTATAACCGCGTCAACGGTGATCGCGCGTGCGACAACAGCTGGCTGCTCAACACCGTGCTCAAGCGCGATTGGGGCTACAAGGGCTTTGTCATGTCTGACTGGGGCGCGGTGCCTGGGCTCGATGCAGCGATGGCCGGGCTCGATCAGCAATCGGGCGAACAGCTCGACAAGGCGGTCTATTTCGGCAGCAAGCTGGCGGAAAAGGCGGCGACCGACAAGGCGTGGGCCGCGCGCTTGGCTGATATGAACCGCCGCGTGCTGACCGCGATATATGCCACGGGCGTCGACAAGAACCCGGTAACCCCGGGCGGCCAGTGGGATGCGGCGGCGCATGCGGCCGTTGCCGAACAGACGGCGATTGCCGGCATGGTCCTGCTGCGCAACCAGAACAACGCCCTGCCGCTGCTGCGTGATGCCAAGAGCGTGGCGGTGATCGGCGGCTATGCCGATGGCGGCGTGCTGTCGGGCGGCGGATCGAGCCAGGTTCAGGGCGATGGTGGCCCAGTCGTGTCGCGCCCGGTGCTGGCGGGCGGCATGTTTGCCGGGATCATGCAGCAGCAGTTCCACCGCTCCAGCCCGCTCGATGCGATCAAGGCGCGGGTGCCGCAGGCGGCCATCCATTTCCGTGACGGGCGCTATATTGCCGATGCGGTAGAGGCGGCGCGCCGGTCTGACGTGGCGATCGTGTTCGCCACCGAATGGCGCACCGAAGGGCTCGATCAGCCCGATCTGTCCTTGCCCGATGGCCAGGATGCGCTGATCGCGGCGGTGGCAGCGGCCAATCCGCGCACGATCGTGGTGCTGGAAACCGGTGGCCCGGTGGCGATGCCGTGGCTGGACAAGACCGCGGCCGTGCTCGAAGCGTGGTATCCCGGCGCGCGCGGGGGCGAGGCGATCGCCAAGGTGCTGTTCGGCGAGGCCAACCCCGGCGGGCGCCTGCCGGTCACGTTCCCCGCCAGCGTGGCGCAACTGCCCCGGCCCAAGCTCGATGGCAGCGATACGCTCGATCCTGATTTCATGGGCAACCCGCCCACGCCGACCACCACGCTCAAGGCCGACTACAATATTGAGGGTGCGGATGTGGGCTATCGCTGGTTTGCCCGCACCGGGGCCAAGCCACTGTTCCCGTTCGGCTATGGCCTGAGCTACACCAGCTTTGCCCAGGATGGGCTGAGCGTGGATGGCAAGACCGCACGCTTTACCCTGCGCAACACCGGCAAGGTGGCGGGCGATGATGTCGGCCAGGTCTATCTGGTCGATCGTGCCGGCACGGCCAAGCGCCGCCTCGTCGGCTTTACCCGCGTGCATCTGGAGCCGGGCGAAAGCAAGACTGTCAGCGTGGCGATCGACCAGCGCCTGCTCGCCGATTGGCGGGATGATGGCAAGGGCAGTGGCGGCTGGACGCTGCCGGCGGGCAACTATGGCTTTGCGCTGGGCAGCGATGCGCAGACGCTGGGGCAGGTGGTGACGGTGCGCCTGGCGGCGCGCAACTGGAAGGATTGAAGATCATGACCTTTCGCAAAACGCTGATGCTGTCAGGATTGATGCTTGCTGGCGCGCTGTCGCTGCCGGGCGCTGCGCTTGCCAAGGCTGCGCCAGCGGCGCCTGCCGCGCCAACCGTGACGGTGGCCCAGGGCACCCTGGTGGGGGCGGTGGAAGGCACCGTCGCCAGTTTCAAGGGCATTCCCTATGCCGCGCCGCCGGTCGGTGACTTGCGTTGGCGCGCGCCACAGCCGGCTGCGGCATGGAGTGCGCCGCGCGATGCCACGCACTATGGCCACGATTGCGCGCAGGCGCCGTTCCCGCCCGATGCCGCGCCGATCCGCACCCAGCCGGCCGAGGACTGCCTCTATCTCAACGTGTGGAAGCCGGCGGGTGCGGCCGCCAATGCCCGGCTGCCGGTGATGGTTTGGGTGCACGGTGGCGGCTTCGTCAACGGCGGCACGTCGCCGGCGGTCTATTCCGGCGCGGCCTTTGCCCGCGATGGCGTGGTCCTGGTCAGCCTCAACTACCGGCTCGGCCGCTTCGGCTTCTTCGCCCATCCCGCGCTCAAGGATGAAGGGCTGGGCGGCAACTTCGGCTTCCTCGACCAGATCGCCGCGCTCAAGTGGGTGCAGGCCAATGTCGCCGCATTCGGTGGCGATCCGGCCAACGTTACCGTGTTTGGCGAAAGTGCCGGCGGGATGAGCATGCACATGCTGCTGCAATCGCCGCTGGCGCGCGGACTGTTTGCCCGCGCGATCATCGAATCCGGCGGTGGGCGCGATGGCACCTTGCCGATGCCGACGATGGCCCGTGCGGCCAAGATCGGCGCCGATTTTGCCCCCGGCCTCGATGCCGCCGCGCTGCGCGCGCTGCCCGAGGCAAAGGTGACCGGCAACCTCAGCATGATGACCATGGCGCAGACCGGCTATTCCGGGCCGATGGTGGATGGGCAAACGATCGTGGGCGCGTCCAACGATGCCGCCGCCGCTGGCATCGATGCGCCCGTGCCGGTGATGATCGGCGCCAATTCGGCCGATGGTTTCCCGATGACGACCGACAAGGCCGCTATCTTTGCCACCTATGGCGCCGATGCCGACAAAGCGCGCGCGCTCTATGATCCCCAGGGCACGGCCACCGGCCTGATTGTGGGCACGATGACCAGTGCCGACCGCATGTTCATCGAGCCGGCGCGCACCATCGCGCGCGCGCTGGCCGCGCGTCAGCCGGTCTATCTCTATCGCTTTGCCTATGCCCATCCCGAGCCGCTCGAAAAGATGGGCGGCGCGCCGCATGCCTCGGAACTGCCCTATGTGTTTGACAGCCTGGCCGGGCGCACCACGCCCAAGGCCATCGCCGCCGAACAGCCCGTGGCCGATCTGACGCACAAGATGTGGGTGGCGTTTGCCAAGACCGGGCGCCCCGATGGCCTGCCCGGCCTGGCGCCCTGGCCCAAGGTGACGCCCACCGACACGACCGTGCACCTGATCACTGCAGCAGGCGCCACGCAGGTGGAAGATCCCTATCGCGCGCGGATCGATTTCGTGGAGCAGCGGATCAAGTCATAAGATACCGATCCCGGTGCAATGCCGCGGGCAATCGCCGCATTGCACCGGGATATTCAAGCGTTGGCGTTGACATTCGCACGCAACCGGCTTTTTGTATTTCCCATGCTCTCGCAAAAAACGCGTTATACGATCCGTGCCCTGCAGCATCTGTCCGACACGTTTGGACAAGGCCCAGTGCGGCTTGACGCGATTGCCGAGGCGCAGAACATCCCGCGCAAGTTCCTGACCGTGATCCTGTCGGAAATGGCCCGCGAAGGCGTGGTGGTTTCGCAGCGCGGTCGCGACGGCGGCTATGAACTGGCGCTGCCCCCGGTGGACATCCGCTATGGCGACATCATCCGCCTGACGCGCGGCAGCCTGGCCCTGGTGCCCTGCGCCAGCCGCAACGCCCACGAACACTGCGCCAACTGCCTGCCCGAGGCCGATTGCCGCCTGCGCGGGCTGATGATCCGCCTGCGCGATGAAATGGCCGACATGCTCGACAAGGTCACCCTGGCCGACGCGATCACGCTGGTGCCCCCGTTCGAAGAGACCGCGGTCTAATCCTTCCCCGCTTCTCGTCACCCCGGACGTGATCCGGGGTCCCGCTGCCGACCTGCCTGCTCAGAAAAAAGCGGATTCCGGGTCTAGCCCAGGATGACGAACGATCGGGGCATTCCCGGAAAAATGCAATCAACCGCAACTTTTGCGGGGGCCGCGCAACCTTCGCTTGGCGAGTGCCAAGCCGCTGGCTATAGGACGGCGCATGACCCTTCCTGCTTCTGGCCGCAGCCCGCTGCGCATCGCCGTTCTTGCCGCCGCCACTGTTGCCATGGGCCTGACCGCAGGGTGCGCGGGCGGGGGCAAGGCCAAGAAGGACGTGGCCTATGTCGCCCGCGACGTGGACACGCTCTACATGACGGCCAAGGACCGGCTGGACAAGGGCGACGCCAAGCAGGCCGCCGCGCTGTTCGACGAAGTGGAGCGCCAGCACCCCTATTCGCCCTGGGCCCGCCGCGCGCAGCTGATGGGTGCGTTCAGCTATTACGTGGCGCGCGACTATGCCAAGTCGGTGCAGACCGCGCAGCGCTTCCTGTCGATCCACCCCGGCAACAAGGACGCGCCCTATGCCTATTACCTGGTGGCGCTGTGCTATTACGAGCAGATCAGCGACGTCACGCGTGACCAGAAGATCACCCAGCAGGCGCTGACCGCGCTGACCGAAGTGATCCGCCGCTATCCCAACACCGACTATGCCACCGACGCCCGCCTCAAGCTCGACCTGGTGAACGACCACCTGGCCGGCAAGGAAATGGAAGTGGGCCGCTTTTACGAAAAGAGCGGCAAGTGGCTGGCCGGCACGCTGCGCTTCCGCGTGGTGATCGACAAGTACCAGACCACCAGCCACACGCCCGAGGCACTGTTCCGCCTGGTCGAATGCTACCTGGCCCTGGGCATCCGCGACGAAGCCCAGAAGACCGCCGCCGTGCTGGGCGCCAACTATCCCGGCAGCGAATGGTACAAGCGCGCCTTCAAGCTGATGAACGCCAAGGGCGACGATATCAGCGCGGTGTGATCGGCTGCGCTGATTGCAAGGTTGGGGAAGGGCGCCTGCGGGGCGCCCTTTTTCGTTGTGGCGGCGGTGATGGCGGCCCGGCACTATGAGCGGTATGTTCGCGCGAGTCTTCGGAAGCTGGCGAAGATGACGAAGGCGAATGAGGGGGCGAGAATACGTTGCACTATCAGTGAGGGGTGGGGGCGTAGTCATCAGCTATTCAAATGACCTACCCATAATTGGGCCTTGCTACGTATTTATCAATACGATGGAATAGATTCACCCAAAGGGTGAATTTTATTTCAATTGAACGGACTATCAGCGGTTAGAAATAGAAACCCCACGCCTAAAGTTAACTTTCCAATCCATTGCTTTCCCCGTATAATTACAGGGTCTGCTTCAAACAGGATGCGCAATTCAGCATCCCTCATTTTGGCGAGCGCAGAACGCAGCCCTGCTCCGGCATGCGCTAGGCGGCGAATGTGCTCTCGGTCGATTTCACCTGCTGCCTCTTGGAAGTTTCCTCCTGTTAGTTCGGCAAGCAAGTCCTGGAAGCGCCTTCGAGCCTCATTGCGACTCTCGTGTTCCAATTCTTGATGTGAGTCTAAAATTACAGGCATAGCTGCCCGTAGTTCTCTTTCTCCGAGAAGGACCTTTGCCTCCTGAAGCGCTTTCCGGTTTGATGGCTCAGTGGCGAAATAATCGATCGCGGCTTCGACAGCCCGTCGGATGTCTTCGCGCGTAACCTCAAACAGTTTTGTTATGTTGTCGCGACGAGCGCGCCTAGCTTCCGAGCGCCGATTCACCCAGAGCGAGACGATGAAGCTGACCAGCGCCGGCGTAAACCAAGCTGACAAAAATGAAGACAAGTTTAGTTTTGCCCGGATGCGGCTTCAGCAAAGCGCCAAGCCAGGAAAGGATAGGCATCGAGTTCTGGATCCGAATGGCGAAATTCGACGAGTCTTCTTAGCGTCGTCAGATCGATACCTCGGCGAACGATGCCACCAAAAACCTCTTCAAGAAACGAGGACGGAAGACCCTCGACACCGTCGATGTCGAGCACGACGCGATCACCGCGAGCTAAAAGCGGGCGTAGCACGTCTTCTCGAAATGCTTCGCCCGTAAATGGGCCATCGTTTCGCCTTCTGCCCGCAGGAAAAGGCGAAAAGTCTTTAGCGATTGTGATCGTTTTTACGTCAGTCACGCAGCCCAATCTCCCATTCAATCAACGTCCCAAAGAACGGGGCCTTGCGCGTTACCCCTGATACCACACCGCCAGCGTTGTAGGAAACGCTTCCTCGTTCGCTGGTTATCCTCAGAAAGCCATTGCCTAATTTATCAATCCATGCGGTCATTTCTGCTAAGCCTTGGCCTCGGCCTTTCTCGCCGGTTGAAGTTCGACCTACTTCTAACGCTGCGGTTATCAGCCGGTGCGCATCTCGCTCAGGATGAAGTCTACCTCCACCAAGTTTGCTCAACACGTCCGACCAATGCTCAGATCTGGGAAGCGTTGCAGGAATGCCAACCCCCTGATCATACAACTGGAGTGATACGATGTTTGAATCGCTATTCCACGTTCCGGCAGCCCACCACTGCCCGGTGGCTTTGGTGGGCCAGATTCCAATGTGCCGAGGATACGCGTGCCTTGTGTTTGCAATGGCTTCGGAGATGGCTTCATAGACAGTCGTGCGCGGCCCGATTTTCTTGCCGCACAGCGCCTCCACCCTATCTCTCAATTTCGCCCCGATTTCACCTTTTACCGAACGTCCGCGGACAAAACGCACGGCTTGCAAGGGGCCGCTTTCATTTTCATCGTCAATGATTTGAGGCTCGATTCCAAGCAATTCGAATAGCCCAGCCTGCTGGAAGTAGGATCGCACGGCAGGATCCCACTCCGCGTCCAAAGAGCGAGGCTTGATGCCGGTTACCAATCGGCGCCGGTCGAGTTCCGCAGCGAGCACGAGGCCCGCGCCGGGTGATATCGTCTTCAAGGCGCCAAAATCTGTGAAATGTATCAGCTTTGCTCCAGTTTCAGGATGAACCACCGGTTGCGTGCTGGAGCGGCCCCGTATTTCCATAAGGAATGCGAGCGTTTCTTCGTAGTTTTCCATAAGATCAAGGTGCGCGGGTGGCTGCAAGACGCAGCACCCAGGGCGCTCATCGTAGATCACTCGTGATGGTGGCAGTAAGCGCTTCGCTGCGTCGAACCGCTCTTTCGCTGCACGTCGTAGTGCGCTGAGTTTTCCGGGAAATCGGATTGAGTGAAGCCGAAGCTGACGGCGTGCTCTACGCATATGCCGAAGTTTTTGCTTCGTTGTGAGTTTCCGCAAAGGCCCCCTCCCGTAAATAGGAACGGGCGCATACCTTGCGCTAAGGCTGCCGTCCACGGTCAAACGCGTTCTCCGTGAAAGCCGCTTTACCCTTCAAGGTGGTTGGCTGCGCTGGCGTCGGTATCTGATGTGGTGGAAGTAGTTAGCATCGTGACGGCCCGTTTCCTAGAATATATTCAGCGCTGTATGTTGCCTGTCGACTTTGCCGGAAATGTGCCGCAACCTGTCCCCAACTCACCCACCATCCGTCATCATCCCCATCGTCCACTCCTGATCATAATCCACCTCTCCCGCCACGGCATGCCCGGCGGCATCACGCGCCGGGCGGAAGCGGAAGCGTTGCAGGACGAGGGCGCAGGTGGTCGTGTCGAGCGCGGCGTTGTGGCTCGATTGCGTGATGTGGCAGGCGCTGGGGCGGCCTTGTGGGGTTACCGCAATGGTGACGGAGGTGGTGCCCTGGGCGTGCGCTTCACGCGCCGCGAGGGGATAGTCTGATGATTTGATCTTGCCGCCGGTCCATTCCGGATCGCTGCCGCCGGCGCCGTCACCGTTTCCGCTGGCGCCTGAGCCGGTGCCATTGCCGCTGCCGCCAGCGCCGCTGCCGGGGCCGGGCGTGGGCGCGGCGCCGTTGTGGCTTTGCGTGCCGAGCGCCACTTGCGGGGCGACGGGGATCGGTGGCGGTGGGGCGTGGATGACCAGCGGGGCATAGACCGGCGCTGCCTTGGCGCGCAGGGCAGGGGGGGCGGACTTGCCGCTGGGCCGATGATGATGACTGGGTGGTGGTGGCGCGGGCGATGGCGGCGGGGCGAGCCGGACTGCCGTCAGCCAGTCGCGGGTTGCCTGGCGCAGGCCCGCCGGCTGGGCGAGGCCGAGCCATAGGGCAATGGCGAGGCCCACTTCGATGCCGGCGGCGATGCCGGCAGAAACGAGCCGGGATGATCGGGGCTGAGTGGCGGAAAAGGCCATGGTTGGCACGCTAGGGTGTGTGGGGATTCAGCCCATGGCGGGCTGCGAACGGCCGCTTTTCGCGCTTCCGGTGCTCACGTACCGAAAGTACGCTGCGCTCCGGGTCGCGAAAATCAGCCATTCTCGCTCCACCCTGACCTGAATCCCCACACACCCTAGGCCACGCAGCCCCAGATCGGTTAGCGGCAGCGCTTCTTGGCGGTGAGCGTGCGGTCGATCGCGCGGCCACCCAGGGCGCCACCCACGGCACCTGCGACGATGCCCACCGGGCCGCCGATCAGGGCATGGCCGAGCAGCGCGCCACCGGCGCCACCGGCCACCAGGCCGGTCGTGCCGCTGGAGTGACGGCACCAGCGATAGTGCGCCCGCGACGAATAGTGGTGGCGGGCAAACGCCGGCGTCGCGTCGATCGCGGTGAGGCCGAACGCCGCGACAATCGCGGGGGCCAGCGCGAGCTTGCGGTTGAATGAGCGCATGATTGTGTCCTTCCCGTTGTTACAATCCAGCAATAATGCCAGGGGTAACGACCGAAGTGGCAGTTGGTTCACGCCACAGGCGATGAAATCTCTGTAATGATCGCAAGCCTTTGTAATAGCGTGTAAAGCGCTGGTTCAGGCAGCGTCCTGGCGCACCCATACGCTGACACTGCCGCCCTCGCACCGCACGGCCAGCGCCCCCTGGTCATCCGCCACGCATTCGCCCTGGGCGTGGCCCAACCAATCGACGAACGTGGCGCCGGCGTGATCGGGGCCAAGCTCTGCCGTGAGCGTGGCGGGTTCGCCATTGCTGAGGATCACCACGCAGCCCGGGGCATCCGCGGTGCCATGGCGGATGAAGCCGATGCAGGTGGGGCTGTCTAACAGGTCGGTCTGGGCGCCATGGGCAAAGCGCTGGCGCGCCTGGGTCAGCCGGGCAAGGCAGGCAACCGGGGCAAGGGTAATGTCGTAGTTCTCCCCGTCGCCGCCGGTATCGGCATAGCTGGCGCCGTATAGATCGGGATGGAACAGGCAGGGCACGCCGCCTTCGCGCAGCAGGATCAGGGCATAGGCCAGCGGCTTGAACCAGTCTTCCACCGGCGCCTCGAGCGCCTGAAGCGGCTGGGTATCGTGGTTGGCAACCAGGGTAACGGCGTGTTCGGGCAGGCTTTGCACCAGGGTGCCGTCAAAGATCGTGCGCAGATCGTAATCGGCGCCGGCGTGCGATGCGTCGGAGAAATGGTGGACGAGCGCGGCATCGAACAGTGACAACTGGTGGTCGACGCGATCGAGATAGGTGTGCAGCGCGGCCAGATCGGGTTGCCAGTATTCGGCCACAACGAACAGATCGGGGCTGATGGCTTCGCGGCAATGGCCCACCCAATCGCGGAAGAACCAGGCGGGAATGTGCTTGGCCGCATCCAGGCGGAAACCATCGACCGCCACCTGGTCTGCCAGCCAGCGACCCCAGAACTTGAGCTCCTCGTAGACCGCGCGATTGCGGAATTCGACATCGGCACCCATCAGGAAATCGAAGTTGCCGAGTTCCTCGTCCACCTCTTCGTTCCATTCGCCATCGCCATACTGGTTGACGAGGCGAAACACGCCGTCCTCCTGCGGGTCTTCGATGCGGTCCACCCCGCTGAAGCACTTGTGGTCCCATATGAAGCGCGAGTGCGCACCAGCGCGACCGGGAAAGGTGAAGCGGGTGTGGGTGGTGGCGTCGAACGCCTCGTCCTCGATCTGCGTGCGATCGTCGGGATTGGTGCGACGTACGCTGACGCGTTCGGTCTCGTCCGCGCCCATCTTGTGATCGAACACCACATCGTGGATCACGCGCAGGCCATGCTCGCGCAGGGCGGCGCAGGCTGCTTCCAGCGCGGCGCGGGTGCCGTATTTGGTGGGCACGGTGCCCTTCTGGTCAAACTCGCCCAGATCGAACAGGTCGTAGGTATCGTAGCCTACCGAGCTGGTGCCGCTGGCGCCCTTGTAGGCGGGGGGCAGCCACACATCGGTCACGCCCATCTCGGCCAGGCCCGGCGCGGCGCGGGCGGTATCGTCCCACAGCGCGCCTTCGGGAAGATACCAATGGAACATCTGAATCAGGGTGCGCTGCGACATGGGAAGCTCCGATGGGAGAAAGCTTCCCGGCAAATGCCCCAGCGCGGGATTGGTTGCAGTGCATCATCGGGCAAGTCGCACTTGGCGATGATCGTGCCTCAGGCGGCGCAGGCGATCCGCTCCACGGCGCTGGCTAGCGCGGTTTCGAACTGGTCGGTGGCCGCTTCCCAGGAATAGCTGGCGCCATAGGCAGCGGCATCGGCCCGGCGGCAGGCCAGTGCCTGGGCAATCGCGGTGGCGAGGTCTTCGTGGCAGGCGCCCACCGGGTGGGGCAGGTTGCCCTGCGCGCCGCGGCCATCCACGCCGATCACGTCGCGCGGGCCGGCCACCGGGAAGGCAGCTACCGGCACGCCGCAGGCCATCGCTTCGATCATCACCAGGCCAAACGTGTCGGTACGGCTGGGAAAGACGAAGCAATCGGCGGCGCGATAGGCCTGGGCCAGCGCGGCGCCCGAAAGCGCGCCGGTGAAATGCGCCTGGGGGTAGCGGCTTTTGAGCATGGCCAAGTCTGGTCCGTCGCCCACCACCACCTTGCTGCCGGGCACTGCGCAATCGAGAAACGCGCCAAGGTTCTTTTCCACGGCCACGCGGCCGACATAGAGCAGCACCGGTCCGGGCAGCGCGGCAAGCTGGGGCAGCGGGGCGTGGCCGGGATGGAACAGCCCGGCATCGATGCCGCGCGACCACAGCCGGGTCTGCACGATCCCGTGCCCGGCCAGCTCGCGCGCCAGGCTGGGTGTAGATACCAGCACCGCCGCGCTTTGCGCGTGAAAGCGGCGCATCACCGGCCAGAACACATCAGGGCTCAACCCCGTGCGCATCGCGGCGTAATCGGGAAAGCGCGTGTGAAATGCGCTGGTAAACGGCACGCCCACCGATTTGCACCAACTGCGCGCGGCCCAGCCGATCGGCCCTTCGGTGGCGATATGCACGATATCGGGCGCAAAATCGCGCAAGGCGCGCCGCGTGCCAAAGCGCGGCGCCATGGCCAGGCGGATCTCGCCATAGCCGGGCAGGGCACACGTGCGGAACTGCTGGGGGGTGAGCAGTTCCACCACGTGGCCCCGCGCGCGCAGGTGCGCAACCGTGGTGGTCAGCGTACGCACCACGCCGTTGACTTGCGGCGTCCAGGCATCGGTAGCGAGCGCAATGCGCATCAGGCAGTTTCCGTTTCGGCCGGGCTGGGCAGGCCGGGCACGGCGGCGGGCATGAACGGCGCCTGCTTGCGCTGTTCCTCTACCCAGTCGACGATGCTCATCGCGCCGGTGAAATCCTCGACCAGGGCGGTGCAGCTTTCCACCCAGTCGCCATCGTTGTAATAGGTGACATCGCCGATCTGGCGGATTTCGGCGCAGTGGATGTGGCCGCACACCACCCCGTCCACGCCCATGTCGCGCGCGGCGTGGGCGACGGCCTCTTCAAAGTCGCAGATGAACTGCACCGCGTTCTTCACGCGCTTTTTCATATAGGCCGAGAGCGACCAGTACGGCAGCTTGAACTGGCGCCGCACCAGGTTGACCCAGCGATTGGCGCGCAGCAGCACGGCATAGGCGGCATCGCCCAGGAACGCGAGCCAGCGGGCATAGAGCACCACGCCATCAAACCCGTCGCCATGGGTGATCAGCAGGCGCCGTCCATCGGCGGTGCGGTGAATGGTGTCGAGCGCCAGTTCCACGCCGCCAAAGGTCATCCCGGCATAGGGGCGCAGCATCTCGTCATGGTTGCCGGCGATCAGCACCACGCGGGTGCCGCGATGCGCCATCTTCAGCACGCGGCGGACCACTTCATTGTGCGCATCGGGCCAGTACCACCCACGCGACAGGCGCCAGCCATCGACGATGTCGCCCACCAGATAGAGCGTTTCGCACTCGATCGAGGCCAGGAAATCGAGCAGCATTTCGGCATTGCAGCCGCGCGTGCCGAGATGAAGATCGGAAATCCACACCGTGCGTACCCGCCGCTTGGGGCGGAAGCCGCGCGGTTCGGGCAAGTCGAGCCAATCGGGCGCGCCCTTGAGCCATTCGCTGACGGGGGCAAAGTTGCGGTCGCTTGGGCGGTCCATGACCCAGTCCCTTCATATGCTGCCGTTGTCTTGCGAATCTCATGGCACCGTCACATTGCGCGCTGGCGACACCGTGTCATGGTTGTGAAACAAGAGGGGAACAAATGGAGGGTGACGCCGGACGTGCAACCCGCTAGGAAGGAAAGCGATGCTGACCGGGCTTTCCATCCGCAATGTCGTCCTGATCGAGGCGCTGGACCTCGTGTTTCCGGGCGGTTTGGGCGTTCTGACCGGCGAAACCGGTGCGGGCAAATCGATCCTGCTGGATTCGCTGGGCCTGGTGCTGGGGGACCGCGCCGACAGCGGCCTGGTTCGTGCCGGAGAAGACGTGGCGAGCGTGACCGCCACATTCGAATTCGCGCGGCGGCCCGATGGCGTGGAAGCGATCCTGGCCGAAGCGGCGATCGATTGGGAGACGGGCGAGCCGCTGCTGGTCCGCCGCCGGTTGCGCGCCGATGGCGGCAGCCGTGCCTATATCAATGACCAGCCGGTGGGCGTGGCGCTGCTGCGCGAACTGGCGCGGTTTCTGGTGGAACTGCATGGGCAGCACGACGATCGCGGGCTGGTCAATGCGCGTGGCCACCGGGCCTTGCTCGATCGCTATGCCCGCGCCGACGCGGCCGAGGTGGCGCGCGCATGGGATAGCTGGCGCGCGGCCGAACAGGCCCTGGCGCAGGCGCGCGCGCGCGTGGCGAGCGCGGCGGCCGAGCAGGACCTGATCGAGGCGCACCTGGCCGAACTTGACGCGTTGAAGCCGGTGGCGGGCGAGGAGGAAGAACTCGCCCTGCAGCGTGCCGAGATGCAGAAGGGGGAGCGACTCTCGGGCGATCTCAACGAATTGCAGCACCTGTGGAGCGGATCGGACGCGCCCCTGGTGCAGTTGCGCGGCGCGGCGCGGCGGCTCGACCGGATCGCGGCAGAGCATCCGCTTTTGGCCGAGGCGCTGGAAGCGCTGGACCGCGCGGTGATCGAGGCGGGCGAGGCGGAAGACAAGCTCTCGGCCGCCGCCGAGGCCTTGGCGCACGATCCCGCGCTGCTCGACCGGATCGAAACGCGGCTGTTCGATCTGCGCGCCGCTGCGCGCAAGCATGGCTGCACGGTGGACGACCTGCCCGCCCGGCGCGAGGCATTGCAGGCCGCGTTGCAATCGATCGAGGGTGGCGAGGCGCAGATCGCAGGCCTGGCGCGCGTGGCGATGGAAGCGGGCCTGGACTATCGCGCCAAGGCAGAGGCGCTGTCGGTCCAGCGGGCCGAGGCCGCCCGCAAGCTGGACAAGGCGGTGGCCGCCGAACTGGCGCCGCTGCGCTTGGATGCGGCACGCTTTCACACCGCCGTGGTGCGCCTGCCCGAGGATCGCTGGAGCGGCCAGGGCATGGACGCGGTGGAGTTCCTCATCTCCACCAACCCCGGCAGCGATTTTGCGCCGCTGGGCAAGATCGCTTCGGGCGGTGAATTGTCGCGCTTTATCCTGGCGCTGAAGGTGGCGCTGGCCGAACAGGGCGGGGCAGCGACCGTGATCTTCGACGAGATCGATCGCGGCGTAGGCGGCGCTGTGGCCAGTGCCATTGGCGAGCGCCTGGCGCGCCTGGCGCACGGTGGGCAGTTGCTGGCCGTGACGCATAGCCCGCAAGTGGCGGCGCGGGGTGACGCGCATTATCTGATCGCCAAGTCGAGTGAGGGCACGGTGACGCGCACCTCGGTGAGCAAGCTGGACGCGGCCGGCCGCCAGGAGGAAATCGCGCGGATGCTCTCTGGCGCGGAAGTGACCGCCGAGGCGCGCGCGCAGGCCAGCCGCCTGCTCGAACAGGCTTGAACCCTTTTGCCCGGGTGGGCAGGCGGTTCCTCCACAGCTATGCCTTGCCCGGACCGGCGATAGCGCTTTACGAATTGCCGTGATGGCGTATCGCGCCGGTGACTGGTGCAATTGTTTGGTGAAAGTGGCGTATAATGAGTGATCCGGCAGGCATCGATCCGGCAGCAATGGGCGAGGCGGCTGCCGCCAACGAACTGATGCGGCTGGCGCGCCAGATCGCCTATCACAACCGGCGCTATCACGCCGAAGACGCCCCGGAAATTTCCGATGCCGAGTATGATGCGCTGGTGCGGCGCAATGCCGAACTGGAAACAGCGTTTCCGCATCTGATCCGCGCTGACAGCCCCTCGCGCGCCGTGGGTCACGAGGTTTCGGCCTCTCCCCTGCGCAAGGTGACGCACGAGGTTCGCATGATGAGCCTCGACAATGCCTTCACCGACGAGGAGGTCGAGGAATTCGTCGCGCGCGTGCGCCGCTTCCTGGCGCTGCCGGCCGATGCACCGGTGGTGATGACGGCGGAAGACAAGATCGACGGCCTGTCATGCTCGCTGCGCTATGAAGATGGCCGCCTGGTGCGCGCGGCGACCCGTGGTGATGGCCAGGTGGGCGAGGATGTGACTGCCAATGTAGCCCATATCAAGGACATACCGCAGGAACTTCGTAGCGATTCCGGTGTCGAACCGCCGGCCGTGTTCGAAATCCGCGGTGAGGTCTATATGGCCAAGGCCGATTTCCTCGCGCTCAATGCCGCGCAGGAGGAAAAGGGCGACAAGGTCTTTGCCAACCCGCGCAACGCCGCCGCCGGATCGCTGCGCCAGAAGGACGCGAGCGTGACGGCCGCGCGGCCCTTGCGGTTTCTGGCGCATGGCTGGGGGGCGGCCAGCGCCGTGCCGGCCGAAACGCAGTGGGCGATGATGCAGCAGATCGCGGCGTGGGGCGTGCCAGTGTCCCCCCTGCTGACGCGTTGCGATGATACCGCGCAGATGCTGGCGCATTATCGCAGCATTCAGGCGCAACGCGTTGATTTACCGTATGATATCGATGGCGTGGTGTACAAGGTTGATAGCCTGGAATGGCAGCGCCGGCTGGGCTTTGTCGCCAAGGCGCCGCGCTGGGGCATGGCGCACAAGTTTCCTGCCGAGCGCGCCGAAACGACGGTAGAAGCGATCGATATCCAGGTGGGCCGTACTGGCAAGCTGACGCCAGTGGGCCGCCTGCGCCCGGTGCTGGTGGGCGGTGTGACCGTCACCAACGTCACGCTTCACAACCGTGATGAGATCGGCCGGCTGGGTGTGCGCGTGGGCGATCGCGTGGTCTTGCAACGGGCTGGCGATGTCATCCCGCAAGTGGTTGAAAACCTGACGCGTGAAGAAGACCGCCCGGCCTATGTCTTTCCTGATCACTGCCCGGAATGCGGCAGCGAGGCGGTGGCCGAAGAGGGCGAGGTGGATGTACGCTGCACCGGCGGGCTGGTCTGCCCGGCGCAGCGAACCGAAAGGCTCAAGCATTTTGTCAGCCGCGCCGCGCTCGATATCGAGGGCCTGGGCGAAAAGACTATCGCCGAGTTCTTTGCGCTCGGCTGGCTCGAAAGCCCGGCCGATATCTTCCGCCTGCGCAAGCGGCGTGACGAAATCGTCGGCCGTGAAGGCTGGAAGGACAAGTCGGTCGACAATCTGCTCGCCGCGATCGAGGCCAAGCGCCAGCCCGATGCCGCGCGCCTGCTGTTCGGGCTGGGCATTCGCCACGTTGGCGCGGTCACCGCGCGCGACCTGTTGAAGCGCTTCGTCACGCTGCCGGCCTTGCGCGCCGTGGCTGAACGCGCCCATGGCGGGGATGAAGAGGCCAAGGCCGAACTGCTGGGCATCGACGGCGTTGGCCCGGTGGTGGTGGAAGCGCTGGGCGATTTCTTCCACGAGCCGCACAACATCGCCGTGTGGGACGATCTGCTGGGTGAAGTGAGCCCGCCCGATTTCATCGTCGAAACCCGCGCCAGCGCGGTTGCCGGCAAGACGGTAGTGTTCACCGGCAAGCTGGAAACCATGAGCCGCGACGAGGCCAAGGCCCAGGCCGAGGCGCTGGGCGCGCGGGCCGCTGGCAGCGTTTCGCCCAAGACGGACCTGGTCGTTGCGGGGCCGGGTGCGGGCAGCAAGCTGAAAAAGGCAGCCGAACTGGGCATTGAGGTGATCGACGAAGCCGCCTGGGCGGAAATCTTCAAGGCAGCGGGATAGGCGATCATGGCCCTTCACACCTGGTGGCTGTTTGTCGTCACCGTCTTTTTCATTTCGATCTCGCCTGGCCCCAACATGCTGCACGTGATGACGCGCAGCGTGACGCTGGGCTTTGGCCGGGCGATGCTGGCAATGAGCGGGTGCTTCCTCGCGGTGCTCACGTTGCTCAGCCTGTCGGCCGCGGGGCTGTCAGCGGTTCTGGTGGCGATGCCGCAGGTGTTTACCGCGCTCAAGATCGTCGGCGCGGCTTATCTGCTCTATCTTGGCTACAAATCCTGGACCGCCAAGGAATCTCCGGTGGACATGGTGGGCGACGGGCCCGTGGCTCTGCCATCGCCGCTCGGCCTGTTTCGCACGGGATTTCTGATCGGTATCAGCAATCCCAAGGCGCTGCTGTTTGCCGGGGCATTCCTGCCGCAGTTCATCGATCCTGCCCGGCCCAAGGCGGCGCAGTTTGCCGTCATGGTGGCAACCTTTGGCGTGATCGAGATGACCTCGTACCTGCTCTATGCGCTGGGCGGGCGATCGGTGGCGCGCTGGCTGGAAAAGCCATCGCCGCGCAAGGTGTTCAACCGGGTGACCGGCGCGATCTTTGTGGCGTTTGGTGTGGCGATGGTGGGCAGCCGGGTTTAGGCGTTTGCGCTTGGTTTCGCACCACCCCCCGCCCCCCTCCTCTGAAGAGGAGGGGGAGTTAAGCTGCTGATTTTATAGCCTCATCCTCTTTAGAGGGGGGCGGGGTGGTGGACGTCGTGCGCTGTCCTACCACTTCTGCGACCACGCCGGCAGGGCGCCGGGCGTGGTGGCATGAATGCGCGCGGTGGCGCGGCGGCGCAGCCACAGGATCGACCAGTCGCCGCGCACTTGGCGCGCCGCGAGGCGTAGGCCGGCGCGGGCATAGGCAGCACGCACGGCTTTTTCCTGCGTGGCGAGTAAGCCGGCGAGGAGAATATGACCGCCTGGCTTGACCGCCGCGGCAAATTCCGGCGCCAATTCGATCAGCGGACCCGCCAGGATATTGGCAATCAGCAGGTCATAGGGCGCCGATAGGCGCAGCAGCGGGTGGTCCATGCCCGGCGCGATGACCATGGCCAGCTTGCCCGGCCCATCGCCCAGCGGCACGCCGTTGGCATCGGCATTGGTCGCCACGACTGGGCCACATACCGCATCGATGTCGCTGGCGATGGCGCGCGCGCCGGGCCACAGATGCAGGCCAGCAAAAGCAAGCAGGCCCGTGCCGGTGCCGATATCGGCGAGGTTGCGCACGACGGCGCCATTGCCCTTCATATGCGACAACATGGCCAGGCATCCTGCGGTGGTGGCATGCTGGCCGGTGCCAAAGGCCTGGCTGGTGGGGATGAGGAAATTGCGGATGCCCGGCGTGTCCACTGCCGGATATTCCGGGGTGTGGACGTGGAACGGCCCTTCGTGGATCGGCTCTACCCCGTGCTGGCTGAGCGTGACCCAGTCTTCCTCGGGCAGCTGTTCGATCACCATCGGCGGCGCGCCGTCGGCAAACAGCGCGGCAATCGCGGCGCGTTCGTCTTCGCCCGGTTCGTCGGCCAGCCAGGCTTCCAGCTGCCAATCGTCGGGCTTGTCCTCGGCAATCTCGCTGCCGGCGATCACGATGTCGGCGTCCCAGTCGAACACGTCTTCGTGGGCGATCAGCGCGGCCTGGACGATGGGGCGCGGCGCAAGGATGGTGATTTTCCAGCTCATGGCGCGGGTCTTTGCGGCGGCGCGGCCTCCTTGGCAAGCGTCTCGTCAAGCCGGGCGCGGCCATTGGCGGCATAGGTGCGGCAGGCACCCGGCACCGGCCGGGGCGCCCCATGCGCAAGGCGCTCGAACAGGTCGCTGGCGCCGGGATGAGGCGTGATCAGCACGGTGCAGGGCAGGGCGGCAATGCGATCGAGCGAGGCGCGAAACGCCGCGACATAGGCGGGATGATCGGCAAAGCGCCAACCCGGCGCGGCCATCGCGGTGACGCTGTCGACATAGGCCATGGTGCGGCAATCGCGGCCCTGGCAGCTGGTCCAGGTCCAGCTGGTGGAGCCGGGGGCGTGGCCTGGCGTGGCATGGGCGACAAGGCGCAGCGGCCCGGCCACCAGCGTTTCGCCATCATGCAGCACGCGATCGACGGCAACGGCCGGGAACGGCTTGAGCCAGGCGGACTGGGGATCGTCTGCCGGAACCTGACCGGTGGTGAGCACGCGCGCGGCGGCGGGCATGGCCGCCAGGCGTGCGCCGGTCATCCGCTTTAGCGCAGCCAGGCCGCCAGCGTGATCGGAATGTTCGTGGCTGAGCACGATCCAGCGCACGTCATGCAGGCGAAAACCGGCGGCAACGATGTTGCGCGCGACACTGTCGGCGGCCTCCGCCACGCCCGCGTCGATCAGGATATGTCCCTGCGGCGAAGTGACAAGCACCGCGCTGATGCCGCAGGTGCCGACGTACCAGGTATTGGCAAAGATCCGTTGCGGCGGCGCGGGATCGGCCCAGCCATCGCGGTTGTGGCAGGCCTGGGCGAGGGTGGGCCGCGCCGGAATGTGCGACGGCTGCGATCGGGCAAGCGCTGGCGCGGCCATGGCAACAAGCCCGGCGAGCGCGGCTGCGAAGATAGGAATGGTGCGCATCGCCTGTGGTTTGCGCGTCATCTTGCCGCATGACAACATACGAATTCGGCTTGGCCCTTTCGGCGGCTTGCACCCCGGGGCTTTTCGACTAATAGCGACTCGTCCCGACCGGAAACCTCATCCCGGTCGCCTTTGCGATAATAAGGGGAAGTTCCATGGCGCTGGCGCACAGCAACCGGCCACTTTCGCCGCACCTCCAGATCTGGCGCTGGGGTCCGGCCATGCTGGTCTCGATCCTCCACCGTGTTACGGGCAATGGCCTGGCCTTTGTCGGCCTGTCGCTGTTGCTGTGGTGGCTGGGTTCGATCGCCAGCGGTCCTGAAGCCTATGCAACGTTCATGACCTATGTGTGGACCGGCGCCGATGGCGGCCTTTCCGCCATTACCGCGATCCTCGGCAAGATCGTGCTGGTCGGCCTGTCGTGGGCGTTCTTCCAGCATGCCGCCACCGGCATCCGTCACCTCGTGCTCGATATCGGCGTGGGCTACGAACTTTCGGTCAATGCCCGTTGGTCGGTCTTCACCATGATCGCTTCTGTCGGTCTTACGGCTCTGTTCTGGGGCTTCGTGCTGCTGCGCTAAGCGCCGGCACGCCTTACCTGATTTCTCGGAGGTACCATGGGTAACGGAACTTCGATCGGTCGCGTGCGCGGGCTGGGCTCCAGCCACGCCGGCACGCACCACTGGCTGGCCCAGCGCCTTACGGCGGTGGGCAACCTGATCGTCATCCCCTTCCTCGGCATCAGCCTGGCGCTGCTGCCCGCGCACGATTACGTCACCGTGCATGGCTGGGCGGCGAAGCCGTTGTCGGCCACCATGCTGGTGCTGCTGGTGCTCAACACGCTGTACCACGCGCGCTTGGGCGTGCAGGTCATGCTCGAAGACTATATTCACGAGGAAGGCGGAAAGGTCGCATCCTGGATGCTGATCAACTTCGTGCCCGCCGCCGCTGCCGTGTTCGGCATCGTCTCGATCATCCGCATCGCACTGGGGGCCGCGTAAGCCATGTCTGCTGCCTACAAGATCATCGATCATACCTATGACACCGTCGTTGTCGGCGCGGGCGGTTCGGGCCTGCGCGCCACGATGGGTTCGGCCCAGGCCGGTCTGCGCACCGCGTGCATCACCAAGGTGTTCCCCACCCGCTCGCACACCGTGGCGGCGCAGGGTGGTATCGCGGCTTCGCTGCAGAACAACACGCCCGATCACTGGACCTGGCACATGTACGACACCGTCAAGGGGTCTGACTGGCTGGGCGACCAGGACGCGATCGAATACATGGTGCGTGAAGCCCCGGCTGCGGTTTACGAACTGGAGCACGCTGGCGTGCCGTTCAGCCGCAACGCCGATGGCACGATCTATCAGCGCCCGTTCGGCGGCCACATGCAGAACATGGGCGAAGGCCCGCCGGTGCAGCGCACCTGCGCCGCCGCCGACCGCACCGGCCACGCCATGCTTCACGCGCTCTATCAGCAGAGCCTGAAGTATGATGCCGACTTCTTCATCGAATACTTCGCCATCGACCTGATCATGGAAAACGGCGAATGCCGTGGCGTGATCGCGCTGTGCATGGACGATGGCTCGATCCACCGCTTCCGTGGCCACGCCGTGGTGCTGGCCACCGGCGGCTATGGCCGCTGCTATTTCACCGCGACGTCGGCCCACACCTGCACCGGCGACGGTGGCGGCATGGTGCTGCGCGCTGGCCTGCCGCTGCAGGACATGGAATTCGTGCAGTTCCACCCGACTGGCATCTATGGTGCGGGCGTGCTGATCACCGAAGGCGCGCGCGGGGAAGGTGGCTATCTCACCAACTCCGAAGGCGAGCGTTTCATGGAACGCTATGCCCCTTCGGCCAAGGATCTGGCGAGCCGCGACGTGGTGTCGCGCTCCATGGCGCTGGAAATCCGCGAAGGCCGTGGTGTGGGCCCGCACAAGGACCACATCTACCTGCACCTTGATCACATTGATGCCAAGGTGCTGGCCGAGCGCCTGCCCGGGATCACCGAAAGCGGCAAGATCTTTGCCGGCGTCGACCTGACGCGCCAGCCGCTGCCGGTGGTGCCGACGGTGCACTACAACATGGGCGGCATTCCCACCAACTACCACGGCGAAGTGATGACCATCGGTGCCGATGGCAATCCCGAAACCGTGGTGCCGGGCCTGTTCGCCGTGGGCGAAGCGGCCTGCGTTTCGGTGCACGGCGCCAACCGCCTGGGCTCCAACTCGCTGATCGACCTTGTCGTGTTCGGCCGCGCCACCGGCCTGCGTCTCAAGGAACTGATCAAGCCGGGCACGGCGCACCAGTCGCTGCCCAAGGACAGCGCGGACCTGGCGCTTTCGCGCCTGGATCACTTCCGCAATGCCAAGGGCGGTTCGCCCACGGCCAAGATCCGCACCGAGATGCAGCGCGCGATGAGCCAGCACGCGGCGGTGTTCCGCACCGACGAGCTGATGGCCGAAGGCAAGCACAAGCTGGCCGAAATCTATGCCTCGATGCAGGATATCGGCGTGTCGGACCGCTCGCTGATCTGGAACTCGGACCTGGTGGAAACGCTGGAGCTGGACAACCTGATCAGCCAGGCTTCCGTGACAATGCATTCGGCCTACAACCGCAAGGAAAGCCGCGGCGCCCATGCGCACGAGGATTTCCCCAACCGCGACGACGCCACCTGGATGAAGCACACCGTGGGCTGGTTCGACGGCTGGGGCGGCAAGAGCGGCGATATCAAGCTCGATTACCGCCCGGTGCACGAATACACGCTCACCGACGACGTGCAGTACATCAAGCCCAAGGCGCGCGTCTATTGATCCGCGCCTGACGGCAAGAAACCAAGTAAAGGCCGGGGTTGGCAAGACCCCGGCCTTTTTCGTTCATCCGAACCGGGGCTTGTTTCCATGGGTGGAAGCCATGCGTTGCAATAGGTTGTGAACCATCGCGCTCTTGTTGGCCGGAGCGGAGATGGGAGATGTCATGACCTATTATCGTGATGGAGCGGAAGTAACGCTGGACCAGACGCAGGCGCAAAGGCGTACCCCATTTGCGACCTTCCTGGCCAACGGCAACATTCTGGTCATGAACGAGGACACCGCGCATCCCAATTTGGGTGACTATATCTATTCTGTGTTCACGGCCGATGGCGTGGCCAGCGGGGTAACTGCCACGGTGCGCGACTATGAGGTTTTCACGCTCGCCGACGGCAATGCGATCACTGTCAAGGAGGCCGAGGGCGCCGGTAGCCCTGTCACCCTGTCGCTGTTGGACACCGATCCGCGCGATGGCACGATCAGCGGGACGATCACGGTGCCGGCGCCGTCCCCCTCGGCCACCTACACTGGCACCTCGGTGCTGGCGCTGAAGGGCGCGGATCAGGGCAAAGTGGCCGTTGTCAGCAACGTTGATTTCGGGGGTAATGCGGCGCGGGCGGTGGTCAACATCGTTGACCTGGCAACGATGAGCGTCGTTGCGCGCTTCACGGCCTCTTCCTCGGATCGGGATTTGCCGCCCAGCGTGACGCAGTTGGCCGATGGTTCACTGCTTACGCTGGCGCTGGACAATGGGGTGTCGAGCGGAAACGTCGGCTACACCTACGCGATCCACGCTGTAGACGGCACCGAGATCAAGGCGGCGACGCTGCTGGCGCTGCCGACGCGCTATGGCAATGCGGTGGAAGTGCAGATAGTCGCGCTTGCGACGGGTGGCTTTGCCATGACTTGGGCCGAAAACCATTCCAGTGGTGGTTTCGTGTCGCTGGGGGCGCTGCATATGCAGGTGTTCGACAGCAGCGGTGCCGTGGTGCAGGCGGATACGATCGTCAGCGAGGATGGTCCGCGCTTCGTTGGCTCGACCGACGTGGTTGCCCTGGCGAATGGCGGCTTCGCGATCGCCTGGGCCAGCACCAACCCGGCGGGCGGCGCGAATGGCGCCAGCGAGATTGCGTTGCGCACCTATGATCATGCCGGCGGCGAAATCGGCCAGGAGCAAGTCGTCAACACAACCACGGCGGGAACCCAGGATGCCGCGCAACTGGTGGCGCAGGCCGATGGTGGTTTTGCCGTGCTGTGGCGCGACGGCAACGGCACCTTGCACTCGCAGACCTACACCGATCACCACGGGCAAACGGTGGACGGCACGGCGGCGGCCGACAAGCTGGTGGGCACCGATAAGGACGATCTGTTTCTCGGCCATGGCGGCAACGACACGTTTGCGGGCGGCGCGGGGAACGACACCATCAGCTTTGCCGATGCGCAGCAGAGCATCTATCTTACGCTGGCGACGACCAAGCCGATCGACACCATCGGGGCGGGCACGGTGCAGATCAAGAGCATCGAAAACGCCATCGGCTCGCAATTCGATGACGTGATCCTGGGTAACAAGGATGCCAACCGCCTGGAAGGTGGCGCGGGCAATGATCGCTTGAAGGGCGGGGCGGGGGATGACCACCTGCTCGGCGGCGCCGGCAACGACGCGTTGTACGGCCAGGCTGGGGCCGACCGGATGGAGGGCGGCACCGGGAACGACGTCTATTATGTCGATGACGCCGGCGACAGGGTGGTGGAACGCGGCGATGATGCCGGGATCGACAAGGTTTTCTCCACCATCAGCTATCGTCTCGATGCCAACGTGGAACGGCTCACGCTGGTGAGCGGCGCGGGCAACATCAATGGTGCGGGCAACAACGCCAACAACACGATCGTGGGGAACGAGGGCGACAACGTGTTGAGCGGGGGCGGCGGCATAGACAGCCTGACCGGCGGGGCGGGGCACGATACCTTCGTGTTCGACACCAGCCCCTTGGCCGTCGGGCGCACGGTGATCCGCGATTTTGTGAGCGGCGAGGACAAGATTGCCCTGTCACTCGATGCGTTTGGCGCAGGTTTCTATGCACAGCCACCCGGCGCCATTGCCGATGCCGAATTCGGCTATGGAACGCGTGCGACCACAGCCGAACAAAGCCTGATCTATGACCGGGCCAGCGGAAACCTCTATTACGACGTCGACGGCAACGGGCCGGAGAAGGCGGTGCGCATCGGGGTGTTGATGGGCGCGCCCGATCTGCACCTGGCGGATATCATACTGGTCTAAGCGACCTTGCCCCGGCATCTGCACCGCATGACAGCGGGCGGGCGCCGGGGATAGGGTGAAGGATCAGCGGTTGCGCTTTTCCTGCTTGGCCTGTTCCTTGGCCGCATCGGCCGCGGCGGCCTCGCGCGCGCGGTTGGCCGCGACGGCGCTGGCATCACGCGCAGTGGCGCCACGCGCCGGATAGGGACAGCCGCGCGACTGGCCAACGCCTTTGAGGAACGAACGGCGGGCCGTGCCGGCGAACAGGGCCACCTGCCAACGGCGCTGTGCTTCGTTCGCGCCAGAGATTTCGCGGATGATGCCGCCGAACGGGATCAGCGAGCCGACGATCGACTTGGCGGTGTTGCCCACCTTGAGGCCGCCCTTGGTGTAATCGGCGATATCGATGTCATCGCCGAGCACGGCATCGAGCCGGCGGATTTCGGCGGTGATCCCCGCGCATCCCTTGATGCCAGCCAGGGTGTAGGGCGTGTCTTGGGCGCGTTGCAGGATCGGCGGGATATCTTCCTTCTTGAGGTTCACCGTTTCGAGCGGCGTGGCGACGACATCGCCGACCTTGGCATCTTTGGGAGCCACGGCAGTCTGCGCGTGGGCGGCGAGGCTGCCAAGCGCGAGCGGGAGCATCGCGCCGAGCAGGGCGGCGCGGGCGGCATTTCGGTGTGCGAACATAATCGGTAAGACTCCCCGGTTTCCCGCATTACGCTGCAAACCGGCCTAGGTTCCACACGATCTGCCGATCACACCGCGCCCGGCGCAAAGGTGTTGCACTGCGCAGGGTTACCGCTGTCGAGGCCCTTGCGCAGCCAGGCCATGCGCTGCTGCGAACTGCCATGGGTGAACGCGGCCTCAACCGGGGTGCGGCCGGCGGCTTTCATCAGCGTGTCATCGCCGATCTGGTGCGCGGCGCGCATGCCTTCCTCGACATCGCCGGTTTCGATCCGGGAACGATTTTGCGCGGCCCACACCCCCGCGTAGCAATCGGCCTGGAGTTCGAGGCGCACCGACAGGGCGTTGGCCGCATCGGGATTGGCGCGCTGCGCCTGTGTTACCTTGTCTGACGTGCCGACCAGCTTTTGGATATGGTGCCCATATTCGTGGGCCATGACATAGACGCGGGCGAAATCACCGCCTGCGCCCAGCTTCTTGTCCAGCTCGGTGTAGAAATCGGTGTCGATGTAGATGCCCTGGTCACTGGGGCAATAGAACGGCCCCATGGCGCTTTGCGCCGCGCCGCAGCCCGACGATCCCTGGCTGGAATAGAACACCAGCTTGGGTGCGCGAAACGCGATGTTCTCGCTGGCCAGCAAAGGCTTCCAGGTCTTGTTGAGCGAGGACAGCGCATTGCAGCTCTCGTGGCTGAACGCGTTGACGTCACACGCCTGGGCGAGGGTTTCGCCGCCGGGCTGGCCGACCTGCTGCGAGGGCGTTTCGCCCACGGGACCGGCCAACTGGCGGGGCAATCCGCCAAACAGCAGCGACGCGCCGACCACGACCAAGACCCCGAGGATGCCAAAGCGTGAGCCGACCAGGCTAAGGATCAGGCCAAACGGGAAACCGCCGCCACCGCCGCCGCCCAAAGAAAAGCCGCCGCCCCGGCCGCGCTGGTCTTCCACGTCGATGTTGTTGTCGTAATCGTCGAGCCGCATCGCTTGCCTGTTGTCTGTGTGCCGTACGTGCCACGGCCTATAGCGTAAATGGCAAGCCGTGGCGCGCGACAATGTTCCGCGTCATGCGCCAGGAATTTCGCGCCCAGGCTCGATTCACCGTGCTTTACAGTTTGGGAACTTGCGCGTCCTGGCGGGTTTTGTCAGCAATGAGCCTGCGCTGAAGCGTTTGGGGACATAGATGAGTCGTGGCGCAAGGCTGTTGAGGGCACTGGCCCTGGTGTCGCTGGCAGCCGTGCTGCCGGTGGGCGCGGCGCATTCGGCCACAGCGCCGGTTGCCCAGACCCTGGAACAGCGCCTGCGTGCCCATGTCGAGACGCTGGCCAGCCCGGCCTTTGCCGGCCGCCGCCCCGGCACCGAGGGTGAAACCCAGACCTTGCGCTACCTGGTGCGGCAGTGGTTCGAAATGGGCCTGGAATCGGGCACCAACCTGCCGGGCAGCCCGTGGTTTGCGCCGGTCGAACTGGTCGCGCGCGAGCCGGTGCTGTCGCGCGCGGCCTTCATGCGTGGCCGGCGGCGCCTGGCGGCTGACGAGCATGATGTGTTCGTGGTCACCTCGGGCGTGCGCAACCTGGTGGAAAGCGCGCCGGTGCTGTTTGTCGGGCATGGGGTGGTGCCATCGCGCACCGAACTGGCCGGCCGTGTTGCGCTCTTGCTGGAAAGCAAGGCAGCCGCTGGCGGCAAGCGTGGTGACCATGACGAGCGCCACGGCGACGTGGAGGCCGGGCGCGAGGCCGTGGGCCGCCTGCTGGACGGCGGGGCCATGGCGGTGATCACGGTGCTGGATGGCACGCGCACCCTTGATGATGTGGCGGCGCGGCGTCGCAAGGCTGGCACGATGCTGGCCGGAGAGCGGCTCGACAACGAGATCGAGGCGTTTGTCACCCCCGACATGGCCGATCGCCTGCTGGGCGGAACCACCGCCGCGCCTGGCCAGGCGCTGGCCGCTGCCCAGGCCGAGGCAGAAAAGCCCGATTTCACGCCGCGCCTGATCGGCACTACGGCCAGTCTGGAAGCGACCAGCACCGAAACCCGCGTGCGCACGCACAACCTGATCGGCCGCATTCCCGGGCGCGATCCCGCTGCCGGCGCCGTGCTGCTGGTGGCGCATTGGGACCATTTCGGGGTCTGCACGGCGGCCGGGGCGATCTGTCCGGGCGCGGTGGACAATGCCAGCGGTGTGGCGGTGATTACCGAAGTGGCGCGGCAGATCTTGGCAGGCATGCCGCAGCGCATGCCCGATCGCGATATCTATGTGCTCGCCACGACCGGCGAGGAAATGGGCCTGCTTGGCGCCCTGGCCTTTGCCGAAAATCCGCCGCTGCCGCTGGGGCGGATCGTGGCGGCGTTCAACGTCGACAGCACCGGCCTGGTGCCGGCGGGCGGGCAGGTGGCGATCGTGGGGCGGGGGATGACCCCGTTGGATGATACCGTGGCGCGGGTGCTGGGGCGGATGCGGCGCAAGCTGGTCGATGGCCGGGCGGCCAATGCCTATGTGCGCCGGCAGGATAGCTGGGTGCTGATGCAGCATGATGTGCCCGCGATCATGGTCAGCACCAGCTATGCCGACGAGGCGCGATTGGACCGGTTCATGACCGGCGCCTATCACACCCCGGCCGATACGCCGGACCATGTGAACTATGCCGGCATGGCCGATGACGTGCAGATCAACACCGAGTTGGTGCGCGAATTTGCCGATGCCCGCCGCTATGCCACAGGGGGCGTGACACCCCCGGCGACGGCGCCCGCGCCGGGGCCGACAAATAGCGCCCGAACCCCCTAGCCAATTGTTCCCGGCTTGATTACATGGGCCGCCACGATTCTACCCGGACAGGAAGTGGCAGCGCACATGGATATCCCCCTCGGCCTTACCTTTGACGACGTTCTGTTGCGTCCGGCCGAGTCAGACATTCTGCCTTCGCAGGCCGATACCCGGACCCGCTTGACCAAGGCGATCGCTCTCAACATCCCCGTGCTGTCTTCGGCCATGGACACCGTGACCGAGGCCGACATGGCCATCGTGATGGCCCAGCTTGGCGGGATCGGCGTGTTGCACCGCAACCTGACGATCGAGGAACAGGCCGCCGCCGTGCGCGCAGTGAAGCGCTATGAAAGCGGCATGGTGGTCAACCCGATCACCATTTCGCCTGATGCCACGCTGGGCGACGCCCAGGCGCTGATGAGCGCCAACCGCATCAGCGGCATTCCGGTGGTGGAAGCCGGCGGCCGGCTGGTGGGCATCCTCACCAACCGCGACGTGCGCTTTGCCGCTAATCTGGCGCAGCCGGTGCGCGAGCTGATGACGCACGAAAACCTGGCTACGGTGAAGCTGGGCACCAGCGGCGACGAAGCCCGCCGCCTGCTGCACGCCCGCCGCATCGAAAAGCTGCTGGTGGTGGACGATGCCTATCGCTGCATCGGCCTGATCACGGTGAAGGACATCGAAAAGTCGGTGACCTATCCCAACGCCACCAAGGACAGTGCCGGCCGCCTGCGCGTGGCCGCTGCCACGACCGTGGGGGAAAAGGGCATGGCCCGCACCGCCGCCCTGGTGGAAGCGGAATGCGACGTGGTGATCATCGACACCGCCCATGGCCACAACCGCGACGTGGCCCGTGCCGTGGAAGCGGTGAAGAAGCTGTCGAACGACGTGCAGGTGATTGCCGGCAACGTTGCCACCGCAGAGGCCACGCGCGCGCTGATCGATGCCGGGGCCGATGGCATCAAGGTAGGCATCGGGCCGGGCTCGATCTGCACCACCCGCATCGTTGCCGGCGTGGGCGTGCCGCAGCTGACCGCGATCATGGAATGCGCGGCCGAGGCGGAAAAGTCTGGCGTGCCGGTGATCGGCGATGGCGGCCTGCGGACGTCGGGCGATGCGGCCAAGGCGCTTGCCGCCGGTGCCAGCTCGATCATGATCGGTTCGATGCTGGCCGGCACCGAGGAAGCGCCGGGCGAAACCTTCATCTACCAGGGCCGCGCCTACAAGGCCTATCGCGGCATGGGTTCGGTGGGCGCCATGGCGCGCGGTTCGGCCGATCGCTATTTCCAGCAGGACATCAAGGATTCGATGAAGCTGGTGCCCGAAGGCATCGAAGGCCAGGTGCCCTACAAGGGCCCGGCCAAGGACGTGGTGCACCAGCTGGTCGGCGGCATCAAGGCGGCCATGGGCTATACCGGCAGCGGCACGATCGAGCACCTGCGCAAGAACGCCAAGTTCGTGCGCATCACCAATGCGGGCCTCAAGGAAAGCCACGTCCACGACGTGACGATCACGCGTGAGGCGCCGAACTACCCCACGCGGTGACGCCCGCCGCGCGGGTCCAGGCCGCGATCGACATTCTGGATGGCGTGATCGCGGCCGCGCGCGGGCAGGGGGCTTCGGCCGATCGGCTGGCGGCGGAATGGTTTCGCCAGCGGCGCTTTGTCGGGTCAAAGGATCGCCGCGCCATTCGCGAGCTGGTCTGGGCCGCGATCCGCGCCTGTGGCGAAGTGCCGGTGAGCGGACGGTCTGCCGTGCTGCGCCTGGCGCAGGATGATCCCGATCTGGCCGCACGCTTTGACGGTTCGCCCTATGGCCCGGCGCCGATCTGCGCCGACGAGCCCGTGGCGCTGGCCGGCGCCATGCCGGGCTGGCTGGCCAAGGCGATGGCCGCGTCAGGGCTGGGCGAGGCGGAACAGGCCGCGTTGATGGGCCGTGCGCCCTTGGACCTGCGCGCCAATACCCTGAAAATCGATCGCGATAGCCTGGCGGCGCGGCTGCCGGTCGCGGCCGAGCCGGTGGTGGCGCCGCATGGCCTGCGCCTGCCAATGGGCACGCCCGCGGAAACCTGGCCGGAATTTGCCCAGGGCCTGTTCGAAGTGCAGGACGCTGGCAGCCAGATCGCCTGTGAGGCGCTGGCCGCGCGGCCCGGCGAAAACGTGGTGGACCTGTGCGCTGGCGCCGGGGGCAAGACCCTGGCGCTGGCCGCTGCCATGGCAAACACCGGGCGATTGCTGGCCTGCGATATCGATCGCCCCCGCCTGTCACGTCTGGCGCCACGGGCAGAACGCGCTGGTGCGCTGGTGGAAACGCGGCTGCTGAATCCCGGCAAAGAGACCGAGATGCTGGCCGATTGGCGCGGGCAGGCCGATGCGGTTCTGGTCGATGCGCCGTGTTCGGGCACGGGCACGTGGCGCCGCAATCCTGAGGCGCGCTGGAGGCTGAGCCCGTCGGCGATTGCCCGCTATCAGCAGATGCAGGCCCAGGTTCTCGACGTGGCGGCCGGGCTGGTGCGGCCCGGTGGGCGCCTGGTGTTCATCACCTGCTCGCTGATCGATGCCGAGGGCGCCGATGGGCTGGACGCGTTCCTGGCCAGCCATCCCGATTTCACGTGTGAACAGCTGGCTATGCCGGCCGGGCGGGCGCATCGTGGCGGCTGGCGTTTGTCTCCGTATCATGACGATACGGACGGGTTTTTCTTCGCTCGGCTGGTTCGTCTGTGATAGACCCATCGGCCATGAGGGTGGTCTATCGCCGCGGTGAGCAGTCCCGGCTGAAGGAGTTCTTGATGCGTTACACGCCAGCGGCCCTTGCGCTGTCCCTGCTTGTGGCCGTGACCGGCAGCATGGGCTCGGCCCACACCAGCGAACCTCTCGATCCGCGCGCGCAGGTGCTGTTTCAGGAAGGGCGCACGCTCATGGCCAAGGGCGACATCGACGCCGCGACCGACAGCCTGGAATCGGCGCTGACCATCGATCCGGCCAATGCCAGCATTTTGGTCGCGCTGGGCGATGCCTCGCGCCAGGCCGGGCTTCAGGGCAAGGCGATCCACTATTACCGCGACGTGCTGGACCGCGAGCCCAACAATCTCGCCGCGATTGCGGGCGAGGGTGCGGCGCTTGCCGAAAAGGGCGCCATCGACAAGGCCAAGGCCACGCTCACCCGGCTGGAAGGCCTGTGCGGCAAGGCCTGCCCGGAAACGGCCGTGGTGAGCAAGGCGCTTGCCGCTGGCCCCAAGCCGCAGGTGGCGGCAGCTGAGCCGGTTGCGGCGAAGGACCCGGTTCAGGCGAATTGATTTTGCGGGGGATGCGTTAGGCTTCGCACTACCCCCCGACCCCCTCCTCTGAAGAGGAGGGGGAGCAGAGGCTTAAGCCCCATCCTATTTAGAGGAGGGGGTTTGGGGGTGGTGGAAATGGCGTTAAAAAAATTCAGATCAGCGCGCGGAATTCTTCCACGACCTGGCGATAGACGCGCCGCTTGAACGGCACGATCAGATCGGGCAGCTGCTCGGGATCGACCCACTTCCATTCGCAGAATTCGGCCGGATCGTGGGCGTCGAGCACCACGTCGCTGTCTTGGCCGTTGAAGCGCAGCAGCAGCCATGCCTGGCGCTGGCCGCGATATTGGCCGCGCCACAGCTTGCCCAGCAATTCGGGCGGAAGATCATAGAAATGCTCTTCGCGGCTCTGCGCCAGCACGGTGACGTGCTCGCTCGTCAGGCCGGTTTCCTCGTGCAGTTCGCGCATCGCGGCGGGGACCAGTTCCTCGCCGTCGTCGATGCCGCCCTGTGGCATCTGCCAGGCGTCACCTTCCTTGTTGTCGATACGCTTGCCGACGAAGACGCGGCCTTGGGGATTGACGATCATCAGCCCCACGCAGGGGCGATAGGGAAGAGCGGCAAAGGGGTCCGCACTCATGGATAGGTGGTCCTCGTTCAAACAATAGGGCGCCCGGCATCTAGCACACCGCGCAGCGCCGCCAGAATTGCTTCCAGATCAGCCTGCGCGCTGGGGATGGCCTTGCGCACCTGGATAAAGCCGTGGATCGTTCCCGCGCGTTCGGTGAACACGAGGGGCGATCCGGCGCGTGCCAGGGCCGCGCCATAGACCCGCCCGCTATCGCGAATCGGATCGAGGCCTGCGGTCACTAGCACCGTAGGGGGCATGCGGTCATGCCCGCCGTTGAGCGGAAAGGTGCGTATGCTGTCGGCCGGCGCGGCATAGGCATCGGCAAACCAGCGCATCACCTGCGCATCGAGCAGAAAGCCTTCGGCAAATTCGCGGAAAGAGGCGTGGCCATCCACCGCATCGGTCAGTGGGTAGATCGGCACCTGGGCGATGACCGGGACGGCGGCGGGATCGGCAGCCAGCGCCTGGGTAACCACGATCGCGAGATTGCCGCCGGCCGAATCGCCGATCGGCACCAGGCCGGTGACATCCAGGCCCAGTTCGGCTGGGGATTGCGCGATCCAGCGCGTGGCCGCCTCGGCATCGTCGGTGGCGGCAGGAAACGGATGTTCGGGGGCGAGCCGGTAATCGACCGAGACCAGCGGCAAGTCCATCTGCGCGGCGATCTCGGTGCAGACGTTGTGATGGCTGTCCAACCCGCCAAGCACGAAACCGCCGCCGTGATAGAACACCAGCACTGGCCCCGGGGCGCGGGCTTCGCGGCTGTCATACAGGCGCAAGGCAATTTGGCCGGCTGGCCCCGGGCACCGTAGGTCGCGGATCACGGGCAGATTGCGCGGCGGCAGGTCGGCCAGTTGCTGCATAGCAACATAGGCGGCGCGGGCCTGGTCCACCGGCATCTGGTGCATCGCGGGGGCACCGGCGGCAGCAGCCTGGCGCAGGTAATCGAGGAACGCCTGCACATCAGGACGGACAAAGAGCGGTTCGGCCAAGGCCCATTCTCCAGTTGCGGCACCATAGGCGCCCAGCGCGCAGACCTGCACCAAGGGGCAGGCGGCCAACCATGGCCAAGTGGGCCATTACCCTGCACATAGCAAGGCATGACGAGCCCAACAATTGTCTGGCTGCGCCGGGATTTGCGCCTGCATGACCAGGCCGCCTTTATTGCCGCCGCCGCAAGCGGCAGCCCGGTTATCCCAGTCTATGTGCTGGATGACGAGACCCCCAAGCATCGCCGTATGGGCGCCGCATCGCGCTGGTGGCTGCATCACAGCCTGGAACGGCTCGATGCGCAGTTGCAGGCCATGGGATCGCGCCTGATCTTGCGCCGCGGCAAGTGCGATGCCGCGCTGGCCGCCATTCGCCGCGAGACCGGCGCGCGCGTGGTTCATGCACTGCACCATTACGAGCCGTGGTGGCGCTTGGCAGAGCGCGCGGTGGGGAAGGCGCTGGACTTGCGCCTGCATCATGGCAATTTCCTGCTGCCGCCTGGCACGGTGACCACCGGCGCGGGGCAGCCATACAAGATCTATACGCCGTTCTGGCGGGCCAGCCTGCAGCAGTTGCCGCCGCCGCCGCCCCAGCCTGCGCCGGAAACACTGCCTGCGCCCGAATTCTGGCCGGCGAGCGATACGCTGGCCGACTGGCAACTCTTGCCGAAAACCCCGGATTGGGCGGGGGGCATGCGCGACACCTGGACGCCGGGCGAGGCGGGGGCAGCGCAGCGTATCGAGGCATTCATCGGCCGGGCCCGTCGCTATGACGAGCAGCGCAACCTGCCGTCTTGTTCGGGCACCTCGATGCTGTCGCCCCATCTCCATTTCGGGGAAGTGTCTCCCGCCACGGTGTGGCACGCCGTGGCCGATGCCGGCGGTAGCGTGGACGTGTTCCTGAGCGAACTGGGTTGGCGCGACTATGCCCAGAACCTGATCCTGCAATGCCCCGATTACGCCACGCGCAATGGCCGCCCGGCATTCGATGCATTGCCGTGGCGCGACGCACCCGAAGAACTCGCCGCCTGGCAGCAGGGGCGCACCGGTTATCCCATTGTCGACGCCGGCATGCGGCAACTGTGGCACACCGGCTGGATGCACAACCGCGTGCGGATGATCGCCGCCAGTTTCTTGATCAAGCACTTGCTGATCGACTGGCGCGCGGGGGAGCAGTGGTTCTGGGATACGCTGGTCGATGCCGATTACGGCGCGAATGCCACCAATTGGCAGTGGGTGGCAGGTAGCGGCCTGGACGCCAACATGTTCGTGCGGATCATGGCGCCGCTATCGCAATCGGCCAAGTTCGATGCGGCGGCCTATATTCGCGAATGGGTGCCCGAGTTGCGCCATCTCGACGATGCCGACATTCATGATCCACAGCGTCCGCCGCGCGGCTATCCGGCCAAGATCATCGATCATGGTCAGGCGCGGGCGCGGGCTCTGGCCGCGCATGGCGCGATGAAGGCGCAGGCTTGAGACGAGATTGTCGGTAGCGGCGGGGGCGGGCGGCTCAGCGCCCGTCGCCGTCGGCCTCTCCGCCATAGCGCAGCAGCAGCGCGTCATGCTCGCGCTGGGTCAAAAGGTTGGCAAAGGCACAGCCGACCAGGCCGGCATGCCACCACACGACCTCGGCCTCGCGCGGTTCCAGGCCGGGCAGCGTGAGGTAAACCTTGCTGCCCTGGGCCAGCCGCACCGAAGCGAGCGCCGAAAAGCCGGCCAGTGAGAGATCAAGCACCAGGGTTTGCGCTGCGCGGGCCCCGTTGCGGCGCAACTTGGCCGGAATGACCATGCGCGAGCGCGGGGCGCAGCGATCGTCGCTGGCGGCTGCTTCGTAATCCTGCTGCCAATTGATTGTCGGCATTGGCCCTGACCTGCTGAAGCCGTGGTTCCAGGCCGCGCAGCACGCGGCCGTTGTGGAAGCATGAGGAAAGTGCGTTACCAGCAGGTTAACAGGCGCAATGACACCCTAAGATTTCATGCGATTGTGACATGTAACCGCGCGGAAAGCTCAGGCGGGTTCGTCCACCCGCTCGCGGTGCGGGCTGGTGAAATCGGCGCTGGCCAGGGCGACGATGCGCGCAGCCACCGTTTCGGGCGGCTTGACGCTGGCCGGATTTTCGCCGGGATAGGCCTTGGCGCGCATCTTGGTGCGCGTGGCACCCGGATCGACGATGGCCACGCGAATGCCCGAGATCGCGGCCACTTCCTGGGCATAGCTGGCCAGGAGATTGTCGAACGCCGCCTTGGTCGCGCCATAGGCACCCCAATAGGCGCGCGGCGCAGCGCCGACGCTGCTGGTCAGGCCGATCACGCGCGCATCCTGGCTGCCCTTGAGCAGGGGATGGAACGCGCTGATCAGCGAGTGCGTCGCCAGCACGTTGAGCGTGATCGCGCGGCTGAAATCGCGCGGCTCGATCTGCCACACCGGGGTGAGGGCCGGCAGCACGGCGGCGTTGATCACCAGGATATCGAGCGCCACCCAGCGTTCGGAAATCGCCGACGCCAGGCGCGCCACACCATCGGGCTCGGCCAGGTCGACCGGCGCGATCGTGGCATTGCCACCGGCCTGGAAGATTTCGTCTTCCACCTTTTCCAGTTCGGCCGCCGTGCGGGCCACCAGCACCACATGGGCACCAGCGGCTGCCAGCGCCCGAGCCGTGGCGGCACCGATGCCCCGGCTGGCGCCGGTCACGAGGGCGACACGGCCGGCGAGCGGCGTTTGCGCGTTGGCGGCCGACACGATCAGGCCACCTTGGCGGGCTTGGCCTTGAGCTTGACCGGCGAACAGCCCGGCGCGCGATCACCCATATCGGTAAGGCGCGTGGGATAGTCACCGGTGAAGCAGGCGTCGCAATACTGCGGGCAGGTGCTGTTGCGCTGAACCTCGCCCACGGCGCGATAGAGACCGTCGATCGAGACGAAGGCCAGGCTATCGGCCTGGATGAATTCGGCCATGGCGGCAATGTCCATCCGCGCGGCGAGCAGCTTCGAGCGTTCCGGCGTGTCGACGCCATAGAAGCACGAATGTTCGGTCGGCGGGCTGGCGACGCGGAAGTGCACTTCGCGCGCGCCGGCTTCGCGCATCATCTGCACGATCTTGAGGCTGGTGGTGCCACGCACGATCGAATCGTCGATCAGCACGATGCGCTTGCCGGCCACCAGGGCGCGGTTGGCGTTGTGCTTGCGCTTGACGTCGGCATTGCGGGCGCCGTCGGAAGGCTGGATGAAGGTGCGGCCGACATAGTGCGAGCGGATGATGCCAAGCTCGAACGGAATGCCCGATTGCTGGGCATAGCCAAGCGCGGCGGGAACGCCGCTGTCGGGCACGGGAATGACGAGATCGGCATCGGCCGGGTTTTCCAGCGCCAGCTGCGTGCCGATGGCCTTGCGCACTTCATAGACCGAGCGACCACCCAGGATCGAGTCCGGGCGGCTGAAATAGACATGCTCGAAGATGCACGGGCGCTGCGGCGTGTCGCCAAACGGGCGATGCGTCTGGATCGACCCGTCGAGGGCCACCTGGACCAGTTCGCCCGGCTCCACTTCGCGCACCATGTCGGCGCCCACCACGTCGAGTGCGACGCTCTCGCTGGCGAACACCACAGCGTCACCCAGCTTGCCCATCACCAGCGGACGGATGCCGAGTGGATCGCGGCAGGCAATCATGCCTTCGGGCGTCATGCAGATCAGCGAATAGGCGCCTTCGACCAGACGCAGCGCATCGACGAAGCGATCGAGCAGCGTGGGATAGCGGCTGGTGGCAACGAGGTGGATGATCACCTCGGTGTCGGAGGTCGACTGGAAGATAGCGCCCTTTTGCACCAGGTCGCGCTTGAGGAACATCGCGTTGGAGATGTTGCCGTTGTGCGCGATGGCAAAGCCGCCCGCGGCCAGATCGGCAAACAGCGGCTGCACATTGCGCAGGCCCGATCCACCGGTGGTGGAATAGCGGACGTGGCCGGCGGCCATCATGCCCGGCAGTTCGGCGATCGCCTGGCCGCTGGAAAAGTTCTGCGCGACATGGCCGATGCCGCGGCGGGAGTAGAACTCCTGCCCGTCGAAGCTGGTGATGCCCACCGCTTCCTGGCCGCGATGCTGCAGGGCATGAAGGCCCAAAGCTGTCATCGCCGCCGCATCGCGCGCGCCCAGCACGCCGAAAATGCCGCATTCCTCGCGCAGCTTGTCGCCGTCGCGGTCCTCGAAGGGGTTGGTGGTGATCATCTGTCTCGCAAGCGCTCGCGCCAAAGACTCGCACCGGTGCGAAATGCCCCGGCCGAGCAATGGCGCCCATGTGGCGACGTTTGCCGCCAAAGGCAAGGGTGCGCGCAGCCCAGCCATTTGGCGTGGCCCGATTCAGGAGAAATTATCAATTCGCGCCATACAGTTGTTCAAGAGCGGCGATCACGGTGCGGCTGGTTTCCAAAACTTTACCATCGTATTGCGCGCTCAGCGCTGCCCCTTAGGTTGGAATTAACCATTTGGTGGCAGGTATAAGGGCCATGCAAACCGCCGTTCTTCCTCGGCCCCGTCTGGCCATAACCCCGGCAGCATCGCTGCGTGCCGCCCTCGTGACGGCACTCGCCTTTTTCATCAGTGCTTTCCTCGCCATCGAGTACAGCCGGCTGAGCGGCGGCGTGGCGATGGTTTGGGTTTCGAACGCGGTTCTCGCTTCGCGACTCAATGCATTGCCGACGCGGGTATGGCCGGCAACGATTGCCGCAACCGGCATCGCCAGTTGGCTCGTCACCGGTTTGTTCGGGCTTGGTTGGCTGGCCGCGCCCGCGATGATGGTGATCAACCTGTTTGAGGGCGTGGTCGCCGCGGCGATCCTGCGCCGCCTCATGAAAGACCACTGGCCGCAAGACACTGCCGAGTGGATGGCCGGCTACAGCCTGGGGATCGGCTTGTTCGTCCCGGTGATCGGCGCCATGCTGGCTGCAGTGATCGTATGGCTGACACTGGGCCAGCCGATGCGCGCCAGTTTCGTGGATTGGCTGGTGGGCCATTCGCTGGGCCTGTTGATTTTCCTGCCGGCGGGCAGCCTGTTGTGCCTGGCGTGGCAAATGCGCCAGCCGTTGGTGCCCAAGGGCAACGGCCTGCGCGCGCTGTTGCTGATCGGCGTGATGATCGTGCTGACGATCGCGGTGTTTTCGCAGATCGCCCGGCCCCTGCTGCTGTTTCCGCTGTTGCTCGTGCTGTTTGGCGCGGTTTGGGCCAATGCCATTGTCGCCCTGACGCTGCCGATCATTCTGGCAACGGTGGGTGGGTTGATGACCGTGCTGGGCCACGGCCCGATTGCCGACATGCAACTGGCACCCACCGATCTGCATGTCCTGGCCGGGCGGTTGCAGTTCTTCCAGGTCTATCTGGGAATTACCGTGGTGGCCGTGCTGCCGGTGGTGGCCGAGCAGGAACGCCGCCGCCGCCGCATGCTCGATCTGGCGAACAGCGAAGCGCGCTATCGCCTGCTGTCAGACCATGTGAGCGACGTGATCATCCACATGAGCCAGCGCGGTACGATCCGCTATGCTTCTCCCGCGATCACGCAATTGACCGGCCATGTGCCCGAACAACTCCACGGCGTGGATTTCCGCCAGATCGTGACGGAAGAGCACCGTGCCGCCGTGGCCGCTGCCTGGAATGCTGCCTTGGCCAGCCCGGGTGAACCGGTGGCGGTGGAGTTCCTGGGCCTGCCGCTGGGTGGCCCGGCGCGCTGGTTCGAGACCCATTTCCGCGCTGTCACCAACGAAAAAGGCGAGATCGATGGGCTGGTCTGCGTGACGCGCGACATCGCCCAGCGCAAGCGCATCGAGGAAGACCTCTCGCGCGCCGCGCTGACCGATCCGTTGACCGGTATTCCCAACCGCCGTGCCTTCTTCGAAACCGCCGAGCGCGTCGGCGCGCTGGGCGTGCCTTCGGCGCTGGCGGTGGTGGACATTGACTATTTCAAGCAGGTCAACGATCGCTATGGGCATGCCGTGGGCGATCGCGTGCTGCGCGCTTTTGCCGAGGCGGCCGTGGCGGCCGTGCGCTCGACCGATTTCGTGGCCCGCATCGGCGGGGAGGAATTTGCTGTCCTGCTGCCCGATACCGAACTGGTTCACGCCGAAAAGGTGTGCCAGCGCCTGGCCAAGGCGGTGAACGCGCTGGCGGTGGATACGCCGCAAGGCCCGGTCAAGATTACCATCAGCGCAGGCATCGCCGCGCTGGGTAGCCATCCAGATGCCGCGCTGGCGGCGGCAGACAGCGCGCTCTATCGCGCCAAGGCCGAAGGCCGCGCCCGGCTGCGCGTGGCCGCCTGAAAGGGCTTGGCAGCACCAGACGCGGGAACCATTGCGGCACTCCATGATTGGGCAGGGGCGTCTTGCCCTGTCGCGCCCGCCGTCCTAAAGCCGCGGCCGACAAATCCGTCCAGTTCCAGCGCGAAAGTGTGCCGCCTTTGATCCTCTCGCCTTTCGAATGGACCATCGCCAAGCGTTACATGCTACCCGGACGCGGAGAAGCGTTCATTGCCATGGTTGCCGGCATCAGCCTGGCCGCCGTGATGCTGGGCGTGGCTGCGCTGGTGATCGTGATGAGCGTGATGAACGGCTTTCGCGCCGAACTGCTCGACAAGATCGTGGGCCTCAACGGCCACGCCGTGATCCAGGCCTATGGCGGGCGGCTTGAAGATTGGCAGGATATCCTGGCCAAGCTGGAAAAGACGCCCGGCGTCACCCGCGCTTCTCCGCTGATCGAGCAGCCGCTGCTGACCAGCTTCAACGGCCGGGTGGAAGCCATCGTGCTGCGCGGCAACACGCCCAAGGATATCAACCGCCTGTCGGACAAGCTCAAGGCCGGCAATCTTGCCGCCTTGCAGCCGGGCAGCGACAACGTGGCGATCGGGTCGCGCCTGGCTGAAAGCCTGGGTGCGCAGGTGGGTGACACGATCACGATCATCAACCCCGCTGGTCGCTCCACCCCATTTGGCACGGTGCCGCGCCAGGTGGGCTATAAGGTGGCGGCGATCTTTGAAGTCGGCGTCTATGACTACGACAACGCGTTCGTGGTTATGCCCATCCCAGATGCGCAGACCCTTTTGCTCACCGGCGATTCGATCGGCATGATCGAGGTGACCACCACCGATCCCGATACCGTGATGACCACACTGGGCCCGCTCAAGAAGCAGCTGGAAGGCCGGGCCCAGATCGCCGACTGGAAGACGATCAACGCCAGCCTGTTCGAGGCCCTGGCCGTGGAACGCGTGGCGATGTTCGTGGTGTTGTCGATCATCGTTCTGGTCGCGGTGTTCAACATCCTCTCGTCGCTGATCATGCTGGTTCGCGCCAAGACGCGCGATATCGCGATCCTGCGCACGATGGGGGCGTCGCGGCGCAGCCTGCTCAAGATCTTCATGGCCATCGGTTTTGTCATCGGCGCGCTGGGCACGATCATTGGCGTGGCGCTTGGCTTCGTGTTCCTCTATTTCCGCCAGCCGATCGTGCATCTGGTGGAACTGCTCACCGGCCAGAATCTGTGGGACCCTTCGATCCGTTTCCTGACCGAACTGCCCAGCCGCAGCGACCCGGTGGAAATCATCGTGATCGCGCTGATGGCGCTGGTCCTGAGCTTCCTTGCCACCCTCTATCCCGCCTTGAAGGCGGCCAGCACCGATCCGGTGCAGGTGCTTCGTTATGAATGAGACGGCCATGAACCAACCCGTCGTCCGCCTGCGCAACCTGCGCCGCAGTTTCGAGCAGGGAGGCGTGCGCATCGACGTGCTGCGCGGTGTGAACCTCGATATCCGCCCCGGCGAAATCGTCGCGCTGCTCGGGCCATCGGGCTCGGGCAAGTCCACCATGCTGCAGGCCGTTGGCCTGCTCGAAGGCGGCTTTGAAGGCATGATTGAGATTGCCGGAACAGATGCGGCCAAGCTCAACGGCGATGCCCGCACCGTGTTGCGCCGCGATCACCTGGGTTTTGTCTATCAATTCCACCATCTTCTGCCCGATTTCAACGCCACCGAAAACGTCATCCTGCCCCAGCTCGTTTCGGGCAAGGCGGAGCGGGAGGCGCGCGAGCGGGCGACCGAACTGCTCACTGCGCTGGGCCTGGGCCACCGCCTCGACCATCGCCCCAGTCAGCTTTCGGGCGGCGAACAGCAGCGCGTTGCCGTGGCACGCGCGCTGGCCAATCGGCCGGCGCTGGTGCTGGCCGATGAGCCAACCGGCAATCTGGACGAGGCGACCGCCGACCGCGTGCTCGACGAATTTCTCAAGCTGGTGCGCGGCGAGGGCAGCGCGGCGCTGGTCGCTACGCACAACGAACGGCTTGCCGTGCGCATGGACCGGGTCATGCGTCTGAACGAGGGCGTCCTGGTGTAAGCCCAGGTTCACACAGGTATTGCTTTGCTATGGAAACCGGAGGACGCTTTGTGCGTTGCCGGGGAACCCAAGGAGGGTTTTATCAGATGAATACCACAATTCGTGCCGAAGGCCGCGCAGGTGCCCAAGATTTCTGGAACGATCACGCTACGATCGTGACGCGCGATGCCGCGGGCAGCGTGCTGCATGGCTTTGCCGTGCTGCATTCGGGCAGCTTTGCTGAAATGGTCCGCATGATGGGCCGCATGCCCGAAGCCGATCGCAACGACCTCGTCATCGAAAAGTCCGGTGATCGCAGCTATGGCCCGGCCGAAGCGTTGGAACTGTTCAAGCGGGCTGACTTCCCGCTTTAATGCGGTGAACCAAGGCATTGATTTCGGGGGCCAAGCCGTGGCAACACGGCATGGAGACGGGACCGACCCGGAGCGATGCCTGCGGAGCAATGCCATGCATGATTCTGCCATAAGCGAGCCGAAGACCATTGCCGATTTCGACGCGCGCTTGCCCAATGGTGAGCGGGTCAGCTTGGCCGACCGGGTCGGCAAAGTCGTACTGGTGGTGAACACCGCATCGAAATGCGGTTTTACCCCGCAATACGAAGGCCTGGAAACGCTATGGCGCCGTCACCGCGATGCCGGGTTCGAAATCCTGGCGTTTCCCTGCAACCAGTTCGGCGCGCAAGAGCCCGGCTCGGCTGACGAGATCGCCAGCTTTTGCCAGGTGAATTTCGGCCTGAGCTTTCCCCTGATGGCCAAGGTTGACGTCAACGGCGACGAGGCCGAACCCTTGTTCGATTGGCTCAAGGCGCAGGCGCCCGGCGTTTTGGGAACGAAGGCGATCAAATGGAACTTCACCAAGTTCCTGATCGATCGCAACGGCCATGTCGTGCGCCGCTATGCGCCCACCGACAAGCCCGAGGCGATCGAGGCTGACATTGTCGCTTTGCTTTGATGGCGTGCGAACGAATTAAGGATCGGGACCCCGGATCAAGTCCGGGGTGACGTTAATTCTAAACCAGACGTATGTCTCGACACCCCGGACTTGATCTGGGGTCCCGCTGCTCTTCGGCCCTAGGCCGCATGCTGTGATTACTCGCGGGTGAATTGCGCATACCCCTTGCGGCGTTCCAGGCTCCTTCCACAGCCCAGCTTGTTTCGGTTGTAAACAGTTGGAGGTTTTGTACAAAAACCCCAACCGCACAATCGACGCAGGGGGCAATCATGATCAAGCCAATTCACGCCATGCTGGCTGCCACAGCCATGGTGTCATGCCTGGCAGGCGGCGCTGCGCTGGCGCGTGATACGTCCACCGCGCCTTCCGCCACCGCGCCGACCAGCGCCGCCGCAGCGCAGGACGCGCGCCTGGCGGCATTTCTCGACAAGGAATTTACCGCTGAATTGGCGCTGCGGCCCCAGCTTGCCACCCGCCTAGGCCGCAAGGAAGGCATGGACCGGCTGGACGACAACAGCGATGCTGGCATGCTGCGGCGCCTGGAATGGCGGCGGGGCAGTGTTGCCCGGATGAAAGCCGCGTTTTCTCGCGATGCGCTCTCTCCTGAAGGGCGGATCAACTACGATATCTGGGCATTGGAACTCGATCGCGCCGAACTGCAATACCGTTTTCGCCGTTATCAGCCGCCGTTTTATTCCTACCTCTATTCCGTCCACGCCGAACTGCCCAATTTCCTGATCAACACGCATCAGGTGCAGGACGCTTCAGACATGGCCGCCTATATCACGCGGTTGCGCGCGATCCCGGCGGTGCTCGACACCGCGATCGGCCAATCCACCCAATCGGCGGCGATGGGCATCTTGCCGCCGCGGTTTCAGCTGGAGCGCGTGATTTCCGGCAGCAAGGGTCTGATCACCGGCGCGCCGTTCGACAACGGCCCGGCCTCGCCCTTGCTCAACGATGCCGAAACCAAGATCGCCAAACTGCTGGCGGCCAAGGCGATTTCGCCGGTGCAGGCAGCCCAGCTGACCGAGCAGGCTGTCGATGCGGTGCGCGCCTTGCAGCCAGCCTATGAGCGGGTAATCGCCTGGGCGCAGGGCCATCTGGACAAGGCGCGTTCGGGCGTGGTCGGCGTCGGCACGCTGCCGGGCGGGGCAGACTGGTATGCTGCGGCGCTGCGCCTCAACACCACGACCGACCTGACGCCCGAACAAATTCACCAGACCGGCCTTGCCGAAGTGACGCGCATCAATGCCGCTGAAGATGCCCTGGCACGCCAGGCCGGGTTTGCCGATGCTGCTGCGCTGCGGGCCGATATCGTCGCGAAGGACCCGCCGCGCCCGTGGACCGACGACCTGCGCGCCGCGCGCCTGGCCAAGTCCAACGCCATCGTCAATGCCAACCGCGCCCTGCTACCCAAGGTGTTCACCATGCTGCCTGCCTACGGCACCGAAGTGGTGCGCGAGCCGGCGTTCAGCGAGGTGGCCGGTGGCGCTGCCCATGCCGCCTTTGCCAGCGCCGATGGCAAGCGGCCGGGCCGGGTGTGGCTGCACATGCTGGGCGAGAAAGACCCCGACGCCACGCTCTATACCCTGATGTGCCACGAGGGCATTCCCGGCCACCTGATGCAGGGCGATATCCAGGTGCGGCAGACCGGTACGCCGCAGTTCCGCAAGGCCTATACCTATGTCGCGTTCAGCGAGGGCTGGGCGCTCTATGCCGAGCGGCTGTGCAGCGAAATGGGGGCGTTCCCTGACGCCGCCGCCGATCTGGAGCGGCTGGATGCCGAACTGTTCCGCGCCGCGCGCCTGGTGGTGGATACCGGCATCCATGCCAAGGGCTGGTCGGAAGACCAGGCCGTGCAATACCTGATCGACACCGCGCGTCTGCCGGCGCAGCAGGCCCGTTCGGAAGTGCGGCGCTATATCACCGTGCCGGGGCAGGCGACTGGCTACAAGGTGGGCATGCTGCGAATCGTCGCGCTGCGGGAAAAGGCGCAGGCCGCGCTGGGCACCAAGTTCGATCTGCGCGGCTTCAACGATCTGGTGGTGAGCGCCGGTTCGGTGCCGCTGTCGGTGCTGGAAGGACGGGTTGACGCCTGGATTGACGGCCAGCGGGCCAAGGGGTGATCGTTATCTGTTGATGAGGGCGCGCTGCCCCTCAAAATCGGGCGAAGGCCATGCTATCTTGATGACATGGCCTTCGCACCCTTCGTTCCGCTGCGCGTCTTTTCGTCGTACACCATGCTGGACGGGGCGATCGACCCCAAGGCGATTGCCAAGACCGCAGAAAAGCGCGGCTTCCCGGCCATCGCTATTACCGACCGTAATGGCCTTTACGGCAGTGCTGCCTTTGCCAAGGCGTGCAAGGACGGTGGCGTCCAGCCGATCATCGGCACCATGCTGGCCGTTGCCCGGCCCGAACGCGAGGGGGCATCTAGCCCCGGCTTTGGCCCGCAGGCGCCGACGATCGATTGGCTGGCGCTCTACGCCCAGGATTCGCGCGGCTATGACAATATCTGCCATCTGGTCAGCCGAGCCCACCTCGATCGCCCGCTGGAGCATGCACCGCACGTGCTGCTGTCCGATCTGGAAGGCTATACCGACAGCCTGATCTGCCTGACGGCGGCGGGCGAAGGGGCGCTGGTGCGCCTGCTGGCCGGCGAACAGCAGTCTGCGGCCGAAGCCTATTGCACGCGGTTGCAGGCGCTGTTTCCCGATCGCCTCTATATCGAAGTGGCGCGCCGGAACGAGGCCAGCGAGGAAGCTGCCGAAGCGGCGCTGATCGCACTAGCTTATGATCGCGATCTGCCACTGGTGGCGACCAATCCGGCCTGCTTTGCCGATGCGCAGTTCTATGATGCGCATGATGCCATGCTGTGCATTGCCAGTTCCACCCATGTCGACAGCCCGGATCGGCCGCGGTCGTCGGCCCAATGGTGGATCAAGCCGATCGAGGCGATGCAGGAACTGTTCGCCGATCTGCCCGAGGCATTGGCCAACACCCTGGTGGTGGCGCAGCGCACCGCCTGCATTCCGCCCAAGCGCAAGCCGATCCTGCCCAGCCTGGCTGGCGACAAGGAAGGGGAGGCGCTGGCCTGCGCGCGCGACAGCCGCACTGGCCTGGTTGCCCGGCTCAAGCCCTATTACCCGGAACACTGCCACGCCGAATTGGCGCAGGTCCTGTGCCTGGAGCCCGAAGCCGAACCGGACGGCGCAGACTACCCCGAACTTGTCGCGGCGGGCGTGTGGGACGAGGTGCTGGAATACCGCAAGCGGTTGGAGTTCGAGGTTTCGATCATCAACCGCATGGGCTTTGGCGGCTACTTCCTGATCGTGGCCGACTTTATCAAGTGGGCCAAGGATCATGACATTCCGGTGGGGCCGGGCCGTGGTTCGGGCGCCGGCTCGCTGGTTGCCTGGGCGCTGACCATTACCGATCTCGATCCGATCAAGCTGGGCCTGCTGTTCGAACGCTTCCTCAACCCGGAACGCGTATCGATGCCAGACTTCGATATCGACTTCTGCGAAACGCGGCGTGGCGAAGTGATCCGCTATGTCCAGGCCAAATATGGCGCCGATCACGTGGCGCAGATCATCACGTTCGGTAAGCTGAAAGCCCGCGCCGTGCTGCGTGATACCGGGCGCATCCTGCAGATGAGCTATGGCCAGACCGACCGGCTGTGCAAGATGGTGCCCAACCATCCCACCGATCCCTGGACGCTGGAGCGTGCGCTCAACGGCGTGATGGAATTGAAGCGCGAGTATGATCGCGATCCCGAGGTCAAGCGCTTGATCGACCTGGCGCGCCAGTTGGAAGGCCTGCCGCGCAACAGCTCTACCCACGCGGCGGGCGTGGTGATCGGGGACCGGCCGCTGGCGCAACTGGTGCCGCTCTATCGCGATCCGCGGTCAGACATGCCGGTGACCCAGTTCGACATGAAGCATGTCGAGGATGCGGGCCTCGTCAAGTTCGACTTCCTCGGCCTCAAGACCTTGTCGGTGCTGCGCAAGGCGGTGGATCTGCTGGCCAAGCGCAGCATCACCATCGATCTGTCGCTGCTGCCGCTCGATGACGCCGCAGTCTATCGCCTGCTCCAGGTGGGTGACACGGTCGGCGTGTTCCAGCTGGAATCGGAAGGCATGCGGCGCACGCTGGCGGCGGTGAAGCCCACCAATTTCGGTGACATCATCGCGCTCGTCTCGCTCTATCGCCCTGGCCCGATGGACAACATTCCGCTGTTCGGCCGTCGCAAGAACGGGCTGGAAGCAATTGAATATCCGCATGAAAAGCTGTCGGTCATTCTGGCTGAAACCTATGGCATTTTTGTGTACCAGGAACAGGTGATGCAGGCCGCGCAGATCCTGGCGGGCTATTCGCTGGGTGACGCCGACCTGTTGCGCCGCGCCATGGGCAAGAAGATCCAGGCGGAAATGGACCAGCAGCGCCTGCGCTTCGTGGCCGGGTGCAAGGAGGTGTCGCAGATCGAGGCAGGCAAGGCCAACGAACTGTTCGACTTGATCGACAAGTTCGCCGGCTATGGCTTCAACAAGAGCCACGCTGCCGCCTATGCCTTGCTGGCCTATCACACCGCCTGGTTCAAGGCGCATTACCCGCACGAATTTTATGCCGCGTCGATGTGCTTCGACATGCACCAATCGGAAAAGCTCAACATCTTCGTCGACGACATGCGCCGCAACGGCGTGGCGCTGGCCGGGCCTGACATCAACCATTCCGAAGCCGAATTCACCGTGGAGCGGACTGCCGATGGCCACGCCGTGCGCTATGCCCTGGCTGGCCTGCGCAACGTGGGGGAAAAGGCGATGGACGCGATCGTCGCGGAGCGGGAGGCGAGTGGCCCGTTTGCCACGCTCGACGATCTGTTCAAGCGCATCCCGGCCGGCTCGATGAACCGGCGCCAGCTCGAAGCCCTGGCTGCGGCCGGCGCGCTCGATGGGCTGGAGCCGAACCGGGCCAAGATCATTGCCAACGCCGAACTGTTGATGGCCGTGGCTGATGAAGCGGTGCGCAGCCGCACCTCTGGCCAGGGCGGCCTGTTCGGCGGCGACGGGCATGATCAGCCGGCTACGCGGCTGGCGGAAACCAAGCCGTGGAGCCGCGCCGATCAGATGGCGGCCGAGCGCGAGAACTTCGGCTTCTATTTCGCCGCGCACCCGGTGGAGGAATACCGCGCCGTGGCGAGCGCCAATGGCGCGCGCACCTATGGCAGCCTGATGGCGGGTTCTGGCGATGGCGGTGGCGCCGCGCGATCGGCCGCAGTAATGGCGGCGCTGGTGGAAAACGTCCAGAAGCGCAAGACCAAGCGCGGCAAGGACTTTGTCATGGCCGATTTTTCCGACAGCAGCGGGCTGTTTTCGGCCTCGTGCTTTGAAGAAACCCTGGTCGACGATTTCGTCGCCTGGGCGCGCGAAGGCACCTGCGTGCTGCTCAATGTCGAACTCGATCGGCCCAACCCTGACGAGCCGCCACGCGTGACCGTGCGCGGCGCCCGCCCGCTGTCGAGCGTGACCAGCGCGGCGCGCATGCACCTGACGCTGGACGTGACACGCGAGGATGCCTTGCGCGAACTGGCGCTGCTCTTGCCGCGCGAGCCCGATGGCAAGGGCGAAGTGATCGCCCGGCTGCGCACCGCAAGCGGGGCCGAGCCGCGCGTGCGGCTGGGGCGCAATTTCAAGCTCGACAGCGATTTGATCGAACGATTGGTGCCGATCGAAGGGCTGGCCAACATGGCGCTGACGGCCAAGGCTGACCTGCGGCTGGTGAAATAACACGTCAGCCGGGCGACAAGACCCGGCAGTAACGAAAGGGCAGAGCGATGCTGGGCGGAATGCAGGACTGGCCGCTGCGTGTGGGCCGCTTGGTCGATCACGCCGCGCGAGAGCATGGCACGCGGGCAATCGTCAGCCGCTGGGCGGATGGCCGCGAAACCGAAACCACCTGGAGAGAGGTGCGCGACGTGGCGGCGCGGCTCGCGGCCGCGTTGCGCCGTGTCGGGGTGGAGCCGGGCGATCGCGTGGCGACGCTGGCCATGAACCACGCCCACCACCTGGCTGCCTGGTATGGCATTCCCGGCGCCGGGGCAGTGCTGCACACGGTGAACCCGCGCCTATTCGAGGATCAGCTGGAGTTCATCGTCAACCACGCCGAAGACAAGGTCATGCTGTTCGACGCGGTGTTTGCTCCGCTGGTCGAGCGGATGAAACCGCGTTGGCCCAGCGTGGAGCACTACGTCTGTTTTGACAGCGATGGGCCTGCGCCAGCCTTTGCCGATTGGATCGGCGATGACCGTGCCGATTGGGTGGAGGGAGACGAGCGCGAAGCCTGCATGCTGAGCTATACCAGCGGCACCACGGGCAACCCCAAGGGCGTGCTATATTCCCACCGGTCCACCGTGCTGCATGCACTCTCGATGCTGCAAAACCAGGTCTTTGGCCTGGAAAGCCGCAGTGTGATGCTGCCGGTGGTGCCGATGTTCCATGCCGCCTGCTGGGGCGCGCCATGGGCGGCGGCGAGCGTGGGCGCCAAGCTGGTGTTTTCCGCCGTGGCCGAGCCGGCGGTGCTGTGCGATCTGCTGCATCGCCACGCGGTAACCGCCGTGGCGGGTGTGCCCACAGTCTGGCTGGGGCTGACGCAATATGTCGATGCCACGGCCGATGGCGCCTTTCCGCCGGCACTGCGCGATGTGCTGTGTGGCGGATCTGCCCTGCCGCGCACCCTGGTGGAGCGGTTCATGGCGGCGGGGCTGCGCGTCAGCCATGCCTGGGGCATGACCGAAACCTCGCCCATCGGCACGTCTGGCGGTGAGCCGTGGAACTGGGACACGCTCGATTTCCAGGCGCAGGTTTCGCTCAAGACGATGCAGGGGCGGCCGCCGTTCGGCGTGGAGATGCGCTGCGTTGACCTGGGCGATGCCACGCGCGTGCTGCCCCGCGATGGCAAGACAGCAGGCGCGCTGCAGGTTCGTGGGCCGTGGGTGATCCAGCGCTATTTCAAGGCCGAGGCCGATGCCGTGGATGGCGACGGCTGGTTCGACACCGGCGATGTGGCGATTCTCCACCCCGAGGGCACGTTGCAGATCACCGACCGGACCAAGGACGTGATCAAATCCGGCGGCGAATGGATCAGCTCGGTCGATCTGGAAAACATCGCCGTTGGCCATCCGGCCGTGGCCGAAGCCGCCGCGATCGGCATTCCCCATCCGCGCTGGGACGAACGCCCGCTGCTGGTGGTGGTGCTGCGCCCTGGAATGACCGCCACGGCGGATGACCTGCGCGACTATCTGGCCAGCCGGGTTGCCAAATGGTGGCTTCCCGATGCCGTGGTCTTTGTCGAAAGCCTGCCGCACACCGGCACCGGCAAGATTTCCAAGAAGGATCTGCGCGCACAATTCCATGGCTTTTCATGGGATCAAGCGCCATCATCGGCGGCAATCAACGGGAGAGAACCATGATCGTCACGACCACCGAAAACATCGCCGGCCATGAAGTGGTGGAAAGCCTAGGGCAGGTGTTCGGCGTGGTGGTGCGCAGCCGCGGCCTGGCTGGCAACATCGTGGCGGGCCTGCGCACGATCATTGGCGGCGAGATCAAGGAATATTCGGCGCTGGTCGAAGATACGCGGCGCCACGCGATCGATCGGCTGGTGATGAATGCGCGGCTGATGGGTGCCGACGCCGTGGTGATGATGCGTTTCGATTCCGGCTCCATCGGCCAGACCATGAACGAGGTGGTGGCCTATGGCACGGCCGTGAAGCTGGCCAGGCCGTGACCGGCGGGGCGCGCATCGCCGCGCTGGTGACGGCGGGGCTGGTCGGCCTGGGCGGAGTGGCCCTGCATCTGGTGACGGGTCATGGCTGGGGCTTGATCGGCCTTGGCGCGGTCATTGCGCTCGGCACGCTGTTCGAAGGGCGTTACCGCGCGCGGACGCCCGAAGGACAGGTGCAGTGGCAGCGCACCGGCGAGTGCGAAGTGGACGTGGAAACCGGCGCGGTGGTGGAAGTGTGGTACGATCCGCTGACCGGCGCGCGCAAGTATGAGCCGGTCGCGGATTAATTGGGCGCTCAGGTTTCCACCACCCCCAACCCCCTCCTCTGAAGAGGAGGGGGTTGGGGGTGGTGGAAATCATGCGCCGCACCTCTCAAAACAAGTTCATCTGCCCATCCCGCGAAGGCGCGCGGAACTGGCTGCAATCCAGATCGAGCCGCTCTTGCGGGATGCCGGCGCGGCGCAACGCCAGGCGAAAGCGGGTGCGGACGAGATCGGCCCAAACGCCCTTGGGCTTCATCCGGGTATGGAAGCTGGCGTCATAATCCTTGCCGCCACGCATCGATTGCACGGTGTGCATCACCTTGGCGGCGCGGTCGGGAAAATGGGTATCGAGCCATTCGCGGAACAGCGGCGCGACCTCGTGCGGCAGGCGCAGCATGATCCAGCTGGCCGAGCGCACGCCAAGGGCGCCGGCGTCCATCAGGATCTGTTCGAGGAACTGATCGGTAATGGCCGGGATGATCGGCGAGACGCCGACATGCGCGGGAACCCCGGCCTCCACCAAAGTACCGAGCGCCGCCATGCGCTTGGCCGGGCTGGCGGCGCGCGGTTCGAGCAGGCTGGACAGGCGCGGATCGAGGCTGGTGATCGAGATGCCGACCGCCACCAGCCGGCGCGCCGCCAGGGCGCGCAGCAGATCGAGATCATCCAGCACGCGCGCAGACTTGGTGGTAATGGTGACGGGGTGGCCCACGTCCAGGCACAGTTCCAGCACCTGGCGCGTGATGCGATAATCCCGCTCGATCGGCTGATAGGGATCGGTGTTGGTGCCCATGGCCAGCGGCCTTGGGCTATATCCGCGCTTGGCAAAGGCCTGGCGCAGAAGCACCGCCGCCTGCGGTTTGGCAAACAGCTTCGTCTCGAAATCCAGGCCCGGCGAGAGATCGTGATAGGCGTGGGTTGGCCGGGCGTAGCAATAGATGCAGCCATGCTCGCAGCCGCGATAGGCATTGACGCTGCGGTCAAACGGAATGTCGGGAGAGGCGTTGAAGGTGAGGACCGACTTGGGAAATTCCTCGGTCACTGTCGTGCGCAGGGGCGGGGCGGCGCCGTCGATATCGGGCGCCATGTCGCGCCAGTCGCCATCGGCCTCGCGCTGGGCAAGGCCAAAGCGCGTGGGCACCGCGCCGGATTGCGCACCCCTGCCTTTGATCGGTTGCATGCATGAGAACATAGCATGAACATGCGGGCAGGGGAAGGCTGATCCTCCCCGGCACGGGGAGGGGGACCGCCGCGAAGCGGTGGTGGAGGGGTGTTTGCCCCTCACACGGCGCGTCTGGTTGGCAATCCCCTCCACCACGCTTCGCGCGGTCCCCCTCCCCGGGCCGGGGAGGAGCTTACTTTTCGAGCAGCCTTGGCATCAGTTCGACGAAGTTGCAGGGGCGATTGCGGCTGTCGAGCTGTTCGGCGAGGATGCCGTCCCAGCCATCCTTCACCGCGCCGTTCGAGCCGGGCAGGGCAAAGATATAGGTGCCGCGCGCCACCACGGCGCAGGCGCGGGACTGGATCGTGCTGGTGCCGATGGTCTTGTAGCTGAGCCAGCGGAACAGCTCACCAAAGCCGGGAATGTCGCGGGTCTTTACCCGGTCGAGCGCCTCTGGCGTCACGTCGCGGCCGGTCAGGCCGGTGCCGCCGGTGATCACCACGGCATCGACCTTGGGATCGTCGATCCAGTTGTTGAGCCGCGTGGCGATGACGCCAGCATCGTCCTTGTCGATGCCGCGCGCCACCAGGGCGTGTCCGGCATCGCGAATGCGCTGGGCAAGGATGTCGCCCGAGGTGTCCTCATCCGGTCCGCGCGTGTCGGACACGGTGAGCAGGGCGATGTTGATCGGCTTGAAAGTGCGCGTCGTGTCTATGGCCATGGCGGCGTGATGCGCTCAATTCCCGCCCATCGCAACCCGGACATTGTCTGCGCCGGCCAGGCCCGGGAACTTGGGCCACAAGCCCTGGACCAGGCCGATCCGGCTATCCGACGGGCCACCGGCCTGACGTTCATACATCCAGTAGTTGCGCATCACGGCCGAAACATAGCCGCGCGTTTCCCAATAGGGGATCGATTCCATCCACAGCAGCGGATCACCCTGGTCCTTCACCTGGGTGTTCCAGCGCGCCACCGGCATCGGGCCGGCGTTGTAGGCGGCGATCACCTTGGGCAGCAGCCCGCCGGTGGCGCCATTGTCGCGCAGCCGCGTGAGGTAGGTCTGGCCAAACGCCAGGTTCACGCCGGGCAGATCGAGCTGGGTGTCGCGGCCCTGCATGACCGGATCGGCCCGCGCCATGTCGCGGGCGGTGCCAGGCAGCACCTGCATCAGGCCCTTGGCGCCGGCCGGGCTGGTTACCGCCGTGCGGAAGTTCGATTCCTGCAGCGAGTGGGCAAAGAGCAGCGCGGGATCGACTTTCCAGCCATTGGCCGGGACCCACTTGGGCGCGGGGAAGCGTGCCGCTTCATCAGCGCGCGCGCCAGCCGGGGCGTTATAGGCCATCCACAGCTGGGTGGATGGCAGGCCCAGGTCGCGCGCCAGGCGCGAAAGCGGGGCATACTGGCTGGGCGCACCGATCCGCGCCTGATAGCGCAGCACATCGTCGGCCAGACCATCCTCACCGATTTCAGCAAGCTGGACGGCGAGGCGCACATTGTTGACATCGCGGAGCGATTGCCAATCGGTAGCGGAGAAATCGGGCGCTGCGGGCGGCGTCGCGCTGCGCAGGCCCAGCGCCTCTGCGGCCATCATGCCATAGAGCGTGTCGCTGTTGCGGGCAGCAGCGCGCAGCATGCCAGACACCTTTTCCGGCTGGCGGCAGCGCACCATGGCGCGGCTGGCCCAGTAATAGCCGGCCGAAACCAGTTCCGGGTTGCTGCCCTGCGTCGCTGCCTGCTGGAACGCATCGGCCGCGGCCATGCAATCGTCCATGCGCCAGGCAGCGAGCCCGGCGGTCCACAGCGCCTCGGCCACCCATGGGCCAGAGCCGCCCTGCGTGGCGGACAGCGCGACGAGCCGGGCGTTGGCATCGTCGTTTTCGATGTAGAAGCTCCAGCCGACCTTCTGGCGCCATTCGGCGCGGGCGTCGGAGGAAAGGTTGGCGTCGATCCCATCGAGCAGCACGCGCGCGCCGGTGGGGTCATCAGCCTTGATCCGCTCTTGAATGGCCTGGGCCACGCTATCGGGCATCGTGCCATCGGCAATGCTGCGCGGGCGGGTGCGGCGCGGCGTGCTGGGCAGCGTGGCGAACGATTGCGCGCTGGGCGTGATCGGCAGCGAGATGGCCCCGCGCTTGAGCGCCAGGCGGCCGAGCTGGTCGGTCCACGGCAGATCGGGCGCGCGGGCGATCAGATCGGTGAGCGAGGCGAGATCCGCCTTGGGCGAGGTGGCGGCCAGATAATACTGCGCACGGGCCACGGCCTGAAGCGGGCCATCGCTGCGCTGGGCCAGCATGGTCTGGACATTGGTCCAGTCCTGCCGCTCGATCGCGGCGAACAGCTGGGTGTAATAGGTGCGGTCGTCCTGGCTGAGCAGGGTTGGCACCGCGGTGCGGTCTGCCCGGCTGCGGAAGTACTCCACGGCCGCGCTGTTGGCGTGTGCAGGCGCGGCCAGGCCGGCGATGCAGGCAAGGGCTGCAGCCGGCAGGCAAGCGCGGTGAAAGCGCCGGATCATCACGTCAGGTCTGTTCCCGTCCAGTCAAGCAAGCGGTTCCACAAGGCCGCCTTGTGCGCCGGGCGAGCCACGAGCGCCGCAAGATCGTATGCGAAAACCGCAGGTACGCATCCACCGTCATGGTTAAACTCTCGTAAATCGGCAGCATTATTCGGCAAGCTGTGGCCAAGAAGCGTTGAAATGCCGCTGCGGCCCAGGATCAGCACGCGTTGCGGCGCGGCAAGGGCGGCGTGATGGGCGAGGAGTGCGCCCAGGCCTTCTGCCCGCAACTGGCCCCAATCGGGCATCGGCACATGCACCGGCAGGGCGGCGGCGCAATAGACCTGTTCGCGCGCCAGGCCCAAAGCGGCCAGCATCCCGTCCACCACCTTGCTGCCTCGACCGCTGAGCAGGCCTGCCTCGTCATCCGCCTCGGGCATGGGCAACAGGATCATCAGCGGCGCGCCGGCGGGGCCGGTGGGGGCGATGCGGCGCGCTGGCGGGAAGGGCAGGCTCGGCGTTTCCAGCCACCAGGCGTGGAAATCATCAAGGGTTTGCGGCCAATCCCGCGACAGGCCGCCCATCGCCGGCGGCGGTGGTGGCGGGGCAAAGCTGGCGGCGCCATTTCCGGCCTTGGCATTGGCCTTGGCCGCAGCCTTGCGGTCGCTTTCCAGCCAGGATTGCGGCGTATCGCTCAACATTCCATCGAGCCCGGCATCCTCCCACCAGGCAAAGGCAGCGTCGACCAGGGCAGACAGGGAATGGCCGGCGGCCGTGCCGGCAGGGGGCTGGCTCATGCCGCAACCTGTGGCGCGATGCCTTTTTGTCTCATGAGGCGGCTTGTCATGCACACCCTATTGACCTTGGGCGCCCCAGCTTTCAAGGCTGCGCTGCATAATCGCGTGGTTAACAGCCCTCAGCAGGAACGGGCGATGGAGCGGGGACGATGAGCGAACGGGAATCGATGCCTTATGACGTGGTGATCGTCGGTGGTGGGCCTGCAGGCCTGGCTGCCGCGATCCGGGTGAAGCAGCTCAATCCCGAACTTTCGGTGTGCATCCTGGAAAAGGGCTCCGAAATCGGCGCGCATATCCTGTCTGGCGCGGTGGTCGATCCCAAGGCGTTGGACGAACTGCTGCCCGAATGGCGCACCATGGGCTGCCCGATGGCCGAAGTGCCGGTGACCGACAACTGGCACTGGGTGCTGACCAAGACCAAGAAGTACGCCATCCCGCACTGGCCGATGCCGCCGTTCATGTCGAACGAGGGCAACTACACCGGTTCGCTTGGCAACCTGTGCCGCTGGCTGGCCGAACAGGCGACCGAACTCGGCGTGGAAATCTTCCCCGGCTTCCCCGCTGCCGAAGTGCTGTTCAACGAGGCCGGCGCCGTGATAGGCGTGGCCACGGGCGACATGGGCGTGGCCAAGGATGGCAGCCACAAGGGCGATTACCAGCCCGGCATGGAACTGCATGCCAAGTACACCCTGTTTGCCGAGGGTGCGCGCGGCAGCCTGACCAAGCGGCTCAAGCAGCATTACGATCTTGAGCGCGATTGCCAGCCGCAGGTCTATGGCCTGGGTATCAAGGAATTGTGGGACATCGATCCGGCCAAGCACGTGCCGGGCCGCGTGCTGCACACCCAGGGTTGGCCCCTTTCGGAAAGCAATTCGTGGGGCGGCGGGTTCCTCTATCACCAGGCCAACAACCAGGTGGCCTTGGGCTTTGTCACCGCGCTCGATTACGCCAACCCCTATGTCTATCCCTACGAGGAATTCCAGCGCTGGAAGCAGCACCCGGAAATCCGCGCCATCCTGGAAGGTGGCCGCCGCGTGGCCTATGGCGCGCGCGCGATCAACGAAGGCGGCTGGCAATCAGTGCCGCGCCTCTCGTTCCCCGGTGGCGCGCTGATCGGCTGCTCGGCCGGTTTCGTCAACGTGCCGCGCATCAAGGGCAGCCATACCGCGATGAAAAGCGGTATGCTGGCGGCCGAGGCGATAGTGGCGGCAGCCGCCGCCGGGCGTGAACATGACGACATGGTGGAATACGATGCCGCCGTGCGCGACAGCTGGATCGCCAAGGAACTCAAGCTGGTGCAGAACGCCCAGCCGCTGGTGTCGAAGTTCGGCGGTTCGTGGGGCACGATCCTGGCCGGGGCCGACATGTGGGCCCGCGTGCTCAAGGTCAATCCGGTCAAGGGCCTCAAGCATCATACCGATGCCGAGGCGACGCAGCGCGCCGATCTCTACAAGCCGATCGCCTATCCCAAGCCCGATGGCGTGATCAGCTTCGATCGCCTGACCAGCGTGTCGTTCTCGTACACCAACCACGAAGAAGACCAGCCGTGCCACCTGGTGTTGAAAGACCCCGAGGTGCCCACGCGCGTCAACCTGCCGCTTTATGCCGGGCCAGAGGCGCGGTTCTGCCCGGCGGGTGTCTATGAATTCGTGGGTGTGGAAGAAGGCACTCCGCGTTTGCAGATCAACGCGCAGAACTGCGTGCATTGCAAAACCTGCGACATCAAGGACAAGACCCAGAACATCGACTGGGTCACGCCCGAAGGTGGTGGCGGTCCCAATTATCCCAATATGTAAGGCCCCGTTGTTCAAACCATGCATGAAATGGCCTTTGCCAAGATCAACCTGGCGCTGCACGTGCGCGCGCGGCGCCAGGACGGCTATCACGCGCTGGAAACCGCGTTCGCCTTTGTCGACGCGGGCGATGAACTGGCAGTAAGCCCGGCAGCGCAGGATGCCTTGCGCGTGGTGGGTGAATTCGGCGGTGAACTGGCCGATCCCTTTGGCAATATCGTGGCCAAGGCGCTGACCACGCTGCCGCGTGAGCAAGGCTGGGCGGTCACGCTGGAAAAGCGCTTGCCGGTGGCGGCTGGGCTGGGTGGTGGATCGGCCGACGCCGGCGCAGTGTTTCGCCTGGTCGAGCGGGCGCAGGGCCTGCCGAAGGATTGGCACGCGCGCGCCGCTGCGCTGGGCGCCGATGTGCCCGCTTGCGTGGCGAGCCAGGCTTGCATCGGGCGCGGTACCGGCACCGAGTTGGAAGCGGTGGACAACGACTTGGCCGGCTGCCCGGTGCTGCTGGTCAATCCGCGCATTCCGCTGGCGACCGGACCGGTGTTCAAGGGCTGGGATGGCGTCGATCGCGGCCCGCTGCCGACCGGAAACCTGCGCACCATCGCGCTGGACGGGCGCAACGATCTGGAAGCACCGGCGCTGGCGCTGGTGCCGCAAATCGGTGAGGTGCTCGCCGCGCTGCGCGCCACGGGCGCCTGGCTGGTGCGCATGTCTGGGTCTGGCGCAACTTGCTTTGCGCTGTTTGACGATACGGCCGCGCGCGATGCCGCGCAGGCGGCCATGCCTGGCGCATGGTGGACGCTGGCCGGAGCGTTGCGATGAGCGCCGAGGCCTGGACTCTGCTGGGTACACCCACAACAGGTGGGGTGCTGATCGTTTCCGACCACGCATCGGCGCGTGTGCCAGGCGATATCGACCTGGGTATCGATCCTGCCTTGTTGAGCCAGCACATGGCTATCGACATTGGCGTTGCCGGCATTGCCGCCATCCTGGCGCAAACCCCTGGCGTGGCGGCATTCCTGGGCGGGGTGAGCCGGCTGGTCTGCGATTTCAACCGCGATGCCGATGCGCCGGGCGTGGTGCCCGAGGCGAGCGACGGGCATGCGATCCCCGGCAACCGGCTCGACGCCGCTGCTCGCGCAGGGCGGCTGGCGCGGTTCTTCGATCCTTATCATACCGCGCTGGCGCGAATACTGGCGGCGAATGAACCGGCCCTTATCCTTTCACTGCATAGCTTTACGCCGCGTCTTTCAAGTGATCCCGAACAGCAGCGGCCATGGCATGTCGGCGTGTTGTACAACGACGATACGCGCGCCGCACATCTGGCGCTCAATTGGCTGGGTCAAGAGCCGGGCCTGTGCGTGGGCGATCAGCAGCCCTATTCGGGGCGTCTGCTCAATGCCACGATGAACCGCCATGCCGAGGCGCATGGGCGGGCCTATGTTGGGCTGGAACTGCGCCAGGATCTGATTGGCGACGCGGCGGGCCAGGCGGAGTGGGCCGCGCGGCTCTCCCGGTTGTTGCCGGTGGTGGTTGCGGGCCTCGCCAAAAAGTCGCAAATGTAACCTTGGACGCGTCGGCTCACGTGGAGTAGGGGCACGTGCTTGCGCCTGCGCGGCGCGAGAAAATTGCATGCCTGGAGTTTCCGAACAATGCCCGCCTACCGCTCCCGCACCTCTACCCACGGCCGCAACATGGCGGGCGCGCGCAGCCTGTGGCGCGCAACGGGGATGAAGGATGGCGATTTCGGCAAGCCGATCGTCGCCGTGGTAAACTCGTTCACCCAGTTCGTGCCGGGCCACGTCCACCTCAAGGACCTGGGCCAGATGGTGGCACGCGAAATCGAGGCCGCGGGCGGCGTTGCCAAGGAATTCAATACCATCGCCGTGGATGATGGCATCGCCATGGGCCACGACGGCATGCTCTATTCGCTGCCGAGCCGCGATCTGATTGCCGATAGCGTGGAATACATGGTCAACGCGCACTGCGCCGACGCCATGGTGTGTATCTCCAACTGCGACAAGATCACGCCGGGCATGCTGATGGCGGCCATGCGCATCAACATTCCCGTGGTGTTCGTGTCGGGCGGGCCGATGGAAGCCGGCAAGGTCGTGCTGCGTGGCAAGGAACACGCGCTCGACCTGGTCGATGCCATGGTCGTGGCCGCCGATGACAACTATACTGACGAGGAAGTGGCCGATATCGAGCGTTCGGCTTGCCCGACGTGCGGCTCGTGCTCGGGCATGTTCACCGCCAATTCGATGAACTGCCTGACCGAAGCACTCGGCCTGTCCTTGCCCGGCAATGGCTCCACCCTGGCGACCCACGCCGATCGCCAGCGCCTGTTCCTGGAAGCAGGGCGCCTGGCTGTGGACCTGTGCAAGCGCTATTACGAAGAGGGTGACGAGAGCACTCTGCCGCGCGCGATCGCCAACTTCCGCGCGTTCGAAAATGCGATGAGCCTCGACATCGCCATGGGCGGTTCGACCAACACCGTGTTGCACCTCTTGGCCGCCGCCCACGAGGCCGGGGTCGATTTCACCATGGCCGATATTGATCGCCTGTCGCGCCGGGTGCCGGTGCTGTCCAAGGTGGCGCCCGCCAAGAACGACGTGCACATGGAAGACGTGCACCGCGCCGGCGGGATCATGGCGATCCTGGGCGAATTGGACCGCGCCGGGCTGCTGCACACCGATACGCCGACGGTGCACGCCCGCACCATGGCCGATGCGCTGGCGCAGTGGGACGTGGCGCGCACCAATGCGCCCTCGGTACAGGAATTCTATCGTGCCGCCCCTGGTGGCGTGCCGACGCAGACCGCATTCAGTCAGAGCCGCCGCTGGGCCGAGCTGGACCTCGATCGCGAAAACGGCGTGATCCGCAGCGCGACCCATGCCTTCAGCCAGGATGGCGGGCTGGCCGTGCTGGCCGGCAACATCGCCGCCGATGGCTGTATCGTGAAGACGGCGGGCGTGGATGAAAGCATCCTCACGTTCACCGGCCCGGCCAAGGTCTATGAAAGCCAGGACGCCGCGGTGACCGCGATCCTCACCGGCCAGGTGGTGGAAGGCGATGTGGTGCTGATCCGCTATGAAGGGCCGAAGGGCGGTCCCGGCATGCAGGAGATGCTCTATCCCACCAGCTATTTGAAGTCCAAGGGCCTGGGCAAGGCCTGCGCGCTGGTGACGGACGGGCGCTTTTCGGGCGGCAGCTCGGGCCTGTCGATCGGCCACGTCTCGCCCGAGGCGGCCGAGGGTGGGGCGATCGGCCTGGTGGAAACCGGTGACCTGATCGCCATCGACATTCCTGGCCGCAAGATCGACGTGCTGGTGTCGGCCGATGAACTCGCCCGCCGCCGCGCCGCGATGGAGGCCAAGGGCGCCGATGCCTGGCAACCGGCCAAGCCGCGCGCGCGCAAGGTTTCGGTGGCCCTGCAGGCCTATGCCGCGATGACGACGAGTGCGGCGCGCGGCGCGGTGCGCGACCTGGCGCAGTTGAAGCGGAGCTGATGCTGCGCGCGGCCGCCCTGCTGCCGCTGCTGCCGCTGCTGGCGCTGGCTGCCTGCGGGCAGGGCGCCGGCTCTGCGCCGGAACGGCCGATGGTCACTATCGAATGCGCCACCGATGGCGCCACGGCCTTTGCGCGCGATTGCAAGGTGGAGCCGGTGATGGAACAGGGCCGGCACCTGTTGGTCGTGCATCATCCCGCTGGCGGATTTCGCCGCTTGCTCAAGGTCGATGACGGGCGCGGCGTGGTGACGGCAGACGGTGTGGTGCCTGCCCAGGTGGCGTGGCTGGCCGATGGCCGGCTAGAAGTGACGGTGGGCAGCGACCGCTATCGCTTTCCCGCCAAAGTGAAGGCCGACGCCCCGGCCAGTGCCCCGGCTGGACCCGATGCTCCCGCCAAGCCCTGACCCTGCGCAAATCCTCACCGTCGCGCAGATGCGCGCCGCCGAAGACGCCCTGATCGCCGCTGGAACCGATGTTCATGCGCTGATGCAGCGGGCCGGGCGCGGCGCCGGGGAATGGGTGCGCCGGGTGGCGGCCGGGCGGCGCGTGACCGTGCTGTGCGGGCCGGGCAACAATGGCGGCGATGGCTATGTCATCGCGCAATATCTGGCCGAGGCGGGCTTGCGTGTGTGCGTGATCGCGCCCGGGCCGCCCGCCACCCCGGCGGCGCAGCGGGCGCGGGCGCTGTATGCCGGCACCGTTATGGAAAGCGCGGCTGACGGGCTGGGCGGCGTGCTGGTCGATTGCCTGTTCGGCAGCGGGCTGACCCGGCCGCTGGACGATGCATCGGCAGCGATGCTGGCCAATCTGGCCGCGCGGCACGCCTATCGGATCGCGATCGATGTGCCCAGCGGCGTGGCCAGCGATAGCGGCGAATGCCTCAATCCCGGTCTGCCCGATTGGCATCTGACCTTGGCCTTGGGGGCATGGAAGCATGCCCACTATGCCATGCCGGCTTGCGCCAAGATGGGCGCGCTGCGGCTGGTGGATATCGGCGTGGGCACGGTGCCCGGCGCGGCGCATGTGCTGGCACGGCCAGTCTTGGCAGCGCCAACGGCCGATGCGCACAAGTATCGCCGGGGCTTGCTGGGCATCGTGGCCGGTGCCATGCCCGGCGCGGCGCTTCTGGCGGCGACGGCCGCGCTGCGCGGTGGGGCAGGCTATGTACAGGTCTTGGCGGGCGAAAGCGCGCTATCCGGGCCGCCGCCGGAACTGGTGGTGCGCGACACGGCCAAACAAGCGGCGCTGGCAGCCGCGTTGGACGATGATCGCTTTGCCGCGTTGCTGGTGGGGCCGGGGCTGGGCCGTGATGATGTAGCGCGGGCTCGCCTGGCTGCAGCGCTTGGAGCAGGCCGGCCCATGGTGATTGATGCCGATGCGCTGGTCTTGCTGGCGCCGGCGATGCTGCGGGGAACACCCTTGGTGTTGACCCCGCATGATGGAGAGATGCGGGTTTTGGAACGCAATTTTGGACTTTCCGGCACGGGTGACCGGTGCGCGCGCGCCGTGGCACTGGCGCAAGCCGCCCGTGCTGTGGTGATTCTCAAGGGACCGGACAGTGTGATCGCCGCGCCCGATGGCGCAGTGACCGTGGCGCCGCGCGCGTCGTCGTGGCTGTCGGTGGCCGGCAGCGGCGATGTGCTGGCTGGCACCGTTGCCAGCCGCCTGGCCGTGCTGCGCGACCCGCATCGCGCCGCGCAGGAAGGGCTGTGGCTCCATGGCGAAGCGGCGCGCTTAGCCGGCCCGGCCTTCACCAGTGGCGATCTGGCCCATGCCATCGCCGGTGCGATGCAACAGGTGCTGGCATGAGCGCGGCACCGATCGTGCGCGTTGCCGCCAAGGGTGAGGGCGCCACGGCCGATGGCCGCTATGTCGCACTCTCTGCCCCCGGTGACATGCTGGAGGCCGATGGCACGCTGACCTGGGGGCCCAACCATGTCGAGCCGCCCTGTCGGCACTTCCCGGCCTGTGGCGGTTGCCAGTTGCAGCATCTTTCCGAAGCCGCGCTGACCGATTTCGTCGGCAGCCGGGTGATCGGCGCTGCCAAGGGGCAGGAACTGGACCCCGGCACGCCCGAGCCCACCCACCTTTCGCCGCCGCGCACCCGCCGCCGCGCCACCCTGCATGCGCAGGCGATCGGCCGCCGCGTGGTGCTGGGCTTTCGCGAGGGTGGCAGCCACAAGACCATCGACATGCGCGAATGCCACGTCATTGCGCCCGAGTTGATGGCGCTGGTGGCCCCGCTGCGCACGCTGCTGGAAAGCTGGCAGGATCGTAAGCTGGCGGTAGACGTGGAACTGACGCTGGCCGACCAGGGCGTGGCCGTCGGCTTTTCCGGCCTGGTGGCCGATAATCTGGCACGGACCGAGGCGCTGCTCGATTTCGCCCGCGATCACCGCCTGGCGCGGCTGACGATCGATACCGGCTATGGCCCGGAAACCACGTGGGAGCCTGATCCGGCGACGATCACCCTGGGTGGTACCGCCGTGGGCATTCCGCCGGGCGCGTTCCTGCAGGCGACAGCCGATGGCGAAGCGGCGCTGGTCGCCGTCGCACAGGGCTGGCTGGCCGGCGCCAGCACAGTCGCCGATCTCTTCGCCGGGTTGGGCACGTTTGCCTTTGCCCTGGCCGGGCCGGGCACCAAGGTGCTGGCGGTGGAAGCCGCGCGCGACGCGCATCTCGCCTGCCAGGCGGCGGCGCGCAGCCAGGGCCGTCCGGTGCACGCGCTGCACCGCGATCTGTTCCGCAATCCGCTGCGGGCCGAAGAACTGAACCGCTTCGCTGCCGTGCTGCTCGATCCGCCGCGCGCCGGTGCGCGCGAGCAGGTGGGGCAGATCGCGGAATCAACCGTGGCGCGGGTGGTCTATATCAGCTGCAACCCGGCCAGCTGGGCGCGTGATGCGGCAACGCTGGTGGCGGCCGGCTATCGCCTGGAAGGGCTCAAGGCTGTGGGCCAGTTCCGCTGGTCCACCCATGTCGAACTGGCGAGCCTGTTCGTGCGCGCAGGCGCCTGATCAGGGCCGGCGCAATGCACAGGCTTTCCCGGCGATATCCAAGGATTGTGCGCAGGTTATCCACAGGCCTGCGCACAGGGTGTCAGCGTGACCGGGTGAGCACGACCAGGCGGTAATAGCCAAAGGCGCCGGTATGGGTCTGGCAAGACAGGCCCTGCTGCGTGGCGATGTCCTGGGCCAGCTTGGCCAGTTCGGTGCGCGGCGTCACATGAAAGCGCGTCAGCCACGCTTGGAGCAGGCGGCGCAGCGGGCCGGGCAAACCGGCGGCATCGTGGAAATCGACGATGTGCAGCGATCCGCCCGGCGCCAGCAGGGTGGCGGCATGGGCGACCGTTTGCTGCCATGGCGGGATCATCGAGAGCGCAAACGAGATGACGACGCGATCGAACCGCGCCGTGCCGAGCAGTGCCGCCGCGTCAAAAGCGCTCGCATCGGCCAGTGCCAGCCGCGCGCCATTGCCCAGCCGCGCCTGTGCGGCCCCGAGCATCTCGCGCGAGATATCGATGCCGAACAGGCGCATGCCGGGCCAGCGCCGCGCGATCATCGCCAGGTTGCGGCCGGTACCACAGCCCAGTTCGAGCACGCGGGCGCCGGGCTGGGCGTCCAGCCCGCGGATCAGGCGATCGCGGCCGAACAGGTAATATTTGCGCGTGATGTCATAGATGCGCACCTGGCGGCGATAGATCGCATCCATCAGCGCACCGTGCGCGCGCGCCTGCCCGGCCAGCATCGTCATGCGCGCAGTTCGTAAAGGTGGACGCCGCCATAGATCGACGAGCGATCGCGCGCGGTAAAGCCGGCGCTGGCCTGCGCGTGATAGGTCCAGCGGTCGAGCAGGTCGGGCGCCACGCGTCCCGGCAGCAGCGTGGGTTGGGCCGCAGTGCGGAACAGCACGCGGGCGCCGGGCCGCGCGGTGCGGGTGATCTGCTGCCACAGCGCGTTGAGCTGGGTATCGGTCATCCAGTCTTGCGCATCGAGCAGGACATAGCGATCGCGCGAGGCATCGGGCAGCGTGGCGAGATGCTCGGTGAAATTGGCGTGAAGCACGGTCACGCGGCCGGCGCGGGCGCGCACGGCGTCCCAGTTCCCGGCCTGGAGATAGGGCGGCAGCGGCCCATCGCCATCGCGGGCATAGCCGCGTGAAAAGGCCTGCCAGGCGAAATAGTTCTCTTCGATCGGAAAATCGCAGGCCAGCTTTTCCAGGCGGCGACGCAGCACTTGCGCCATGCGCTGGTCCCCGGCCAAGGCATCGAATTGCGCCGGGGGAATGCCAAGACCAAACAGCGCGGCGGGCTGGTCGGTCAGCCAGCGCACGAAGCGCTTGTCGAACACCGGGGCCAGTTCGCGCTCGAACACGGCGCGCTGCGCCTCTTGTGTGGGGGCGGCCAGGATTTGTGCCAGGTCGATGCGATAGAGCTTGGCCAGCAGATGCGCCACGCCGATGAAATTGCCGAGCAGCCCGCGCTTGTAGATGCCCTTGGAAAAGCCGCCGATGCGGCGCCGGCCAATCAGGTCGCGTCCTTCCCAATAGCGGCGCGTCGGCTCATCGAGCATGGGCGCCAGATGCGCGCGATAGGCCGCGATGTTGGCCGGGCTATCCGCCTGGGCGAAAAAGCGGTGGAAGGCGGCATGGTCGGGAAGGCCCTGCGCTGCGGCCAGCTTGAGCTTGTTGAGCGCGATATGCGCGGTGTTAAGATCGACGGCCGTGATGCTTTCGGGATCGGCCACCAGATAGGACAGCACGTTGCACCCGCCGCTGGCGATCGCCACCACGCGGCTGTCCGGCCGGATCTGCAGGGCGTCCATGTCGACATCCGGGTCTTCCCAGATCTGCGCATAGACCAGCCCGCGAAACGCCAGGGCAAAGGCATGATCGAGCAGGCGGTGGGCAACGCCGGCGCCCTTGCGCACGACAGAGCGGGTGATCGGGTTGCCGGCGCCGGGTTGGCCCCGGTGGCGTTGCAGTTCCATGGCCAGTGTTTTTCCCATTCGTATGGATGGGCACCGGTTTAAGGCAGCGGCGTTGCGGTAATATGGCAAACCCGGCGGCATATCGGGTTTCGCCCCGGTTGCGTTGCCCGCAATAGGACTTGGGTTTGTCATGTGCTTGCCCTATGGGGCCTGCCCATGATGGGTCTGCCCTGTGCCGGGCAGGCCGAATGCCCCTTGTTTTCTCGAATTATGGAGTGACCATGGCTCAGGTTCTTGTGATTGGCGCCGGCGGCGTCGGCTCGGTCGCGGTCCACAAGATGGCGATGAATGCCGATATCTTCACCGGCATCGCGCTCGCCAGCCGCACGAAGAGCAAGTGCGACGCGATTGCCGCATCGGTGAAGGAACGCACCGGTGTTGACGTGGCCACCTATCAGATCGACGCCGACGATGTGGCCGCCACCACCGCGCTGATCAACCAGGTGAAGCCCATGCTGGTGGTCAACCTGGCACTGCCCTACCAGGATCTGACCATCATGGACGCGTGCCTGGCGGCCGGCGTGCATTATATGGACACCGCCAACTACGAACCGCGCGAAGAAGCCAAGTTCGAATACAAGTGGCAGTGGGCCTATCAGGAACGCTTCAAGGAAAAGGGCCTGATGGCGCTGCTCGGTTCGGGCTTTGACCCGGGCGTGACGTCGGTGTTTGCCACCTGGCTCAAGAAGCACAAGCTCGACACGATTCGCACGCTCGACATTCTCGATTGCAACGGCGGCGATCATGGCCAGGCCTTTGCCACCAACTTCAACCCGGAAATCAACATCCGCGAAGTGACCGCGCCAGCGCGTCACTGGCTGAACGGCGAATGGGTGGAAACCCCGGCGCTGACCATCCGCCAGCAGTTCGATTTCGAGGCGGTCGGCCCCAAGAACATGTACCTCATGTATCATGAGGAAATCGAAAGCCTGAAGACCCACCTGCCCGAAATCAAGCGCATCCGTTTCTGGATGACGTTTGGCGACGCCTATATCACGCACCTCACCGTGCTGCAGAACGTGGGCATGACGCGGATCGATCCGGTGATCTATGAAGGCAAGGAAATCATTCCCTTGCAGTTCCTCAAGGCCGTGCTGCCCGAACCGGCGTCGCTCGGCGCCACCACCAAGGGCAAGACCAACATCGGTGACATCGCCACCGGCACCAAGGACGGCGTTGAAAAGACGTTCTACATCTACAACATCTGCGACCATGAAGATGCCTTTGCCGAAACCGGCAACCAGGCGATCAGCTACACCACCGGCGTTCCGGCGATGATCGGCGCGGCGCTGATGGTGCAGGGCCTGTGGAAGGGCGAGGGCGTGTTCAACATCGAACAGCTCGATCCCGATCCGTTCATGGACATGCTCAACCAGCATGGCCTGCCCTGGCAGGTGAAGGAACTGGCAGGCCCGCTGCAGTTCTGAGGTCTCGCAAGGCCTCGCACCACCCCCCGACCCCCTCCTCTGAAGAGGAGGGGGAGTAAGACCCAAATAGCCCCCTCCTCTTCAGAGGAGGGGGTTGGGGGTGGTGGAAGCCACCCGCACACCACAGAAAGGCCGCACCTTCATGGAAACCAGAGCCGGTGACCCGGGCGCCTTCGCCCATTTCGATCTGTCGCGCGTCGACAGCCCAGCCTTCGTCGTCGATGTGCAGGCCCTGCGGCGCAACCTGGCGACCCTGGCCGACATTCGCGATCGGGCCGGGATCAAGGTTCTGGCCGCGCTCAAGGCCTTTTCGATGTGGCAGGTGGCGCCGGTGGTGGGCGAATACCTCGACGGCGTGTGCACCTCGGGCCTGTGGGAGGCCAAGCTGGCGGCCGAGCACTACCAGGGTGAGATCGCGACCTATTGCGCGGCCTACAAGGCGGAAGACCTGGCCGAAATCTGCGCGCTTTCGGATCACGTGATTTTCAATTCGCCGTTCCAGATCGCGCGCTTTGCCCCGGTGCTGGCGCAGGCGCGCGCCGATGGCCAGGCGTTCGACGTGGGCCTGCGGATCAATCCGCTGCACCAGGAAGGCGAAGTGCCGCGCTATGACCCGTGCGCGCCGCATTCGCGCCTGGGCTTTCCGGTGGACCAGTTGCAGCCAGAGCACCTTGAAGGCGCGTCCGGCCTGCATTTCCACACGCTGTGCGAGCAGGATTTCGAGCCGCTGCGCCGCACCTGGGAAGCGCTGCTGCCGCGCATCGCGCCGTTCCTGGGCCAGCTCAAGTGGCTGAACTTTGGCGGTGGCCACCATGTGACGCGCGCGGATTACCAGCGCGACGACCTGGTGGCTTTCCTGCGCGCGGTGAAGGCCCAGACCGGGTGCGAGATCTATCTCGAGCCCGGTGAGGCCGTGGCGCTCGACGCCGGCATCCTGGTGGGCACCGTGCTCGATCGCCATTGGAACGGCATGGACATTGCGATCACCGACATTTCCGCCACGTGCCACATGCCCGACGTGATCGAGGCACCCTATCGGCCGGCCATGCTGGGCGAGCTGCCGATCGACGAATACGAGGATGGCGCCGGCGATGCCCCGGTGCGCCTGGGCGGGCCATCGTGCCTGGCGGGCGATGTGATCGGCGACTATCGCCTGCCGGTTCCGGCCGAGCCGGGCGTGCGTTTCGCGTTCCTGGATCAGGCGCATTATTCGATGGTCAAGACGACCACGTTCAACGGGGTGCCGCTGCCGTCGATCTGGCTGTGGGACAGCGGGGCTGACACGCTCGAGCTGGTGCGCCGGTTTGCCTATGAAGATTTCCGCGACCGGCTGAGCTGACCGGAGAATATCTCTTTAAAACAGTCTATTGCTCGCTCCCGTCGAGGTGCTGCCTGCGCCCGGACGGGGCGGGGGTGCGCCAGTCCGAGGCTGGCACTGTGACAGATTTGTGAAAGGGGGATTTTTTCGCTTGAAGTTCGCCCCCTGAGCCTTATTTAGCGCTTCCTCGCTGCCCCATGGGGACTTCCAAACCGCAAGGCAGCTTTCGTTCCACGTTCCGTTTGGGGGTCCCTTGAGTTGCACATTCATCCTGATGCACGGGCTGTAGTTCGCGCCACCGCGCCTGACCAACCCGCCATTTTGAACCGCCCGCATGCAGCCGCGCGCGCAGCCCGCTTCTTTGTCGAGAAGTTTCCGGGCAAGTCGCTCTATGCTGTCAAAGCGAACCCCTCTCCTGACCTCCTGCGCATCCTCTGGGACGCCGGTGTCACGCACTATGACGTCGCCTCGATCACCGAGGTCAAGCTGGTGCGCGCCACGCTGCCGCAAGCCACGCTGTGCTTCATGCACCCGGTCAAGGCGCCGCGCGCCATTGCCGAGGCCTATCACGTCCACGGCGTGCGCACGTTCAGCCTCGACTCGCTCGACGAGCTGGAAAAGATCCGCGAAGCGACCAATGGCGCGACCGATCTCACGCTCTGCGTGCGTCTGCGCGTCTCGTCCGAGCATTCGGAACTGAGCCTCGCTTCGAAGTTCGGCGTGGACCTGGTCGATGCGCGTGAACTGCTGCAGCAGACCCGCCAGCTGGCTGATTGCCTGGGTGTGTGCTTCCACGTGGGCAGCCAGGCGATGAGCCCGCATGCCTATGTGCTGGCGCTGGAAAAGGCCCGTGCCGCGATCGTCGATGCTGCCGTCACGGTGGACATCATCGACGTGGGTGGGGGCTTCCCGTCGGTCTATCCGGGCATGGAGCCGCCGCCGCTCGAAGATTACTTCGCGCTGATCGACCGTACCTACGAATCGCTGCCGGTGTCCTACTCGGCCGAGCTGTGGTGCGAGCCGGGCCGTGCGCTGTGCGCGGAATACAACTCGATCATCGTGCGCGTTGAAAAGCGCCGCGAGAACGAGCTGTTCATCAACGACGGCGCCTATGGCGCGCTGTTCGATGCCGCACACGTGGGCTGGCGCTTTCCGGTGCGCCTGCTGCGCGAAGCCGACAACGATGCCGCTGGTAGTGTCGAGGCGCAGGACTTCAGCTTCTATGGCCCGACCTGCGACGACATGGACTTCATGGAAGGGCCGTTCCCGCTGCCCGGCGATGTCCGCGCCGGCGACTATATCGAGATCGGTATGCTCGGTGCCTATGGCGCGGCGATGAAGACCGCGTTCAACGGCTTTGAAGCGGTTGAAACCTACACCGTGGCGGACGAGCCGATGGCCAGCCAGTACAACGGCAGCCGTCGCCACCTGCGCACCGGCGACAACGTGGTTTCGCTGCGCTGAACACTTGAAACCGGCGGACTGCGGTCCGCCGGTTCATTTTTGCGTCATGTTGCAATCGATATAATTTTCCCACATCCCGAGTCCAATCGGGTCGCAACCCAGAAAAAAGGCCCCGTCGATCGCATCGGCGGGGCCTTTTTTGTTGTGTAGTATGGGGCGTTGCGGCCCGTGCTGCATGGCGGCCGAAACCGCCACGCAGCCGTGGTCATCAGAATTTGATGCCAGCCGTAACGCGCATGTAGCGGCCCATCACAGCGTCGTAGTAGCGGGTCGAAGTCGCGCTGCCGAGGGCATAGGGGAACGGCAGGCTGCGATTGAAGACGTTGTTGACGTTGAAGCGCAGGCTGAAACGGTCATTCACGTTGAAGCCGAGTGCGCTGTTGAACAGCACATAGGCGCCCACGCGCGGGTATTGATACACCGTGTCGGCCGAGTTCACCGCAACCTTGGCCGGCCCATAATACGTGGCCTGCCACATCCAGTTGATCGACTTGGTGGCCCAGACTGCCGTTGCCGTGAAGTTGTCGGTCGGTTCGGCAACGCCGCCCACCGTCTTGGTGAAATCGCCTTCACCGATCTGGTAGTAGTGGCGGAAGGTATGCAGGTAGTTCACGTCGAACAGCAATGCACCGGCCGACGAAGGCAGGCCGAGGCGGCTGAGCGGGAGGTTCCACTTGGCCGAGGTCTGCAGGGCCCGGAACACTTCCAGACCGATGTTGTAGTTGCCTTCGGCAAAGCCATTAACCTGGCCTTCCGCGTCACGCGAGAACGTGCTGCAATACGGACTGCTGCCGCTGGCCGAGTCATAGCAGGCGTTCATGAGATCGGTCAGGCTGAGCGTTGCGATCTCGTTCTTGATCTTGATATTCACATAGTCGCTGGTGATCGTCAGGCCAGGGAGGAAGCTGGGCTGCAACACGCCGCCAATCGTCCAACTGTTGGCCACTTCGTTGCGCAGCTTCGGATTGCCGCCCGACGTGCCCTGCGCCGTGTAGTCAACCACATTGGACGTGAAGTTGGCGGGAACGCCCGCTGCGGCGCAGTTGGCGGCGCGGTTGGTCGGATTCGGCCCCTGGTTGATGTAGCGCTTGTCGCACGGGTCGTTGGCGGTGTCGAAAATCGACCCGATCGGTGCAAACAATTCAGTGATCGACGGCGCGCGGAACGAGCGGGTGTAATTGCCGCGCAGCGTCAAGTCCTTGACCGGCGCATAGGTAGCACCACCGGTGTAGGTCCAGAAGCCACCAGCGATGCTGTTCTTCACATAGCGACCCGCCGCATTGACTTCGAGGCGATAGACCGCCGGCACTGCGTTGTCGGGCGAGATAAACGGCAGGCTGATTTCGCCAAAGCCTTCATTGGTGTTGTAGCTGCCCGCCACCGGATCGATCGGGATCGAGTTGCCATACTGCGACCGAGTGCCGTCGCCGTTGTCCTGGCCATAATAGAACGCACCCGGATCGAAACGCGCGCTTTCATAGCGATGCTCGTAACCCAGTACGAACTTGGCAAAGCCGCCCGGCAGCTTGACGAGATCGCCCTTGATATCGGCGATGATGTCAGACTGTTTGTTGATCTGGCGAGTGGTCGCCTGAGCGGTGATATAATCGAGCGCGGCCTTGCTGGCGTTACCATTGCCAAAGATGTTCAGCGGCGCGCAAGTGGAGCTGAACGTGGCAATCGCGGCATTGGTATAGCCCGGGCGGCAGATGATGTTGCCAGTGCCGTCGGTGGTGGCATCAAGCGCGTTGAAGAAGTTCTGCGTGACGATTTCGCGCGAGGTGGTGCTTGAAATGGAACGGCCATACGTGCCGTTGATTTCCCACGTGAGCTTGCGTTCGCCGGCTTCAATGTCGCCGGTCAGTCCGCCGACAAAACGTAGAAGGTCGGAACTGGTGCGGAATTCGCCCGTGGCAAGATCGGTATTCGCGCGTGACATGTAGAAGCGGCTGGGGTTGGCGCCGTTCGCCGTCAGGCTGCTGATGATCGTGGCGCGATCCGCCGCGCTCAGGAACGGGTTATCCGTGCTTAGGATAAGGTTGCCGTTCGTGTCGCCCGCTCTGCCGAAACCGCGATAGTTATAAAACGGCTGGCCAGCAGTATTCGACGCGTAATTCCGGCTGAACCAAACTTCACCATTGAATCGGATGCTGTCGCTCACATCGTAGTGTGCGAGGACAGTGCCCTGATAACGCTCAGACGAAACGAGGAAGTTGCTGTAGTCGCCGATCGCAAAGCCGTCACCGCCAGCCTGAGAAATGAGGCTGCCAGTTTCCTGACCATTTTTGAACGGCACCAGTTGGCCGGCACGGTTGAAGACCATTGCCTGGCCACCTGCGTTGGTGATCGCGGCAGCTGGAGCATTGCCTAGGATCGGATAGTTGTCCCGATACATCGGCATGCCGGTGTTGGTGAACACGTTATAGTGCAGGCCGCCACCGTAGAGCTGATAGGCATAGGTGGTATCGCCCAAGGCGGTGCCGAAGAACGAGGCTTCGCCACCGTAGGTGGTCGGGCGCTGGGCGCCGGTAATGCCGTTCTGCTTATCGTAGAAGAAGTTGGCAGTGATGTTGCCGCGGCCCTCGGCGAAATTCTTGCCGGCTAGCACCGAGAAGTTGTAGTCCTGACCGTCGCCATACTTCGACAGGCCATAGGAGCCATTGGCTTCCACGCCGTCGTAGTTCTTCTTCAGCAGGATGTTAACAGTACCGGCGATCGCGTCAGAGCCATAGATCGGCGCACCGCCGACCGAGACGACTTCGATGCGGTCAACCAGGCTCGGCGCGATCTGGCCTAGGTCCACCGGGCTGCCGGCAACGGCGCCGAAGATCGAGCCGGTCGCCGGACTGACGAAGCGCATGCCGTTGACGAGGGTGAGCGTGCGCTGCGAACCCAGGTTATAGAGGTTGGCAAAGGTCTGGCCGGCGCCGAAGCTGCCCTGGTCACCGGCGACGCTGTTGCCCGGAACGCCGAAGCCCGGCAGCTGCTGCAGCGCCTGGCCCACGTTGGTATAGCCGCGCTGCTCGATCAGGTCGCTGCCGAGCGTGGCCACGGGCTGGTCGGTGATCGGGGCGCGGGTGATACGCGAACCGGTGACGACGATTTCGGCATCGGACGCGTCGGCCGGTGCAGCCTGTTCCGCCGAGGCGGGGGCCGCGTCGGTGGATTGTGCGTGCGCCACGCCGGCCAGGGTCAGAGGAACAAGGAATGACGCCGTAGCTGCCAAGGCACGCATGCGGCGCTGCGAAAAAGTAGTCGCGGCCATAAAGCCCCCGTTTGTTGCAAGTGCGACCAAACTTGCGTGGGAGGTATCAAAACGCAACTGTTTTGCGCCAATTCGATCAATGGCTTGTCCGGGTGTTGCAGCCAGGTTACACCCTGGCCTTTGGGGCAATACTGCGGCATTCGTTCGCAACAGACGGCATCGCTCGCGCGCTGCAACGCACGTGGCTGCACCTTGGTTCCCGCTCTTTTTCGCATGATCGATTTCGGCAATCTTTGTGACCGGATAAATCTGTTTCCGCCAAACCGCGAATTGCGGAAAGACACACCCTGAACTCGTGATGAAGGGAAAGTGTATTTGCAATGCCGGGATGACATGATCTGAAATCCAAGGAATTGCTGTTTCAAACCCGTCATCAGGCATTTTGCCTGATGGTCGCGTTCGTTCTGTTGGTCTGAATATATTCGGAAACAATTCGTGCCGCACGCCATCGCGTTTGCGGCAGCGCCTATGCTTGTCTTATTAAAACGCAGGAGATTGTTGCAATGCGTCATATTCATCGCTCGCTGGGCGCTTTGTGTCTGGCGATGACTGCCCCTTGGGGCACATCGCTGGCCCATGCCGAAGCAACCGCTCCCGCTGGGGCTGCGCCTGTGGCCATGGCTGCCAGCGACACGGTCACGACCAACAAGGACTGGTGGCCGGCTCGGCTCGACCTGTCGCCGCTGCGCCAGAATGACGTGAAATCGAATCCATATGGCGCCGATTTCGATTATGCCGCTGCGTTCAAGACGCTAGATCTGGCGGCGGTGAAGGCCGATATCGCCAAGGTGCTGACCACCTCGCAGCCGTGGTGGCCGGCCGACTATGGCAATTACGGCCCGTTCTTCATCCGCATGGCATGGCACAGCGCCGGCACCTATCGCACGGTCGATGGTCGTGGCGGATCGGCCGGCGGCGAACAGCGCTTTGATCCGCAGAATTCCTGGCCAGATAACGCCAACCTCGACAAGGCGCGCCGCCTGCTCTGGCCGATCAAGCAGAAGTATGGCCGCAAGATCTCGTGGGGCGATCTCATGGTGCTGACCGGCAACGTCGCGCTGGAGCAGATGGGCTTCAAGACCCTGGGCTTTGCCGGTGGCCGCGTCGATGCGTGGGAGCCGGACATGGTGTTCTGGGGCAGCGAGAAGAAGTGGCTCGACGGGGCGAACAGCCGCATCGGCGCCAATGGCCAGCTCAAGGGCCCGCTCGCCGCGGTGCAGATGGGCCTGATCTATGTGAACCCCGAAGGGCCGGGCGGCAATCCCGACCCGATCGCGGCAGCAGCCGATATCCGCCGCGCCTTTGGCCGCATGGCAATGAACGACGATGAAACCGTGGCGCTGATCGCCGGTGGCCACACCTTTGGCAAGGCGCACGGCGCGCACAAGCCGGAGGAATGCACCGGCCCGCAGCCGGCTGCCGCCCCAGTGCAAGACCAGGGTTTCGGGTGGAAGAACAAGTGTGGCAAGGGCAATGCCGAAGATACCGTGACCAGCGGGTTGGAAGGCGCATGGTCAGCCAATCCGATCGCGTTCACCACGCAGTATCTCGACAACCTGTTCGGGTTTGACTGGGTGCTGACGACCAGCCCGGCCGGCGCCAAGCAGTGGACGCCCAAGAACGCCAAGGACGTGCAGATCGTGCCCGATGCGCACCTGGCTGGCGTGACTCACGCACCGATGATGTTCACCACCGATATCGCGGTGAAGGAAGACCCTGGCTTTCGCGCGATCGCGCTCAAGTTCCGCAAGGACCCGCAGGCGTTTGCCGATGCCTTTGCCCGCGCCTGGTTCAAGCTGACCCACCGCGACATGGGCCCCAAGGGGCGCTACATCGGCCCTGACGTGCCAGCGCAATCGTTCCTGTGGCAGGATCCGCTGCCCAAGGCCGATTACGCCATGATCGATGCCGGTGACATCGCCAAGCTCAAGGCGCAAATCCTGGCGAGCGGGCTGGGGCAGCGCGAACTGATCCGCGCCGCCTGGGCTTCGGCCAGCACGTTCCGCAGCACCGATATGCGGGGTGGCGCCAATGGTGCGCGCATTCGCCTGAGCCCCGAAAAAGCCTGGGCGGTCAATGATCCGGCCGAGCTTGACGCGGTGCTAGCCAAGCTGGCGGCAATCCAGGCCGGCTTCAACAAAACCGCGCCGGGCGGCAAGAAGGTGAGCCTGGCCGATCTGATCGTGCTGGGCGGCAATGCGGCGGTGGAACAGGCCGCAGCCAAGGGCGGCGTCACGCTGGCGCTGCCGTTCACGCCAGGCCGTGTCGATGCCACCCAGGCGCAGACCGATCCGGCCAGCTTTGCCGTGCTCGAACCCGTGGCGGATCCGTTCCGCAACTATTACGATGCCCCGTCGAACTGGCAGGGCCCGGCGGAAGCCATGGTGGACAAGGCCGATATGCTGGGCCTGAGCGTGCCGGAAATGACCGTGCTGCTGGGCGGGATGCGCGCGCTCGATGCCAATACCGGCCATTCGGCCAACGGCGTGCTCACTGCCAAGCCTGGCACGTTGAGCAATGATTTCTTCGTCAACCTGCTCGACATGGGCACGGTATGGAAGAAGTCTGACAAGGCAGCGGGCCTCTATCAGGGCAGCGACCGTGCCAGCGGCAAGCCGCGCTGGACGGCGACGACGGTGGACCTGATCTTTGGCTCCAATTCCGAACTGCGCGCCGTGGCCGAGGCCTATGCCATGGACGATGCCAAGGAACAGTTCGTGCGCGATTTCGGCGCGGCCTGGACCAAGGTGATGAACGCAGATCGGTTCTGATATGGGTGGAGGTGGGGGCTGGGCTGGTGCCTGGTTTCCACCATCCCCAAACCCCATCCGCTGAAGAGGATGGGGCTTAAAGAAAAAGGCCCCCGGATTGCTGTCCGAGGGCGTTTTTTCTGATTGGTGATGTAAGTGTTAGGCGGCCTGGCGCTGCGACATTTCCAGTTCAAGCCGTTCCCAGATTTCCACCAGGGCCTGCGTCAGGTCGCGCATCATTGCCTCGGTGTGGGCCGGGCCAGGAGTGAAGCGCAGGCGCTCGGTTCCACGTGGCACGGTGGGGAAATTGATCGGCTGCACATAGACGCCGTATTCCGCGAGGAGGATGTCCGACACCTTCTTGGCGCGCACCGGATCGCCAACCATCAGCGGGACGATGTGCGTAGTGCTGTCCATTACCGGAAGGCCGGCATCGCGGAACAGCTGCTTGAGCGTGGCGGCAGCGGCCTGCTGGGCATTGCGTTCGTCGCTCGATGCCTTGAGGTGGCGAACCGAGGCGAGCACGCCGGCCACGAGCACCGGCGAGAGCGAAGTGGTGAAGATGAAGCCCGGAGCGTAGGAGCGGATCACATCGATAATCCGGCTGTCGGCCGCGATATAGCCGCCCATCACGCCAAAGGCCTTGCCCAGCGTGCCTTCGATGATGTCGATGCGGTGGGCCGCATTGTCACGGTCGGTGATGCCGCCGCCGCGCGGGCCATACATGCCCACGGCGTGCACTTCGTCGATATAGGTGAGGGCGTTGTACTTGTCGGCCAGGTCGCATATCGCGTGGATCGGGGCGACGTCGCCGTCCATCGAATAGACGCTTTCAAACGCGATCAGCTTGGGCACGGCAGGATCGGTTTCCGCCAGAAGTTCTTCCAGATGCTCCAGATCGTTGTGACGGAACACGCGCTTTTCCGCGCCGGAGTTGCGAATGCCGGCAATCATGCTGGCATGGTTGAGCTCGTCGGAAAAGATCACGCAGCCCGGCAGCACCTTGGCCAGCGTGGACAGCGTCGCGTCGTTCGAGACATAGCCCGAGGTGAACAGCAGCGCGCCCTGCTTGCCATGGAGATCAGCCAGCTCGTTTTCGAGATCGACGTGATAGTGGGTGTTGCCGCCGATGTTGCGGGTGCCGCCAGAGCCGGCGCCGACATCGTGCAGCGCTTCTTCCATGGCGGCGATCACCTTGGGGTGCTGCCCCATGGCGAGGTAATCGTTGGAGCACCACACGGTGATCGGCTTGGGGCCGTTGTGGCCGGCAAAGCAGCGCGCGTTGGGATAGGCGCCCTTGTTGCGCAGGATGTCGATGAAAACGCGATAACGACCTTCGGAGTGCAGGCGATCGATGGCAGCATCAAAAATCTGGTCGTAGTTCACTGCTTGCTGCTCCTTCGTTCCTGCAGCTGACCGGCTGGGCCCGGATTGCCTCGCAATGAAGCACTGCCAGGCGGCCGCGTCTTTGTCTTATCGCAACAAAATCCCATCCTGCGGTGAATGCACGGGTTGGATAATGCCACATCGTTGTTGTGCGCCCGCCACCTCTCTCCCAAAAGGCGTTTGTCGCGGGTTGCCAGGCGCTTCTACTCCCCGCGGTAAAGTCTTGCCAAGTGACTTTTGCGGTTTGAGTGATCGAAGCGATTGCACTTTAGGTCAATGCGGCAAAATGCCCCAGGCGGCGCGCCGCAACGCTCAAGCCTTGCCCACCTGGTCAAGGCCGTGTGCCGCCAGCGTGGGCGCCAGTTCGGCCACGGCATCGTCAAGGCGGGTGAACAGCGCAAGGTCGGGCACGCGGCGGGCAAATTCCTGGCCCTGGGTGAGGAACGCGATGCGCCGGGCGATGCCGTCAGACCCGTCGATGAAGCGTACGCCAGGCCCGAATGCTTTGCCCAGCTCGGCCTCTACCAACGGAAAATGCGTGCAGGCCAGCACCACGGTATCGATCTGGGCGCCGCCCGGCTGTTCGCGCAGGGCCTGGGCTGCTGCGGCAAACACGGCGGGATCAACCGCATGGCCCCGCAATTGCGCCTCTGCTGCGGCAACCAGTTCGGGCGCCCCGTGCCGCAGCAGGCGCTTGTCGGCGGCAAACTCTGCCTCCAGCCGATCGACATAGCCCTGGCGGATGGTGGCCTGCGTGCCGAGCAGGCCGATCACGCCGGTCTGCGTCATCGCGGCGGCGGGCTTGATCGCCGGCACCGTGCCCACGATCGGCACCTCCAGCACTTCGCGCACCGAAGCCAGTGCAATGGTGGAGGCCGTGTTGCAGGCAATGCATACCAGGCGTGGACGCAGCCGTTCGGTCAGGCGGCCGAGCAGGCCCGATACCCGCGCCGCGATCTGTGCCTCGGTCTTGGTGCCATAGGGCAGGCCCGCATTATCAGCCACATAGATCACCGGCGCCTGGGGCAGCACCTGCCGCAGCTTGGCCAGCACCGAAAGCCCGCCGACGCCGGAATCGAACATCAGGATCGGCGCATCGGCCGGCGGCATGGCGGGATCGGAAGCGGTGGCAGCAGCGGTCATGGCCGCGCTTGTAGCGATAACGGTGGTAAAAAGGGAGGGCGTGCCACCTTTCGATTGTGCGCAACCACGGCTAAGAGCGGCGGCGTGACCCATGACCTTGCCCTTCCGGCCTGCATCCTGGCCTATCTGCTCGGCGCGATTCCCTTCGGCCTGATCCTCACCCGATTGACCGGGGCGGGTGATCTGCGCGCGATTGGGTCGGGCAATATCGGCGCCACCAATGTCTTGCGCACCGGGCGCAAGGGGCTGGCGGCCAGCACGCTGCTGCTCGATCTGCTCAAGGGCAGCGTGGCGGTGTGGCTGGCCCGCGCCTATGCCCCCGGCACCGAGGCGCTGGTCGCGCTGGCGGCGGTGATCGGGCACTGCTTCCCGCTGTGGCTGCGCTTCAAGGGCGGCAAGGGCGTGGCGACCACGATGGGCGTGGCACTGGGCCTCGGCTGGCCGATTGGGCTGGCTTATGCGGTGGTGTGGCTGGGCATGCTGGCGCTGGTGCGTATTTCCTCGGTCGGCGGCATGTCGGCCGTGGTGGTGGCGCCGCTGGCTGCGCTTGCCATCGGGCGCAGCGATTATGCGCTGGTGCTGGCCGTGATCGCCGCGCTGGTGATCTTTTTGCACCGGGCCAATATCGCCCGCCTGCTCGCTGGAACCGAGCCGAAGATCGGCGGCAAGAAGAACACCGGCGGGGACGCCGCCTGATGGCCAGCGCGGACGAAGCTGCGGCCCTGCCGCTTTCGTCCGACGAGGCGCTGGCCCGGCTGCGGCTGCTGCGCTCACCCAACGTGGGGCCGGTTTCCTATTACCAGTTGCTGCGCCGCTTTGGCAGCGCCGGCGCTGCGGTGGAGGCTTTGCCCAGCCTGGCGGCGCGGGGCGGGGCGCCCTATCGCCCGGCCGATGCGGCGCGCATCGCGGCAGAGGCGGCCAGGGTGCGCGCGCTGGGTGGGCGTTATCTCTTTCATGATTCGCCGCACTATCCCGCGCTGCTGGCGCAGACCGACACGCCGCCACCGATCCTGACGATGCAGGGTGATGCAGCGTTGCTGGCGCGGCCGGCGGTGGCGCTGGTGGGCGCGCGCAATGCATCAGCTGGAGCGATGCGCCTGGCGCGCGAATTCGGCGCGGCGCTGGCGGCGGCCGGCTTTGCCGTGGTTTCCGGCTTGGCGCGGGGTGTCGATGGCGCCGCGCACCAGGGCTCCTTGCTGCCCGATGTGGCGGCGGGTGGCGGCGGCACGATTGGCGTGATTGCTGGCGGGCTCGACAGCATCTATCCGCCCGAACATGCCGCGTTGCAGGCCCAGATCGTGGCGCAGGGCGTGCTGCTGGCAGAAATGCCGCCTGGCACCGAACCGCAGGCCCGCCATTTTCCCCGGCGCAACCGCATTATCGCCGGGCTGTGCGCCGGCACGGTGGTGGTGGAAGCCGCGCCCAAGTCGGGCTCGCTGATCACCGCGCGGCTGGCGGCAGAAGCGGGGCGGGAGATCATGGCCATTCCGGGCTCCCCCCTCGACAGCCGCAGCCAGGGCTGCAACCAGTTGATCCGCGAGGGCGCGATCCTGGTACAGAGCCCGGCCGACGTGATCGAACTGCTCGAAAGCTTTACCGGCACGCCGCGCTCCACGTTTCACGAAGCAGCCGCGCCCGTGGCGCTCGACAGCGCGCCGGCCGACGATGCGCCGGCCGATATCGTCGCGCTGCTCGGCACCGCGCCGGTTGCCGTGGATGAACTGGTGCGGCTGAGCGGCGCGCCGGCCGGATCGGTGCAACTGGCGCTGATCGAACTGGAATTGGCCGGGCGCCTGCTACGCCATGCCGGGGGGAGGGTGTCGCTTGCCTGAGCGCCTGCCTGAACGCACGCCTGAACCGTCGCTGAAAATCGGGGGCTTGACGCCACCGTCCAACCGCCCCCACCCTCATACGCACGTATACGCGTAAGGACGTTTTGCCAGTCGCCATGCAGCTTGTCATTGTAGAATCCCCGGCCAAGGCCAAGACCATCGAGAAGTACCTTGGCCCCGGCTACAAGGTCCTGGCCTCTTACGGCCATATCCGCGACCTGCCGGTCAAGGACGGGTCCGTGCGCCCGGACGAAGACTTTGCCATGGATTGGGAGCTGTACGGCGACAAGCAATCGCGCGTGAAGGCGATCACCGACGCCGCCAAGGAGGCCGACGGCCTGATCCTGGCGACTGACCCTGATCGCGAAGGCGAGGCTATTTCCTGGCACGTGCGCGAACTCCTGGCCAAGCGCCGCGCGCTGCCCAAGAATGTCTCGCGCGTAACGTTTAACGCCATCACCAAGCCGGCGGTAACCTCGGCGATGAAGGCGCCGCGCGAGCTGGACCAGGATCTGATCGATGCCTATCTGGCGCGCCGCGCGCTGGATTACCTGTTCGGCTTCACGCTGTCGCCGGTGCTGTGGCGCAAGCTGCCGGGCGCCAAGTCGGCCGGGCGCGTGCAGTCGGTGGCGCTGCGCCTGATCGTGGAGCGCGAGCGCGAGATCGAGACGTTCAAGGCGCAGGAATACTGGTCTGTCGCCGCGCGGATGGAGCACGATGGCACGCCGTTCGTGGCGCGCCTCGTCAAGTTTGACGGCAACAAGCTCGATCGCCTGTCGCTGGGCGACGAAGGCAGCGCGCTGGCGGCCAAGGCGGCGGTGGAAGCGGGCACGTTCCGCGTCGAAGAGGTGGACGTGCGACCCACGCGGCGCAATCCCTCGCCGCCGTTCACCACCTCTACCCTGCAACAGGAAGCGGCGCGCAAGCTGGGCTTTTCGGCCAGCCACACCATGCGCGTGGCACAGACGCTGTATGAAGCGGGCGCCATCACCTATATGCGTACCGACGGCGTGCAGATGGACCCCAGCGCCATCGATGCCGCGCGCCGGGCGATCTCCGACCGCTATAACGGGCACTTCCTGCCCGAAAAGCCGCGCCACTATGAAACCAAGGCCAAGAACGCCCAGGAAGCGCACGAAGCGATCCGCCCCACCGATTTCACCCGCGATCACTATGGCAGCGGTGACGAGGCGCGGCTTTACGACCTGATCTGGAAGCGCGCGCTGGCCAGCCAGATGGCCTCTGCCGCGATCGAGCGCACGACCGTGACCCTGCGCGAAGGCACCGGCAAGCACGAGCTGCGCGCCACCGGCCAGGTGATCAAGTTCCCCGGGTTCCTGGCCGTCTATGAAGAAGGCCGCGACCAGAAGGCCGACGGCGACGATGAAGACGGCAACCTGCTGCCGATGCTCAACAAGGGCGATTGCCCGGTCAAGCACGGCGTTGACGCCACGCAGCACTTTACCCAGCCGCCCCCGCGCTATTCCGAAGCCAGCCTGGTCAAGCGGCTGGAAGAGCTCGGCATCGGCCGCCCGTCGACCTATGCGGCCACGCTGCAGGTTCTCAAGGACCGCAACTATGTGCGGACCGAGAAGAACCGGTTCTTTGCCGAGGAAAGCGGGCGCATGCTCACCGCGTTCCTCGAACGGTTCTTCGAGCGCTATGTCGCCTACGAATTCACCGCCGGCATGGAAGACGAGCTGGACGATGTTTCCGGTGGCCGCGCCGCCTGGAAGCAGGTGCTGGCCGAATTCTGGCGCGATTTCAAACCCAAGTCCGACGAGGTCATGGAGAAGAAGCCCAGCGAGGTTACCGCCGAGCTGGACGTGTTCCTGGAAGACTATCTCTTTCCGCCGCGTGCCGATGGACACGACCCGCGCGAATGCCCCAAGTGTGGCGCTGGGCGGCTCTCGCTGCGCGGTGGCCGTTTCGGCGCGTTCATCGCCTGCTCCAACTATCCCGAGTGCAAGTTCACCCGCAAGTTTGCCCAGCCGGGCGGCAATGGCGAGGGTGGTGACGGCGAAGAGACCGGGCTGGGCAAGGATCCCGACACCGGGCTTGAAGTGACGCGCCGCACCGGGCGGTTTGGTCCCTACATCCAGTTGGGTGAAGGCAAGGATGCCAAGCGCGCCTCGATCCCCAAGGACATTCCCGAGCTGGATCTGGAATGGGCGCTCAAGCTGCTCAGCCTGCCGCGCGAAGTGGGCATGCACCCTGAAAGCGGCAAGCCGATTACGGCAGCGATCGGCCGCTATGGCCCCTATCTGGCGCATGACGGCAAGTATGCCCGCCTCAAATCCACTGCCGAAGTGTTTGACACTGGCATGAACGCAGCGGTGGTGCGCCTGGCCGAGGCGGCCAGCGGTGCGGGCGGGCGCGGCGCGCGCACGGCGGCCGAACCGCTCAAGACCTTCGGGCCGCACCCCACCTCTGGCGGGGAAATCAAGCTGATGGCTGGGCGCTATGGTCCCTATGTCACCGATGGCACTACCAACGCCACGCTGCCGCGCGACAAGCAGCCTGAAAGCCTGACGCCCGCCGAAGCGATCGCCTTGATCGACGAGCGCGCCGCCAAGGGACCGGCCAAGGGCAAGAAGAAAGCGCCAGCCAAGAAGGCCGCTGCGCCCAAGAAGGCGGCTGCCAAGAAGGAACCAGCGGCGAAGAAGGAACCGGCGGCCAAGAAGGCGCCTGCTGCCAAAAAGGCCCCGGCGCGCAAGAAGGCCGCGGCGGAATAACCCTGTGCCGGGGCGGGCACGACCATGCCCGCCCCTCCCGCTACCGGGGGCGATAGAGCGCGTAGCGTTCCTGCCCCAGTGTGATCTCGGCAAAGCGGATGTAGCCTTGGGCCAGCGCCTGGGCCATGATCGTGCGCGTGGTGTGGTTGGGCAGATAGAGGTCTTCGGGCGCGCTTTCCGATACCTGTACCACGTCGGGCCGGGTGGCCATTATGCGGCGTACTTCGGTTGCCGGGTCTGCGCCGATCGCCGGGCCTTCGGTCCAGGTGTTGAGGTGGTTGGGGAAGGCAAAGCGCGTCGGCACGCAGGCGCCCACGCCCCGATAGAGTGCCGGCACGCCATCGAACTGGAAATAGCAGCCGCGGTTCACGGCGCTGCGGATCACTGCAGTGGCGCGCTGAAATTGCTGCGCCGTGCCGTGGTTCTGGACCGCGCCAGCCATCACCACGATGCCGCCGATCGCGCTCGCCAGGATCAGGAAGCGCCCACTCCACCGCGCCTGCCACGGCTGCCCCGCGCGCGCCGCAGCCGCCAGGGCAGGGGCCGACAGCACGGCGAGCGGCGCCACCAATGGCCCGGCATAGTGATCATACCAGGTGCCGAACAGCAGGAAGCCCAGCACCGCTGCCCCGGCCCACAGGCTTAGCAGGCGATAGGCGAGCGCGCGGCGTTGATCATCCCACCCGGCGCGGCGCAGGGGATCGAACGCGATGCACAGCACGAACGGCGACAGGCCGGCCGACAGCTTGAGCAGCCGGCGCCAACTGGGCGCGCCATCGGGGAGGCGTTCCAGTACCGAGGTGAAATTGGCGAAGACGAAGGCGTGCGCCTGGTCGATCGCGGCATAGCTGCCCAGCACCAGCACGGTTGGCGCCAGGGCGATGGCGCACCACACCAGTGCTGCGCCGGCCAGCCGGGGGAGGGGCCAGCCTACCCTGCGGCCCAGTGCCAGCAGCATGATGCCGATCGCCAGGCCCTCGAACACGGCGGCATACTTGATCTGCAGCGCGAGCCCGATCAGTAGCATGATCACTGCGCCTTGCCGCAGCAGATCGGCGCCATCGGCGCGTTGCCATGCGCGCAACAGCAACAGCGCCGCCAGTGCCACCAACGGATTGTAGAACACGGGCGATTGGCCCAGCGCGCAATTGAACGCGGGCATGGCGCAGAGATAGACCAGGCCTGCCAGCCAGGCGTCACGCGGCGAGGCCAACTCCAGCGCCAGGCGCCGCACGACCAGCGCCGCGGCCGCCGTGCTGGCAATGCCGCACACCTGATAAGCCAGCACGGGATCGCCCGGCAGGCTCACGAACAGCCGATAGAGCGCAAAGAGGCCCAGTGGCTTGCGGTCCCAGATATCGATGAAAGGCACCGCGCCATGCGCCCAGCGATCGGCCATGAAGAGATAGAACTCTTCATCGACGTGGACGAGCGGATTGCCCAGCAGCATCAGTCGAAAGACGAGGGCGAGGCCAAAATACTCGGCAAAGAGACGAGCGTATTCGAGCCTGGCAGGCGGCGTTGATTTCGTCCCAACAGGATATTCTGGTCGCGATGCGATCAGGGACGGGCCAGAGATATCGATCATCGTTTATTTCCGAAGTTTTCAGCTGTATTTGTACAGGCTAAAGCTTCGGAAATTGGCTATCAAGCGCAGCGGTTGTTATTATCTCAATATAACGTTCAGCGTCGCGTTTAATGCGGATGGGCTATTATTGTCGCAATGCTGACACGTAATTGTTGTGGCCTGTCAGCGTGCGGCAAACAGCGCGAATGACCGCGTGCCCAGCGTGATGGTGCGAATCCGCTGATAGTGCTGCGCCAGCGCCTGGAGCACGACAGCGCGGGTCTGCATGTTGGCGCCATAGGGGTTTGGCGCGGCGTCGATCACGACCGCGCCCGGACGGCTGGCCATGATGCGTTCCACTTCGGCGGTGGGATCGATGCCCAGGGCATGTTCCTCGAACCGGGTGGAAAGATGCGCGGGAAAGGCAAAGCGCGTAGGCAGGCACGAATTTGTCGCGCTGTAGAGGGCGCTGTCGCCTTCGTAGACATAGAGGCAGTGGTTGGCGTCGATATGGGGGCGAATGGCGGCGGCTGCCTCGTCCAGGTCGGTGGTGTCGCCAAAGCGGTGCGCCTGCACCGTCGTTGCGCCCAGGCCCGCGCCAAGGCCCACGACGAACAGCACGCGGCGCAGCCAGCCGGTGGGGCGGCAGCGGCCATCGAGGGCCGGGGCGGCCAGGATTGCCAGCGGCATCAGGGCAGGGGCCACGTAATGATCGTACCAGGTGCCCGGCGCCAGGAACCCGACGATCGCCAGGCCCAGCCACATCAGCACCGCACGCCGCACGATTTCGCTTTCGCTGCGGGGCAGCGCGATCCGCCAGCCCATCGCCAGCGCCACGTAGAACGGGATCAGCGCGGCCGCCACCTTGGCCAGGCGGAACGAGGCCTCACCCAGATCCTGGCCGCGGCCAAGAATGGACACCACATTGGCAATGAGGAACGCGCGGGCTTCACCCTCTGCCGCATAGGCGGCAAAGACCAGTGCCGTGGGCAGCAGTGCCAGGGCAATCCACGCTGCGCCGGCGCCGGCCAGCGTTGGCCAACCCCAGCCGCGCCGCCAGCCGGCCCACAGCAGCATGAGGCCAAACCCGATGCCTTCGATCACCACGCTGGTCTTGATCTGCAAGGCAATGCCGATCAGCGCCATCGCCATGCAGCCGCGCGCCATCAGGCCGAAACGCTGCCCGGCGATGGTGGGCGCGGCCGTATCGGCCAGGGCACCGATCACCAGCCATGCCGCCGCGATCATCGGCAGGTCATAGAAGACCGGGGCCTGGCCCATGCCGCAATTGAACGCCATCAGGTAGATGAGATAGGCAAGCCCGGCAAACAGCGCGCCGCGTGGCCCGGCCAGGTGGCGGGCACAGCGCGCCAGAACCACGGCAGTGCCAGCGGCGCAGGTAATCGCCATGAGTTGGTAGGCCAGCACGCCATTGCCGGGAAAGGCCCGCGCCGCGCCATAGATAAGGAACAGGCCCAGCGGCTTGCGATCCCACAGATCGACGTAGGGGATGACGCCATGCCACAGCCTGTCGCCCATCAGCAGGTAGAACTGCTCGTCTGCGTGAAACAGTGGATCGCCCAGCCACGGCGCGCGCAACACGAAGGCAACCAGGAAAAACACGGCAAAATTGCGCATTCGCGACAGTCCGATCCGATCCGGTCAGGGCAGGGCCGCAGCTGCGTTCTGGAGTTTACCCGGCGCGGCGACAACGCCCCTCGCGCACGGGTGTTCCGGATCGAGCACGGTGGCGCGGTCTGCGCATGGCGCGGCGGCGAAAACCGGCATGATGGCCAGGCCCGGCAGGTACGGCGGTGTCTGGTCAAAGGCGGTCATCGGTCCCGTCCACATCCTTGCAGGCTGCGCCAGCCCTGGCGGCGGGTCAAGCGCCATTACTTCACCCAGTCGAGACCGATTTCCTCGTAGATTTCGCGGCTATCGGCCCAGTTCTCTTCCACCTTAACGTGCAGGAAGAGGTGAACCTTCGCACCAAGCAGGTTGGCCAGCTCTTTTCTGGATGCCTCGCCGATCGCCTTGAGCTTGGCGCCGCCCTTGCCCAGCACGATGCCGCGCTGGCTGTCGCGCGCGATCACGATCTGCTGATGGATTTCCACCGAGCCGTCGCGACGGTGCTGATAGCTTTCGGGACGCACCGCGCTGTCATAGGGCAGTTCGTCGTGCAACTGGCGATAGAGCTGCTCACGCGTGATTTCGGCGGCGAGTAGGCGTTCCGAGGCATCGGACACCTGATCTTCGGGATAGTGCCACGGCCCTGGCGGCATGAGGGCAGCCAGCCGCGTCTTCAATTCGGGCACGCCGTCGCCGGTCAGGGCCGAGACGAAGAACACCTCGTCGAACTGGCCTTCGCCGCTCAGCGCCTCGGCCATGACCAGCAGCGGTTCCTTGGGGCTGGCATCAACCTTGTTGAGCACCAGGAACTTGCGTTCGGGCCGCCCGGCGAGCGAGGCGAGGATCGGTTCGAGGTATTCGCGCTTCTTCTTGCGCGCATCGACCACCAGCAGAATGGCGTCGGCCTCGCTCGCGCCTTCCCAGGCGGCGTTGACCATCGCGCGGTCGAGCCGGCGCTTGGGCTCGAACAGGCCCGGCGTATCAGCCAGGATGATCTGCGCCTGGCCTTCCAGGGCAATGCCCATCAGCCGCGCGCGCGTGGTCTGCGCCTTGGCCGAAACGATGGCGACCTTTTGGCCGACCAGCGCATTGACCAGGGTGGACTTGCCCGCATTGGGCGCGCCGAGCACGGCGACCAGGCCGCAGGTTTGCCCGCCGCCAGTTTCAGTGGGGCCGGATTCGGATGGAATGGAAGTGGTGTCGATCATGGAAACAGAATGAACCTCATGGCGCCGGCCGACAAGCGGCCGGTGCGGCACTGGAAAATGCCCGGAAAAAGTGGCGGAATTGGGGATGGACGCTCGGTCGTGCGTGCGGTCAGGCAAACTGCTTGAGGAAATCGCGCGCAGCGGCCGTTTCGGCCTCCTGCTTGCTCGATCCACGTGCTTCCGCCAGGCCCACGCCCTTGACCTCTACGCTTACGGTAAAGATCGCGGCGTGATCGGGGCCATCGCGGCTGACCAGGCTATAGACCGGGGGCTTGCGGCGGTTGCCGGCGGCCCATTCCTGCAAGGCGGCCTTGGGATGCTTGCGCTGCCCGGCGCCAGTGCGCATCGGCTTGTCCCAGCAGCGCCGCACGAAATCGCGCGCGGCGGGAAAGCCGCGTTCCAGGAACAGCGCGCCGATCAGCGCTTCCATCACGTCGCCCAGGATATTGTCGCTATCGGACCCGCCATCGTCGCGGGCCTGCTTACCCAGGCGGATATGCGCCGGCACGCCCAATGCGCGGGCCACATCGGCGCAGGTTTCGCGGCTGACCAATGCATTGAGCCGCTGCGACAGCTTGCCTTCGGCGGCATCGCTCGCTTCATGCAGCCATTCGGCCACGGCCAGGCCCAGCACGCGATCGCCCAGGAATTCCAGGCGCTGGTAATCGCGCGCCTCGCCCAGCGAGCCATGGGTGAGCGCTTCATGCCAAAGCGCCGGTTGTGCAACCGGCGCCTGGGTCAGTTCCGCCAGGAATTTGGCGGTTTCGGGGGAAAGGGGCGTGCTCAGAACATGCCCCCGATCCGGTTCCAGCGCAGCGCGGTAAACCAGGTCCACGGCAGGAACCAGTTGGCCGAACCGTCGGTGGACCACATCACGATGGTGGCGCGGCCAACCAGGTTGTCCTGCGGCACCAGGCCGATGCCGCCGCCTTCGATCGCGGGGAAACGGCTGTCCATCGAGTTGTCGCGGTTGTCACCCATCAGGAACAGGCGGCCTTCAGGCACGACCACGGGCGGCGTATCGTCCTGCGGGCGATAGCCGAGGTCCAGCACATTGTAGGTCTTGCCGCCAGGCAGGGTTTCCTGGAACTGCGGATAGTGGCAGGTCTGCGTGCCATCGGCCTCGGTCACGGCAAAATCGGGCGAGATGCACTCGGTATTGGCCGAAACCTTGATCACGAAATCGGCCACCTTCACCTTGGGCACGGCCTTGCCGTTGAGATGAAGCACGCCGCCGATCATCTGCACGGTATCGCCCGGAACGCCGATCACGCGCTTGATATAATCGACATCGTTGCCCGGGGGCGCCTTGAAGATCACCACGTCACCCCGGTTGGGCTGGCTGGCGAAAATGCGCTTGGGCAGCAACGGCACGCTGAACGGCAGGGAATACTTGGAAAATCCATAGGGCCACTTGGCCGCCAGTAGATAATCGCCGTTTTCCAGCCGGGGCAGCATCGATTCCGACGGGATGTTGAAAGGCGAGAAGAAGAAGCTGCGGAAGATCGCCACGATCAGCACCAGCTTCACCAGGAACACCGGGAAGCTGTCTTCCTTCTTCTGCTTTTTCGCTGGGGCGGCAGGCGCGCCCGCGGGAGTTGGCGCGGCCGCGGGCGGCACAGGCGTTTCCACCGCAGGATTGGCGGGTTCGGGCGTTTCGTTCATCGGCTGGGTCATGTGGAGGGCAAAGGCATCCGTCAAGCAGGAATGCACGTGCCATAGCCCGAGGCAAATACGTTTGCACGATCCGTTCGTCGAGCCACGCCACCGCTTGGAAGATTGTGCGCAAGCGGGCATGAGAGGCGCATCCCGCAACCGCGAAAAAGGACGTTAGACAATGGCAGCACAGGACCAGGCCACGCTGTGGCACGCACTGGAGACGCTGGAGGTGCCAACGCTCGCCGCGCTGTTTGCCGATCCGGCCCGTCTTGAGCGCTATGCCACCACGCTCGACCTGCCCGGTGGCCCGATTCGCTTTGACTGGTCCAAGACCCATCTTTCGGCCGACGTCGAGGCGATCCTGGCCCAGCTGGCACAGGCCACCGATTTCGCCGGCAAGCGTGAAGAGCTGCTGTCTGGCGCCAAGATCAACAACACCGAAGGCCGCGCCGCCGAACACACCGCCCAGCGCGGCGTGGGCGCCGAAGCCAGCGTGGAAGAAGCCCAGGCCCTGCACGCGCGCATGGCCCTGCTGGTCGAAGCCATCCACGAAGGCGTCCTGGGCGAGGTGAAGAGCCTGATCCACATCGGCATCGGCGGTTCGGCCCTGGGCCCGGCGCTGGCGATCGACGCGCTGGCCCGCGAAGAGGCCAAGGTTGCCGTGCACGTGGTGTCCAACATCGATGGCTGCGCGCTGGAACAGGCGATGAAGCAGTGCGATCCGGCCACCACCCTGATCGCGGTCGCATCCAAGACCTTTACCACCACCGAAACCATGACCAATGCCCACAGCGCGCTGGAATGGCTGCGCGAAGGCGGCGTGGCCGATCCTTATGGCCGCGTCATCGCGCTGACCGCCGCGCCGGAAAAGGCGGTGGAATGGGGCGTTGACGAAACCCGCATCCTGCCGTTCTCCGAAACCGTGGGTGGGCGCTATTCGCTATGGTCCTCGATCGGATTCCCGGTGGCGCTGGCCCTGGGCAACGAAGCCTTTGCCGCGTTCCTCGCGGGCGCCGAGGCGATCGACGAACATTTCCGCGACGCCGCGATCGGTGAAAACGTGGTGGTGCGCGCGGCCTTTGCCGATCTGTTCTACACCCAGGCGCGCGGCTGCCAGACCCGCGCGGTCTTTGCCTATGACGAGCGCCTGGCGCTGCTGCCCGACTATCTCCAGCAGCTGGAAATGGAATCGAACGGCAAGCGCGTGCTGGCCGATGGCACGCCGCTGACCCGCCCGAGCGCGCCGATCACCTGGGGTGGCGTGGGCACCGATGCGCAGCATGCCGTGTTCCAGCTGCTGCACCAGGGCACCCACCTGATCCCGGTGGATTTCCTGGCCGTGAAGGTGCCGGGCCATGATCTTGATCCGGTCCATCACAAGATCCTGCTGTCCAACTGCTTTGCCCAGGGCGCCGCGCTGATGGCGGGCCAGGCGAGCGAGGATGGCGCGCGCGCCTATCCGGGCAACCGGCCTTCGGCAACGATCCTGTGCGACGAACTCAACGCTGCCACGCTGGGCGCGCTGATCGCCTTCCACGAACACCGCGTGTTCGTTTCGGCGATGCTGCTGGGCATCAATCCGTTCGATCAGTTCGGTGTGGAACTGGGCAAGGCGATTGCCAAGAAGATCGATGCCGGTGGCGGCGAAGGCTTTGATCCCAGCACCGAAGCACTGCTGGCCGAAGCCGGCATCGGCGTGGAGTGAACGTTAGCCTGCCTAATTGAATAAACGGCGCAGATAATCGCTACGCCAGGGCTGGCGCCGGATGGGCATCGTTGCCATATCCGGCGCCAGTTTCCGATTCAGCAGCAAGAAGGCCGTGCCATGACCGAACCCGCCTACGACTATGATCTGTTCGTGATCGGGGCCGGATCGGGCGGGGTGCGCGCCAGCCGCATCGCCGCTGGCTATGGCGCGCGGGTGGCCGTGGCCGAGGAATACCGCGTCGGCGGCACCTGCGTGATCCGCGGCTGCGTGCCCAAGAAGCTTTTGGTCTACGGTTCACACTTCGCCGAGGAACTGCAGGACGCGGCCAACTATGGCTGGACCGTCGAGAAGATGACGTTCGATTGGCCGACGCTGCGCGATGCCGTGGCCAAGGATGTCGACCGCTTGAACGCAGCCTATACCAACACGTTGAATTCCAACAAGGTCGAGCATTTCCTCGAACGCGCCACGATCACCGGCCCCAACAGTGTCAAGCTGGCGAGCGGGCGCGAGATCAGCGCCAGGTATATCCTGGTGGCCGTGGGCGCCTGGCCGGTGATGCCGCCGTTCGAGGGCGCCGAGCATTGCATCACCTCCAACGAGGTATTCAGCCTGGAAAAGCTGCCGCGCCGCGTGGTGATTGCCGGGGCTGGCTATATCGCGCTGGAATTTGCCGGCATCTTCAATGCGCTGGGCAGCCATGTTACGGTCGTCAACCGCAGCGAGACGATCCTGCGCGGCTACGACGCGGCGCTGCGCGACCGCCTGCTGCAGATCACCATGGCGCGCGGCATCGAATACAAGTTCAACTGCGGTATCGAGCGTGTCGAGCGACTGGAGGACGGCTGCCTCAACGTGCACATGAAGGGCCAGCCTGATCCGCTTGGCGCCGATGCGGTGCTGGTCGCCACCGGCCGGCGTCCCAAGACCGATGGGCTGGGCCTGGAAAACGCCGGCATCGAACTTGGCGAACATGGCGAAATCCGCGTGGACGACACCGCGCAAACCTCATGCCCCAGCATCTTTGCCGTGGGTGACGTGACCAACCGCGTGCAGTTGACGCCCATCGCCATTCGCGAAGGACACGCCTTTGCCGATCGCGTATTTGGCGGCAAGGACACGCGCGTGGCCTATGATTGCATCCCGAGTGCGGTCTTTTCGCAGCCGCCGCTGGCCAGTGTCGGCCTCACCGAAGCGCAGGCCCGCGAGATGCTGGGCAGCAACGTCAAGGTATTCACCTCTGACTTCCGCCCGATGAAGAACATCTTCGCCCACCGCCACGAACGCGGGCTGTACAAGCTGGTCGTCGATGCGCAGACCGACAAGGTGCTGGGCGTACACCTGATCGGGCCGGAGGCACCAGAAGTGCTCCAAGCTGCTGCCATTGCGGTGAAAGCCGGGCTGACCAAGGCCGATTTCGATGCCACCGTGGCGCTGCATCCATCGATGGCCGAGGAACTTGTCCTGATGCGCTGACCCACTTCGCGCATCGGGATTCCGCATTAACCAAAGATGCCCGTTGAACTGCGCCGCCGGTACGATAGGCTGTAGGCGGAGAGGGCTGGGGGCGGAATCAATGGACAAGATCGGCGGCACCGTGCTGGTCACGGGCGGATCGGGCTATATCGCCGGATATATCATCCGGGCGTTGCTGGATGAAGGGTGGACCGTCAACACCACGGTGCGCGATCTTGCGCGCGAAGCGCAGCTGCGTGCCCAGCTTGGCGGCAGCTATGCCACCTTGCGGTTTTTCAAAGCCGATCTGATGGACGACAAGGGCTGGCGTGCGGCGATGGACGGGTGCAGCCACGTTTGCCACGTCGCCTCGCCCATCACCGTACAAGCCCCGCGCCAGGAAGATGAACTGATCCTGCCCGCCCGCGAAGGGGCCTTGCGCGCCTTGCGCTTTGCCCGTGCCGCCGGGGTGGAGCGGTTCGTGCAGACATCGTCGGTGGCCGCCATCGTCTATGGCCATGGCAAGGGCATCCGTCGCTTTACCGAGGCTGACTGGACTGATACCGACGGGCCGGGCGTGCATGCCTATGCCAAGTCAAAGACCCTGGCCGAACGCGCGGCGCGCGAATGGATCGCGCGCGAGGGGCGCGGCATGGAGTTCGTCTCGATCAACCCATCGGTCGTGCTGGGGCCGGTGTGGGGTGAGGACTATTCCACCTCGATCGAGCTGGTGCGGCAATTGCTGGCGGGTGCGGTACCGGGCTGCGCCGATCTTGGCTTTGGCGTGGTGGACGTGCGCGACGTGGCGGCGCTGCATGTGCGCGCGCTGACCGAGCCGGGGATCGATGGCGAACGCTTCATCGCGTCTGGCCCGTTCCTCAAGATGATCGACATTGCCCGCATCCTGCGCCAGCAACTGGGCCAGCAGGCCCGGCGCGTGCCGCTGCGCCATGTGCCCGACTGGATGGTGCACGCCCTGGCACTGGTCAATCCGATGGTGCGCCAGGTGACCGGGGAACTGGGCAACGTGCGCGATACCGATGCCGGCCACGCGCTCAGCCGCCTGGGCTGGGCCACGCGGCCGGTGGAGCAGACGATCGCCGATTGCGCGCAAAGCCTGATCGAAACGCGGGTGGTGGCGGCCTAGATTCCCGCCCACCACTGATAGCCGGAATGGTCTTCCCAGTATCCGCCCTTGCCGCCGTAAAGGCCGGTAAGGCTGGCGACAAGTTCCACCCGCATCACATACTTGGCCTGCTTGTAGCCTAGCTGGCGTTCGACCCGCAGGCGCAGGGGGGCGCCATGGCCGACCGAGAGCGGCTGCCCGTTCATGGTGTGGGCCAGGATCGTCTGGGGATGCAGCGCCTCGGCCAGGTCGATCGATTCGTAATAGGGCTTGCCCGAGAAATCGTCGGCACAGTGGAACACGGCATAGCGCGCCTGAGGCAGGGCGCCGGCACCGTGCAGCAGCAGGGCGAGCGGAACGCCGGTCCATTGCGCGATGGCGCTCCAGCCCTCTACGCAATCGTGGCGGGTGATCTGGGTGCGCTGCGGCAGGGCGCGCAGCTGTGCCAGGCTCATCGCCATCGGCTTGGCCACCAGGCCATCAACCGTCAGTCGCCAATCGGCAAAGCCGCGTTCGACCTGCGCAAGATAGGCTGCGGCGGTGGGCCGGGTATTGCCGTTGACGCGAAACACCGGGGAGATATCGGCTGCGGAAAACTCCGGCGCCAGGGCATTGCCGGCGACCAGCCGCTGTGCGCTGCGGCTGGCCTTTTCGCCCAGCGACAGCAGCGACCTGGCCGTGGGCGAGGTGGTGATGCGATCGCACCCCGACAGCAGCAGCCCACCCGATCCGACCAGCAGGCCGCGCCGCGAAAACCCGCTCATGGCTGGCGCTCCGGTGGCAGGCGATACCAGCCGGTAATCATCGCGCGCAACTCGTTGAATGGCCCGGCCAGCACCACCATGGCGAGGTGCACGGCAATGAACAGCGCCATCGCCAGCGCGCAGAGGAAATGGATCGACCGGGCAGACTGTCGGCCACCCAGCAGCGTCAGCAGCCATGGGCACGCAGCGTTCATCGTCGGCGACATGGCCAGACCCGTGGCGATGATCAGCGGCAAGACGCCCAGCAGCACCGAAAGATAGGCGATCTTCTGCAAGGGGTTGTAATGCCGCGCCGCCTCTCCGCGCGGCAGGCGCAGGCGCAGATGCTCGGTAACGTCGTGCAGCAGCGCCCGTGGCCGCCGCTCTTCCCGCGAAAGGCCAAGATCGCGGCGCAAATGGCCGGAAAGCAGCGCATAGGCGAGGAAGCCCAGCAGACTGATCACCAGCATCCACGCGCCCAGGAAATGCCATCCGCGCGCCAGCGACAGGTTGTAATGCGTGGGCAGCGTTACCAGGGGCGGAAACGCCAGCGCGGTATCCTGGGCATAGCCGATCACCCCGGTGGTGGGCCATTCATGGCCGCCCAGCGCGAGAAAACCGCGCGCGCCATGGTTGCCGATTTCCAGCCAGGCCTTGTCGAAGTTGGCGCCGAACTTGCCCCAATAGAGCCGCGGATGGGCATTGAAGATCATCATCCCGCTCATCAGCATGATGAACACGGTCAGCGCGTTGATCCAGTGCCACAGCCGCACGGGCCAGCGAATGCGCAGGACAAGAGGGGATGGCTCCATGCCCGATACCATGCCCTGAATCGCGGCCGGGGTCATCCCCTGATCGATGAATGACGCGCGAGGCTTCAACCCCAGGGGCGGGCCTGCGCCAGCGCGATTAGGCTTTGCCGGCTGTGGCGGCGGGCCAGCGCGCGCTCTCGGCATGTCGGCGGCACCGGGCGCAGCGCCTGCCATCCGGCGCGGAAAATCCACGCCAGCTTGGCCTTGCCCGACACCACGGTGCGGCTGTGCCAGGCGCGATCGCCACGCGCGGCCACCTTGCGGGCAATGTCGCCATAGATGCCGGCGGCGGCCAGGATCGCCCAGCGCTGGCGCGGTTGCAGCCGGCCGGCACCGATCCGGGCAGAGCATTCGTGGGCTTGGGCCATGGCGCACATCCGCTGGGCCAGGATGGCCAGCGTGGCGCGGTACTGCGGCTTGAGCTGCTCGCCCGGTGGCAGGTCAACCTCGGCCAGCCATTCGGCCGGCAAATAGCAACGACCGGCGGCATCGTCTTCGGCCAGGTCGCGGGCAATATTGGCCAGCTGGAACGCGAGACCCAGGTCCGCCGCGCGATCGAGGGTATCATCGTCATCGGGCGAAACCCCCATGACCACCGCCATCATCACGCCCACCGCGCCCGCCACGTGCCAGCAATAGCGCATGAGATCTGCTTCGGTGCGCGGCTGCCAATCGGCGGCATCGAGGGCAAAGCCGTCGATCACCGCCTCGGCCATGGCCATGGTGAGGCCGGTTTCGCGTGCGACCAGGCCCAGCGCATCAAACGCGGGATTGCCGGTAGCCTCGCCCGCCATGGCCCGTGCGGTCAGATTACGCACCAGCGCCAGCCGCTCCGCCGCGCCGGATTGGTCGCCCAGCGCGCCGCCCATGTCCTGCGCATCGACGATATCGTCGCACGCACGGCACCAGGCATAGAGCAGCCAGACCCGCTCGCGCGTGACACGGTCAAACAGAGTGGATGCGGCGGCAAAGCTTTTCGAGCCGCGCCGGATCGTGTCGCGCGCGGCAGCCACCAGCGCGGCGCGATCGGGAACAGCCGGCGTCATGGGATCAGAGGTCCGAGGCCTGCATCGCGATGATCGGGCGGTGCGGCTCGTGCGCGGCCATGCGCTGCAGCAGCAGGTCAAGCTCGTGCTCGGCCACCATGATCCCGGCGTGGACCGGGCGGATGAAACCCACTTCGATCATGTGGCGGTTGAACGCCAGCAGGTGATCATAGAACCCGAACGCGTTGAGCACGCCCACCGGCTTGGCATGATAGCCAAGCTGCGCCCAACTGACCGCTTCCCACAATTCGTCCATCGTGCCCACGCCGCCGGGCAGGGTGAGGAAGCCATCGGCCAGATCGACGAAAGCCTGCTTGCGCGCATGCATGCCGGGCACCACGTCGAGCCGGGTCAGCCCATGGTGCGCCACCTCGGCACCGACCAGCGCCTGGGGGATCACCCCGATCACTTCGCCACCGGCGGCCAGTGCGCCATCGGCCACGGCGCCCATCAGGCCCAGGCGACCACCGCCATAGACCACGCCGATGCCGCGTTCGGCCAGTTGGCGGCCGACATCGGCGGCCAGCGCGACATAGCGCGGGTCGGCCGGGCTGGCCGATCCACAATAGACGGCGATACGTTTCACTGCAGGTCCTCCAGCATCAGCCGCGCCGTGGCCTTGGCGCTGCCGACCACGCCGGGAATGCCTGCGCCTGGATGCGTGCCGGCACCCACCAGATAGAAATTGGCGATATCGTCATCGCGGTTGTGCGCGCGGAACCACGCGCTTTGCGTGAGCAACGGCTCGAGGCTGAACGCGGCGCCCTGATAGGCGGAAAGATCGGCCGCGAAATCGGTAGGCGCATAGTGGAACTTGGTGACGATGCGGCTGTGGATGTCGGGGATCAGGCGGCGGCCCACTTCATCGAGGATGCGCTTTTCCAGCAGCGGCCCAACTTCGGCCCAGTCCACCGGCAGCTTGCCCATGTTGGCGACAGGGACCAGGGCATAGAACGTGCTCATCCCCTCGGGCGCGACCGAAGGGTCGGTCACGGTGGGATGGTGCAGGTAGATCGAGAAATCCTGCGGCAGCACGCCGTGCTGATAGATATCGTCGAGCAGGCCCTTATAGCGCGGGCCGAACAGGATCATGTGGTGCGGGATGCCCGGCCACGTGCCCTCGATGCCGAAGTGCACCACGAACAGGCTGGGCGAGAACTTCTTGCGCTTGAGCGCGCGCGACCGCTTCTTGCCCGTGGCGCTGTCGCCCAGCAGATCGCGATAGGTGTGCATGATATCGCCGTTGGAGGCGACGGCATCGAAATTGCCGTGCCAGCCACTGGCGGTGTGCACGCCGGTCACGCGGTTACCCAGCGTTTCGACCCGCACCACCGGATCGCCCATGCGCACTTCGCCGCCGATGCGCTGGAAATGGGTGAGCATGCCGGCGATCAGGCGGTTGGTGCCGCCCTTGGCCCACCACACGCCGCCATCCTTTTCCAGCTTGTGGATCAGGGCATAGATCGCGCTGGTGTTCATCGGGTTGCCACCGACCAGCAGCGTGTGAAAGCTGAACGCCTCGCGCAGCTTTTCGCTTTCGATGAACTTTGACACCATCGAATAGACCGAGCGCCAGGCCTGGTACTTCGCCAGAGCCGGCGCAGCCTTGATCATGCTGGCAAAATCCAGGAACGGCACCGCGCCCAGCTTGACGTAGCCTTCTTCGAAGACGCCGGCGGAATAGCCCAGGAACTCTTCGTAGCCGGCAACGTCACGCGGGGAAATCTTGGCGATTTCGGCGCGCAGGCTGGATTCATCGTTGGAATAATCGAAGTTGGTGCCATCGGGCCAGTTCAGCCGATAGAACGGCATCACCGGCATCAGTTCGACATCTTCCGACAGCTTGTGCCCGCTCAGGCCCCACAGCTCTTCCAGGCAGGCCGGATCGGTGATCACCGTGGGCCCGGCATCAAAGGTAAAGCCATCACGCTGCCAGTGATAGGCGCGGCCACCGGGCTTGTCGCGCGCTTCGATCAGGGTGGTCTGGATGCCGCCAGACTGCAGGCGGATAGCCAGGGCCAAGCCGCCAAAACCGGCGCCGATGACGCATGCTCTTTTCATTTACTTGCGCATCCCTGCCAAAGTGAGAGGCCGCGGCCGGGCGCCCGATCCGGCGAGCACCGCCAGGGCGCGCGAAATCGGTACCGGGGGCCGCCCCACAAAAATCCGGGCGCGATCCAGCAAGCTGCTGCGTCCGGCATAAAAGCGTTCGATCAGCCTAGTATCCAGCCGATAGAAATGTTCCATCATGCGATAGCGTGCCAACGGCTCTGCCGCCTGGAACAGCATGGCCGACAGCAGGCGGCCAAAGCTGTTGCGCTGCCAGTGGCGCTTGGCCCAGCTTTCGCTGAAGCTGGCGAGGGCCTCGTGCGTCAGATCAGGCTGCTGCGCCAGGGCCAGGGCAAAACGCACCGCTTCGGGCACGGAATAGCTGGTCACAGGATGGAACAGTCCGGCGCGCGTGCCGGCGCGGGCGATCTGTCCACCAGAGGAGCGCCAGAACGCGTCCCAATCGCCGGCGGAAACCACGGGCAGCACACCCTGTTCCTCGTGCAACACCTCCACGATCGACCAGCCCTGGCTGCGGGCATAGTCGGCGATGCGGGCGACAAGGGCAGGGTGATCGATCGCCGGGCTGTCGGCGTAATAGGTGTCTTCGATGAAGATCTCGTCATCGCCAAACGGCAGGCAATAGACAAAGCGATAGCCATCGACCTGTTCGACCGTGGCATCCATGACGATCGGCTTGATCAGGCCATGGGGCTGCGCCAGCTTGACCCGTTGGCCGAGGAATTTCTGCCAGCCGCCCGAAAGCTGCCCCTGCAGGCGAATGCCGCGCGCATCGACCACTGCGCCGGCTTCGATCCGGGTGCCATCGGCCAGGGTCACCGCGCCGGTGCCGGCGGCGAGTACGCGTGCGCCGGTGACGATCGCGTCAGCCGGCAAGGCAGCGCGGATCGTCGCGTCAAAGCGGGCCGAGGTCATTGAATAATAGCTGGTCGAGAGATCGCGACGATACTGCGGAAAGCGCACGGAATAGCCCGACCACGCCCCATCGACCATCGGCGCCAGCAACTCGCGCCCGGCCTTGCCCACGTCTGATCCGAAGAAGGACCACACGTGGTTGCCGCCCAGCACATGGTCCTGTTCGACAAGCAGCAGGGTGCAATCCGGGCGGGCTTTGCGCAGGGCGAGCGCGATCAATCCCCCGGCAAGGCCCCCGCCCAGGATCGCGATGTCGGCATGGCGTATGCTCATTGCCATGGCGTTAGGCCAGGCGGCGCGACCATGCAACCGCCCCTAAGGGCCTGTCAGCAACGCACGGCGCTTTTCCGCGGCGAAGTGTTGGCGTCATGCCGGAACCGGCCGGGCCGCAGCCTTGAAGCGGCGGCCGGCGCGGGCCGATCGCTTGCGCAGCCAGATCAACACGCCGGTGACCGACAGCACTGTGACGCCAAGGCCGATCACGCTGACGGCAATGCGCCATGCCAGCCCACCGACATGGGCCATGTGCAGCGCGACAATCCAGGTGGTGAACGTCGTCGCGCCTTGGTCTCCGGTGGGCACGGAGACGTGGCGCAGCGCGCCGCTGTTGCCGTCAAACGCGATCCGCGTGCCGCCGCCTTCCGGCGTGATGTCGGCCGAAGACTTGACGCCATAGACATAGAGGCCGGTTGCCGGAATATACCAGAGCCAGGCTCGCCCATCCGGGCGCAAGGACAGCCCGCGCCGCGCTGTCTCTTGCTGCGCCAGCGCCGCCCCGTGCCGCGCGGCGGCGGGGAAATCGAGTGCGGGGTTCCAGCGCGGGCTGGGCAGGGCAGACGCTTCCAGCAGGGCCTCGTCATCCTGCCCGCCCAACAGGCCAAGCACCGGGCGATATATCTGGGGCAGGTTGAACGACACGCTGGACAGCGCAAAGACCAGCAGGATCGGCCAGAGCCACAGCCCACCGGCGCGGTGCAGGTCGAACGTCAGCTTGTAGTTGCTGGTGGGCCGGCGCACTTTCCAGCTGGGCCGCCAGCGACGCCACAGGCCGCCTTTGCCCAACGCGCCGGGAGGCAGGGTGAGATAGAACCCGACAAAGCAATCCGCCGTCCAGACCAGCGCTGCCACGCCCATGGCGAACAGGCCCCACGGGCCCAGCGCCAGGGAATAGTGCAGGCGATAGAGGAACGGCATCAGGTTCTTGATGCCCTGGCGCACGTCCCCATTGCGGCGATGGCCCTGCTCGGCGCCGGTCCAGGGATTGAGGAAGACATCGTCCCAATCCGGCCGATCGCGCCGTTCCAGGCCGGTCCCGGGGTCGGGCCAGGTGGCATAAAGCCGATCGGCCCGGCCGGGCAGGCGGGTGAGATAGACGAAATCGACCCGCGCCGCGGGATGGCGCGCAAGCAGCCCGGCGCGCACCGCCAGCGGATCAAGCGCTGCCATGCCAGGCCGGGGCGGGGCGGCGTTCTGCATTGCTGGCGCCGTGGCCGCGTCGAGTTCCTCGAACCACGGCAGCAGCGATCCGGTGAGCCCCGCCACCGCCAGGAACAGGGCAAGAGTCAGCCCCGCCCAGCGATGGAGGATCACCCAGAACGGACGGCCGGGAAGCGCCATGACGGTCAGAACGTCACACGGACAGAGCCGGTGACATTGCGCGGCGCGGCGTAATAGGCCTGCGTCCAATAGAGGCTGGTCAGGTACTTGTGGTTGGTCACATTGGCGACGTTGAAATTGAACTGAACGTTCTCGTTCAATTTATACCCGGCCTGCAATTGCAGCGTGGCATAATCGCCCTGGCGCACGGTGCCGGAATAGATCGTGTCCTGCCACTTGACCGCCGCGCCCAGTTGCAGCGGCGCGATGGGATTCCAGCGCAGCGCCAGGTTGGCGGTGTTGCGCGGCACATACGTACGCACTTGCCTGCCCGCGCCATCGTCCATCTTGAGCGTGGTAGCGCCGGCCTGGATCGTGAGCGTGGAGGTCAGCTTGCCACCCACTTCTGCCTCTACCCCGCGGCTGACGGCGCGGATGCCGTTGTACAGGGTCTGGCCGGTGGCCGTGTCGTAAGCGCCCGCATCGGCCAGGTTGCTTTGTTCGGCGCGGAACCAGGCGACCGATCCAAACAGCCCGCCGCCCGGTGTCTGCGCCTTGAGCCCGGCTTCATAGCTCTTGCCTTTGGCCGCGCCCAAGGGCCTGCGGTCGATGTCGAGATTGGCCTGCGGGGCAAAGATGCTGGAATAGCTGGCATAGAGATTGACGCCGGGCAGGGCCTTGTAGGTCACGCCGACGAATGGGCTCAGCGCCTTTTCATTCTTATCGGTGCTGGCGCCAAAGCTGATCCCACGCGTCTTTTCGACAAGGTAACTGGCGCCCAGCAGCACGCTGAGCTTTTGGGTCAGCGATACATCCGATGCCCCGCGCAGGCGCCACTGGCGATCTTCGGTATGCTCCTGCTGCACGCTGGCGCCATAGGCGGGGAGGGCGACTTCCTGTCCGGTCCAGCTGCCGGGCAGGCCGCGAATCTGACCCCAGGCAGGATCGCTGTCAGGCACGGCGCGGCCATAGTATTCATAGGTTCCCACCGTGCGCTGCACGCCCAGCGTCAGCTGCTGGTCGCGGCCGAACAGGCGATAGCTGCCCTGTACCGTGCCGTCATAGATCCAGCCTTTGGCGACGGGGGCATAGGCGCCGGGATTGCCAAAGAGCCCGCCCCAGGCGCCGGTCTGGCTGTCGTGCTTTGGCGTGCCATAGACATAGAACAACCGCGAATCTTCGTTGTGGTACTTGCGCGTGACATGGGCGCGCACGCTCCAGCCCGGGGCGAAATCCCAGGTCAGCTGGCCATAGGCGGTCTGGTCATGCGTATTCCAATAGGTCCAGTCCATCGTGGTAGAGGCGCTGCGGTCAAACTCCAGCTGGTTGCCCTTGCTGTCCTGCAAGGGCAGGGCGCCCCACATCACCCCGGTGGACTTGCCATCCTGGCGCATATAGCCGGCCGAGAGATGCAGGTTGGGGGTGATTTCGCCATCCAGAACGCCGGAAATCGCGGTGCGGCTGTGGTGATAGCTGCGCAGGTAGGAATCGCCGTCCTGCGCCGCGCCGGTTACGCGCACGGCCCATTTGCCATCGGCGGTCAGCGGCAGGTCAAGGTCCACCTCGGCGCGCTTTTTGTTCCATGAGCCATAGGACAGCTCGGCCGACATATGGCGCTGGCCGGTGGGATGGCGGCGGTGATAATTGATCGTGCCCGAAGGATTGCCTGCGCCGGTGAGCAGCGCGTTGGCCCCGCGCACCACTTCCACGTTGTCCCACATCACCGAATCCTGGGCGCCGATCGTCGGGCCCCAGATATTGGGCAGGCTGATCCCGTCGATCATCGCGTCGACGATGTCGAACCCCCGCGCGTTGTAGTACGTGCGCTCGGTTTCGACCTGGTCGACATTGACGCCCGTAACGTAGCGCAGCAGCTGGTTGGTTTCGTCCAGCGCAAAGTCATCCAGGAACTTTCGATCGACCACGCTGACCGATTGCGGCGTATCCATCAAGGATAGCGCCAGGCCGGTAGCGCCGCTTGCCACCGTCTCCCCCTTTTCGCCGTTGACCACAATGGTGCGGCCAGCGTCGGCATCACTGGCGCTGGCACTCGCGGCGTCCGCAGTGCTGTCGGCATGGGCGGGCGCCGCCGCCAGCACACCCAGCGAAACGCCGCAGGCCAGCATCGCGTGGCGCAAATGCGTGGGGGCCATGGTCTCAATCCTTCCTGAACAATGATTTCTCACCGCCCGCTAATGCGAATGGTTATCATGAGTCAAGGAGAGTGATAATCATTTTCAAAAAATAGCGCTTGTCTCAACTCGACCGACGATGGAGTCCGCCCGGCTTGCAGCGTTGCGCCCTTGGCCCTAGGATGCGGGCACCCCGGGGAGCCAGTGGCCTGGGCAACGCGCCTGCGTTGCCGGGTTGAGCAAAGGCTGAGAGGGGCTGGTCACGCAGCCCGACCCGTCGAACCTGAACCCGTTAGCACGGGCGGAGGGAGGGCCGGCCCAGCGTTACACGTGCGTGCCACAGCCTTTCGTTCGTCCACACGAAAGGAACCTCGTGTATGGCCGATCTCAATTCCCCGCTGGAAATCGGTGTCACCACCGGCCCTATCCGCGGCAGCCGCAAGATCCACGTGGAATCGCCGCGTTTCCCCGGCATGACCGTGGCAATGCGCGAAATCGCGTTGGAACCGGGCTGTGGCGAGCCGCCGCTGCGCGTCTATGACACCTCAGGCCTCTATAGCGATCCCAAGCAGGCGATCGACATTCGCGCCGGCCTGCCGCGCCTGCGGCACGAGTGGATCATGGCGCGTGGCGACGTGGAAACCTATGCCGCGCGTGAGGTGAAGCCCGAGGATAATGGCCTCAAGGGGCCGGACCGTTCGGGCGGCGTGCCGGCGTTTCCCAACGTCAATCCCGCGCCGCTGCGGGCCAAGGCCGGCGCCAATGTCACGCAGATGCACTATGCCCGCCAGGGTATCGTCACGCCCGAGATGGAATACGTGGCGATCCGTGAAAACCTGGGCCGCCGCCAGTTGAAGGAAGCCTTGGTGCGCGACGGCCAGGATTGGGGCGCCAGCATCCCCGACTACGTCACGGCCGAATTCGTGCGCGACGAAGTGGCGCGCGGCCGCGCGATCATCCCCAACAACATCAATCATCCGGAAAGCGAACCGATGGCGATCGGGCGCAATTTCCTGGTCAAGATCAATGCCAACATCGGCAATTCTGCGGTCGCGTCTGATGTGGCCAACGAAGTGGACAAGATGGTCTGGGCGATCCGCTGGGGCGCCGACACGGTGATGGACCTGTCGACCGGGCGCAACATCCACGACACGCGCGAATGGATCCTGCGCAACAGCCCGGTGCCGATCGGCACCGTGCCGATCTATCAGGCGCTGGAAAAGGTCGGCGGCATTGCCGAAGACCTGACCTGGGACATCTTCCGCGATACCTTGATCGAGCAGGCCGAACAGGGCGTGGACTATTTCACCATCCACGCCGGGGTGCGCCTGCCCTATATTCCGCTCACCGCCAAGCGCGTGACCGGGATCGTCAGCCGGGGCGGCTCGATCATGGCCAAGTGGTGCCTGGCGCACCACCGCGAAAGCTTCCTCTACGAGCATTTTGACGAGATCACCGAGATCATGAAGGCCTATGACATCGCCTATTCGCTGGGCGATGGCCTGCGCCCGGGCAGCGTGGCCGACGCCAATGACGAGGCACAGTTTGCCGAGCTTTACACTTTGGGTGAACTGACCAAGCGTGCCTGGGCGCAGGACGTGCAGGTGATGATCGAGGGGCCGGGCCATGTGCCGATGCACAAGGTCAAGGAGAACATGGACAAGCAGCTGGCCGCCTGTGGCGAGGCGCCGTTCTATACGCTCGGGCCGCTCGTCACCGATATCGCGCCGGGTTATGATCATATCACCAGCGGCATCGGCGCGGCGATGATCGGTTGGTTCGGCACCGCCATGCTGTGCTATGTCACGCCCAAGGAACATCTGGGCCTGCCCGATCGCGATGACGTCAAGGTTGGCGTCGTCACCTACAAGCTCGCCGCCCATGCCGCCGATCTGGCCAAGGGACATCCGGCGGCCAAGCTGCGCGACGATGCGTTGAGCCGCGCGCGCTTCGAATTTCGCTGGCGCGACCAGTTCAACCTCAGCCTCGATCCCGAAACGGCCGAGCAATACCACGACCAGACCCTGCCGGCCGAAGGGGCCAAGACCGCGCACTTCTGCTCGATGTGCGGGCCCAAGTTCTGCTCGATGAAGATCACGCAGGAAGTGCGTGAATTTGCATCGAAACAGAACCAGGCCGCCGATACCTTCATCGCCGCTGAAGAGGCCGAGGCGGGGATGCAGGCTATGAGCGACAAGTATCGCGAGGCCGGTAGCGAACTCTATCTGCCGGCCGCGCAATAAGGCGGTGCGTCCTGCGCTGGTTGCCATGTCGGTAACCAGCGCAGGAACCAGCGCGGTTTCCGATCATTGCCTGTCCATCTGGAAGGTCGCGTCGCCATGGGGTGGCGCTCCGCTCCTCTCACGATGGAGATCGCGCCATGAAGAAGGCTTTGCTGGCAGTGGCACTTGCAGCGTCGGGCCTGACCGCCGCTTGTACCGATGGTTATGATGGCCGCCCCGGCTATGACAACGGCTATCACCGCCATCGCGGCGGCTATGGCGGCATCGAAGGCGGCTATGCCAGCGGCGGCGGCTGGGGCTATCGCGACGATGGCTATTATCGCCGCTATGGCAATTATGACTACAACCGTCCCGATCCCAGCTACGGCGGCTATTATGCCGATCGCTATTACCGCGACGATCCGCGCTATGGCGAACACCGCCTGAGCGCCAACGAGCGGATTTATCGCGGCAATGATGGTCGCTATTATTGCCGCCGTTCCGATGGCTCGACGGGCCTGATAGTCGGTGGTGTATCGGGCGCGCTGCTCGGCTCGGTGATTGCCCAGGGCGATTCCCGTCCGCTCGGCGCGATCCTCGGTGCTATCGGTGGCGCTGCCGCCGGTGCGGCGATCGACAGCAACAACGTGCGTTGCCGCTGATCCCCAACCGGGCATCGGCACACATGAAAAAGGCCCTTTCGCCGCCTGGCGAAAGGGCCTTTTTCATGTCGGCCTAGCGCGGGACAATCCCGCGTCAGGCCTCAACAGGCTTACTTGGCAGCGTCGACCGCGATGCCGAGCTTCTTCACGTCGTTGAGCGTGAAGGCGACCGGGCGATCGTTGAACGTGCCTTCCACCGACTTCTTGCGGATGTGCAGTTCGAAGGGCACCTTGCCGGCGTAGGCGGTGCCACGGACGATCTTTTCTTCGCCCTTGGTTTCGGTGGTGTAGGAATAGCTCACGCCCTTGTAGGCGAAGCTGTCAGGCTGGGTTTCGGCCGAGGCCACGGCGGGGGCGGCAAGCACGAGAGCGGCGGCGGCGGTCGAAATGAAAGAACGAAGCATGGCAATTTCCCCTGATCATAAAGGCGAGATTGCCTTCGGACACCCGTCTGTTGTGTTCTTGTTGCAGCGCGTTTCACCCATGCTGCGCCTGCGAGCAATTGCTTAGGTTGCCCGCCCGCTTGCATGATTTGCAAGTGACGAGCGCTCGGTTTTGAAAAGCGTTTGTTTTCATGCATAACAATATACGCCCAGCCACGGGGGAGGTGGCCGGGCGCATACGAAAACACGGGAAAGTGCCGGAACGCTTAGGCTTCGAGCGTACGCTCCAGCGTGACTTCGCAGTTCAGCAGGCGCGAAATCGGGCAGTTGGCCTTGGCCTCATCGGCAATTTTGGCGAAATCCGATTCGGCGATACCGGGGATTGCCGCCTTGAGTGCAAGTGCGCTGCGCGTCACCTTGAAGCCGTCGCCATCGGCCTCCAACGTAACCTTGGCGGTCGTGTCGAGCGTGCCATCGGCATAACCGGCCTTGGCGAGGGCAAAGCTGGTGGCCATGGTGAAGCACGCCGCATGCGCGGCGGCGATCAGTTCCTCCGGGTTGGTGCCCGGCTTGCCTTCGAACCGCGAGCCAAAGCCATAGGGCTGGTCCGACAGCACGCCCGAGGCCGTGCTGATCGATCCCTTGCCGGGCTTGCCGAGCCCTTCATAACGGGCAGAAGCGGTGCTGGTGGGCATTGGGGCATCTCCTTGATGGGGTTTGCCCGTTGAACGCCCTGGCCAGCGGTGCGTTCCATCCGGTTCAGCGCTTGCGCACGAACTCTGCGCGGAGCACGAGGCCCTTGATCCCATCGAACTTGCAGTCGATTTCCTGTGCGTCGCCGGTGAGGCGGATCGACTTGATCAGCGTGCCGCGCTTGAGCGTCTGCCCGGCGCCTTTGACATCAAGATCCTTGATCAGCGTAACCTGGTCACCGTCCTGCAGCACGTTGCCCACGGCGTCGCGCACTTCCACGGCGTTGGCCGCCGCGCGCCGCGTGGCCAGTTCCGCGGCCGTCATCCATTCGCCGCTTTCATCATCGTAAACGTATTCGTCGTCGCTCATGTCCCGCCCCTTTATGCTGTGGTCCCGGTGGGGCCATGGCAGGTTGGGGGCACGGGCGCCAGCCCTTGCGGGAACTTGTCTTACCACACCGCCGGGACGAGCACGATTGCGCCACCGTCGCGGGGTTTCCAGGCGCGCATGGCCAGGGCAACATTGCTTTCCCGGGCCGCGCGGTCTTCAGCTAGAGACCATGTGATGTGCCAGATACCACCGTCGGGCCTGCGGGTGGAGCCTTCGAGCGCCACCACCAGCGCCTCCACGCCCGCGCCGTCATCGATATGGCCGACAACGCGGGCGTGGCGGATCGCTGGTGGCAAGGGATCACCGGGGCCGGCATGAACCGTGCGCGTCACATGGTCTGCCACAGTGTGCGGATAGCGTGGCGGGAACAGCGCCATCAGGCGGTCGCGGCTATCGGGTTCGAGCTTCCAGCCGCTGGGCATCGCGCGGTTTCCGGCAGATCAGGAAGATGGCGTGGCCTGGCCACTGACGACGCCGTTGTGATCGGCCTGTGGTGTCGTGAGCGCACCGGTGATCCAGATGGCAGACAAGGCCAGGATTGCCAGCACGAGGCTGATCAGAAGTACCCAGCGCACCACGTTCAAGCCGACGGCGCTACGCGCTTCGTCGGTGGACAGCCGCGCCGGCGGCTCCTGTCGTTGGGTATGGTCGTTCTGCATGACGACTCTCCTGCGTTTCATCGGCGGGGCGCACGGGTGGCGCGCCCCTTTTGCCTGATTCTACGCGCGGAGAGCCCGCGTGGTTCCGCGTCAGTCGCGCAGCAGCTCGTTGATACCGGTCTTGCTGCGGGTTTGCGCGTCCACCGTCTTGACGATCACGGCGCAATAGAGCGACGGGCCAGGCGTGCCATCGGGCAGCGGCTTGCCGGGCAGCGAGCCGGGCACGACCACGGCGTAAGGGGGCACGCGGCCGATATGCACTTCGCCGGTGGCGCGGTCGATGATCTTGGTGCTGGCGCCCAGGAACACGCCCATCGACAGCACCGCGCCTTCGCCCACGATCACACCTTCGGCCACTTCCGAACGCGCGCCGATGAACGCGCCGTCTTCGATGATCACCGGGCCGGCCTGCAGCGGTTCGAGCACGCCGCCGATGCCGACGCCGCCCGAGATATGCACGTTCTTGCCGATCTGCGCGCACGAACCCACCGTGGCCCAGGTATCGACCATGGTACCTTCATCGACGAACGCGCCGATGTTGACGAAGCTGGGCATCAGCACGACGTTCTTGGCAATGTGCGCGCCACGCCGCGCTACGGCGCCCGGCACCACGCGGAACCCGGCGGCGCGAAAGGCGGCTTCGTCCCAGCCGGCAAACTTGCTCGGCACCTTGTCAAACGCCGGGGCGCCACCGGCGCCACCCTCTACCACGACATTGTCGTTGAGGCGGAACGAGAGCAGCACGGCCTTCTTCAGCCACTGGTTCACGCGCCACGCGCCATCGACCTTTTCCGCCACACGCGCTTCGCCGGCATCGAGCAGGGCGAGGGCCTGTTCCACCACCACGCGCACATCGTTGCTGGCCGGCGTCACGTCCGCGCGGTTGTCCCAGGCGGCTTCGATGGCGGCTTCAAGCTGTGCGGTCATGTGTGTTTCTCCGGGCAATACTGAGATGGTCTGGCCTTGGGGGTCTGGACAGTCTGCTTGGGCAGGGCGCCTAGCCGAGGTGACCGTCGGCGGCAAGCGCGTCGAGCCAGGCAGCAAGATCGTCGATCGTCTCATCGATCGCGGTCTCGTCACGGGCGCGGGCGCCCCAATCCGTGCCGAAATCGAGCCAGACCGTCTGCATACCCATGGCCTTGGCCGGGGTGAGGTTGCGCGCCGAATCCTCGAAGAATACCGAGCGGGTAGGGTCGATGCCAAAGGCGGAGACAAAGCCGCGATAGGCCGATGGCTCGGGCTTGGGCTTGTATTCCATGGCGTGAATGTCCCACAGCCCTTCAAAGCAGTGGGTGATGCCCAGGGCATCGAGCACCCGCGTGGCATAGGCGGCATCGCCATTGGTAAATACCAGGCGGCGCCCGGGCAGGCGCATCAGGCGTTCTTCCAGGCGCGGCGCACGGTTCAGCGGGGCCATGTCGACATGGTGCACATAGCCAAGGAATTCATAGGGATCGACGCCGTGGAAATGCATCAGGCCAGCGAGCGTGGTGCCATGGTCGTGGAAATACATCTTCTGCACGCGGCGCGCCTCGGCATGGTCGCAACCCAGCAGATCGGCAATATAGGCGCCCATGCGCACGTCGATCTGGTCGAACAGGCAGGTTTCGGCCGGGTACAGCGTGTTATCCAGATCGAAGATCCAGCAATCGACACGCGATGGGTCAAAGGGCATCCGTCATCCTTGCGAGCTTGGCTCTGGCCTCATGAGCGTGGCTCTGCCTTTAGAGCATGGTGCCGCCGCCTGCCCGCAAAATCAGCGCGGGGCAAGCCTTCTCAGCCGGGCGTTTTCGCCGTCTTCGAGAATCCATAGCGTACCATCACGTGCTTCGCGAATCTCGCGTATCCGCGTCCCCAAGTCGATCCTCTCCAGTTCCTTGCCCACGGGGCGGCCGTCTGGCCCCGGTTCCAGGCCCACGCGCACGATCCCGGCCGCGCCCAGCGCCGCGATTAGCGCCTGCCCGCGCCACTGCGGAAACGCCTTGCCCGAATAGAACACGAAGTCCCCCGGTGCGATCACCGGATTCCAGCTGATCGCCGGCGCGGCCAGGTCTGGCCGCGTTGCGTTGCGCGGGATCGGCGTGCCATCATAGTTGTCCCCATCGGAAACCAGCGGCCAGCCATAGTTCTTCCCGGGTGAAAGCAGGTTAAGCTCGTCCCCGCCGGCCGGGCCATGTTCGAGATCCCACAGGCGGCCCTGGGCATCGAACTGCAGCCCCAGCGGGTTGCGATGCCCAAGCGTCCAGATCTGCGCGGCAATGGCGCCTTGCGCTGCAAAGGGATTGCCCGGCGCGGGCTGGCCATCGAGCGTGAGGTGGAGGATCTTGCCCAGGTTGGTGTTCATGTCCTGCGCCGGGGTGAACTTCTGCCGCTCGCCCGAAGACAGGAACAGGCTTTGGCCATCCGGCGCAAAGGCGATGCGATGGCCAAAATGACCGCGCCCGGAAACCTTGGGTACCTGCCGCCAGATCACCGTGAGGCCTTCAAGGCGGGGCGAGCCCTGATCGCGCACCAGCCGCGCGCGGCCCAGCACGGCGCCGCGCGTATCCCCCGCGCCCGCTTCCACCCAGGTGAGATAGACCAGCCCGCTGGTGGCAAAATCGGGGGCGAGGGCAACATCGCCGAGGCCCCCCTGGCCGCCGGCGTCCACCTTGGGGGTGCCGGTGACGGCGACGGCCTTGCCCCCTTCGCGCCACAGCTTGAGCGCGCCGGTGCGTTCGGTCACCAGCACGGCCATCTTGCCTTGGCCATCATCGGGCAGGAACACCATGGCCCAAGGGCTGTCGAAACGCGCCAGATCGGTGATGACAAACCCATCGCGCTGTTCCGGCGCAGCGGCGGCATTGTCGGGCTGGGCCTGCGATCCACAGCTTGCAGCCAGGAACGCGAGCGGCGATAGGAGGCAAAGGATCTTTTTCGTCATGCCCGCTACAATGCCTGAAACCCGCACTCGTGCCACCAAAATCGCCCGTGTTTCCGGGCATGTGATCGGCGTGGACGAAGCCGGGCGCGGCCCCCTGGCAGGCCCGGTGGTGGCCGCCGCCGTTGTGCTGGGGCGCCGACCGCCCGAAGGGCTGGCCGATTCCAAGAAACTTTCGGCCAAGCGCCGCGCGGTGCTGGAAGAGCAGATCAAGGCGTCGTGCCACTGGGGCGTGGGTGTGGTGGATCCGGCCGAGATCGACCGCCTCAACATCTTTGGCGCCACCATGCTGGCGATGACCCTCGCCGTGCAGGAACTCGTGGCGCAATTGCAGGGCGATGTGGGCGAGGTGCGTGTCGATGGCAATCTCACGCCGCACGGGCGCCATGCCGATTGGTGCTGGCCGGCGCGGCCGATTGTCGGTGGCGACGCGATCGAGCCGTGCATTTCTGCGGCCTCGATCATCGCCAAGGAACACCGTGACCGCATGATGCGGGCGGCGGCCGAACTCCATCCGCACTACGGCTGGGAGCGCAACGCCGGCTATGGCACGGCGCAGCACCTTGCCGCCCTGCGCACGCATGGCCCCACGCCGTTGCATCGGCGCAGTTTTGCCCCCGTGGCGCAACTGTTGCTTCTCTAGCTGCGACTCGGCGCAAGGCCTGCGAATAAATTTTCCACAGTTGCGCACACCATATCTTGAGTCGCACACCCCCACCGAGACTCTAGATGTGGTTGGCGGACTCGTTCCGTTCCGCTTTTGCAGCGCTGCGACTCGCCGCAAATCGGCGAGTCGCGCCTTGACCTGCGAGTCGCGATGATTCAGATTCCACGTCAACAAGCGACAGTGGAAGGAAGTATCATGGTTACGGCAGTGAAAACGCGCACCCGCGCCTTGCGGGCCAAAGTGGCCACTGCCACTCTGGCCAATGGGGTCCAGGCGCCCGCGCTGCCCGTCAACCGCATCCTCAAGGGCGATTGCATCGACATGATGCGTTCGCTGCCCACCGGTTCGATCGACATGATCTTTGCCGATCCGCCCTACAACCTGCAGCTTGGCGGCGACCTGGCCCGTCCCGATGGCAGCCATGTCGACGCCGTGACCGATCACTGGGACAAGTTCGACAGCTTTGCCGTCTATGACCGCTTTACCCGCGAATGGTTGAGCGAAGCCTATCGCCTGCTCAAGCCCAATGGCTCGATCTGGGTGATCGGCAGCTATCACAACATCTTCCGCCTGGGCACCATGCTGCAGGACATGGGCTTTTGGATCTTGAACGACATCATCTGGCGCAAGACCAACCCCATGCCCAATTTCAAGGGCACGCGGTTCACCAATGCCCACGAAACCCTGATCTGGGCAGCCAAGAGCGAGAAGGCGAAGTACACCTTCAACTACCGGGCGATGAAGACCTTGAACGATGAACTGCAGATGCGCTCTGACTGGGTGCTGCCGATCTGTTCGGGCAAGGAACGCCTCAAGCGCAACGGCACCAAGGCGCACCCCACGCAAAAGCCGGAATCGCTGCTCTATCGGGTGATCCTGGCCACCACCAACAAGGGTGACGTGGTGCTCGATCCATTCTTTGGCACCGGCACTACCGGCGCTGTGGCCAAGCGTCTGGGCCGCAACTGGATCGGGTGCGAGCGCGAGGACGATTATATCGAAGTGGCGCAGGAGCGTATCGACCTGGCTCTGCCGCTCGATGAAAGCGCGCTTAAGACCATGCAGTCCAAGCGTGCCGCGCCCAAGGTGCCGTTCGGCTCGCTGGTGGAAAGCGGCTGGCTGACGCCGGGCACCGTGCTCGCTGACAAGAAGCGCCGCTGGCAGGCGGTGGTGCGCGCCGATGGCAGCCTGGCCGTGGGCGAGGATACCGGGTCGATCCATGGTATGGGCTCCAAGGTGCAGAACGCCGCCTCGTGCAACGGCTGGACGTTCTGGCACTTCATGGACAAGGGCGAGATGAAGCCGATCGACGTGCTGCGCCAGCGCTACCTGTTGGCCGTGGAAGACTAAGGGAAGTATTTCAACCGTCACCCCGGGCTTGACCCGGGGGCCCGCTTTTCTTTGCAAGCGGCGCAAGGTGTCCAAAGGAAGCTGGACCCCGGATCAAGTCCGGGGTGACGAATCTGTGGTGTTTGAGGGCAAAGGCTTTGGCATGAACGAGACGGTTTACCTTCGCCCCATCGCCTTGACCGAAAGCCCGCAGGCTGACGATGGCCAGGCCGTGCGCCTGGCCGGCGGGCTCGCCTGTGCCAGCCGCTTTGCCCTGCTGGTGCGGGGTGACGGCAAGGTGGTCTCGCGCCAGGTTGTCAGCGCGGGCGACGTAGCTGCTGCCATTGCTGCCTTGCCCGATGCGCTGGCCGCCGACGCCAGCGCGCAATGGGCCAACCTGCGCAAGAGTCATGGCCCGATCGGCTGTGGCGAACGGGTGCTGCGTCTCGATCAGCCGCTGGTCATGGGCATTCTCAACGTCACGCCCGACAGCTTTTCCGATGGCGGCCAGTTCCTCGACAAGCCCGATGTCGCGCTAGACCATGCCTCGGCCATGCTGGCGGCGGGCGCGGCGGTGATCGACGTGGGTGGGGAATCCACCCGGCCCAATGCCGCCGCGGTGTGGGAGGGGGACGAAATCAAGCGCGTGGTGCCGGTGATCGAGCGCCTTGCCGCCACCGGCGCGGCCATTTCGATCGACAGCCGCCGCTCCAGCGTGATCGCCGCGGCGCTCGCCGCCGGGGCGCATATCGTCAACGATGTGTCCGCCCTGCGCCACGATCCGCGCAGCATGGAGATTGTCGCTGCCAGCGGCGCGCCGGTCGTGCTGATGCATGCGCCGGGCGGTGCGGACGACCTCCACGCCGATGGGCATTATCGCGATGTCGTGCTCGATGTGTTCGATGACCTGCGCGCCCGGCGTGATGCCGCGCTGGCCGCTGGCATTGCCGCTGACAAGATCATGCTCGATCCCGGCATCGGCTTTGGCAAAACGCTGGCCGAAAACCTGGCGCTGATCAACGCCCTGCCGCTGTTCCACGCGCTGGGCCAACCCGTGCTGTTTGCCGCCAGCCGCAAGCGCATGATCGGCGCCCTGGCCGGCGAGGCACCGGCAGACCAGCGCCTGGGTGGCTCGGTCATGCTCGCGATCAAGGCGCTGGAGGCGGGCTGCCACATGGTGCGCGTGCACGATGTGGCCGAAACGGTGCAGGCCATGCGCGTGTGGCGCGGCCTGCGCGATGCGGCGCTGACTGATTTTTCGCAGGTAGGTTGAGACGGCTGGGGCTTCGACAAGCTCAGCCCGAACGGTATTCACAAACTGCTCTTTAATCCGTTCGGGCTGAGCCTGTCGAAGCCCCCAGCCGCGCACGCCCCCGTCAGGCCGCGTTGTCGATGCCCAGTTCCGACAGCTTGCGGTAGAGCGTCGAGCGGCCGATCCCCAGGCGCCGCGCCACTTCGGTCATCCGTCCGCGATAGTGGCCGATCGCCAGGCGGATGACATCGGCCTCGATCTCTTCCAGCGGGCGCAGGTTGCCGTCGGCGGTGAACAGCATCACGCCGGCACCGTCGCTGATCGGCGCCGGGCTGCGCGGGGTTTCGCCCACCATCGTCGAGAGATTGGGGAAGTCTTGCGCGGTCAGCGTTTCTGCATCGCAGAACACGGCGGCGCGAAACAGCGTGGCCTGCAATTGCCGCACGTTGCCCGGCCAGTCATAGGCCTTGAGCAGGGCCAGCGCGCTATCGGTGATGCCAAGCGGGCGCAGGCCCGGCTGCTCCCCGATCCGCGTAAGGAAATAGCGGGCCAGCGCGGCGATATCGCCCGACCGCTGGCGCAGCGCGGGCAGATGCACGTGCACCGTGCTGAGCGCATCGACCAGGGGCGCATGATAGAAACCCGCCTCGGCCAGATCGCGCAACGGCGCATTGCTGCACGCGAACAGGCGTACGTCGATGCGGAACGAGTGGCGCGCGCCAATCGGTTGTACATCGCCGCGTTCGACGAACTGGGTCAGCCGTTCCTGCACATGAAGGGGCAGGCGATCGACCTCGTCGATCACCAGCGTGCCGCCGTCAGCGTGTTGCAGCGCACCGATATGCCGATCGAAGGCCCCGGGAAACGCGCCCTTTTCGTGGCCGAACAGCACGCTTTCGATCTGGTTGGCGGGAATGCCGCCAGCGTTGACGATGCGCAGCGGCGCCTTGGCGCGCGGGCTGGCGGCGTGCATCGCGCGCACCAGCATTTCCTTGCCGGTGCCGCTTTCGCCCTCGATCAGCACCGTCTGCTGGGTCCGCGCCGCCTTGGCCGCCACGGCCAGTGCGGCGCGGAATGCCGGCGCGGCGCCGATCATCGAATCAAAGTCGAGCGTCGTGCCGATCTTTTCGGTCAGCGGCTGAAGCTCTGCCGCGGGCGCCTCGCGCGTGGTTGCGCTGCGCAGGGCCTGGAGCAGGCGATCGGGTGCCACGGGCTTGATCAGGTAATCGGTCGCGCCAGCGCGCATGGCTTCTACGGCCAGCAGCGGCGAGGCACTGGTGGTGAGCATCAGGATCGGCAGGGCCGGGCGCCGCGCCTTGAGTTCGGCGATCAGCGCACAGGCATCGTCGCCCGGAACCCATTGATCCAGGATGATGGCGCCCAGTTGCATGCCCTGGCGCGTGCCGAGCGTGGCAATCGCGGTTTCGGAATCGCGGGCCACGAGCGTGCGCCACCCTTCGCGTGCGGCCAGTGCCGTGATCAGCCGGCATTGCGCAGGCTCATCATCGATCAGCATCAGCAGGCGGTCGTCGGCTTCGGCCATGATTTTCCCGTGGTTGAAACAACACCCTATTACGCATTTCTGGTAAAAACCTGATTAAACAATCAGGCCATTCAATCGCCCTTGAGAGACGCGGGGCAGCGGTTTAAGGTGCGCCCAAGGATAATAACGAGGGATGAGTGAGCATGACGTCTGCCAATGATATGAAGGCTGCACGCGAAACCTACGAAGGCTTTATCTCGATGATCAAGGTCTCCGTGCCGGTGATCGCGCTCATCGTCGCTTTCGTGATCCTGATCATACAATAAAGAATGTCACATGACATAACGATCGCCGTCCTTCGGGAACGCGCGACGGGGGAGAGCCGGGTGGCGGCGACACCGGAAACGGTGCGCAAGCTCTCGGCTTTGGGGGCCAAACTGGTGGTGGAAAGCGGCGCGGGGAAGGGCGCCGGTATTTCCGACGATGATTTTCAGGCCGCCGGTGCGGCGATTGCCAGCGCCGATGTCGCCGCCGGCGCGCAGATCGTGCTGGGCGTGCAGGGGCCCGATCCGGCGCTGTTGGCTGGCGCCGCGCCTGGTGCGTGGATCGTGGCAGGGCTCGATCCCTTTGGCCAGCGCGCCCGGGTCGATGCCTATGCCGCTGCCGGGCTTGAGGCACTGGCGATGGAATTCATGCCGCGCATCACCCGCGCGCAATCGATGGATATCCTGTCGTCGCAGGCCAATCTGGCTGGCTACAAGGCCGTGCTGGTGGCGGCCAATCTCTATGGCCGGGCCTTTCCAATGATGATGACAGCGGCCGGCACGGTCAGTGCGGCCAAGGCCTTCATCATGGGAGTGGGCGTGGCCGGCCTCCAGGCCATCGCCACTGCGCGCCGCCTCGGTGCGCAGGTTTCCGCCACCGACGTGCGCTCTGCCACCAAGGAGCAGATCCAGTCGCTCGGCGCCAAGCCGATCTTCGTGGAGAACGTGGCGGGGATCGAGGGCGAAGGCGCGGGCGGCTATGCCACCGAAATGAGCCCCGAATACCAGAAGGCCCAGGCCGAACTGGTATCGAGCCACATCGCCAAGCAGGACATCGTCATCACCACCGCGCTGATCCCCGGCCGCGCCGCGCCGCGCCTGATCAGCGATGCCCAGATCGCTACGATGCGCCCGGGATCGGTCATCTATGACCTCGCCGTGGCGCAAGGCGGCAACGTGGAAGGCAGCGTGGCCGACCAAGTGGTGGAACGCCACGGCGTGAAAATCGTCGGCTATGCCAACACGCCCGCGCTCTTGCCGGCCGATGCTTCGGCGCTGTTCTCGCGCAACCTGTTCAATTTTCTCTCCGCCTTCTGGGACAAGGAACAAGGCCGCCCGGTGCTGGACGAGGAAATCGGCAACGCCATCCGCCTGACGCAAGGCGGGCAGGTCGTGCATGAAAGGCTCAAGGGGTGAGTGTGGACGAGTGATCCTTCCCCTGCGGGGGAGGGGAACCGCCCACAGGGCGGTGGAGGGGGTAGCGATGCGCGATCATAGCGTGCAAGCACTGACAAGCGCGAGAAAGCTGCGCAAAGCCATGAGCTTGCCCGAGGTTCTGCTATGGCAGCGCTTTCGGCAGCGGCCTGCGGGAATCAAGCTGCGCCGACAGCACCCGGTGGGCGGCTTTGTCGCTGATTTCTATTGCGCTGCGTCTAGAACTGTCTTCGAGATCGACGGGATTTCGCATGACATGGGCGCTCGCCCGCTTGCTGATGCCCGGCGTTCGGCGTGGATGAAACGCCACGGGCTTCGCGTGATCCGCATTCCCGCCGCCGACGTTCTCCGCGACCCTGATGCCACGGCCCAAGCCATTATAACCGCGTGCCAAGCAGCACCCCCTCCGTCAGCGCTAGGCGCTGCCACCTCCCCCGCAGGGGGAGGATCTGAAGGTACCTGATCTATGGACTTCATATCGATCCTGAGCATTTTCGTGCTCGCTTGCTTTGTCGGCTATTACGTCGTCTGGTCGGTCACGCCGGCCTTGCATACGCCGTTGATGGCAGTGACCAATGCCATTTCCTCGGTCATCATCGTGGGGGCGCTGGTCGCTTCGGCAGCGGCGGGGTCGCCGCTGGCCAAGGTGCTGGGGCTCGGCGCGGTGGTCCTGGCGTCGGTCAATATCTTTGGCGGCTTTGCCGTTACCCAGCGCATGCTGGCGATGTACAAGAAGAAGGAGAAGAAGTGATGGAGCACGCTTCCTCTCCTTGGGTGGGCCTGGCCTACCTCGTCGCCGGCGTGCTGTTCATCATGGCGCTGCGGGGCTTGTCTTCGCCGGGCACGAGCCGGGCGGGCAACCGCTATGGCATGATCGGCATGACGATTGCCGTGGCGACAACGCTGGTTACCCATTCGATCGCCAGCCTGCCGGAAATCGCGGTGGCCATCGCCATTGGTGGCGGCATCGGCTTCATCATCGCGCGGCGCATCCAGATGACGGCGATGCCGCAACTGGTGGCCGCGTTCCACTCGCTGGTGGGCCTGGCGGCTGTGCTGGTGGGGCTGGCGGCCTATGCCAATCCCGAGGCTTTCGGCATTCTTGATGCGCAAGGGCTGATCGAACCGCAAAGCCGGGTGGAAATGGGCCTGGGCATTGCCATCGGCGCGATCACCTTCTCCGGCTCGGTCATCGCGTTCCTCAAGCTGGCTGGCAAGATGAGCGGCGCGGCGATCCTGCTGCCGGGGCGCCATGTGATCAACCTCGGTACGCTGCTGGCGATCCTTGGGCTCGTCGGCTGGTTCACCCAGGATCAAAGTGCCTGGGTGATCGCCACGATTACCGCGCTGTCTTTCGTGATCGGCTTCCTGCTGATCATCCCGATCGGCGGGGCAGACATGCCGGTGGTGGTCTCGATGCTCAACAGCTATTCCGGCTGGGCCGCGGCGGCGATGGGTTTCACCCTGCACAACACCGCCATGATCATCACTGGCGCGCTGGTCGGCTCTTCGGGTGCGATCCTGTCGTACATCATGTGCAAGGCGATGAATCGCTCGTTCCTGTCGGTGATCGCCGGGGGCTTTGGCGCCGAAGCAGCCGTCAGCGGCGGCGCGGCCAAGGAGCAGCGCCCGTGGAAGCGCGGTTCTGCCGAAGACGCGGCGTTCCTGATGAAGGAAGCCGAAAACGTCATCATCATCCCCGGCTATGGCATGGCTGTCAGCCAGGCACAGCACGTGCTGCGCGAGATGGGTGACGTGCTCAAGGCCAATGGCGTCAACGTGAAATATGCCATTCACCCGGTGGCGGGGCGCATGCCCGGGCACATGAACGTGCTGCTGGCCGAAGCCAACGTCCCCTATGACGAAGTCTTTGAACTGGAAGACATCCAGGGCGATTTCGCCCAGGCCGACGTGGCCTTCGTGATCGGCGCCAACGACGTGGTCAACCCCGCGGCCAAGACCGACAAATCCAGCCCGATCTATGGCATGCCGGTGTTCGACGTGGACAAGGCCAAGACCATCTTCTTCGTCAAGCGCTCCATGGGCGGGGTCGGCTATTCGGGCGTCGACAACGATGTGTTCTATATGGACCAGACGATGATGCTGCTGGCCGACGCCAAGAAGATGGTGGAGGAGATCGTTAAGGCGCTCCAGCATTGAGGATAACCCCTGGTTGACAGCGTCGGCGCGGCGGGGCGAGAAGGCGGGCATGAAGCCCATCGTTCTTGTCGCCGTCGTCGCCGCGCTGTCGCTCGTTTCTACCGGCTGCGTCTCCAAACTGGCCGAGGGCCGCGTGCGCACGGCCTTGGTCGATGCCGGCCTGTCCCACGCCAATGCCGCCTGCATGGCCGAGCGCATGACCGATCGTCTCTCGCTGGGCCAGTTGCGCCGGTTGGAGGCACTGCAGGCGCCCAAGCGCAGCCTGGCTGATTACGTGTGGACCGTGCGCCGGCTCGATGATCCGCAACTGGTGCAAGTGACGGTCAGCGCCGCTGCGCTCTGCGCCATGGGATTGGCCCCCGAAAAGCGGTGAACCGCGTGCGCGCACACGGTGGATCGCTGCCGTGGGCCGCTGGACCTGGGCAGTGGTCTTGCCTAAGGCTGGAGGCCATCGAAACGGGACTGACCGGCGGGGGCCGCCGGTGGGAGATAGTGGTTTGCGCAAGATTGGCCTTATCGGCGGCATGAGCTGGGTTTCGACCCGCACCTATTACGAGCATCTCAACAAGCTGGTTCAGGCGCGCACAAGCACGTTGTCGAGTGCGCCATTGCTGATCGAAAGCCTGGATTTTGCAGGCTTGGCCCGGCTTTCGACGGCGGACGAGTGGGCCCACGCCGCAACCGTGCTGGTGCAGAGCGCCAAGCGGCTGGAGCAGGCTGGTGCCACCGCGCTTCTGATCGGCGCCAACTCGATGCACAAGGTCTATGACCAGGTTGCCGCGTCGGTGGGCGTGCCGGTGATCCACATTGCCGATGCCGTGGGCGCGCGGATGCAGGCCAACGGCGTGAAGACCGCTGCCCTGATCGGCTCGCGCAATGTCATGGTCGAAAGCTTTTACCGCAAGCGCCTAGTGGCCCATGGGGTGACACTGCTGCCGCCGGTGATGGACAATGTCGATGAGATCGACCGGATCATCTATGAAGAGCTGATGCAGGGTCGCGCCACGCGCTCGGCCGAGCGCACGTTCAAGACCTTGTTGACCACGATGGGCCAGGCCGGCGCGCAAGGCGTGGTGCTCGGCTGCACCGAACTCGACATGGTCATCGATGTCGATGCCAACGTGCTGCCGATCTATGACGGCACGCGCATCCATGCCGAGGCGGCGGCAGACTGGATTCTGGGCGCGGGGTGACAGATATGCGCGCGCCCTGGGCCTGCGATCCCGCTGCCTCGCGCGGGCGAGAGTTTTCGCTGGAGCAGGGCGGGGTGCGCGGCCCGCGCAGCGAATTCCAGCGCGATCGCGACCGGATCATCCATTCGATCGCGTTTCGCCGGCTGCGCCACAAGACGCAGGTGTTCATCGCGCCCGATGGCGATCACTATCGCGTGCGGCTGACGCACAGCCTGGAAGTGGCGCAGATCGGGCGCGTGATTGCCCGTGCCCTGGGCGCGGATGAAGACCTGACCGAAGCACTGTGCCTGGCCCACGATATCGGCCATCCGCCGTTCGGTCACGCCGGCGAGGATGCGCTGGAGGCGGCGCTGTCCAATTGCGGTGGGTTTGATCACAACGCCAATACCTTGCGCGTGCTGATGCGCCTGGAAAGCCCTTATGTGGAGCATGATGGCCTCAACCTGACGTGGGAAATGCTCGAAGGCTTGGCCAAGCACAACGGCCCCGTGAAGAAGCCCACCTGGGCGCTGGCCGAACTCGACCAGGCCTTTCCGCTCGATCTCGCCAGCCACGCCTCGATCGAGGCGCAGATCGCCGCGATTTCCGACGACATTGCCTATGACAACCACGATATCGACGACGGACTACGCGGCGGTTTCCTGACGCTGGACGATCTGCTGGAACTGCCTTTCGTGGCCGATCAATGGTACGCGATCGAGGCGCGCCATCCCCATGCCCCGCGCGAGCGGCTGCTGCGCGAATTGGTGCGGGGGCAGATCGGCCGGATGGTCAACGACGTGATCAGCGAAACGCAGCGGCGCCTGGATGATAGCGGCGTTGACAGCGTGGCGGCTGTGCGCGCGGCCGGGCGCGCGCTTTGTGGGTTTTCCGAAGAGGTGCGGCGGGAAGAACGCACGCTCAAGCAGTTCATGTACGCGCGGCTCTACCTTCATCCCGAGCAGGTGGAGGCGGCCGATCGTGCGCGGCATGTGGTGGAAACGCTGTTTGCTGCCTATCGCGCCGATGCCGGACACATGCCGGCCGCCTGGCAGCCGCGCTTGCCGGCGGCAGAGCCGGCGCGCAGCCGCGTTATCGCCGATTTCATTGCGGGCATGACCGACCGCTATGCAATCGACTGTTACGCGAAGATCGTCGGGCAAGTGCCTGAGGGACTTAGCAATGTCTGATCCCGTCCGCGTGCTGCTGGTCGGCGCGACGGGGCTGGTGGGTCAAGCCGTGCTGGCTGCCGCCGCCGGCCGGCCCGGCTTGCGCATGGTTGCCTTGGGGCGCCGTGCGGCGACCTTGCCCGCCGGCGCGCAGATGGACCAATTGGTGATCGCGCCCGAATACTGGGCCGATGCCGTGGCGCAGGTGCGCCCTGATGTGATCGTGCTGGCCTTGGGCACGACGATCGCGGCGGTGGGTGGCGATCGCGCCGCCTTTCGGGCGGTGGACCATGACCTCACGCTGCGCTGTGCGACGGCGGCGCGCCAGACGGGCGTTGCCCATGCCATCCTAGTTTCATCGGTTGGCGCTGATCCGGCTGCGCGCACGTTCTATCTCGCCACCAAGGGTGAGGTGGAGCGCGACGTGGCAGCGCTGGGCTTCGCCCGGTGCGATATATTTCGACCCGGCCTGCTGCGCGGCGCCCGCCAAGGCGCGGTCCGCCCGGCAGAGCGCTTGGGCATGGCGGTGGCGCCGCTGGTCGATTGGGCGCTGAGGGGCTCGCTTTCCCGCTATCGCTCGATCACCGCCAGCACGGTGGGCCAGGCGATTATAAACCTGGCCAGCGTCCAGGCAGATGGGCGGTTCGTCCACCATTTTCGCTCCATCCACAGCGCTGCGCGCGGGACTGCTTATCCAGGCAGTTGACTTGCACGGGGTGCCTGCGCGAAAGGGCGGGCCTGTCGCTGACCCGCGCGGGAGAGTTTGCTGCTGATTCGCATATGTGAAAAAGCAGTGACGCCGAAGGAGCAACCGCCCCGGAATCTCTCAGGCTAAAGGACCGCACGGGGTCTATAGCGACACTCTGGAAAGTGCTGCATTTCCGCAGGGAAATGGGGCCGCCGAAGGGGTAACCCCGCGATGCGCCACAACTAGGGGCGCGGGGGAAAGCTCTCAGGTTTCCGTGACAGAGGGGGCACCGTTGGGTGCACCTCTGTGCGGAGTTGAAACTTGTGAGTGACACATACGATCTCGCCCCGATTGCGGGCGAAAAGCCGCTTATCCTCACCCTGCCTCTCGATGCCTGGCACCGCGCACGCGGCGGCCGGATGGTGGAATTCGCCGGCTATCACATGCCGGTGCAGTACGAAGGCATTCTGGCCGAACACCAGTGGACCCGCGCCCATGCCGGGCTGTTTGATGTGTCGCACATGGGCCAGTTGGTGCTGCGCGGTGACCATGCCGGGCAGGCGCTGGAGGCCTTGCTGCCCGGCGCGTTCACCACGCTCAAGCCCGGCAAGCAGCGCTATTCGCTGCTGTTGGCGGACGACGGCGGCGTCCTTGACGATCTGATCGTGACCAATCGCGGCCCGGATTTCTACGTGGTGGTCAACGGCGCCACCAAGCATGCCGATATCGCCCACATCACCGCGCGCCTGCCGCACGGCGTGACGCTGGACCACTTGGCAGACCACGCGCTGCTGGCGCTGCAAGGACCGGAAGCCACCCTGGCGCTCGGCGCGCTGGGCCTGGTGCCGGCGGCCGATCCGGCCCGAACGCTCGACAGCCTGGTGTTCATGGAAGCTGCGCCGTTCGTGTGGAACGGTGTGGCGCTGGGCGTCAGCCGGTCGGGTTATACCGGCGAAGATGGCTTTGAGATTTCGGTTCACGCCGATCATGCAACGGCGCTGGCCGATGCCCTGCTGGCCCAGCCGCAGGTCAAGCCGATTGGCCTGGGCGCGCGGGATTCGCTGCGCCTGGAAGCCGGCCTGCCGCTCTATGGCCATGATCTTTCGCCCGATATCGATCCGGTAGAGGCCGATCTTGGCTTTGCCATTCCTGCCCGCCGCCGCGTGGCCGATGCCGGTTTCCCCGGTGCCGCACAACTGGCCAAGGCTTTTGCCGAAGGCACTGCGCGGCGCCGCGTGGGCCTGCTGATTGAAGGCCGCATGGCCGCACGCGAAGGCGCCGAGGTGGTGTCAGATGGCCGCACCGTTGGCACCGTCACTTCTGGCGGCTTTGCCCCCAGCCTGGAGCGGCCGATTGCCATGGCCTTCGTCGAAACCGCGCTGGCCACACCCGGCACCGCGCTGACCCTTTCCGTGCGCGGCAAGAGCCTTGCCGCCACTGTCGTTTCGCTTCCCTTCCATCCCCATCGTTACGTGCGCAAAGGAGCCGCCTGATGACCCGCTATTTCACCGCTGATCACGAATGGCTTGTGGTTGAAGGCGATGCTGCAACTGTCGGCATCACCGACTATGCGCAGAGCCAACTGGGCGACATTACCTTTGTCGAACTGCCCGCCGTGGGCGCTGCCCTGGCCAAGGGCGACAGCGCGTCTGTCGTGGATTCGGTCAAGGCCGCTTCGGATGTCTATGCCCCGGTTTCGGGCGCCGTGACCGAAGTGAACCCGGCCCTGGAAGGCGCCCCCGAACTGGTCAATTCCGCGCCGGAAGGCGAGGGCTGGCTGTGGCGCATGACGCTGGCCGATGCCGCTCAGCTTGATGGGTTGATGGACGAGGCGGCCTATGCCGCCCATGTCGCGGGGCTTTGACACGATGCGCTATCTTCCCTTGAGTGACCGTGATCGTGGCGAAATGCTCGCCACGATCGGGGCGCCGGATATCGATGCGCTGTTTGCCGATGTTCCGGCAGCGGCGCGGCTTTCTGGCCCAATCGCGGGCCTGCCGGGCCATGCCAGCGAAATGGCGGTGGAACGCCACATGGCGCGGCTTTCGGCCGAAAGCCTCACCGCCGGCCAGGTACCGTTCTTCCTGGGGGCAGGGGCCTATCGCCACCATGTTCCCGCCACGGTCGATCACCTGATCCAGCGCGGTGAGTTCCTGACCGCCTACACCCCCTATCAGCCGGAAATCGCCCAAGGCACCCTGCAGGTGCTGTTCGAATTCCAGACCCAGGTGGCGCGCCTGTTCGGCACTGATGTGGCCAATGCCTCGCTCTATGATGGCTCGACCGCGTGCTGGGAAGCCATCGCCATGGCGGGCCGCATCACCCGCCGCAGCAAGGCCGTGCTCTCGGGCGGCCTGCACCCGCACTATGTCGGCACGGCGCAGACCATGGCGCGCTTTACCGGTGATACGCTGGTGACGACCAAGCCTGAAGTGTCGGCACAGGCCGATGACGAAGCGCTGATCGCCGCGATCGACGCTGAAACATCGTGCGTGCTGGTGCAGTATCCTGATGTGCTGGGCCGCATTCCCGATCTCAAGCGCATTGCCGCGGCCGCGCAGGCCCAGGGCGCGCTGTTGATCGCGGTGGTGACCGAGCCGGTTGCGCTGGGCCTGATCGAAAGCCCGGGCACGCTGGGCGCGGATATCGTCGTCGGCGAAGGTCAGTCGCTCGGCGTTGGCCTGCAGTTCGGCGGGCCTTACCTGGGCCTGTTCGGTTGCCGCGAAAAGTATGTGCGCCAGATGCCGGGCCGCCTCTGCGGCGAAACGGTGGACGCCGATGGCAAGCGCGCTTTTGTGCTGACGTTGTCCACGCGTGAGCAGCATATCCGGCGCGAAAAGGCGACGAGCAATATCTGCACCAATTCAGGGCTTTGCGCCCTGGCTTTCAGCATTCACCTGAGCTTGCTGGGTGGTGAAGGCCTGGCCCGCATGGCCCGCGCCAGCCATTTGCGCGCGGTCCAGGCGGCCACCGCGCTGGCGGCGCTGCCGGGCGTGGCCGTGGTCAACGCCAGCTATGTCAACGAGTTTGCCATCACGCTGCCGCGCCCGGCGGCCGAGGTGGTGGATGCGCTGGCGGCCCGTCGCGTGTTGGGCGGCGTTGCCCTGTCGCGGCTGGTGCCGGGGCAGGCTGATCTCACCCACGTGCTGCTCGTCGCCACCAGCGAACTCACGACCGATGAAGACATCGCGGCTCTGTGCGCCGCGCTTGCGGAGGTACTGGCATGACTGTTCTGAACCCCGCCGGCTGGCGCCCCGAACTGGGTGACCGCATTCCTGCCGCGCTGGAAGCGCCCGAAACCGTGACCGGCAACCGCGCGCTGCACCTGGAAGAACCGCTGCTGTTCGAAGTGGGGCGGATGGACCACTGCGGCGTTGATTTCGACGACGTACCCGGATCGCCGCTCGCTGGCCTCGCCCTGCGCGCGGCGCCGGTGGACCTGCCGGGCCTGAGCGAGCCGGAGGCGGTGCGCCACTACACCCGCCTCTCGCGCCAGAACTATGCGATCGACCTCGGGCCGTTCCCGCTCGGCAGTTGCACGATGAAGCACAACCCGCGCCTGGACGAAAAGGTCGCGCGGATGCCCGGTTTTGCCGATGTGCACCCGCTGCAACCGGTAGGCACGGTGCAGGGCGCGCTCAAGGTGATCGACGAACTGGCTGACTGGCTGGTCAAGCTGACCGGGATGGCCGCCGTGGCGATGACGCCCAAGGCCGGTGCGCATGGCGAACTGTGCGGCTTGCTAGCGATCCGCGCCGCGCTCGATGCGCGGGGGGACAAGCGCGAGGTGATCCTGGTGCCCGAAAGCGCGCATGGCACCAACCCGGCCACCGCCGCCTTTGCCGGCTTCCAGGTGGAGGCGATCCCCGCCACCGACGATGGCCGCGTCGATACCGCCGCGCTGATCGGCAAGCTCGGCCCGCATGTGGCCGGGGTGATGATCACCAACCCCAACACCTGCGGCCTGTTCGAGCGCGATCTCAAGACCATTGCCGATGCGGTGCATGCCGCTGGCGGCTATGTCTATTGCGATGGCGCCAACTTCAACGCCATCGTCGGCCGGGTGCGCCCGGGCGATCTGGGCGTGGATGCCATGCACATCAACCTGCACAAGACCTTCTCCACGCCGCACGGCGGGGGCGGTCCGGGTGCCGGTCCGGTGGTGCTGTCAGACGCGCTGGCGCCATTCGCGCCGCTGCCGTTCGTCAAGCCTGGCAGCGATGGCATGCTGCGCCTGGTGGAAGAGGCCGATAGCGCCGCTGAGGCGCCCGAGGCGTTTGGTCGCATGTGCGCGTTCCATGGCCAGATGGGCATGTTCAGCCGCGCTCTGGCCTATATCCTGAGCCACGGCGCAGATGGCCTCGCCCAGGCATCGGGCGATGCCGTGCTCAACGCCAACTATGTGCTGCGCCGCTTGGAGCACGTGCTCCACGCGCCATTCGCCGCAGCCGGCCCGTGCATGCACGAGGCGCTGTTCAGCGATGATGGCTTTGCCGATGGCTTTGCCACGCTGGACCTCGCCAAGGGCCTGATCGACGAGGGCTATCACCCGATGACGGTCTACTTCCCGCTGGTCGTGCACGGAGCGATGCTGGTTGAGCCGACCGAGACGGAAAGCAAGGCCGGCCTCGATCAGTTCATCATGGCGATGGAAAGCCTGGGCGCGCGCGCCAAGGCCGGCGATCCCGCGCTCAAGTCTGCCCCGCACTTTGCCCCGCGCCGCCGCGTTGATGAAACCCGCGCTGCGCGCAAGCCGCGCCTGGTGTGGAGTGCCTGAGGTGCGCCTAGGAATTTGATGGCCAAACGTAAAAAGGCGCCGCAAGATACTGATCTCGCGGCGCCTTTATTATTTCAGATCGCGGCGTACTTACTTGCCGTTGATCGCGTCCGAACCGGCCTGGCCAGCAGACTGAATGTCCTTGCCGGCGCCCTTGACGGTGTTGCACGCAGCCGTGCCCAGCAGCAGGCCGCCCATGGCGGCCGCGACGATGATCTTGCGCATCATGAGATTGGCTCCCTTCCTTGTGGGACGAAAGGCTTGAAACATGCCCTTCCGAACGCGCACAGAACGAGCCAATCCGCATGCGGTTCCTTGCCCTAAGGACCCTGCGTTCACGCCATGGCAGAGGCGGTAGGCGGGCTAGGTTGCTGCTGTCGGTGCCGCACATGTTCGCGCCAGGCGATGATCAGCCCTGCCGCAATCACGATCGGCGCACCGATCCAGGTGGTGGCAGGCGGCAGGTGGGCAAAGACCAGCCAGCCCCACAGCGTGGCCCAGCCAAATTGCGAGTAATCCATCACGATCACGCTGGACACCGGGCCGAACCGCAGCGCGGCTGTCATCAGCAACTGCGCGCCTAGGCCGGCCAGGCCAATGCCCCCGAGCATGAGCCAGCCGAGGGCATCATGGTGCACCCCGGTGCGGAACAGGAACAGCGCCAGGAACGGCGCGCTCATCGCGGAAAAATAGAAGACCACTGTCAGTGGCTCTTCCGTGCGGCCAAGGTCGCGCAGCTGGATCGAGACCAGCGCCACCATGAACGCCGCGCCGACGCCAACCGCCACGCCCAGCGCGGGCAGATGGGTCTGGTTCGGGCCGGCAATGATCACGATGCCCAGCAGGCCCATGGCCACCGCCGTCCAGCGCCACGGACCCACCCGTTCCTTGAGCAGGAACGCAGAGAGGATCACGGCAAAGACGGGGGCGGTAAAGCCCAGCACGGTCGCCTCGGCCAGGGGCAGGATCTGCACGACGCCGAGCGTAAGGAACATGCCGGCCGTGCCGATCATCGCGCGGCGGAAATGAACCCACGGCCGCGCCGTGCGCAGGCGATGCAGTTGCCCACGCGCACCAAGCCAGCCCAGCAGCATGAGTGCCGGCAGCGTCTGTCGCCAGAACATGGTTTCGGGCAGCGGCATGCCGCGCTCGCCGGTCAGCTTGACCAGCACCAGCATGGTCGACAGCATGGCCATTGCCACCAGGCGCAGGCCCAGGGCCAGAAAGGGTCTTTCACGAGACGGCATGGCCCGCGCGCCTAGGCGCAGGGCGATGCGAGTGCAAGGCTTGTCGATCGCGGGGTTGCATCGTGCCGGCGCTGCGGCCATGGCGCCGCCATGATCGAACGGTGGCGCACGATAGACTGGCAGCAGGTGTGGCAGGGGCCGTGGCAAGCCGTGGCGGCCGTTGGCAGCGTGCTGCTGGCGGTGGCGATCGTGGCGCTAGTGGCCGAACGGCGGCGCAGCAGGCGTGCCGATCTCGATCGCGTGGGCTGCATGCCCTGGACGATGATCTATGCCCTGTGTTTTTTCATGGCCTGCGTGCTGCTGGGCGGCGCCTTGCGCACCGCCCTGGCAAGCTGAGGATCAGAGGCAGGCTTCCAGGAACGCCTGGTCAAAGCCGAACTGGCGCGCCTTTTCCAAGGTATAGGGGCGCAGGCCCGACGGGCGAAACTCGCCGATGATCTTGCCCTCTTCGGTTTCGTCGAGGTATTCGAACTTGAACAGTTCCTGCGTCACGATCACGTCGCCTTCCATCCCAATCACCTCGGTGATGTTGGTGGTGCGGCGCGAACCGTCGCGCAGGCGCTTGACCTGAACGATCAGATCGACGCTCTCGGCGATCTGGCGGCTGATCGCTTCCTTGGGGATCTTGATGTCACCCATCAGGATCATGTTTTCCATACGGCCCAGGCATTCGCGCGGGCTGTTGGCGTGCAGCGTACACATCGAACCATCGTGGCCGGTGTTCATCGCCGCCAGCAGGTCAAAGCATTCCGCGCCGCGAATTTCGCCCAGGATAATGCGGTCAGGGCGCATACGCAGCGCGTTCTTGACCAGATCGCCGATGGTGATCGCGCCCTGGCCTTCCAGGTTCGGTGGGCGGGTTTCCAGCGGCAGCCAGTGCGGTTGTTGCAGGCGCAGTTCGGCCGCGTCTTCGATCGTCAGCACGCGCTCGCCCGGGTCGATCATCTTGGACAAGGCGTTGAGCATCGTGGTTTTCCCCGAGCCCGTGCCCCCGGAAATCACGATGTTCATGCGGCACGCGCCGGCGATTTTCAGCGCCGTGCACATCTTGTCGCTCATCGAGCCGAAATCGCGCAGCATATCGAGCGTGATCGGCTTTTCGGAAAACTTACGAATGGAGATCGCCGTGCCGCGCAGCGAGAGCGGCGGCACGATGACGTTGACGCGGCTGCCGTCCTTGAGGCGGGCGTCGGCCAGCGGGGTGGTCTGGTCGACACGGCGGCCGACCTGGTTGACGATGCGCTGCGCGATCTGGAACAGATGGCTTTCATCGCGGAAGCGGATCGGTGCGAGCTGGAGCTTGCCCTTCTTTTCGATGTAGGTCTGCTCTGGCCCGTTGACCATGATGTCCGACACGTCGGGATCGTTGAGCAGTTCTTCGAGCGGACCGAACCCGAGCAGTTCGTCGATCAGCACCTTTTCCAGCGCAAATTGCTCGCGCCGGTTCAGCGTCACTTTCAGTTCGGCCAGCACTTCCATGATGATCGGGCGGAATTCTTCCGACAGTTCATCCTTGGTCAGCGTTGCGGCGGCTTCGGGATCGACACGTTCGAGCAGGCGCGGCAGCACCTGTTCCTTGATCTTGTGGACCGACGCCTCGAAGCCTTCGGCCTGGTAGGTGTTGTCCACCACGCCGTTGATGCGTTCGGCCAGGCGGCTCATCGCATCGGCATGCTTGCCGCCCATGTCATCGTTGGCGCCGGGCAGAGGGCTTGCTTCGACAAAGCCAGCGGGCACGGCCGTTGCGGCTTCGCCAGTTTTCATCGGCCGGGCAACGCCGAACGAGGGGCGCGCGGCGGTGGCTCCACCCAAACCTGTCTTCCGGCCAAAAGCGCTCATGCGTCTTTTCCTGTCAACTCGTTCTTCCGGGGCCGTAGCCCGACAATGGTCAGGAACGGCATTTCAGACGTAGTGAATACGAGGGAAACCTTCAGGATTCCCTAAAAACGGACAAAAGGCCGCAATGGCGCCGTACATGGCGGTGTTGCCTGGCCGCGCGGCGGCAATCCTTCACCAACTCTATAGAAATGAAAGGCTTGGCCATCCAATCCGGCCGGGACGTCTCCGATCCGCCGAATCAGCGGCGGCATGTCGGGCAGGGAAAAGTCACTCAGGAGATAAAAGCCGCCTTCGTGTTTCGCCGTGGCCGCCAGTACGCGATAGAACTGCGCGCCATTGACCAGCTTTTGCGGTTCGGGATTGTTCCAGCGGGTAAAACTTTGCGTGCAGCGCTTGCCCAGGCGTTGAAATGGCATGCCGCTCAGCCCCGAAATTCCCTCGCCCGCGCTTTCCGGAAAAGCCAGCCAGCGTTCCTGGCTCAGGTTATGAGACGCGATCCAGGCGGAGGCGCGATCGCTGTTGTTGAACGGCATGATCAGGGCGACCACCGCCATGAACACGCCGCACCCGGCCGCGAGCCACAGCCAGCCGCGCATCCACACGCCCGGCCCGGCGCCACCGCGCAGGGTATCGCGCCAGACCATCGCCACGAGCAGCAGCGTGCACAGCATGAGATGGCGGATCGACAGAGCATAGACCGCCAAACTGAACACCAGGGTGAAGCCAACGAAAGCGGCCAGCACCACGCGGTCGGCCCAGCGGCCGCGCAATTGCGTCCAGGCCATCGCCGCCAGCGCGAACAGCGCAACCGCGCCGAGCAGCGCCGGGGGCGGCTGGTCCCATTCGGGGCGCAGGCCATGCCACTGCAGCGGCAGGCCCTGTGCGCTCATCCCTGCCAGCCAATCGACCAGGCGGGCAAACGGGCCATGTTGGGTGATGGCGGGCGCCACGTCGGGTGCGGGGCGCACCCACCATGCTGCCAACAGGCCCGAGGCGATCCACCCGCCTAGCCAGCCCAGCGGCGCGCGTCGTTCGGCCCAGCGCCAACCGACGAATATGAACGACAGCACTCCGAACAGGAAATCGCACTGCGGCAACAAGATGATGAGTGGCCAGGCCCAGTGGCCGCGTCGCCACAGCGCCAAGGCAAGGAACACGCACACCGCGCCCAGGGTGAGGCTGCGCGACACGGTCAGGAATTCGAAAAGCACGAATTCCGACAGGGCCAGGCACAACCGCTGGCTGCGCGCAAAGGGTGCACCTAGCAGGATGGCAAGCTGGCCCGGAACCGCAATCAGGGCGGCTGCGACCGGCAGGGTCAGCAATGGCGCAGATAGAAAGTGCGCCAGACTGCGCAGGATCGCGTACCACAGCGGGGGATGGCCTTCATAACGCAGCGCGGCAAGCAGATCGGGCCACGTTGGCGTCTGCACCGCGATCAACACGGCCTGCCATTCGTCCAACCAGGGTTTGTGCGTGATGATCAGCAGGATTTGCAGGGCGATGACCGCGCAAATCGCGCCGGTCCACGCAACGGTTGTGGCCAAGGCTGCGTTGACGGCGCGATCCAGCGCCAAGGTCGTGCGGGCTATCCAGGCCAGCACCCGCGCCAACAGCGGCGCCCGCGCGCAAAGCCAGGGTGCGATCGTGTCGCCGCCGTGGATCTGCGTCATGCCCCGTCTGCCCCTTTTTGTCCGTCGCTATGGCTAGGGCGGGAATAAAAGGACGGAGGCCAAGGAATGGTTAACGCGCGCTTGCTGGCGACATGCGCAAACGCGAACGGGGCTGCACCGCCTGGCGATGCAGCCCCGTTCCAAGCCTTCCAGGACTCAGCAGCGCGGAGGGACGCGGCGCCAGGTCTTGGGGTGTTGCGTCAGTTTGCGGTCAGATGCGGGCCGCGAACAGATAGCCTTCGCCGCGTACCGTGCGGATCAGGGCGCCGCCGCCGTGGCGCACCAGCTTGGCACGCAGGCGCGAAACGGCGACATCGATGGCGCGGTCAAACGCTTCGGCTTCGTCGCCATGAACCAGGCGCAGCAGCGCTTCGCGGCTGACGACCTGGCCGGCGTGGACGGCCAGGGCATGGAGCAGCTTGAATTCGCCGCTGGTCAGGTCAACGTCGCGGCCAGCCGCATCGCGCACCACATAGAACGTGGGATCGAGCACCCAGCCGGCAAAGGTCAGCACCGGAGTGGCAGCGGCGCGCGCGGTGGCGGCGTTACCACGGCGCAGCACCACGCGAAGGCGGGCAAGCAGTTCGCGCGGATTGAACGGCTTGGCGAGATAATCGTCTGCGCCCAGTTCCAGGCCGACGATGCGATCGATATCGCTGGCCACGGCCGACAGCAGCATGACCGGCGGCGTGCCGGGCTGTTCGGCCATTTCGCGCAGCAGGCCGAGCGAATCCTCGCCACGGGCCATGACATCGAGGATCACCGCATCGATCGGTTCCTGCGACACCAGATGGCGCAGTTCGGTGCCATTGGCGACGGGCACCACGTGCATGCCCTGGCCTTCCAGGTATTCACGCAGCATGTCGCGGGTCTGCTGATCTTCATCGAGCAGGGCGATGCGGGCATCATGGGTGCGGCGCATGGCGGGCTCATAACCGTTGGCCGGAGCGGGTGCGGTGATCATCGCGTCGTTGCGGGCAAAGCGCATGGCACCGGCGGGATTTGGGCGGAGTTCGGAGTGTGCAAGGGGCATTCGTCAGGGTCCATCAGTGGGAGGGGAGGGATGAGGGACACCGGCTTAACGAGGGGCGTGGCAAAACCCTTCGCGGCAAGTTTCTTTTTCTTGCGGTTCGCGCGGTTTTCGTGCCGAAGATCGACGAGCCCATTTTGCAATCGATTGTTGTAAGGACGCATTGTCTGTGCCATGGTGCACGCGAAGGGCCGGTGAAGCACCTTGGGAGAGCGTCATGGAATTTGCCCGCAATCAGGCCGAAACTCCGCCAGGCAGCACGGTGCCGGGCAGCGGTTGCGTGGCATCGGGATCTGCGCGGCCACATCTGTCCCTGGCGCGCATCCTGGAAATGAACCTGGGCTTCCTGGGTCTGCAATTCAGCTTCGGCCTGCAGCAGGGCAACATGGGCCCGATCTACAGCTATCTTGGCGCCAACGAAGCGCAGCTTCCGCTGCTTGGCCTGGCCGGGCCGATCACCGGCCTGCTGGTGCAGCCGCTGATCGGCGCGCTGTCTGATCGCACCGCCAGCCGCTGGGGCCGCCGTACGCCTTATTTCCTGGTCGGGGCTGTGCTGTGCGCCCTCGGGCTGTTTATCATGCCGCTGTCCTCGTCGGTGCTGATGGCTGCTTCGCTGCTGTGGCTGCTCGACGCTGGCAACAACATCACGATGGAGCCCTATCGGGCCTATGTCTCCGACCGGCTCAACCCCAACCAGCGGCAGACTGGGTTCCTGTCGCAGAGCGCGTTCACCGGCCTGGCGCAGATGCTGGCGTTTCTGACGCCCTCGATCCTGGTCGGCCTGGGCATGAACCAGGACTGGGTCGATGCCCATGGCATTCCCTATACCGTGCGGGTGGTGTTCACGCTCGGCGCCGTCCTGTCGCTGGTGACCATTCTGTGGTCGGTCTGGCGCGTGCCGGAATTGCCGCTGACACCGCAGGAACGCGCGCACATCGAGGCCGCGCCCAAGGGCTTTGGCGCGGCACTGGCTGAGATTGCCGATGCCATCCGCACCATGCCGGTCGCCATGCGCAAGCTTGGGCTGATGAGCCTGTTCCAGTGGTCGGCGATGTCAGGCTATTGGCTCTATGTCACTTATTCGATTGCGCGGACGGTCTATCATACCGCCGATGCACATAGCTCGGCATTCCACAGCGCGGTGCTGACCAATGGCGAGATGGCCGCGTTCTATAACGGCATTTCGTTCGTCACCGCGTTTGCCATGGTGCCATTGGTGCGCCGGATCGGGCCGGGGCCGCTGCACGCGCTGTGCCTGCTGGCGGGAGGCCTCGGCATGCTGGCGCTGCCGCACATTACCGACAAGGCGCTGCTGTTCTTGCCGGCGGTGGGCGTGGGTCTTGCCTGGGGCAGCATCATGGGCAACCCCTATGCCATCCTCACCAATTCCATTCCGCCGGCCCGCACCGGGGTCTACATGGGCATTTTCAACATGATGATCGTGATCCCCATGTTGCTGTTCGCGGTGGTGATGAGCGAGTTGGACCTGGGCTTCATCAAGCTGGGGCTGGGTGTCTATTCCCATGTGCTGCGTGGCGATCCGGGCAATATGCTGTCGCTGTGCGGCGCGCTGTTGATCGCGGCGGCGCTGTCGGTCCTGTGGGTGCGCGAAGGGCGCGCCCATGCCGTGGCCCAGGCGCAAGCCCTGGCATGAGCGGCATGTTTGCCTTGAACAGCGGCGATGCGGCAATCGTGCTGGAGCCGCGCGAGGGCCGCGCTCCCGTGTGGCGCCATTGGGGCGCGGCGGTGGATGTTGCTGGCCTGCCGCCGCTGGCCGACGCGCGCGGCGCGGCATCGTTTTCGTTTGACGAAGACGTCCCGCTCGATAGCGCCCCGGTGGGCGGGCTGGGCTGGTTCGGCCCGGCTGCGGTGGAACTGCGTGATGCCACCGGCGCCGGCATGGTCGTTTCCTGGACCAACAGTGATGTTGCCCGCACCGACGACGGGCTGGTGATCTGCCTCGATGATACGGTGCAGGGCGTGCGCCTGGTGCAGACCATCGCCGCCGATGGTCATGGCGGCTTTCGCATCGGTGCCACGCTGACCAATACCGGCCCTGCGCCGATCCAGCTCGATTGGCTGGCCAGCGCCGTGCTGCCGTTGCCGGGCGATGCCGCGCAGCTGGTGTCCTGGCGCGGGCGGCACAATGCCGAATTGGTCGAAAGGATCGAGCCCTTGCCTGCCCATGCCTGGCAGCGCGAAGGGCGGCGCGGCATTGCCGGCCATGGTGGCCCGGCCGGGCTGTTCGTGCTGGGCGAGGGGGCAGGGCATGCCACCGGCCCGGTTCACGCGCTGCAACTGTGCTGGTCGGGCGACAGCCTGATCCGGGTGGAGCGCGATGACGAAGGGTTCTTCATCGCCATGGCTGGCGCGCGCCTGGCACCGGGCGAGGTGGTTCTGGCCCCCAGCGCCAGCTGGCGCGCGCCCGATCTGATGGCAGCCTGGTCCAGCCACGGGCGCAACGGCGCCACGGCGATTTTCCATGCAGCGGTGCGGGCCATGGTGCGTTGGCCGGGCGGGGCGATGCCGCCGCGCAAGGTCCATCTCAATTCGTGGGAAGCCTGTTATTTCGATCATGACGAGGCACGCATCCTCGCCCTGGCCGAAGCCGCCGCGCAGATCGGCATAGAGCGCTTCGTGCTCGACGATGGCTGGTTCGTGGGGCGCAACGACGATACGGCCGGGCTGGGCGACTGGACGCCCGATCCAGCCAAGTATCCGCAGGGGCTGGCGCCGCTGGCGCACCGGATCATCGCCACGGGCATGGAATTCGGGCTGTGGGTCGAGCCGGAAATGGTCAACCCCGACAGCGATCTCTATCGCGCCCATCCCGACTGGGCACTGGCTTTGCCTGATCGTGCGGAGCCCACCGCCCGCAACCAGCTGGTGCTGGATCTGTCGCAGGCAGCGGTGCGTGACTATCTGTTCGATTGCCTCGACCATCTGCTGCGCGAGGTGCCGATCAGCTATCTGAAATGGGACCACAATCGCGATCTGGCCCCGGCCGGTGGCGCGGCACAGGTGCGCGGGCTGTATGACTTGCTGGCCCGCTTGCGCGCCGCCCATCCCGGCGTCGAGATAGAGGCCTGTGCAGGTGGTGGCGGGCGCAGCGACGCCGGTATGGCGCCCTATGTCCACCGCTATTGGACCAGCGACAATATCGATGCCGTCAGCCGCGTGGATATCCAGCGCGGGTTCCTGGCTTTCCTTCCACCCGAGATGATGGGCAGCCACGTCGGTGCCAGCCCCGCCCATGCCACGGGCCGGGCGCAGGCCCTGGCGTTTCGCGCTGCCGTGGCCATGCCGGGGCATTTCGGCGTAGAGATGGACCCGCGCACGCTTGACGTGGCACAGTGGGATGAACTGGCCGGCTGGATCGCGTTTCACCGCACGTGGCGCGATCTTCTGCATGGCGGGCAGGTGTGGCTGGGCGAAGGCCCCGATGGCCTGGTGTGGCAGGCCCAGGGCAACGCACAGGCGCAACTGCTGTTTGCCATTCGCCGCGCGCCGGCCGCTGATCGGCGGCCACAGCCGCTGCGCCTGCCGCATCTGGCCGGGCAGGGGGCATGCAAGGTGCGCCTGCTGCGCCTGGCCGGTGGCACTGGTGGCCACGCCGCCCCAACCACGCCGCTCCATCGTGCCATGGTGGATGCGCCGGTAACGCTGGCGGGCAACTGGCTGGCCCATGCCGGTTTGCCGATGCCGCCGATGAATGCCCAGACCGTGGCGATCTTTCATATCGAGGCCGGGTGAATGACCTGGCCGCTTTACACCCTCCACCCTTCCTCGCGCGCCTGACGCGCCAACCAGCACGAGGTCGCATGTCCGCCGATCGTCCTTCTTTCCAGCCCGATGCGCAAACGATTGCTCACCCGGTCACCCGGCAGCCGAGCCGTTGGGAGCCGCATGGCTACGACGCCGTGCCCGAAATTCCGCTGGTGACGGCGGCGGATGTCGCGCCGATCATGCCCGGCCTCGATCTGTGGGACTGCTGGCCGCTGGCGCACGAAGATGGGCGCACGGCGGTGCATGCCGGGCGCACCTGGTGGTTCTTCCTCAGCGCGCCGTGCTTCCCCGATCCGGTGCAGCGGCACGATGTGGCGCGCATCCGCCTGCTGTCGCACGGTGCCGATGGCTGGCGCGATCATGGCAACGCCTTGCCCGATGGGCTCAACCCCGGCACCCGCGAATGGGCCGGCTGCGCCGTGGTGATGGACGACGGCGTTTCGGTGACGCTGTTCTACACCGTGGCCGGTCGCCAGGGCGGGGCCTTTTCCTATGAGCAGCGCCTGTTCGCCGTGCCGGGCACGCTGGCCGCGGATGGCCCGGGGCAATGGCAGGCCCCGCAGGAAATCGTTGCCGCCGATGGCCTCCGCTATATTGCCGATCGCCAGGAAATCACCAATCCCGCGCCTGGTTCGATCAAGGCGTTCCGCGATCCGGCGTGGTTCCGTGATCCGGCCACCGGCCAGCGTCACATCGTCTTTACCGGCAGCGCAGCCTGGACCGACAACCCGCACAACGGGCTGGTGGGCCTGGCCACTCTGAGCGATGCCGGCTGGCTGCTGGAAGATCCGCTGGTCGAGGCGATCGGCACCAACAACGAAATGGAGCGCCCCTGCGTGCTATGGCGCGACGGGCGCTATTACCTGTTCTGGTCCACCCAGCGGCACACCTTCGCCCCCGGCGCGGTCGATGGGCCGAACGGCCTTTATGGCATGGTGGCCGACAGCCTCACCGGCCCGTGGCGCCAGATCAACGGCAGCGGCCTGGTTGCCCCCAATCCGGCCGGGGAGCCCGGCCAGACCTATAGCTGGTGGGTGACGGGCGAAGGCGCGGTGTGGAGCTTCATCGACTATTGGGGCATGAACGGACGCAAGCTGGCCGATCACCCCGAACTGCTGCGCGCGCAGTTCGGTGGCACGCCGGCGCCGGTGTTCCAACTGGCGTTCGACGGGGATCGCGTCACCGTCGCGGCCTGAACCTGGCGGCTTGGCCTCCCGTGCTGGTCAGGCGCTTTCGCGCACGACCAGTTCGGGGGCCATGATCGTTGATGGGGTTTCCACGCCGGCGATGCGCTGGGTCAAAAGGTCGACCATCGCGCGCGCCCCGCCAGCGATATCCTGGCGCACGGTGGTAAGCTGCGGCACGGTCTGCGTGGCGATCGGCACATCGTCAAACCCGGTCACGGCCACATCGTGGGGCACGCGCACGCCGCGTTCGTGCAACAGACGCAGCGTGGTCATCGCGATCACGTCAGACGCGCAGACAATGCCGTCGATCTGGCCGGCGAACTGCTCAAGGTGCCCGGCAACCTGTTCGGGGATTTCCTCGTTGGACAGATGGGTGGAACAGGCCACGAGCGGCGTGGCGCCGCCGCACGCTGCCACGGCATCCTGTGCCCCGGCCAGGCGATCGGCGATTTCCGGCGCGCCGGTATCGCCAAAGAACACGAGCTTGCGCTTGCCCTGGTCGAGCAGGCGCTGCGCCGCGAGGCGGCCGCCCAGGCGATTGTCGGTGCCCACGGTGCAATGGATCTGCCCGTCACGGTGGCTGCCCCACACCACCATCGGCAGATAGCGCTCTGCCACCCGCTCGATCGCCTCCATCTGGTTGGACTGGCCGATCACCAGGGCACCATCGAGCATACCGGAATCGACGATGCGGTCCAACCACTCGTCATCGCCCGGGATCACGCGCGACAGCATCAGGTCGTGCCCGCTTTCCGTCAGCGCATCGGCCAAGTGCCCGAATAGCGTCATGAAAAAGGGATCGGAAATGTGTTGGCGGCGCTCGTGGCCGAGCGGGATGACCACGCCGATCACGCCGGTGCGCTGCGTGCGCAGGCGGCGGGCCATCTGGTTGGGCCGGAACCCGTGCTCGCGGGCGATGGCCTGGATGCGCTCGCGCGTTTCGGCGTTGACCAGGCTCTTGCCGGCCAGCGCGCGCGAAACAGTGCCGGCCGAAACGCCGGCCATGCGCGCAAGTTCCGCAATGTTGCGGATCCTGGGTTTGCTTGCCTCTCTTACGGTCTTTTCGTTGGACGTTTCGGTCATGGCCACGCTTTTAGCTGGGGGAACCCTGAAAGCAAGGTGGAGCAGGCAACTTAAAGCCCTGCAACGCCGGGCTTCGAGGCGGTGGGTGATGCAGCGATGCCACAGCCCGAGGCAAAGTGATAGCTGAAGATGCAATCCATTGCATAGCGTGCAAATGCGCATTGCAAACGATTGTAGTGGTGCGTATCAGGCTATTTATCGATTCCCGCTCCGCATGTGGGAACGTGTTCATGGGAGAGTACCTGATGAAGCCGTCCGCTTTTCTGTCGTGCGCGTCGCTCGCCGCCGTTGCCGGTGCGCTGATTGCCACGCCCGCCCTGGCGCAGGATGCCCAGCCGGCCGCGACCCCCGCCGATGACGCCGCCGATGTCGCCCCGATCGTGGTGACCGCCGCTGCCGGCGGCAAGTCTGCCCAGCTTTCGTCGATCTCGGTGTCGCAGATCAACCAGGAAGCGGTCACCAACTTCACCCCGCGTTCGCAGGCCGAAGTGCTGCGCACGATCCCCGGCCTCAACGTGCAGGACACCGCCGGCCCGGGTGGCAACGCCAACATCGGCGTGCGCGGCATCCCGGTTTCCACCGGCGGTTCGGAATATGTCGGCCTTCAGGAAGATGGCCTGCCGGTCACCCTGTTCGGCGATATCCAGTTCGGCAACAACGACTACTGGGTGCGCTTTGACAACAACGTGAACCGCGTGGAAGCGGTGCGCGGTGGTTCGGCCTCCACCTTCTCCAGCCAGGCGCCCGGCGCGGTCATCAACTACGTGTCCAAGACCGGCGAGCATGACGGCGGCGAAATCGGCCTGAGCCAGGCGCTCAACTATCGCGAAACCCGCGTCGATTTCGATTACGGCGGCCACCTGTCCGACAGCGTGCGCTTCCACCTGGGCGGCTATGCGATCGATGGCAACGGCCCGACGCACCTGCCGTACAAGGCGCAGAGTGGCTATCAGATCAAGGGCAACATCACCAAGGACTTTGACGACGGCAAGGGCTACATCCGTTTCAACTTCAAGCGGTTGGATGACAAGGAGCCGACGTTCACCTCGATGCCCAGCCTGGTGACGCTCTCGGGCAACAAGATCACCGGCTACAGCACGTTCGATGGTGTCGACGCGCGCAAGTATGCCTCCACCGGCATCTACAACCAGAACTTCCAGATCCTCGATGCCAACGGCAACGTGCGCACCGTGGCGATGGAAGGCATTCACCCGGTCGCCACCGCGCTGGGCGGCGAATTCCACTACGAATTCACCCCGGCCTTCACCGTGACCGACAAGGCCCGCTGGACCTCGATGAGCGGCACCTTTGCCAACCAGTGGACCGGTGAAGCCACCGCTGCCTCGCTCGCGGGTCTGGGCACGCTGCGCTATGCTGCCGGCCCCAACGCCGGCCAGGTCTATAACGGCCGTTTCGTCAGCAACGGCGCGCAGGCCTATGTCGACATGAAGGATGTCGGCAGCCTGGTGAACGACCTGACGTTCAGCGGCAAGTTCGACGTGGGTGACGGCGCCAAGGTCAAGGCCAACGCCGGTTGGTTCCATATGCGCCAGACCGTGGCGATGGATTGGCGCATCAACAACGCCACGCAGACCCTCAACGGTTCGAGCAACCCCGTGCCGCTCGACCTGTTCGATGCTGCCGGCAACCAGCTGACTGCGCAGGGCCTGACCGGCTTCAACAACCAGTGGGGCGGCTGCTGCGGCGGGCGTTCGTATGACGTCAGCTACACCGACGATGCGCTCTACGGTCAGCTCGAAGGCCAGGTTGGCCACCTCAACCTCGATGGCAGCGTGCGCTATGACAGCGTGAAGGCATCGGGTGCGGCCTATGCGCCGCAGGCCGTGGGCAACGTGACGGTTACCGACGCGCTCGGCTCGGCCTCGATCCCGGCCTACAACACCAAGTCCACCCCGGACAACGTGCTGAACTACACCAAGAGCTATGTCAGCTGGTCGTTCGGCGCGCTCTATGAAGTGAGCAACGATACCAGCGTGTTCGTCCGCGTCAGCCGCGGTGGTCGCTTCAACGCCGATCGCCTGCTGTACAACAACGCCAATTTCACTGCCGATGGCAAGCTGACGGCCGGTGGCGATCACCTGTCGGTCAACTATGTCAGCCAGCAGGAACTGGGCCTCAAGCAGCGCGGCAATGTGGGTGGCGGTCGCTACCACGCCGAAGTCACGCTCTATCGGGCGCAGGTGAAGGAAAGCAATTACGACTTCACCGCTCCCTCGCGCGGGGAAAGCCCGTTCATCGACGCGATCTACCACTCCTATGGCGTGGAAGCCTCGGGCGGCGTGTCGGCGGGTCACTTCTCGCTCGACGGCTATGTGGTCTATACCCATGCCGAAAACGTCGGCACCAAGACTACCCCGGTCGCCATGCCGAAGTGGACCTGGCTGGTTTCGCCCAGCTATGACGCGGGTGTTGCCGCCATCGGCTTCTCGGCCAGCGGCCAGTCCAACTTCCTGGTTTCGGGTGGCTACACCGCGCCGGGCCGCACGTTTGTGAACGGCTTCGTCAAGGTTCGCCCGGCCGACAAGCTGGAAGTGAGCTTCAACGTAAACAACCTGTTCAACACGCTGGGCTATCGCGCAAACAACGGTTCGATCGCGGTGGGTCCGGGCACGGCCGGCCTGTCTGCCAACCAGGCGATCTTCGACAACAGCGCTATGCTGGGCCGCACGATGAGCGCTTCGGTTCGTTACAAGTTCTGATCCACGGGAGGGCGGCCGGGGCATTCCCGGTCGCCTTTTTTGTGACAGATAAACAGCAAAAAGCCCGGCAAGGTCAGACCTTGCCGGGCTTTTTGTGCGCGCTTTATGGTGGGCGAGATCAGCCCGGCAGGGCCACGTCCAGCGCCTGGCAGCCCAGCGCGATCGCGCCGGTGATGCCGGCATCGTCGCCCAGGCCTGGCGTGACGATGTAGGTTTCCAGCCCAGCATCGAGGCGCGGTTGGCTGACATAGCCGTTGAGCTTGGCTTCGGTCTGGCGGCGAACCGATTCCACCAGGCCCGGCGCCTTCATCACGCCGCCGCCGAAAATCAGGCGATCGGGCATGTGCAGCAGCACCAGGCTTGCCGCGAGGTGCGCGATATAGCCGCCGATCAGATCGATCGCCGCGCTGTCACCGGCCAGCTGGTCCAGGCTCTTGCCCCAGCGCTTTTCGATCGCCGGACCCGATGCCAGGCCTTCCAGGCAATCACCGTGGTAGGGGCACGATCCTGCGAACGGATCAAGCGTGCGGTCGTGCGGGGGCAGGATATGCCCGCTTTCAAAGTGGGAAATGCCCATCAGCGAGCGGCCATGGCTGACCACGCCGGTGCCCACGCCGGTGCCGATAGTGGTATAGGCCAGCGTGCGGCAACCCTGGCCCGCGCCCTTCATCCATTCGCTCAGGCAGGCCCCGTTCACATCGGTATCGACCACGATCGGCGCGCCGAAGCTGCCCAGCACATCGTGGAAACGCGCGCCCTGCCAGCCCGGCTTGGGCGTGGTGGTGAACGTGCCATAAGTGGGCGAGGTGGGATCGATGTCGATCGGGCCGAAGCTGGCAACGCCAAAGGCGGCGACGGGGCCATGCTCTTCCTGCGCGGCGGCAAAGAAATCGGCCAGCGCGGGGAAGCATGTTTCGGGCGTTTGCGTGGGAATGCGCGTGCGCGCCAGGATTTCGCCTTCCGGGGTGGCGAGTGCGGCGATGAACTTGGTTCCGCCTGCCTCGATCGCACCGATCAGGGGGGCACCGTTGAGCGGGGCAGCAGGCATTATTTCTCCCTTTGGATCGGACAAATCGGACGGTCCTTGAAGGCGTGATGCCAGTATGGTCAACCTCTTTGCAATCGAATTATCACGAAAACGGCGCGATCATGCGCGCGGCAGGAAATTGCGCGCGCTACCATGGCCAGGCATGGAAACGTGCTTGGCAGTGCCCACCCCGCTTGCATACTTATGCGACGTGCATCGCGCCGCATGAGCGACTAGGGCAGGCATCGACAAGGACCCAACCCAAGGGGTCGCACGTTGCCATGCAAGCGCGCACGGCATTCGTGTTGCGAAAGATAAGGAGATCCGCCGATGGCCGACAGCAGTTGTTCTGCGCTTTTGCTCTTTGGCGCAACCGGCGACCTTTCCCGCCGGATGCTGTTGCCCTCGCTCTATGCCCTGCATGAAGACGGGTTGATCGATCCGGGCCTGCGCATTGTCGGCACCGCACGCTCGGAACACACCGACGCTGATTTCCGCGATTTTGCCCACGCTGCGCTCGATGAATTCCTGCCGGAAGACCGCAAGGACGAGACCAAGCTGGCCAGTTTTCTGGCGCGCCTGGAATACCAGACGCTCGATGCATCGAACGTCGATGGCTTTGCCGATCTCGCCACCAAGCTGGGCGATACCAGCTGCGGCCTGTCGATCTTCCTGTCGACCGCGCCCGCGTTGTTCGAGCCGACGATCGAGGGCCTGCGTCGCGCTGGCCTGGCGCATGACAACGTGCGCATCGGCCTGGAAAAGCCGCTGGGCAACGATCTGGCTTCCAGCCGCCGGATCAACGATGCCGTTGCCGGGGCCTTTGCCGAAGACCAGATCTTCCGCATCGACCATTATCTGGGCAAGGAAACCGTGCAGAACCTGATGGCGCTGCGCTTTGCCAACATGATGTTCGAGCCGCAGTGGAACGCCGGCAATATCGATCACGTGCAGATCACCGTCAGCGAAACCGTGGGCCTGGAAGGGCGCAAGGGTTTCTACGACGATACTGGCGCCCTGCGCGACATGGTGCAGAACCACATGCTCCAGCTGCTCGCGCTGATCGCGATGGAGCCGCCGCGCGATTTCGATGCCACCTCGATCCGCGATGAAAAGGTCAAGGTGCTGCGCGCACTGCGCACGGTGAAGGCCGAGGAAATGGTGCGCGGGCAGTATCGTGCCGGGGCGGTGAAGGGCGGCGGGGTGGCCGGCTACCAGGAAGACCTGGGCGAGCCTTCGGACACCGAAACCTTCGTGGCGATCAAGGCGCATGTCGACAACTGGCGCTGGCAGGGCGTGCCGTTCTACCTGCGCACCGGAAAGCGCCTGGCCGAGCGGCGCTCGGAAATCGTGGTGCAGTTCAAGCAGGTGCCGCACAACATCTTCTCGGGCCGGGGCGGCAAGCTTCAGGCCAACCGCATGGTCATCCGCCTGCAGCCAGAAGAATACGTGCGGCTTCAGGTCATGGCCAAGGAGCCGGGCCTCGATCGCGGCGGCGTGGTGTTGCGCGAGGTCAACCTCGATCTCTCGCTGACCCAGGCCTTTGCCAAGGCGCGCCGCCGCATTGCCTATGAACGCCTGCTGCTCGATCTGATCGAGGGCGAACAGACGCTGTTCGTGCGCCGTGACGAGGTGGAAGCGCAGTGGCGCTGGGTCGATGCGATCCGCGCGGTCTGGGCCGGTGGTGACATGGAGTGCAAGCCCTATGCCGCCGGCAGCTGGGGCCCCAACGCGGCCATTGCCCTGACCGAGCGCGATGGGAGAAGCTGGAATGACTGAGACCGCCAACCCGCGCGTGCTCTGGGCCACGCCCGGCGATGCTGCCGCCGTGGCCGATCGCATCGCCACTGAACTGGCGCGTCCGGGTGAAAAGCGCCTGGCGATGACCGGCGGCTCCACCCCGCTCAAGGTCTTTGCCCTGCTCAAGGATCGCGGGCTCGATTGGTCGGGCACCACTTTGGCACTGACCGACGATCGCCGCGTGCCCGATGATCATCCCGCCAGCAATTTCGGCAAGCTTTACGCGGCACTGGGTGACAGCGGTGCCAGGTTCGAGCGCCTGGAAGAGGGCGCCGCAGTGGCGCCGTTCGATCTGGTATGGCTGGGCATGGGCGAGGATGGCCACGTCGCCTCGCTGTTTCCGACCATGCAGGCGCTGGTCCGACCCGGCGCCACGGTGATTGCCACCACGCCCATCCCGCTGCCGCCCGAGGCACCGTTCGATCGGCTGACGCTGACCGCGCGTGCGCTCAAGGCTACGCGCGAAGTGATCCTGGTCGTCACCGGCGCATCGAAGAAGGCGCTGATCGAAGACGTGCTGGCCGGCAACGCCGATTACCCTGTTTCCGACTTCCTGCGCGGCAGCGATGGCCCGCCGGTTACCATCTACTGGAGCGAATGATGGCCCTTCATCCTACCGTGGCCAAGGTCACAGATCGTATCGTGGCACGCAGCCGCGATACCCGCGCCGCCTATCTCGATCTCATCGATCGCGCGCGTGAGGCAGGCGTCAACCGCCCCAAGCTGACCTGCGGCAACCTGGCCCATGGCTTTGCCGCCGCCGGGGATGACAAGCTGGCGCTGCGCGATGGCAAGGCGCTGAACATCGGCATCGTCACCGCGTTCAACGACATGCTTTCGGCGCACCAGCCCTATGGTCGTTATCCCGAACAGATCAAGGTTTTCGCCCGCGAAGTGGGCGCTACGGCGCAGGTGGCGGGCGGCGTTCCGGCGATGTGCGACGGGGTGACGCAGGGCCAGGATTCGATGGAACTGTCGCTGTTCAGCCGCGACACCATCGCGATGAGCACCGCGGTGGGGCTGTCGCACGGCATGTTCGAGGCGGCGCTGTTCTTGGGCATCTGCGACAAGATCGTGCCTGGCCTGATCATCGGCGGCCTGCGCTTTGGCCATCTGCCCACGATCCTGGTCCCGTCGGGCCCGATGCCCACGGGCCTGGCCAACAAGGAAAAGGTGCGCATTCGCCAGCTCTATGCCGAAGGCAAGGTTGGCCGCGACGAACTGCTCGAATCTGAAAGCGCAAGCTATCACTCGGCCGGCACCTGCACGTTCTATGGCACGGCCAATTCCAACCAGATGATGATGGAAATGATGGGCCTGCACATGCCCGGTTCCAGCTTCGTCCTGCCCGGCACCAAGCTGCGCCAGGAATTGACCCGCGCCGCCGTGCACCGCGCCGCGCAGATCAGCTGGGATGGCGATGACTATCGCCCGCTGGGCCATTGCGTGGATGAGAAGGCCATCGTCAATGCGGTGGTCGGCCTGCTCGCCACGGGTGGTTCGACCAATCACGTCATCCACATTCCGGCCATGGCGCGCGCCGCTGGTGTGCAGATCGATTGGGACGACATGGACGAGCTGTCGCGCGTGGTGCCGCTGATCGCCAGCGTCTATCCCAATGGTGCGGGCGACGTGAACTATTTCCACGCCGCTGGCGGCATGCCCTATGTCATCCGCGAACTGCTCGACAACGGACTGGCCCATGCCGACATCCGCACTGTCTATGGCGCTTCGCTGGCCGATGGCGCGCAGGAACCGGTCATGGATGGCGACACGCTGACGTGGAACCCCGCCCCGGTGAAGAGCGGGGATGACAGCATGCTGCGCCCCGTCACCGCGCCGTTCCAGCCCGAAGGCGGCCTGCGCCTGCTGCAGGGGAACCTGGGCCGTGGCACGATCAAGGTCAGCGCGGTGGATGCATCGCGCTGGACGATCGAGGCGCCCGCGCGCGTCTTTGCCGATCAGAACGACGTGCTCAAGGCGTTCAAGGCCGGCGAACTCGAACGCGATGTGATCGTGGTCGTGCGCTTCCAGGGTCCGGCCGCCAATGGCATGCCCGAACTGCACAAGCTGACGCCGCCGCTCGGCGTGTTGCAGGATCGCGGTTTCCGCGTGGCATTGGTCACCGATGGGCGCATGTCGGGCGCATCGGGCAAGGTGCCAGCGGCAATCCACGTCTCGCCCGAAGCCAAGCTGGGCGGCCCGCTCGCCAAGCTGCGCGATGGCGATATCGTGCGCGTCTGCGCGCAGACCGGCGAACTGGTGGCGCTGGTCGATGCTGATGAATGGGCTGCGCGTGAAGATATGGTGGCCCCGCCCGAGGCGATGGGCGTGGGCCGCGAGCTGTTTGCCCTGATGCGCCACTATTCCGATCCGGCCGAGCGCGGCGGATCGGCCATGTTGGCCGCAGCAGGCCTGTAACGTTCGGCATTCGGGGGAGAGGATATCATGGAACTCGTAGCCGTAGACATCGGCGGTACGCACGCGCGCTTTGCCTTGGCCACTGTGGAAGATGGCCGGGTTACGCATCTGGGCGAGGCCGTCACACTCAAGACGGCCGAACATGCCAGCTTCCAGCTGGCGTGGGAGGAATTCGCCCGCCAGAACGGTGGCACCGTGCCCAAGGCCTGCGCCATAGCCGTGGCGGGGCCGGTAGGGGGCGAGGTGATCAAGTTCACCAACAACCCGTGGATCATCCGGCCGGCGCTGATCCCGGAAAAGCTGGGCGCCGAACGCTATGTGGTGGTCAACGATTTCGCCGCCGTCGCCCATGCCGTGGCCCAGGCCGGCGAAGAACACTTCATCCATCTGTCTGGCCCCGACGTGTCGCTGCCCGATCATGGCGTATTCAGCGTCGTCGGGCCGGGCACCGGGCTGGGCGTGGCCCAGTTGTGGCGCCATGCGCATGGCTATCAGGTGCAGCCCACCGAAGGCGGACATATCGATTATGCCCCGCTTGACGGGATAGAGGACGCGGTGCTCGCCCGCCTGCGCAAGCGTCATCGCCGCGTTTCGGTAGAGCGCGTGGTGGCCGGGCCTGGCATCGTCGATATCTATGAAACGCTGGCGCTGATCGAGGGCGCGCCGTTCATCCCGCGTGACGACAAGGCGATCTGGACGCTGGGCAGCAGCGGCGAAGACAGCCTGGCCGCCGCCGCGATCGACCGCTTCTGCCTGAGCCTGGGCAGCGTAGCAGGCGACCTGGCGCTGGCCCATGGTGCCTCGGCCGTGGTCATGGCCGGCGGGCTGGGCCTGCGCATCAAGGATTGCCTGGTGCGTTCGGGCTTTGCCGAGCGGTTCCGCGCCAAGGGACGGTTCGAGCAGATCATGGCGCAGATGCCGGTCAAGCTGATCACCCATCCGCAGCCGGGCCTGTTTGGCGCAGCTGCTGCCTTTGCCCAGGCCAACAAGGACTGATCGGGCCACCGGCCGCCTTGCACAAGCGGGGCGGCCGGGGCACAATTGGCCCATGCATGTTATTCACGATCCCGCCAGCGAGCCCGAAGAAACGGTTGCCTTCAGCGATTTCCTGAAAGTGGACATTCGCATCGGCACCGTGCTGTCCGCTGAAGACCTGGTTGGCGCACGCAAGCCCTCGATCAAGCTGGTGATCGATTTTGGCCCCGGCGTGGGCCACAAGAAAAGCTGCGCGCAAGTGGCCGCGCTGTATGATCCGGCCAGCCTGGTCGGCCGCCAGGTCGCCGCCGTGGTCAACTTCCCGCCGCGCCAGGTGGGCAAGGCAATTTCCGAAGTGCTCACGCTCGGCTTCGCCGATCCCGAAGGCCGCGTGGTGCTCGCAAGTCCCGAACGGCCCGTGCCGAACGGCGCCCGCCTGCTATGACCGCGCCCACGATCTGGACCATTGGCTACGAGCAGGCGACGCTCGATGCCGTGATCGGCACGCTCAAAGCCGCCGGCGTCGACGTGCTGGCCGACGTGCGCGCCCTGCCGCTGTCGCGCCGGCCCGGCTTTTCCAAGACCGCGCTGGCCGGAGCGCTGGCTCAGGCCGGCATCCAATACGTCCATTTCAAGGCGCTGGGCACGCCCGCCGATGGCCGCGCCGCTGCCCGCGCGCATGATCACGCGGCGCTCGAACGCATCTATGCCGGCCAGCTTGAATTGCCCGAGGCGATGGCTGCCGGGGCGCAACTGCACGCCCTGGCCAAGGAAAAGCGCGTCGCGCTGCTATGCTATGAACGCGCCGCGCACGAATGCCACCGCACCTTGCTGCGCAAAGCCATGCTGCCTGAGTTTGCCGCGGTCGATCTGGTGCCCGACACAGTCTGAGGCATCGCCCCTCCACCAGCCTGCGGCTGGTTCCCCTCCCCACAAGTGGGGAGGACCTTCAAAATCCTCCCCACAAGTGGGGAGGGGAACCGCCAGCGAAGCCGGTGGTGGCGGGGCACCTAGCGCGCCAGTTCCTCGTCAAGGAAAGCTGCCACATCCGCCAGGTCCACATCCTTGGCCAGGAACGTCTGCCCCAGCCCACGCATCAGCAGGAAGGGCAGGGTGCCGGCGTCCATCTTCTTGTCGTGGAGCATGTGGTTCTTGAGCGTCTGCCCGTCGCAATTCATGTCCAGCGCCTTGAGTGAAGCCGGCAGGCCCACGGCAGCGATATGCGCGGCCACGCGCTCAGCATCCTGTCCGCTCATCAGGCCGATCCGCGCGGAATAGCGCGCGGCCAGGATCATGCCCAGCGCCACGCCTTCGCCGTGCAGCAGGCGATCGGAAAAGCCGGTCTGCGCCTCGAGCGCGTGGCCGAACGTGTGCCCCAGGTTGAGCAGGGCGCGCACGCCGGTGGTTTCCTTTTCGTCGGCGGCCACGATCCGCGCCTTGGCTGCCACGCTGCGCGCAATGGCGTGCTCGCGCGCCTCAGCCTCGCCGGCCAGCAGGCGGGCAGCGTTGGCTTCACACCAGAAGAAGAATTCGGGATCGTCGATCAGCCCGTACTTCACCACTTCGGCATAGCCGGCGCGCACATCGCGCAGGGGCAGGGTATCGAGGCTGAGGGGATCGGCCAGCACCAGGCTGGGCTGGTGGAACGCGCCCACCAGGTTCTTGCCCATGGCCGTGTTGATCGCGGTCTTGCCGCCAACGCTGGAATCGACTTGGGCCAGCAGCGTGGTGGGCATCTGGATAAAGCCGCAACCGCGCTTGACCATCGAGGCGGCAAAGCCGGTCAGATCGCCGATCACGCCGCCGCCCAGCGCCACCACGTTGTCCTTGCGCTCGATCTCCAGGCCCAGCAGCCAATCGACCACGCGCACTAGGCTGTCCCAGGATTTGGTCGCTTCTCCGGCCGGCAGCACCAGCCACTGGCTGGCGATGCCCTGCGCGGCAAAGCTGGCCGTCACCGTCTCGCGCCAGGCGGCGGCGACGTTTTCGTCGGTGATCACCGCGACGCTGTCCTTGCGCACGAACGGGCGGCACAGCGCGCCAGCGCGGGCGAGGGCGCCTTCTTCGATCACCACGTCATAGGGGGCGCCGGCAATGGCGACGGGGATTACAGCCATGCGTCAATCGCTTTCAGGATGCGGTTTGCCGTCACGCCGTGGGGCAGGTTGCCGCTGGTGATATGGATTGCCGCCTGCTCATAGGCGGCGCGCCGGTCCTCGCGCAGGCGGGAAAGGATCTCACGCGGGTTGCCGCCGCGCAGCAGCGGGCGGTTGTCCTTGCGGCCCACGCGCTCCACCAGCGTGTCGATATCGCTGTCGAGCCAGACCGACACCGCCTTGTCGAGAATCAGCCGCCGCGTATCGGGATCGACAAAGGCGCCGCCGCCGGTGGCCAGGATTTTGCGCCGCGTTGGCGTGGCGCCGTCGAGCAGGCGCGCGATGACCCGGCGCTCGCCGCTGCGGAAATAGGGTTCGCCATAGGTGGCGAAGATTTCGGGGATCGGCATCTGCGCCGCGCGCTCGATCTCTTCGTCGGCATCCACGAACGGCACGTCGAGCAGGCTGGCCAGCTTGCGGCCCACCGTGGTCTTGCCCACGCCCATCATGCCTACCAGCACCACCGGCCGATCGATCCGGCGGCCAATGCGGGCGATTTCCGCCATGGATAAGAGGGCGCTTTCGTGGTCCATTGCCGCGCCGCCTATACTTGCGCTAGGGCCAAGCGCAAGCGCCGTGGCAGCGAGGCAACGTGAACAATCAGGGTTCGATGCAAAGTGGCAAGGGTGACGGGCGCGGGCCGGAAAATCGGCCGACGCTTTCCGCTGGTGGATTCGCGCTGTTTCAGGGGCTGCCCTGGCTGGCGATCGGCGGTGGCCTGGTGGCGGCCGTGATCGTGGCCCTGGTTATGCTGGCCTGGATGCTGGGCGGCCCACGCCAGACCGCTTGGGTGGAACAGCCCGTTGCCGTGCCCAGTAACGCCAACTCGGCCCATTCTGAAAGCAAGCCATGACACCGCGCCTTTTCCGCCATGCCCTGCTCGGCTGCGTTGCCATTGCCGGGATGACCGGCGCGCTGCTGGCGCAGGAATCGCTGCTGCCGCCCGGTTTTGACAAGCCGGCGGCGCAGCCCGCACGCCCGCAGCCGACCAAGGCCAAGCCCACGGCAGCACCTGCCGCCGCCAAGGCGGCTCCCGCGCCGGCCAAGCCGACTACGACCCCGGCGGCGCCCGCGGCCGTTGCGTCACCGGTGATCCAGCCGCTTCCGCTGGATGAGAATGCCGATGTGACCGGCAGTAGCGGCCCGGCCGATCCGCTCGATTCGCTCGATCCCGGCACGCTCGATGCGCTGATCGCCAAGGCCCAGCCCAAGTACGATATTCCGCCCAGTGCCCAGCGCAGCCTGGCGCGGGTCGGGGTGATCGACCAGGTCGATGGCGGGTTTCCGGCCACGTCCACGCATTATCTCAACGGCCCGTTCGTGGAGCAGTTGCTCAACCACATGCGCGGGCCGATGGTGTCGCGCTGGGGGCATATCCTGGTGCGCCGCGCGCTGATGAGCCGCATGGATACCCCGGTGGGCATGAACGGCGCGGATTGGGCCGCCCTGCGCGCTGGGCTGCTGCTGCGCATGGGTGAGGCTGATCCCGCGCGCGCCATGGTGCAGTCGGTCGACAGCGGCTTTTTCACGCCGGGCCTGGAAGACGCCGCGATGGGGGCATTCCTGGCCACGGCCGATCCGGTCGGGCTGTGCCCGATCACTGCGCTTACCGCCGCAGGGCGGCAGGGCATGCAGTGGGACCTGACCCGCGCGATCTGTTCCGGCTTCACCGGTGACGGGCCGCCGGCGATGGCGCAGCTTGATCGCCTGATGCGCCGCGGCGGCACCGACAAGATCGATATCCTGCTGGCGCAGAAGCTGGCCGGCGCCACCTCTGCCACGCGCCGCGCGGTCAACATCGAATGGAAGGATGTCGATCAACTCACCCCGTGGCGCACCGGCATGGCCTTTGCAGTCGGCATCGAACCGCCGCAGAACCTGCGCGAGCAGGCCTGGGCCGATTACGCGGTGCTGGCGGTGCGTGCGCCCATGCTGCCGCTGCCGGCACGCTGCGCTGCAGCCGATGTGGCGGCGGGCCGGGGCATCCTGTCGAGCGCGGCGATGGTTGACCTCTACAGCCAGCTTGCCGAAATCAACGCCCAGGACGGGGCCGACCAGGACAAAACCTGGGGCCCGCTGGCCGACAAGCTGCGCACCGCCTATACCGCTCCTGAGGCCGCAGACCGCTTGGCCGCGATCAAGGCGCTGTGGGGTTCGGCCGACAATCCCGATCGGGCCTATTCGCGCCTGGTGCTCACGGCTTATGCCGCCGCGCGCATGCTGCCCAGCCCCGATCTGGCAGGCGATGCCGGGGGCCTGATTGCCTCGATGTTGACCGCCGGCCTCGATGCCAATGCCGCGCGGTGGAGCGGTGTCGTCGCCGTGGGCAGCGAACCCTGGGGCCTCATTGCCCTGTCCGCCCCGGCCAAAAGCACGGCGATCGGCAACGCCGCGCTGGAATCCTTCCAGAGCGGCGACGACAGCAGCGGCGCGCTGCGTTCGCAGTTCCTGCTCGCCGGGCTGATGGGCCTGGGCCGCGTGGACGATGCCACGGCCAATGCCTTTGCCGGCAAGCTCAAGATCGACATGGGCCGGCAAACGCGCTGGACCCGCGCCATCGATGATGCTGCCCAATCCGACAATCCCGCGCTGGTCGCGCTGCTCGCCGGCTTTGGCATGCAGGCGCAAAGCTGGGACAAGATGACGGCGGTGCATCTTTATCACATCGTCTCGGCGCTGCGCCGCGTCGGCCTGGATGGCGAGGCGCGGATGATCGCCGCCGAAGCGGTGGCGCGGGTGTGAAGGCGCGGTTGTGACCAGGCGCAGCGCCGGGCCGGCCTCTCCGGCGGTGGCGGCGTTCCTGGCGATGATGGCGGCCGAACGCGGCGCGGCGGCCAATACCCTGGCTGCCTATGCGCGCGATCTTTCCGGCGCGGAAAGCGTGGTCGGCAATCTGGTTACTGCTGATGTCGAGGCGCTGACCGGCCTGGCGCAAACCTGGGCCGAACTTGCCCCGGCCAGCCAGGCACGCAAGATTTCCGCGCTGCGCCAGTTCATGGCCTTTGCCCAGGACGAGGGCCTGCGGGCCGATGATCCCAGCACGGCACTGGTGCGGCCACGCGCGCGGCGGCCCCTGCCACGCTTGCTCGATCATGCGGAAATCGCGCGTTTCCTGGAAACGGCAGAAGCCGATGCGGCCGCTGGCACGCCCGAGGGTGTGCGGCTGCTGGCCCTGGTGGAGCTGCTCTATGGTTCGGGCCTGCGCGCCACCGAGCTGGTCTCGCTGCCGCTGGCCGCGCTGCCGCGCGACGTGCCGTTCCTGGCGATCACCGGCAAGGGTGGGCAGCAGCGCCTGGTGCCGGTGTCCACGCGGGCGCTGGCGGCGTTGCGGCGCTGGCTGGCGGTGCGGCCGGGTGGCTCGCGCCACCTCTTTCCCTCGCCACGCGGCGGGCACCTGACGCGCGTGCGGCTGTTCCAACTGGTGCGCGATCTGGCCTTGCGCGCCGGAATCGATCCGGAAAAGGTCAGTCCGCACGTATTGCGCCATGCCTTTGCCACCCATCTGCTGGAGGGTGGGGCAGACCTGCGCGTGCTCCAGACCCTGCTGGGCCACGCCGATATTGCCACCACCGAAATCTATACCCACGTGGATTCGGCTCGCCTGGTGGCGCTGGTGAACGAGAAGCACCCGCTCAGGCACCTTTGAGCTTGCGCGACCATTGACCAAACGGCCGCGTGTCCCTAGCGCAGGCGCCATGATTTCGTACCTCGAATTCGAAAAACCCGTCGCCGCCCTGGAAGCCCGCATCGCCGAACTGCGCGATACGGCTGCCGCCAGCGGTGAGCTGGATATCGCCGCCGAGATCCGTCGTCTTGAGACCAAGTCGGCCGAGCTTCTGGCCAACACCTATCGTGCGCTCTCGCCCTGGCAAAAGACCCAGGTGGCCCGCCATCCGGCGCGGCCGCACTTCCGCGATTATGTCGAGCGGATGTTCACCGGGTTCATGCCGCTGGGTGGGGACCGCCTCTATGGCGAGGATCAGGCAATCGTCGGCGGCTTTGCCCGTTTGGGCAACCGCCGCGTGATGCTGATCGGCCATGAAAAGGGCCACGACACGCAAAGCCGCATTCGCCACAATTTCGGCATGGGCAAGCCCGAAGGCTATCGCAAGGCGGTGCGCCTGATGGAAATGGCCAGCCGATTCGGCCTGCCGGTGGTCACCCTGGTCGATACCTCGGGCGCGTTTCCGGGCGTGGAGGCCGAAGAACGCGGCCAGGCTGAGGCGATTGCCCGCTCGACCGAAGCCTGCCTGGCGCTGGGCGTGCCGATGGTCGCCACGATCGTGGGCGAGGGTGGCTCGGGCGGGGCCGTGGCGCTGGCCAGTGCCGAGCGCGTCCTGATGCTCGAACACGCGGTCTATTCGGTGATTTCGCCCGAAGGCTGCGCCTCGATCCTGTGGCGCACGGCCGAAAAGGCACCCGAAGCGGCCGAGGCGATGAAAGTGACGGCGCAGGATCTGCTCTCGCTGGGCGTGATTGATCGCATCGTGCCCGAACCAGCGGGCGGCGCGCATCGCGATCCGGCCGCCACCTGCACCGCACTCGCCGCCGCGATCGGTGAAGAACTCGATCACCTGGCCGGCAAGAATGCCGATGCCCTGCGCGCCCTGCGCGCCGAACGGTTCCTGCGCATCGGCGCCTGATCCGCACAGGCCAGATATGAAAAGGCCGCCGGCACGATGCCTGGCGGCCTTTTTCGTGCCGGCCGTCTGGTGCTGCTGACAGAAACGGGGCGGAAAAAGGCCCCCGCCTTCTTCCGCCCCTTCCTGTTGCTCACCCGGCGTGTTTCGCCGGGCGACGGCGCCTCTTAGAGGTGGCCGTCCGAAGCGTTGTTCATGTCGTTCGACACGAGGTTGAAGGTGTTGCCGAGCGAGTTGCCCAGCGCGCCCATGGCGGTGATGGCAGCAACGGCGATCAGAGCGGCGATCAGGCCGTATTCAATGGCGGTGGCGCCTTCTTCGTTGCGGAACAGGTCGCGGACGAGCTTCATAAATTCTACTCCTGAAGAGATCTTCTTTTCCCGGCCCGCCTCGGTTTTGCGTCACGCTGCGGACAATGCTGTCTCTAGGCAGTAAAACCTAAAATGCGCTTAATGCCGATTGGCCGCAGCCACCGCTGCATTGTCGATAATGTGCCAAAGACGGTAGAGTTGATTGGTAAACGCGTTGAGCCCGAAAACGATCGACAGGCCCAGTGCACCCACCAGCAGGCCATATTCCACCAGCGTCACCGCCTCGCTTTCGCGCGCGATCCTGCGCAAGAAGTTCTTCATGTCTTGGCCCCATCCACCTGTGCATCTTTCCGCTTACCGGCACATGGCCTAAGAAACCGTTGCCGGCATGACTGGCGGTTTGCCCTTATGTTTTGCCGGATCGGATTAACCAATGTCAGCTACACTTGCCTCGCCCCTGCCGCACCAGGCATCCGCGCCGCTGCTGGTCGTCGCGGCAGCGCTGGTGGCGGGCGAGGGCAGCGAATCCCGCCTGCTGTTGCAGCAGCGCCCGCTGGGCAAGCATCACGGCGGGTTGTGGGAGTTTCCCGGCGGCAAGGTGGAGCCAGGTGAGACGCCAGCAGCGGCGCTGGCGCGCGAACTGGCAGAAGAGCTGGGAATTGCCGTCGATCCTGCCGATCTGGCGCCGTTGACCTTTGCCGTGCACGAGGCGGCCGTCACGGGCGCCACCAGCGGGCGTGATCTGGTCCTGCTGCTCTATCGCTGTGCCGCCTGGCGTGGCACGCCCGTGGCCGAAGAAGGGGCGGCGCTGCAATGGGTAGATGGGGCAACCCTGCGCAGTTTGGCCATTCCCGAAACCATGCCGCCGCTCGACATTGCACTGTGTATAACTGCACAAAATTTGCTCGGCGCCTGAACAAGGCGCTTGCCAACCTGCGCGGTCTGACATAGAGGCGCGGCTCCCCGGCACCCGTAGCTCAGCTGGATAGAGCATCAGACTACGAATCTGAGGGTCGGACGTTCGAATCGTTCCGGGTGCACCATTCTCCTTTCAGGGGCGTGGGGCAGGGGAAGGCCTTCACTGGCCATACATGGCAGGCACCCGTAGCTCAGCTGGATAGAGCATCAGACTACGAATCTGAGGGTCGGACGTTCGAATCGTTCCGGGTGCGCCATACCTTTCCATTGGAAAGGCGCCTGCATGGGTATCCCGGCAGGCACGACATTGGCAGGCACCCGTAGCTCAGCTGGATAGAGCATCAGACTACGAATCTGAGGGTCGGACGTTCGAATCGTTCCGGGTGCGCCACTCGCTTATCATCACGCTACAGCACGATCCGCCCAAGCCGGCGCCTGTCTCGGGCGGCCGGTCGCATTGGTGTTTGCAGCCGCGGCCGCAACGCCACGATCCGGCCTGTTGTTGTGCGCGGCGCCATCCTCTTCGGCTGTCACTACGCAAACCCGATTTGACGCACCGGGCAAATCATGCTGGCTTCGTGGCTTGTTTGGCGTGGGAGGGGCAGCGCGCATGGCACGGCATCCGCGTCGTTTCAGGGTGCGTTGCAATGCCGCATTGCAGCGATTTTTCGTTATACTAGTATAAATCCCGAGAAACCGCGTTTTCGCTGCATCAATTGTCGTCTTGGCATCTGTTGGCCGTTGCGCAAGGCGCGATCATGGTTCAATGGGAGAGCCGGTTTTGCGAATACGCAGAGCCTTGAGGCAGCCAGAATAAGGATATTGAGACTTGGCCAAGTCCGCCAGGCCGCGTGCCGCCAATCCCCGCTCCTCCGCCCCCAAGCCTGCTGCTGTGGCCGCGTCGGTTCCCGACGTGTCGGCCGCGCTGAGCAGCCCGGTCGAGGACGATGCCACCTTCGCTCTGCGCAGCCTTCAGCAGTCGCACGCGAACAACAAGCGCTATGATGCGTCGGACGCCGAACTGCTCAAGTTCTATGAGCAGATGGTGCTGATCCGCCGCTTCGAGGAAAAGGCGGGCCAGCTTTATGGCCTGGGCCTGATCGGCGGCTTCTGCCACCTCTATATCGGCCAGGAAGCCGTGGCGGTCGGTCTGCAGTCGGCGCTCAACGAGGGCCACGACAGCGTGATCACCGGTTATCGTGACCATGGCCACATGCTCGCCTATGGCATCGATCCCAAGGTGATCATGGCCGAATTGACCGGTCGCGGCGCGGGCATCTCGCGCGGCAAGGGCGGGTCGATGCACATGTTCTCGACCGAGCACAAGTTCTTCGGCGGCCACGGCATCGTCGGCGCGCAGGTGTCGCTGGGTGCAGGCCTGGCGTTCGGCCACAAGTATCGCGACGATGGCGGCGTGTGCATGGCCTATTTCGGCGATGGCGCGGCCAATCAGGGCCAGGTTTACGAAACCTTCAACATGGCCGCGCTGTGGAAACTGCCGATCGTGTTCGTGGTGGAAAACAACGGTTATGCCATGGGCACCGCGGTCAAGCGCGGTTCGGCCGAAACCCATTTCTATCGCCGTGGCACCGCGTTCCGCATCCCCGGCATGCCGGTCAACGGCATGGACGTGCTCGAAGTGCGCCAGGCTGCCGAAGTGGCGCTGGAATATGTGCGCGGCGGCAATGGCCCGGTGCTGATGGAACTCAACACCTATCGCTATCGCGGCCACTCGATGTCCGACCCGGCCAAGTATCGCAGCCGTGAAGAAGTGCAGGAAATGCGCGACAAGCACGATCCGATCGAAGGCGCCAAGCAGGAACTGCTCAAGCGTGGCGTGACCGAAGAAGCGATCAAGGACATCGACAAGAAGATTCGCCAGCAGGTGGCCCAGGCCGCCGACTTTGCCGAAAGCTCGCCCGAGCCGGACATGGCAGAGCTGTATACCGACGTGCTGGTGGAGAAGTACTGAGATGGCAATTGAACTCAAGATGCCCGCCCTCTCGCCCACGATGGAAGAGGGCACGCTGGCCAAGTGGCTGGTGAAGCCCGGCGACACGGTCAAGTCTGGTGACATCCTGGCCGAAATCGAAACCGACAAGGCGACGATGGAATTCGAATCCATCGACGAAGGCACGATCGGCGAACTGCTGGTTTCCGAAGGCACCGAAGGCGTCAAGGTCGGCACCGTGATCGCCACGCTGCAGGGCGAGGACGAGCCAGCTGCGCCTGCCGCCGCGCCCGCCCCGGCGGCCGAACCGGCGCCTGCCCCCGCTGCTGATCCCAAGGCCCAGGCTGCCGCTGCGATCGCGCCCAAGCATGACGCCAAGCCTGCGGCCGATCCGGAAATCCCGGCCGGCACCACGATGGTTCCCACCACCGTGCGCGAAGCCCTGCGTGACGCCATGGCCGAGGAAATGCGCGCCGATTCCGCCGTCTTCGTGATGGGTGAGGAAGTGGCCGAGTACCAGGGCGCCTACAAGGTGACCCAGGGCCTGCTCGAAGAGTTTGGCGACAAGCGCGTGATCGATACCCCGATCACCGAATATGGCTTTGCCGGGATTGGTGCGGGCGCCGCCATGGGTGGTCTCAAGCCCGTGATCGAGTTCATGACGTTCAACTTCGCCATGCAGGCGATCGACCACATCATCAACTCGGCGGCCAAGACCAACTATATGTCCGGTGGCCAGATGCGCTGCCCGATCGTGTTCCGTGGCCCCAACGGCGCCGCCGCGCGCGTCGGCGCGCAGCACAGCCAGAACTATGGCCCGTGGTATGCCGCCGTGCCCGGCCTGGTGGTGATCGCGCCTTATGACGCCGCCGATGCCAAGGGCCTGCTCAAGGCCGCGATCCGCAGCCAGGACCCGGTCGTGTTCCTGGAAAACGAACTCGTCTATGGCCGCACGTTCGATGTGCCGCAGCTTGACGATTTCGTGCTGCCGATCGGCAAGGCCCGCGTGGTGCGCGAAGGCAAGGACGTGACGATCGTCTCGTACTCGATCGGCGTGGGCTTTGCCCTCGATGCCGCGCAGCAACTGGCCGACGAAGGCATCGATGCCGAAGTGATCGACCTGCGCACGCTGCGTCCGCTCGACAAGGAAACCGTGCTGGCCAGCCTCGCCAAGACCAACCGCATGGTCGTTGCCGAAGAAGGCTTCCCGGTCTGCTCGATCGCGTCGGAAATCATCGCCATCGCCATGGAAGAAGGCTTCGATCACCTCGACGCCCCGGTCCTGCGCGTGTGCGACGAAGACGTGCCGCTGCCTTATGCCGCCAACCTTGAAAAGGCCGCGTTGATCGACGCTGGCAAGATCGTGGCTGCGGTCAAGAAGGTCTGCTACCGCTAAGCGGTGGTGGCTGACCGGGGCGCAGGATCTCGCAGTGCATAATCCGGCAATGCAGGATCTGATCGATGGCTTGCCGCCGCTTGAACGGCTTGCGGCAAGCTATGCCCCGGCAGCCATACGCCCGCTGTGGATCGGCTATTTCGCGCTGGAACAGCGCCTGGCCGATGCCGCGCGGGATGGGCGCGACGCCATCATGATCCAGCTGCGGCTGGCATGGTGGCGTGATCGCCTGGGCGAGGATGCCGCCCGCTGGCCCAAGGGCGAACCCTTGCTGGCCATGCTTTCCCCCTGGAACCCGTCACGCCTCGCGCTTTCGGCGCTGGTCGATGGCTATGAGGCGCTGCACGTGGGCGAGGAAGGCGCTGCCGCGCTTGATGAGGCCCGCGTGGGCGTGATGCTGGCGCTGGCCGGTCTGTCTGACATTGTCGATCTGGCGCCGGTGGAACTGGCCGCCCGCCAGTGGCGCGGCCTGGCGCTATTCACGCGCGGAACGGCGCCGCTGCCCCGCGCGATGCGGCCACTGGCGCTGCTACGGGGCATGGCCCTGCGCGGCGAGGGCGGCAGCCCGGCGCTGCGTTTCCTCAGTGCCTTGCGGTTGGGACTGATCGGCCGCTGATCCTGCCAAATCGGTATCGCTTTCCCCTGTGAACGTCCGCCCGGAACCGTAGAATTGCGTAAACCGGGGGGTGGACATGAACAGGACGTTGGTGGGCGCTTTGGGCGCGCTGATGCTGGTGGCTGCGGGCGTTTTCTGGTGGCAAGGCCACGCTGCCGTGCAGAAAAACCCCGCGCTGGCCGCCGTCCCCAGCAGCGCACCGTCAGCCGAGGCGAGCGAGGACGATACCCTGCCCACCGCCGATGGCGACGGATTGCAGGGACCAGCCCTGCCGCATGCCAGCGAGGCGAGCCGCGAGCAGCGCCGCTTCGACCGGTTCGACAAGGACCGCGATGGCCGCATCACCCGCAACGAACTGCTGGCCCCACGGGCCAAGGATTTCCGCAAGCTCGATGTCGACGGCAACAACCTGCTCAGCTTTGACGAATGGGCGGTGAGCACCGAGAACAAGTTCAAGAGCGCCGATGCCAACGGCGATGGCGCGTTGACCCGTGCCGAATTCGTCACCACCAAGCAGAAAACCAAGAAGGCGTCCTGCGCCTGCAAGTGATCAGGCCAGCGCGTGTAACACCGGCTCCAGCCCATCGAGCAGAACGCCAGGCCGATCGCGCTGCGGCAGGTCGCTGGCCGATTTCATCAGGCCGGTGGTTAGGCCCACGGCCATGGCGCCAGCGCCGTTGGCCATGCGCATTTCGAGGGCGGGATCATCGCCCACCACTACCATCGCCCCCGCGGCGCTGCGTGGCAGGCCCATGATCTGGCGGGCCACGTCAAAGGCCACGCGCGATGGCTTGCCCAGGATGCGCGCCCGCTTGCCGGTCATGGCCGTGAGCATCGCATTGATGGCAAAGCTCGATCCAATCGCGCGGCCAGTGGCGGTGGCAAAGAATGGCACGTTGCTGGCGGTAAACAGCCGCGCCCCGTGCCACAGCGAATCGCAGCCGGCCTCAAGCGCGGCAAAATCGAACTCGCGGAACCATCCGGTATAGACTGCATCGACGCGCTCTGCCGGTTCCGACGGATCGATCACGTCAAGCCCGATCTCCCGCAGCGGCGCGGCGCAGCCGGCATTGCCCAGCACCCGCACCCGCCGCAACCCCTGCGCGGCAAACCACGCGGCGGCCGATGCCGATGGCGTGAGCATCTGCGCATCGTCTACCGGAAATCCTGCATTGCGCAGCGATGCGGCATAGTCGGCCGGCGCCTTGGCCGTGCCATTGGTGAAGATCACATAGGGCGTGCCGCGCTGGCGCAGTCGCTCCAGCAGGGCCACGGCATGGGGCAGGGCCTTGTGCCCGCCGCTCTTGGCGTCGCCCAGGGCAATCGTGCCGTCCATGTCGAAGATGAAGCCGGCGGCATCGCGCAGACGCGCCGCGTGATCGGGGGAAAGGACGGTCACAGGCTGGCTCCGGCATGAAGGGCGAGGCGAAAGCCGGGGCGTTCGACCACCAGGTTGCGTGCGTCGGGCTTGGCCGCCAATTGCCGCAGCAGGCTGAGCAGCGGCGCGGCCTCGGGCGTGTAGGTGGCGCGCGAGGGGCCGGCGGCCAGCATGGCATCGACCTGATCGGCGGGCATGACCGCGCGCAGCAGGAATTCCTCGTCCGGCAGGCCCTGGCCAAACTGGCGGCGCAGGTCGGCCAGGGTGGGAAACGCCGGCTCCCGCTCCAGTTCGCGCGCACGTGGCCGGTCCATGATCGTGGCCAGCACCGCCGGATCGATCGGCGAGGTGGGCTTGCCGAACTTGCCCAGGCAATAGCGGATCACCTGGTCTGAAACCTGGGCATAGCGATGGCTGCCGATCACATTGAACAGCGCCTGGTTCATGACCATCTGCGGAAACGGCGTGACCATGATGGGATAGCCCAGTTCGGCGCGCACTTGCCCGGTTTCGGCAATCACGGCCTCCATCCGGTCGGCCAGGCCCAGTTCGGTCAGTTGCCGCGCCGTGGTCGTTATTACCCCGCCGGCAATCTGGTGGCGTAGGAAACTGGCATCGAAATTCTGCGGCGCGCCCGGCGGCAGGCCTTCGGCCAGAGCCACGCGCTGCCAATAGCGGGTCAGGCGGCTGAGCGCGTCCCGGTCGATCTCCACGCTGTGGCCGGCATCCTCCAGGTTGGCGAGCATGCGGTTCGCCTCGGGCAGCGATGAGCCATCGCCACCCGGGCCCACGCCCACGTGCACGGCGCTGATGCCCAGGCGCGCTGCCTCCAGGCTGGAAAGCATGCCCTGGCCGATCGTGGTATGGGCGTGGATTTCCAGCGGCTTGGCGCCGATCACGGCCTTTACCGCCGGCACCAGCGTGCGCACCCGGTCCACCGACAACAGCCCGCCCGGGTCCTTGATATAGAACAGGTCGATATCGGGGCATTGCGCCAAGGCGCGGGCGAAATCGGCGTAGAACGCGTCGGTATGGATCGAAGACAGCGTGAAGGTGAGCGCGGCCATGACCTGCGCCCCGCCTTCCTGCTTTACCAGCCGCGCCGCTTCGATCACGGCGGGCACCTCGTGCATCGGATCGAGCAGCACGAAGCGGCCCACGCCATTGGCCTGCAGCGTGCGATAGACCACCGCCATGAAATCGGGATCGGCCTGCTGCCAGGCGATGAAACGCAGGCCCGTGGTGATGAACTGCAACGGCGTGGTCGGCATGGCGGCGGCCATGCGCCGCAGCCGTTCCCACGGGTTGTTGCGGAAATAGCGGACAGCCACCGCCATGTGGCTCGATGAGGTGAAATCCACCGCGGCAAAGCCACAGGCCTGCGTAAGCGACGCGGCCTGGAGCATGTGCGCGGTATGCAGGCCGGTGGCGCCCCACAGGCTTTGGTTGCCGTCGCGCATGGTCACATCGACAAGGCGGATCGCGGTCATGGATTGGATCCTGCAAGATTGAGGCCGGCAAGAAAGCCGGTGTCCACCCCGCCGGCGACAAAGCGCGGATCGGCCAGGATGCGGCGATGAAGCGGCGCCGTGGTCGGCAGCCCGTCGATGCGCAGGTGCTGCAGTGCCGCCGCCATGCGCGCCACGGCTTGTTCGCGCGTGACGCCATGGACGATCAGCTTGCCCAGCAGCGAATCATAGAATGGCGGTACCTCGCCACCGTTGGCGATGTGGCTGTCCACCCGGATGCCCGGCCCGGCTGGCCAGGCCGCGCGCGCGACGACGCCGGGCGCCGGGCGGAAATCGGCGTCGGGATCTTCGGCATTGACGCGCACCTCGATCGCATGGCCATGGGGCCGCACCATGGCCTGGGTCAGCCGCAGGGGATGGCCCATCGCCACCAGCAACTGCTGTTCCACCAGATCGACGCCGGTGATCGCCTCGGTTACCGGATGCTCCACCTGGATACGGGCATTAAGCTCCAGGAAGTAGAACGAGAAATCGTCGGCATCGACGAGAAATTCGGCCGTGCCCGCGCCGCGATAGGCGATGTGACGGGCCAGGCGCACGGCCGCATCCTCGATGGCGGCGCGGGCGGCATCGGGCATGGCCGGGGCAGGGGCCTCCTCCACCAGTTTCTGGAAGCGACGCTGGATCGAACAGTCGCGGGTGCCCAGGTGAATGGCATGCGTGCCATCGCCCAGGATCTGCACCTCGACGTGGCGTCCGCGCGCCACGAACCGTTCGACATAGACCGCAGGATTGCCAAACGATGCCTGCGCCTCCGCCCGCGCCATGGCCAGCGCCGCATCGAGGTCTTCGGCGCGGTCCACCCGGCGCATGCCCTTGCCGCCGCCGCCCGCCACCGCCTTGAGGAGCAAGGGATAGCCGGTTTCCTGGGCGCGGGCGGCAACGTCTTGCGCCGTCTCCGCCGGACCGCCGGGCAGCACGGGCAGGCCGGCTGCGAGCGCGAGTGCCCGCGCGGCCAGCTTGTCGCCCATGCCTTCCAGCGTCTGCACGGCCGGGCCGACGAAGATCATCCCGGCCTCGGCCACCGCGCGGGCAAAGGCCGCGTTTTCAGAGAGGAAGCCATAGCCAGGGTGCACCGCGTCGCAGCCATGCTCCACCGCCGCTGCCACGACCCGGTCGATCGCCAGATAGCTTTGCGGTGAAGGGCCGGGGCCCAGCACCGCCGTGGCACCAGCCAGGCGCGCCGGGAGAGAGGTGCTGTCTGCTTCCGAGACGCCAAGGACGGTAGCAATTCCCATGGCATGGGCGGTGCGCAGCACGCGCAAGGCGATCTCGCCGCGATTGGCGATGAATAGGCGTTTGATCGTCATGACGGATGCTTTCAGGTTAGGCGCACGAGCGGGGTGCCCTTGGCCACGAGTGCGCCATTGGCGGCCAGTACGGCTGCAACGGTTCCTGCGCGCCCGGCATGGACCGGGTTCATCAGCTTCATGGTTTCGACGATACCCACCACGGTATCGGCGGTAATGGCGTCTCCCACGGCCAAGAATGGCGGCGCGCCGGGCTGTGGCGCATGATAGAACGTGCCGGGCAGCGGGCTGGCGATCACGTCGGGATCGGCCGCCGCTTCACCGGCTGCCTCGGCGCTGGCCGGGCCGGCACCCGCCGATCCATCGCCCGCCCATTGCCATTCCTGGGTCAGGCCGCCATCGCCGTCGCCGGCCTGGTCTGTCCCGCGTGACACGCGCAGGCGAAAGCGGCGGGTGGAAAGGTCAAGCTCGCGATAGCCCGAATGCGCCAGGATCTCGGCAATCTCGGCCACATCTTCGGCGGTCAATGGCAGGTCTGGAGTCATCTTGGTCCCTTTGGACGGATCAGGCGACGCACGCCGGCGCATCGGCCAGCAGCGCCCGCGCCGTGGCGATCACGGCATCGGAAAAGGCTTCATCGTTGAAATGCGCGTCCACGGCGGTGACGGGCACATGCGGCGGCATCACCTCGCGCAGGTATTGCGCAAAGGGGCCGGGCACCGATCGGTCCATGATGTGGCCAGCGGGGCTGTCATGGTTGGAAAAGCCGTGCAGCGGCGTGATCACGCGGACCGGCCCCTGCGCGTCGCGCACATTGGCGGCGAGGTGATCGGCCAGCTTGCGCAGGTCCTCGATCGTGGTGCGTACGGCGGTCAGCTGCGGATTGTGTTCGTGATAGCGCCGGCCGGGAAACTGCGCGCGCGCCGCATCGATCGGTCCGGCAATGATGAAATCGGCATTGCCCGGCGCCAGGATCGTGGGAATGCCGCGCGCCAGGGCCGCCTTGCCGCGATCCGGGCCGCTGTCGGCCAATCCCCCCATCAGGTGATCGAGGATTTCGGTCTGCGACAGATCGAGCACCAGGGCCACGTCCTTGGCCTGGGCCAGGCCATCCAGCGTTGGCCCGCCCGCGCCAGAGGAATGGAACACCATCACTTCGCAGCCATCGCGCTCCAGCGCCTCGCGGATGCGACGCACAGACGCTTCGGTCGTGCCCAGCGTGGTGATCAGCGCCAGCGGCTTTTCGGCCGGGGCGTTGCGGTCATAACCGCGCGCCATGCCGGCAACGGCGCGCGCGGCGTTGCCAAAGACATCACGGCTGATGGTGTTGAGGCCAGAGATATCGGTCACCGCGTTCATCATCGCGATGTCCTTGATGCCCATGTAGGGCTTGGTGAAACCCGAGGCCATGGTCGAGACGATCAGCTTGGGCAGGCCATAGGGAAACGTCTGCATCAGCGCGCCGGCCAGGGCCGAACCCATCGACCCGCCGATGGCAAGGATGCCGGAAATCGGCTCGCGCGCATCCCAGGCGTGGGCGGCGGCGATCGCGCCCTTGATCATGGCCGCCTGGCACTTGCCCTCGTGGCCCAGGGCGCGCACCTCGGCAATGGTCATGCCGGCTGCGGCGGCGACGTCTTCCGGCGCAATTTCCGCGCCGCCCAGGGTGCGCCGGACGCTGGGATCGAGGTGCACCACGCGTACGCCTGCCGCTTCCAGCGCGGCACGGGTGAAGCGGGCCTCTTCCTCCTTGGTATCCTGCGTAATGACAAGCAGCACGCTGGGCGCTGTGGCGCCTTGACTCTGGGTCATGGTCGGTTCTCTCCCTTGGCCTTGATGTTGCGCCAATGGATTTGACTTTGCCACCGGCTGCGCCATTCTTCCGTTTCACAAGATGAAACCATAACGAGCCGCAGCAGCGGTCGGGAGACAGGATGCAGGATCGGAAGGTGAAGACCGTCCGCGCGTTGGAGCGTGGCTTGGATGTCTTGCTGCAGGTGCAGGCCCGCCGCGCGGCCAGCCTGCACGAAATGCATGTGGCGCTGGGCCTGCCCAAGGCGACGTTGCTGCGCATGCTGCAGACGCTGGGCCAGAAAGGGCTGATATGGCAGCGGCTTGCCGACGGTGCCTATTTGCCCCACGTCGATGCCCGGGCGCGTTCGCAGGCGCTGACGCTGGAGCATGTCGCCGAGGTGGCCTCGCCCTGGCTCAAGGCACTGTCGACGCGCGTCTCCTGGCCGTCGGTGCTCGCCATGCCGCGCCTCGATCACATGGAGATCGTGGAAACCAACAGCCCGCTGTTTCGACTCGATTCGGCCACGCTCGGCCCAGTTGGCGTCAAGCTTTCCTATATCCATACCGCCACCGGGCGGGCCTATCTCGCCGCCTGCCGCGAGGAAGAGCGCGAGGCGATCATCACCCGCCTGCGCCCGCGCAACCCGCAGGAGGGGAGCGAGGCCGATCTGCGCGCGATCCTCGCGGAGACACGGGTGCGAGGGTATGCCGCGCGCGAGCCGCTGCACCCATGGCCGGATCGGTCGAGGCAATTGGTGCTGCGCGACGGGCGCCGATCGATGGCCGTGCCGATCCTGCTGGATGGTGCGCCGGTGGCCTCGATCAACATCACTTGGCCGGCCAAGCGGGGCACCGATGATGCGGTCATGCTGCGCCATCTGGGTGCGCTCAAGCATACCGCACGCGAAATCGCCATGGCGATCGAACGCGCGGCCTTGGCGGCAGAGGGGCGGGCGCCAAGCGGCGCGATCATGGCCCAGTTTGCCGCAGGGACTACGAAAAGCGTTTCACCTGGTGAAAATAGTTAGTCTAGCTGATTAATTTGCCCGTCGCCTGTGCCATGATTGGCAACAAGGCGTAAGAAGCAGACCATATGCCATGGGGGAGATGGACGGCTATATGCGGCAATGGCTTATCCGCAAGGGCGCGCAATCGCTTGACGACATGGCGCTGGTCAACGTGCCGGAGCCGCACCCTGGCCCTGGCGAAGTGGCGGTGCGCGTGCGGGCCTGCTCGCTCAATTATCGCGATCAGTTGATCCCGCTGGGCCACTATTTCGGCGGCGCAGTCGATCGTGACACCGTGCCGCTGTCTGACGGCGCGGGAGAGATCGTGGCCGTGGGGGAAGGGGTGACTGGCCTGGCCGTGGGTGACCGTGTCGCCGGCTTGTTCTTCCAGAACTGGGACGACGGACCGCCCAATCCCGGTTCCGGTCCTGCGCTCGGCGCGCCGCCCGCCACCGGCATGCTGCAGGATGTGGTGGTGCTGCCCGCCCACGGCGTGGTGCCCATCGCCGCCAGCCTGTCGTTCGAGGAAGCGGCCTGTCTACCCTGCGCCGGGGTCACGGCCTGGCATGCCTTGATGGAAGGGCCAAGGCCGGTCGGGCCGGGGCGTTCGGTGCTGGTGCTGGGCACCGGCGGGGTTTCGCTGCTCGCCGCGCAGATCGCGCTGGTGGCCGGGGCGCGGGTGATCGCCACGTCATCATCCGATGAAAAGCTGGAGCGGGTGCGTGCCATGGGCGTGCACGAAACGATCAATTACCGCACCACGCCCGATTGGGGCGTGCGCGCGGCAGAGCTTGCCGGCGGCGGGGTTGACCATGTCGTCGAAGTGGGCGGCGCCGGCACCCTGGCGCAAAGCATCCAGGCGGTCGGCTTTGCCGGCGAGATCGCGCTGATCGGCGTCTTGACCCGCAGTGGCGATACCAGCCCGCATGGGCTGATGATCAAGGGCGCCAGCCTGCGCGGAATCTTTGTCGGCTCGGCCGGCATGGCGCGCCGGCTTAACCAGTTCATCGATGCCCACGGCATGACGCCGGTGATCGATCGCCGCTTTGCCATGGAGCAGGCGCGCGAGGCCTGGGAGTATCAGGCATCGGCAGGGTTGTTTGGCAAGGTCGTGATCACGGTGTGATCGCCGGCCCTGGGCCAGAGCAGGCGTGACGCGGCCCGATAGCGGCCGGCACGCCAAGGGAAGAGGATGCGCGCATGGTGCGACGTCGGGTTTCCGGCGGTGGGCGCGTGCGCAAGGGGAAAGGACAAGCCGTTGGACCAGCTTACGTCTGCCGTCACACCGGCCGCCACGCTCGGCTATGGCCAGCCGATCGGCGGAATTTGCCAGACTGCGTTCGTGGTGCGCGATATCAACGCCGCGATCGACCACTTCATCCGCGATTGTGGGGCAGGGCCATTTTTCCTGCTACCCCATTTCCTGACCGAGGGGCAGGTCTATCGCGGCACGCCGTCCACCGCCGACGTGGCGATTGCCATGGGTTTTGCCGGGCACATGCAGATCGAATTGATCCAGCCGCTCGATGATAACCCGTCGGTCTATCGCGAAACGATCGAGGCGCGCGGCCATGGCTTCCACCACGTTGGCATTGCCTGCCGCGATGTCGATGCGGCGCTGCCCGGCTACCTGCAACGCGGCTATACCATGGCTTTTCGCGCCCCGGTGCCCACGGGGGGCGCTGTCGCCTATCTCGAAGGGGGGCATGATGGCGCGCCGGGCTTTGTCGAACTGATCCCCGCCACGCCCGACATGGACCGCCATTTCACCGCGATGTGGCAGGCATCGCGCGGGTGGGACGGCAGCGATCCGGTAAGGCCCTTCCTGTGAGCGGGCGGGCCCACGCGCCGGCGCGCGCCAGCAGCGGCTATCAGGTCTGGGTGACCGGGCTGCTCAGCCTCAATTTCGGCATCCTGTTCTTTGATCGCAACGCGCTCAACTTTCTCATGCCGTTCGTCCAGCCCGATCTGGGCCTGTCGAACACGCAGGTTGGGCTGTTTTCCTCGGCCCTCTCGCTCACCTGGGCCTTGTCGGGCTTTGTCGTGGGGCGCGTTTCGGATCGGCTCGGCGCGCAAAAGGCCGTGGTGGTATTCGCCACCTTGGCGTTTTGCCTGTGCTCGGTGGTGTCGGGCTTTGCCACTTCGTTCCTTATGCTGCTTGGCGCCCGCCTGCTGATGGGCGCGGCGGAAGGCGGGGTCATGCCCGTCAGCCATGCCATGATCGTGGGCGAGGTATCGCCGGAACGGCGGGGCATGGCGATGGGCGTGGCCCAGAACCTGGGCTCCAATCTGCTCGGCTCGGGGCTCGCGCCGATCCTGCTGGTGCCACTGGCGGTCGCCTATGGGTGGCGTGAGGGGTTCTACCTGGCGGCTGCGCCAGGCGTGATTACTGCGGCGCTGATCTGGTTCACCCTGCGTGAACCGCCTGCGGTTGAGCATCATGACGATGCGCCGCGCGTGACGCTGCGCGCCGCGTTTGCCCACCGCAACGTGGTGCTGTGTGCGCTGATCGCGATCCTGCTGGTGTCCTATCTGGTGGTGTGCTGGGCGTTCATGCCGCTGTTTCTCACCAAGGGGCGCGGGTTCGATCCGGGCACGATGGGCTGGCTCATGGCCACGCTGGGCATTTCGGCGGGGATCGGCAGCTTTGCCGTGCCGGCGCTGTCCGATGCCATTGGCCGCCGCCCGGTGATGATCGCCTTTTCGTTCCTGGGTGCGATCCTGCCGCTGGGCGCCATCTACTATGGCGGCTCGGCCTGGCTCTTGGGCGCCATCTTCTTCTTTGGCTGGGCGCTCAACGGCCTGTTCCCGATGTTCATGGCCACGATCCCGGCTGAAAGCGTCGACCCACGGCTGACCGCAACGCTGACCGGCGTGGTCATGGGTATCGGTGAAGTGCTGGGCGGGGTGCTCAGCCCGTTTCTGGCCGGCTTCCTGGCCGATGCCTATGGCCTGGCTGCGCCGGTGTGGCTGATGCTCGTGCTGTGCCTGGCGGCCGGTGTGCTGGCGCTGGGCCTTGAGGAAAGCGCACCGCGCGTGCTCGCGCGGCGGGTGGCATCGGGCTGCCATCCCGTAACACCGGGGGTCGTGCCAAGCGCCTGATCTTGTTCTCGTTGGGGGAGTTCACGCCGATGAATGCCGTGCAACGCTACGCCACCGATGCCATCGCGCCCGACCAGCGCCTGTCGTATTGGAATGACCTGGTCGATCGCATCTATTCCGGCACCTATGTGAAAACCCAGGGCCGCGATTTCGTGGGCGAAATGTGGTCATGGACGGTGGGTGACCTCGCCATGATCCGCCCGCGCTCGACCGCCTCGTTCGTGGGGCGGCAGGGTGATCAGGCCACGACCGAGCGGTTGATCCTGCACCTGCAATGCCGGGGCCGCAGCCTGCATCGCCAGGGGCAGGCGGAAAGCCTGCTCGAAGCCGGCGATTTCGTGATTGGATCGCCGCACCAGTCCTACACGCTCGATCTTTCCGCGCATGAATTGCTGGTGGTAGAGTTCCCGCGCGCGCCGCTCGCCGAACGGGTGCCCGGCCTCGATGACATGCTCAGCCGCCGCCTGTGCGGGGCCAGTCCGGGTGGCCGGGTATTCCACGATTTCCTGCGCTCGCTGTGGCACCAGGGCGATCAGAGCGGGCAGGACATGGCCTGGCAGCAGGGCGTGAGTGCCGTGTTCTATGACCTCGCCGCACTCGCCATGCGCGGCGCCACCCATCCTGAAGAGCGCGTGACCGACCATGCCCTGCGCGACAAGGTGGTGGCGCTGGTCGATGCCCATCTGGGCGATCCGGCGCTGCGCACGCAGACCCTCGCTGATGCCTGCCACACCTCGGTCCGCACGGTGCAGAACGTGTTTGCCATGATGGGCACCACGCCCAGCGCCTATATCCTCGAGCGGCGCCTGCAGCGCGCAGCCGATCGCATTACCGGCAGCCCTGGCGCCAGCATCACGCAGATCGCATTCGAAATGGGATTTAACGACAGCGCCTATTTCGCGCGCTGTTTTCGCCAGCGCTTTGGCGTGGCGCCGCGCGAATGGCGCGCCGGCAATTGAACCTTGCCGGCTGAATTGTTCGGGCGCGCTGAATTTTTCGGGGTGGTTGCGCCAGAATCCTGATCGGCTTGCGCACCAATGCAAGCGCAGATCACCCCGAACACCTACCATCGTCCACAGCGGATCGGATGTCAGGGGAATCCGGGCACAACCCGCATCGAAAAAAGGGAGAGAGACCATGAAGTTCGCACCGGTATCGGTGGGCGCACTGGCCATTGCACTGGCCAGCCCGGCGATGGCGCAGGAAGCGCCGCAAGGCCAGGCCACGCCACAGGCAGAGGCGCAGAGCGGCAACGGGGGCATCCAGGAAATCGTCGTGACCGCGCAGAAGCGCGCCGAAAACGTCCAGGATGTGCCGATCGCCATCAGCGCCTTCACCGCAGCGGCCCTGCAGGAGCGCGCGGTGACCAGCGTTTCCTCGCTCTCGAACATCGCGCCCAACGTCACGCTTGATGCCGGCACGCCGTTTTCGGGGTCGAGCCAGGTGCTGGCGGCCTATATCCGCGGCATCGGCGCTAACGATTTTGCCTTCAACATCGATCCGGGCGTGGGCATCTATCTCGACGGCGTCTATCTTGCCCGCTCGGTCGGCGCGAACCAGGACCTGCCCGATGTCGAGCGCGTCGAAGTGCTCAAGGGGCCGCAGGGTACGCTGTTTGGCCGCAACACGATCGGTGGCGCCATCTCGATCGTCACGCACGATCCGGGCGATACGTTCCGCTTTGTCGGCAGCGCGATGACCGGCAGCTACAGCCTGTTCAGCGCCAAGGGTACGGTCGACATGCCGCTGGCCGACAAGCTGTCCTCGTCCTTGAGCTTTGCGATCACCAAGCGCGATGGCTACCTGCATCGCATTCCCTATCCGGGCGCCAGCAACTATGCGTTCGATCCGATCACCTCGCTCAAGGCGGCCGGTTACGGCAACCAGGGCTATGGCACCGAAGGGGGCGACAATACCTGGAACCTGCGCGGAAAGATCCGCTACAACGGCGCCACGTTCCGCGCCACGCTGACCGGGGATTATAGCCGCACGGATACCTCGCAGATCGCCAACAAGGTGATCACCACCTTCCCGGCGGTGTTTGCCGGCACCTATAACTGCGCGATCGCCGGCAATCCCACCACCACCGTGGGCGGCGTTACCGGCCCGTGCGACAGCTTCATCGGCGGGCCGCCCTCGGCCGCCTATCTCTATCGCCGCGGCGGGCTCAACTCGATCCTCGATCTGCCCGCTATCTATGGCGTCAACACCGACAACAATCCTGACAACAACCGGCTGCCCTATGACAATCGGTTCGTCACCAACAACATCGACACGTCCTATGCCAACGGCAACAACTTCAACAAGTTGAAGCAGGGCGGCGCCGCGCTGACGCTCGATTTCGATCTGTCTGACACGGCCTCGATCAAGTCGATTACGGCCTATCGCGAATTGCACTGGGTGGTGGGCATGGACCTTGACGGTTCGCCGCTCAACTTCCTCCACACCAGCTTCTCGATGAACCAGAAGCAGTTCAGCCAGGAACTGCAACTCACTGGCACGGCTGTGGACAAGAAGCTCAAGTATGTGCTCGGCGCCTATTACTTCACCGAAAGCGGTGACCTGCACGACTATGTGACCTTTGCCGAAGGCCTGCTGCAGGTGGACGGGCCCAACAACCTGTCGACCAAGAACTATGCATTCTATGGCCAGGTCGACTATGCCCTGTCAGACCTGATCGCCTTTACCGTGGGTGGCCGCTATACCCACGAAAAGAAGGAGTTCGAAGGCTTCCAGTCCGATGCCAACGGCTTGAACTACAAGCTCGCGAACTATTTCGGCGATCCCAACTGCGCCTCGCTCAATCCCATCAGCGATGCGTGCCGCGTGGACAACGGCTTCCCCAATGCCGGGCAGCCGCTGCGCTATTACGTTGCCGGCGTGCAGCACAAGACGTTCTCGAACTTCTCGCCCAAGGTTGGCGTGCAGTTGCATCCTACGCAGGACATCATGGTCTATGCCAGCTGGTCCAAGGGCTACAAGACCGGCGGCTGGACCACGCGCCTGTCCAACCCCTTGCCCTATGCGCCGGGCTTTGGCCCGGAAAAGGCCGAAACCTGGGAAGCGGGGATCAAGTCTGAACTGCTCGATCGGCATCTCCAGATCAACGGCGCGGTGTTCCTCACCAACTACAACGGCATCCAGCTCAACTTCCAGCAGGGGGTTTCGCCCACCATCCAGAATGCCGGTGACGCGCGGATCAAGGGCTTTGAAGTGGAACTGGTGGCAGCCCCGGCGCGCGGCCTGACCATCACCGGTTCGCTCGGCTATACCGATGCCAAGTACACCAGCGTCGATGGCCCGGCGCAGGTTGCACCCTCCGCGCTGCAGGCCGGGGTCTTTGCCGGGGCCACGTTGCCCAAGACTCCCAAGTGGAAATTCAACGTATCGCCCCGCTATCAGGCCGATCTGGGCAGCCACGGCACCCTGGTGTTCCTTGGCGACGTCACCTTCACCAGCATGATGAAGAACGACACCGAAGGCACGTTCCTGCTCGATCGCCAACACACCACCGTGCTCAACGGCTCTGTCACCTACCGCGCGCCCGGCGGCAGCTGGGAGCTTACGGCCGGCGGCACCAACCTGACCAACGAACGCTATCTCACTACCGGCCAGGCACAGCTGGCCGGCGGCCAGATCTACGGCACTTATAGCCGTCCGGCCGAATGGTATGCGCGCGTTGGCGTGAAGTTCTGACGCAACAAGGCCGGGCGGCGCGCGTCCCCGCGCTGCCCGGCTCCTCCCCTGGAGAACGATAATGCCCGAAGCCCCCCACGCCGAATTCTGGAAAGACATCAAGCCGGTAGAGAAAGTCTTCCGCGATGGTGGCCTGCCCGAAGTCTATATGCCCAAAATTGCCGAAGGCGATGAACGCTATTGGGTGCCGATCAGCGAAACCGTGTTTTCCAAGCCGGTATGGATCAGCCCATCCAAGAACATGTGGGCCGACGTGCTGATGAGCAAGCAGGCCGGCCTGGTTAACCGCCACTATCACCCGCATCCGATCTGGGCCTATACCATCAGCGGCAAGTGGGCTTATCTCGAACATTCCTGGACGGCCACCGCCGGCGATTTCATCTATGAAACCCCGGGCGAGAGCCACACCCTGGTATGCTATGAACACGAAGACCCGATGAAGGTGTTCTTCGTCGTGTCCGGTCCGCTGATGTGGCTGGACGAGGCCGGCAACACCATCGGCCATTACGACGTGTTCGATTATATCGCCGCCGCCCGCGCGCACTATGCCGCTGTCGGCATCGGCGCCGATTACGTCGACACCCTGATCCGCTGAACCCCGGAGATCCCCCCATGACCGTGATGACAGCCCCTCCGTCGAACAAGGCGGAAATCGTCGACGTGAAATTCCCGCACAAGGCCCTGGTCGAACGGCTCAGCCCCGGCGGCCGCTATATCGATGCCGCCACCGACGTGGACAGCCCATGGGTGCCGTTCGGCGATGGCGCGGCGATCAAGCACCTGGCGTTCGACGTGCGCCAGAATCTGTTTTCCAACATCCTGTGGGTCAAGGGACCAGGCGTGATCGGCACCCATTTCCATCGCGGCACGATCACCATGGTCTGCCTGGAAGGATCGGTGCGCTATCTCGAATACGATTGGGTGGCAACGCCGGGGGGCCTGATCCTGGAAACGCCGGGCGAAAGCCACACGCTGGTGACCGATCACCCGCAGGGCTGCAAGTTGTTCGGCTGGATGCAGGGACCGATCGATTTCTACGATGACCAGGCCAATCTGGTCGATACCGCCGACGTCTGGTGGTTCATCAACCACTACGAGACGCACTGCCGCGAGCACGGCCTTGCGATCAATCCCAAGCTCTATCTCTGACAAAGGCAAACGCCATGGCCAGCAGCATGAAGGCGCCGCCCTCATCCGCCTATGAAATCGTCTCGGTGCCCGAACTCTACGGCGACCTGATCCGCGCGCGCGGAGTCGAAGGCACCTATGTCGGCGCGGGCGAGGCGGAAAGCCCGTGGGTTCCGTTTGGTGACAACGCCGCGATCCGCCACCTGGCGTTCGACGTACGCGAAAACATCTATGTCAACATCCTGTGGATCAAGGGCCCCGGCGTGATCGGCACGCACAAGCACCGGGGCAAGGTCTGGGCGATCGGGCTGGAAGGCTCGTTCCGCTATCTCGAATACGATTGGGTGTGCAAGCCGGGTGAATTCATCACCGAAACGCCGGGCACCGCGCACACCCTGGTGACCGACGATCCCCAGGGAATGAAGGCGCTGTTTCACATGCAGGGCGCCAACGAGTTCTTCGATGCCCAGGGCAACCACGTGGAAACGCTCGATGTGTGGTGGTTCATGAACCACTATGAAAGCTACTGCCGCGAACACGGTATCCCGATCAACAAGCAACTCTATCTGTGAGCAGCGGGGTAGCGTGATGCTGGCGCCGGCGCTTTCCATCCCCGTTCTGGCCGGTCCGCCGCGCGGTACGTATCTGCGCCATTGCTGGTACGTGGCCGGATGGGCCGATGACCTGGGCAGCGATCCGATTGATCGGATCTTCCTGGAAGAGCCGGTTGCCCTGTTTCGCGACGAGGCGGGCGTCGCCCATGCCGTGGGTGGACGCTGCCCCCATCGCTTTGCCCCGCTGGGACAGGGCAGGGTGATCGATGGCGCGCTGGCGTGCCCCTATCACGGGTTGCGCTTTGATGGCGCGGGCGCCTGCGTGCACAATCCCCACCCCGGTGGGCAGCTGCCCGCCACACGCTTGCCGGTCTATCCGCTGGTCGAGCGCCATGGCCTGCTGTGGATCTGGATGGGTGAGGCGGAACGCGCCGATGCCGCGCTGATCCCGGATTTTTCCTGGCTGGTCGATTCCGCTTGGGCGGTGGTGCACGGCATTACCCGTGCCGAAGGGCATTACGAACTCTACAGCGACAATATCCTCGATCTCAGCCATGCCAACTTCGTCCACCCCGCGCTGGTCGCCCGCGCCTTTATCGAAGGAGAGCGGCGCTTCTGGCAGGACGGCGAAACGGTGCATGCCGAATATGTCCGCCTGAATGACACGCTGTCCGATGGCATCGGCGCCATGCTGGGCCGCGTGGGTCAGGCGCAGGATTTCTATGGCGAGGTGACCTGGCACGCACCGGCGGTCTTGCGCTTTGACTATGTCGCCGGCCCGCCGGGCACACCGCGTGAGCAATGCACGCTGCTACCCTCGCTCCATGCCTTTACTCCCGAAACGCCCGATACCACGCACTATATCTGGGCGACGGGGCGCGATTTCGCGCTGGGCGATGCGGCGTTTTCGCAAGGCATGCAGGCCGCGCTCGAACATGCCTTCGAACGCGAGGACATGCCGATCATCCGTGATAGCCACCGCCTGATGCGTGGGGCTGATTTCTGGGCGTTGAAGCCGCTGGTCCTTGGCGGCGATGGCGGCGGCATCCGCGCCCGGCGGCTGTTGCAGCGCCTGATCGCACGCGAGCAGGGCGCCACCCTGCCGCAAGACACCGAAGCCACCGCGTAAACGCGGGGCATCCCCCCATTGGAGAGGAAAGTCATGGCCATTATCGATCGTTTCAGCATCGCCGGGCGCAGCGCGCTGGTCACCGGGGCTGCCAGCGGCATTGGCCTTGCCTATGCCCAGGCGATGGCCGAAGGCGGCGCGGCGGTCACCCTGGCAGACATCGATCTGCCCGGTGCAGAGCGCGAAGCCGCCCTGCTGCGCGAGGCGGGGCACGACGCCCGCGCCGTCCATTGCGATGTATCCAGCTTCGATGCGGTGGCCGCCGCCTTTGCCGAACACGCCAGCGCGTTCGGCGGGCTGGATATCTGCTTTGCCAATGCCGGGATCGATGCTGGCGCCGGCTTCTGGAACCCGGCGGGCCATCGCAACCCGGAAGGCCAGGTCGATACTTATGATCCGGCGCGCTGGGACAAGTCGATCGCGGTCAACCTCAACGGCGTATTCTACACCATTTCCAACGCTGTGCGGATCATGAAACAACCCGGCCGCGCCAACGGGCGCAGCGGCGGCTCGATCATCTGCACCGCATCCAACGCCGGCCTGGTGACAGAGCCGATCGTGGGCCTGCCCTATATGCCGGCCAAGGCCGGGGTGCTGCACATGGTCCGTGCGCTGGGGCTGGAACTGGCCGAGTTCCGCATCCGCGTGAACGCCATCGCGCCTGGCCCGTTCGTGACCAACATCGGCGGCGGCTGGCTCAAGAAAGACCCGGTGGCGCGCGCCGCCTGGGATGCCATCGTGCCGCTGGGCAAGTTGGCCGAGACTGAGCAGATCAAGCCGCTCGCGCTGCTGCTCGCTTCAGATGCGTCTGACTATATGACCGGCAGCCACGTGGTGATCGATGGCGGCATGATGCTGGGCAAGTACCAGTAATGCGCGCGGTGGTGATGCAGGGGCTGCACCGGCCCCTGGCGCTGGAAACCGTGCCCGACCCCGTGCCAGGGGCGGGCGATCTGGTGGTGCGGGTGGGCCGCTGCGGCATCTGCGGATCGGATCTGCACATGACCGAAGACCCCGCCTATGGCCAAGGCGCCGGCTCTATCCTGGGGCATGAGTTTGCCGGCGAAGTGGTGGCCCTGGGCCGTGATGTCGCCGGTTGGCGCGTGGGTGATCGCGTGGCGGTCAGCCCGTTGAAAAGCTGCGGCGATTGCCCGGCCTGCCGCGCCGGAGAGGTGCAATGGTGCACCGCCTTTGGCCTGCAGGGTGGCGGCTATGCCGAATATGCGCTCACCCGGCCTAACCAATGCGTGCGCCTGCCGCAAAGCGCCAGCCTGGCCGATGGCGCGATCATCGAGCCGCTGGCCGTGGCGCTGCATGGCATCGGCCTGTCTGGCCTGCGCCGGGGAGACAAGGTGCTGGTGCTGGGCGCCGGGCCGATTGGCCTTGCCGTGGCATTCTGGGCGCGGCAGCACGGGGCCGGGCGCGTGGTGGTGCAGGATATCGCCCCGTGGCAGCGGGATCGTGCGCTTGCCATGGGCGCGCACGAGTTCGTGGTGGCGGCCGATGATCCGGTGGCCGCAGCCCAGCGCGCGCTCGGCGGCCCGGCCGATCTGGTGTTCGAATGCGTCGGCGTGCCCGGCCTGATCGCGCAAGGGGTAGAAACCGCGCGCAACCGCGGCACCATCGTTTTGCTGGGGCTGTGCACCCGGCCCGACACGCTCAACACCTTTGCCATGCTGTCAAAGGAAGTGCGGTTGATCACCTCTGCCTTCTTCACGCGGCAGGAATACGAAGCCGCGCTCGACGCGCTCGATCGCGGCCTGGCCGAACCGCGCCTGTTGGTAACCGATACCATCGCCTTGGCGCAGACGCCCGACGTGTTCGAAAGCCTGCGCCAGCGCACCCATCAGTGCAAGGTGCTGATCGCGCCAGGTGATCAGGCCTGATCGGCCGCCGCGATGAACGAGCGTAACAGCGCCGGGCCGTCGGGCGTATCGGCATTGGCAGCGCGCAGGGCGGGCACGGAAAAGCCAGCGCGGGCAATGGCATCGGCATAGACGTCATAGCTGCCGGCCATGATCGCGGCATCGAATTCGGGGTGAAACTGCACGCCCCAGGCGCGCGGCGCATAGCGCACGGCGTGGTGCGGATCGTGGCCGCTGGTGGCCAGGACCTGTGCCCCTTGCGGCAAGGCCAGCACCGACTGGAAATGGAACACCATCTGTCGCGCCACCGGCGGCAGCGCGGCAAACAGCGCGTCCTGCGCGCCGGCTGGGGTGCGGGCCACGTCTACCCCACCAAACATCGCGCCGCGCGGATTATCGTCCACCACCCCGCCCAGGGCATGGGCCAGCAACTGGTGGCCAAAGCACACGCCCAGGATCGGCGCGCCATGCGCCATGGCGTCACGCGCCCAGGCGGCGGTGCGCTCGATCCATGGGTGGCCATCGGTGACCATGTCGATCGCGCCGGTGATGATCGTGGCGCGCACCTCCGTTGGATCGGGCAGCGGCTCGTCCTGATAGACCTTGATCGCCACGATCTCGTCACGCGGCACCCCGCAGCCGGCGCTGAACCAGGCGACCTCGTCCCCGTGCACGGCGCAGGTGGCGGGCATGTCGTCATACGAGGTTGCTGGCTGGATGATCAGCAGTGGCTTGGGCACGATCGGTTCTTTCGCAGGCGTTAGAGGGCGTTGAGGCTCTTGCGCAGGGCATCGATGAAGAACGCCACTTCGGTTTCCGTCCAGGTGAGCGACGGGCGCAGCTTGAACGTGGCACGATATTCGCCCGACGTGCCCACCAGCACGCCATTTTCGCGCATCCGTTCCACCAGCTGTCGCGCCTGGTGCGGGGCGGCGGTGCGAGCCGCCTGATCGGTGACGAATTCCAGCCCGGTCAACATGCCGCGCCCGCGCACGTCGCCGATCAGCGGGAATTGCAGTGCCAGCGCGCGCAGTTCGGTTCGCAGCAGGTCTCCCACCTGGTTGGCGCGGGCGATCAGGTCTTCCCGCTCGATCACGTCCAGCACGGCTTGCCCCGCCGCGCAGGACACGCTGTTGCCGCCAAACGTGCTGAACACTTCGCAATCGGCATAGAACGCCTGCCACAGGTCGCGCCGTGTCAACACCACGCCCAGCGGATGGCCATTGCCGACCGGCTTGCCCAGCGTGATCACGTCAACCTGGTCCAGGCCCTGAGTGGCAAATCCCCAGAAGCTGCCCATGCGGCCGAGCCCGGCTTGCACCTCGTCGGCAATCACCAGCGCGCCGGATGCGCGCGCGGCACGGGCAAGGCCTTGCATATAGCCTTCTGGCTGGCCGGGCACGCCGTTGCTGGTCAGCGCGGTGTCAACCATCAGGAACGCCGGCTGGTGGCCGGCTTGGGCCAGCGCTGCCACGGCCTTGGCCCAGCTTTCCGCCGGATCGGGCGCCACGCCGCGATAGAGGTCGGGCGGGGGCAGGCAGGCCACATGCGCGGGCGGCGCCTTGGTGAGCGGGGAAAGCTCTACCGTGGTGGCCGTGATCCCGTGATACGCGCCTTGCATCACCACGGCGCCGGTGCGCCCGGTGGCAAAGCGGGCAATCTGTGCGGCCACGTCGTTGGCCTCGCTGCCGGAATTGACGAACGAGCAGACATCGAACCCGGCCGGTGCCTTGGCCAGCAGCGCCTGGGCATAGGAACCAGGGCTGTCGGCCAGATAGCGCGTGTTGGCGTTGAGCGCGGCAGCCTGGCGCGCGATGGCGCGCACTACGGCCGGGTGGCAATGGCCCACCTGAGGCACGTTGTTATAGGCGTCGAGATAGTGCGTGCCATCCGCGCCGATCAGCCAGGGACCTTGTCCACGGGTAAGATGCAGCGGCGTTTCATAGAAGTGCCAGATCTTGCCAAACGCCGCGTCCCGCTGCGCGAGCAGGTCGGTGCGCGCGGCTGCCGGATCCGGGGCCAGCGCGGGCACCGGAAAACCGCAGGCCCGGCGCAGCGCGTAGGTTGCGGCCTCGCGGCCCACTGCCAGCAACTTGGCCAGCATCGCACCATGCTTGCGCCCGCCGCCCAGATGCGCATCGGGCGTTTCGTCTGCCGGATCACGCCGGGCATTGGCTACCAGCACGGTGTTGACCAGGCGCAGGCAGCACATATCGAACACCAGGTCGATTTCCGCTTCTTCCAGCGGATAGACCGTGTCGAAGCCCTGCGTCACCTCGGCCAGGATGACCAGCGGATCGGCGCTTTCATCGGGAAAACAGTCTGCCGCCGTCACCAGATCGGCCAGCAGCGCACCATAAAGCATGTCGCCGAAATCGATCACGCCCACGATGTTTGCGGGCTGTGCCGGATCGACCAGCAGGTTGCCCATGTGCGCGTCCTGATGCACCACCTGGTGGCGCGTGCGGGCGAGCGCCGGATAGATGCGGCTGTCCGCCTCGGCCAGAACCTGGGCGCATTGCGCGCGCAGGGCCGGATCGGCAATGCGGGGCAGGGCCGGGGCCAGCGCAGTCACCCGCGAAAGATCCCAATCGTGCCGGTTGCTGGCCGCATGGGGATGGAAATAGCCACGCAACGCCAGGCTCAACCGCGCCACGAAGGCGCCCGTGGCGCGGCGCAGTGCTGCGAGATCGGTGCAGTCCGCAAAGGCATCCTGGGCGATCCTGCCGTCGAGATAGGTCAGGATGCGCAGGATGTGCACCGTGCCATCATCGGCGGTTATCGTCGTGCGCCTGGCGCCGGCAAGCGTAGGCACCATCCGTGGCACCGCCAGTTGCGGGTCGATCCGCGCGATGTGATCGAGCGCCCCGATCTGGAAATCCACCGTGGCCGGTTGCTCCATCCGGTGCGACAGCTTGACCACGTAATCCGATCCAGCATCATCGGTGAGATGCCAGGTCTGGTCCCGCTCCGAGTTGATCGCGTGCCACTGGCCGCGCAATCCCCACTCGGCGTGAACCCGCTCCTGCACCTGTTGCAGCGGAAAGGCTGGTGGAATGGCGTCGAGTGCATCATGAACTGCCAATCCTGCCACCGTATCGTCCCTGCCGCTGCTCCGTCCTCGCCGCCTGCATAGGGCCTTTGCATCTGAGATCGCAAGGGCATTGTAGTTGCGGAGACAGGCCAGGCAGCTAAAGCGGGATGGCAACCTGATCGTATCACGGGAGAATGTGGGCTATGGCCAGCCATGCAGACCGGGGCAATGCTGCCGCCATCACCGATGCGCAGCGCCTGCGCGCGATCCTGGCCGGGTCGGCCGGCAATCTGATCGAATGGTACGATTTCTATATCTACGCCTTTACCGCGCTCTATTTTTCGGCGGAATTTTTCCCCGAAAGCAACGCCCTGGTTCAGGTCATGGCGACGAGTGGCATCTTTGCCGTGGGCTTTCTGCTGCGCCCGATCGGCGGTTGGTATTTCGGCCGCTTTGCCGATCGCCACGGGCGGCAACGGGCCATGGTCGTCTCGGTGCTGATGATGGGGCTGGGCGCCCTGCTGATCGCGGCGCTGCCGACCTATCGCCAGGTGGGGATTGCCGCGCCCGCGCTGCTGCTCCTGGGACGGATGCTCCAGGGCTTTTCCACCGGTGGGCAATATGGCACCGCGGCTACTTACCTTAGCGAGATCGCCGGGCGCGGGCGGCGCGGGTTCTGGGCCTCGTTCCAGTATGTCACGCTGATTGGCGGGCAACTGCTGGCCACGCTGGTGATCCTGGCCTTGCAACACCTGTTGGGCGAGGGAGCGATGAAAGCCTATGGCTGGCGCATCGGCTTTGTCATCGGCGCGGGCGGTGCGGCGCTGATCCTGTGGCTGTCGCGGCACATGCACGAAACCGGGCAGGCCGCGCAAGGGCGGGACGGTGCCGGCACCCTGCGCGAATTGTTCGCCCATCACACCCGCCCGTTCCTGCTGGTCATGGCGCTCACGGCCGGGGGCAGCCTGTCGTTCTATACCTTCACCACCTATATGCAGAAATACCTCGTACTGACCGTGGGCATGACCAAGCCCGACGCAACCTTGCTGATGACGGTAGTGCTGGTGGCGTTCATGCTGATCCAGCCGGTCATGGGCGCGCTGTCAGACCGGATCGGTCGCCGCTCCAACATCGTGCTGTTCGCTGCGCTCGCCATGGCGCTGACCGTACCGATCTTCACCGCGCTGGCGGCAAGCCGCAGCGTGTGGGTGGCCGGGCTGCTGGTGATGGCCGGCCTCGTGATCAACAGTTTCTACACCTCGGTCAGCGGGCTGTTCAAGGCAGAGCTATTTCCAGTGCACGTCCGCGCGCTGGGCGTGGGCCTCGCCTATGGCGTGGGCAACGCACTGTTTGGTGGCACTGCGGAAAACGTGGCGCTTGGCTTCAAGCAGATCGGCCATGAAAGCGGGTTCTATTGGTATGTTACCGTGCTGGCCGCAGTTGCCTTGGTCGCGGGCCTGATGCTCAAGGACACGCGCCGGGATGATCCGCTGGCGTAAGGCCACGCGCCATCGCGGCAGGCAGTTCGGCCGCCAGAAGCGCAATGAAATCGGTGACCTTGCGCGGCACCAGGCGGCGGCGTGGGTGCATGGCCCAGACGGCTTCCTCGGTGGCGCGGAACGCCTCCAGCACGGGCTCCAGCCGCCCTTGGGTCAAGGCAGCCGCCGCATAGAAATCCGGCACCTGGCAGATGCCCAGCCCGGCCACCGCCGCCGCCGTCACCGCCGGGCCATTGTTGCAGCGCCAGCGGCCCTGCGGCTGATAGGTCGTTTCCGCGCGATGACGGCGGAAATGCCAGACATCGGCCGATCCGACCAGGCAGTCGTGGTGATCCAGTTCTTCGATCTCGGCCGGGCGGCCGCGCTGCGCGAGATAGGCAGGCGCGGCGCAGGTCACCAGGTTGCGCCCACCCAGGTGATGGGCCGCCAAGCGCAGATCGCCCTGCGGCCCGGTGCGGATCGCCACATCAAACCCTTCGGCGACGATATCGACCACGCGGTTGCTGAAATCGAGCGTCACGTCGAGCGAGGGGTTGGCCATGGCGTGGCGCAGCGCCAGCGGGGCGATGAAGTATTCCCCCAGTGCCGTGGGGCAGGTGATGCGCAACGATCCGCGCAGACCGGTATCGCCGCTGGCCACGGCCAGCGCTGCATCGCGCTCGTCGATGATGCGCCGCGCGCGCTCGGTCAGTTCGCGCCCGGCCGCCGTCAGCGAGACCTGGCGCGTCGTGCGGTGCAGCAGGGTGGTTCCAGTGCGGTGTTCCAACTGGGCAATCGCCCGGCTAACGTGCGAGGTGGAACGCCGCAGCTTGCGCGCGGCGGCCGCGAAAGTGCCGTTTTCGGCAATCGCGACAAGTTCTTCCAGCCCATCCCAGTCCGACATGGCATTATCCCAAGCAAGCAACGAACTTTTGCGCAAATGCGCTCTTTGTGCCTGCCATGCAATGATGTAGGCCACTGCGATCGATAAGGAGGATACCTTCATGAAGACCCGTGCCGCCGTGGCCTTTGAGGCCAAGAAACCGCTTGAGATCGTTGAACTCGATCTCGAAGGCCCCAAGGCGGGCGAGGTGCTGGTGGAAATCATGGCCACTGGCGTGTGCCACACCGACGCCTACACGCTCGACGGGTTGGACAGCGAAGGCATCTTTCCGTCGGTGCTGGGCCACGAAGGCGCCGGCATCGTGCGCGAGGTTGGCCCCGGCGTCACCAGCGTGAAGCCCGGCGATCACGTGATCCCGCTCTACACGCCGGAATGCCGCCAGTGCAAAAGCTGCCTTTCGGGCAAGACCAACCTGTGCACAGCGATCCGCGCCACGCAGGGCAAGGGCCTGATGCCCGATGGCACCACGCGCTTTTCCTACAAGGGCCAGCCGATCTATCACTACATGGGCTGCTCCACGTTCTCCAACTTCACCGTGCTGCCCGAAATCGCGGTGGCCAAGATCCGCGAAGACGCCCCGTTCCAGACCAGTTGCTACATCGGCTGCGGCGTGACCACGGGTGTGGGCGCGGTGGTCAACACTGCCAAGGTCCAGGTGGGTGACAATGTCGTGGTGTTCGGCCTGGGCGGCATTGGCCTCAACGTCATCCAGGGTGCGCGCCTGGCTGGCGCGGGCAAGATCATCGGCGTCGACCTCAATCCCGAGCGTGAGGAATGGGGCCGCCGCTTCGGCATGACCGACTTCCTCAATTCCAAGGGCCTGAGCCGCGAGGAAACCGTGGCCAAGGTCGTGGAAATGACCGATGGCGGCGCGGATTACACGTTTGACGCCACAGGCAACACCGAAGTGATGCGCACCGCGCTGGAAGCCTGCCACCGTGGCTGGGGCACCAGCATCATCATCGGCGTGGCCGAAGCTGGCAAGGAAATCGCCACCCGTCCGTTCCAGCTGGTCACCGGCCGCAACTGGCGTGGCACGGCGTTCGGTGGCGCCAAGGGCCGCACCGACGTGCCCAAGATCGTCGACTGGTACATGCAGGGCAAGATCGAGATCGATCCGATGATCACCCACGTCATGGGCCTGGAAGAGATCAACACCGCGTTCGACCTGATGCACGCCGGCAAGTCGATCCGCAGCGTCATCGTGTTCTGATCACGGGCTTGATGCCGCAATAAAAAAGGGGCCGGCCCATATGGGCACGGCCCCTTTTTCATGGCAGCGCGGTGGACGGCAGCCTAGAACTTGAGCGTTCCGCGCACGCCATAGGTGCGCGGCGGGCGCATCTGGTTGTAGATCACGCCGGGCTTCCCTGGGCTTTGCGTGGAATTGGCAAAGACCAGCGCGTTTTCCAGGTTGTTGACAAAGCCGGTGATCGCCAGCGAACCGGGCGCATTTTCCCAGGTCAGCCGCGCGTTCGACATCATGTAGGCGCCCTGGCGGCCCAAATCGAGATAGTCGATCGAAAGATAGCGCGAGCTTTCCACGCGGGTGTCAACCGCCGCGATGATCCGGCCGGCGCTGCCGATGTCGAACGTATGGTCATACCCTGCGTTGACCACCCACCGCGGTGCATTGACCAGCGACTTGCCCGAGCAATCGACGTTGTAGATGCGCGCCGCCGCGCTCGCGCCCATCAGTGCCGTGGGGGTGATCGCGCAGCCCACCACGGGCGCGGGCCCAGTGGTGGAGTAGGCCTTGTACTGCAGGCTGTCGTACGTGGCGTGCAGGTATTGCACGTTGAGCGAGAACAGGTCGTTGCGCGTGGGTTGCCACAGCACTTCGGCTTCTGCGCCATAGAGCTTGGCCGCGCCCGCGTTTTCCGTGGCGAATACCGGGCCATAGATCGCGCCGGCCGGCGTTGCCGCCACCTGCACGGGCGCAAGGTGGGAAATCTGCTGGTCGCGATAGTCCCAGTAGAAACCTTCGACGTTGACCTGCAGGGTATTGGCAAAGAAGCGGTTCTTGGTGCCGATGGTATAGGCCGTCAGCCGTTCGGGGCGCGAATAGTTCTGCCCCAGCGCGGAAAACAGGATGCCCGATTTGAAGCCGGTGGACACGGTTGCATAGAGCAGCGAATGCGGCCCGGCGTCGAATTCCATGCCGGCCTTCCACGTCACCTTGCTGAAATTCACATCGGTGGTGGCGTTGGTCGCCAGGTCGAGGACGATCGGCGTGAAGTTGGGATAGGCCGGGGGCACGAACCCGACGAAGGGATAGGTGTGCGCTTCGGTCTGCTGCGTCTTGGTATCGTGGGTATAGCGCAGGCCGCCGGTCAGCCGCCAACGCGGGGTCAGCGAATAGGTCGCCTCGCCAAACACGGCATAGCTGTCCGTACCCAGGTTGGAATTGATCCGCGTGCCGTTGTTGCCCTGATCGAAGAACTGCTTCGCCTTGACGCTTTCGGTAAAATAATAGCTGCCCAGCACCCACTTGAGTTGGGCATTCTGGTTGCCCAGGCGCGCTTCGAGCGACATCTGATCAGACTTTTCCGTCACGTCGATCAGGAAGCTGGACGAGTAGTTGACAAAGTCGAGGTCAGTGCGCCGCCACGCCGGAATGACCGTGAGCTTGGCAAAGCCCAGATCGGCATTCACCGTGACCAGCGCGCCATAATACTTGTTGTTCTGATAGCCATCGCCGCGCGCGATGATCTGCGGCACGGGCGCGGTGGGCGCGCGTGACAGGTATTCGGCGAGGACACGCGGATCGCTGGGGCCAAGGCGCTCCTTGCCCGCCAGCAGCGGCATGATCGTGCCGCCCAGGCCCTTGCCGCCAACATCGCCATAATCGACCATCAGGTTGGCGTTGAAGCCGTCGCCGGTGTCAAAGCGCAGTTGCCCGCGCACGGCGGTCGTGTCCTCGTCGTCATAGCCGTCGCTGTAATAGCCGTCATGCTGGGCATGCTGGGCCGAAATGCGCAGGGCTGCCTGGCTGCCGAGCGGCAGGTTGATCGCGCCCGATGCCTTGATCGCGTTGTAATTGCCGTATTCCCCGGTGACGAAGCCGGATGCCTCGCCCAGCTTGGGCTTTACCGTGATCAGGTTGACCGCGCCGCCCGTGGCATTGCGGCCATAGAGCGTGCCCTGTGGCCCCTTGAGCACTTCCATCCGCTCAAGATCATAGAACAGCGCCGCCGGGGCAGCGGGGCGCGACAGGTAGACGCCGTCGAGGTTGAACGCCACGCCCTGTTCGGCAAAGGCATTCGCCCCGAACGTGCCGATCCCGCGCAGATAGATCTGGGTGAACGAGGCCGCCGGCGCTACCTGCAGTGCCGGGACCAGGCGGGTCAGGTCATCGGCCCGCGTCACGCTCTGCTTGGTCAGTACGTCACCGGCCACGGCGCTGACCGGAATGGCCGCGCGCTGAAGGTTTTCGGTGCGGCGCTGGGCGGTCACCACGATTTCGGCAAGGCCAGCCTGCGGTTGTTCCGGCGCGGCGGCAGCAGGTGCCTGCTGGGCTTGTCCATCTGGCGATTGGGCCGATGCGGCGTGGGCAGCGGCCGGCATGGCAAGCGCCGCGGCCAGGGCCACGATCGATACCGCGGGGCGAATGTCGAAGTGCAAGATGCCTCTCCCTCTTGTGCTTTTTATGGGTGCAAGCATCGCCACCGCCTTGTCATAATGGAAATGATTTGTTTTTATCGGTTTCGATTTGTCAGAATTATGGTGTGCGATGCGCTTCAAGGGACTCGATCTCAATCTGCTGGTTTGTCTCGATGCGCTGCTCGATCTGCGCAACGTCACGCGCGCCGCTGAGCATCTCAGCCTCAGCCAGCCGGCGATCAGCGCGGCGCTGTCACGGCTGCGCACGTTCTTCGCCGATCCGCTGCTGGTGCAGAACGGCAAGCGCATGATGCCCACGCCATTTGCCCTGCGCCTGCAGCCGGCCATCCGCGCCATCCTCAACGATGTCGATGGCCTGGTCGGCAGTTCGCCACATTTCGATCCGGCCACCAGCACGCGCGATTTCCGCATCTGCCTGTCAGACTATCTAGCCAGCGTTTTGCTGGCGCCGCTGCTGCCGCATCTGGCGCGGGTGGCGCCGGGCGTGGGGATCGACGTGATCCCGCTGAGCGACGATGCCACGCAGCGGCTCGATCGGGGCGAGATCGACCTGCTGCTGACACCGGAAAGCTATGTCAGCGACGAACATCCCGCCGAACTGCTGTTTGAAGAACACCACGTGGTGGTCGGCTGGCGTGACAATCCGGTCATGGCCAAGCCGATCGATGTGGAAGCGTTCGTGGCCGCCGGGCATGTGGCGGTGGAGATCGGGCGGTTCAACCGCGTGTCCTTTGCCGAAAGCTATATGCGCGCCCAGGGCATCACGCGGCGGGTGGAAGTGCGGGTTTCCGGCTTTACCATCATTCCCGAACTGCTGGTGGGCACCACGCGCCTGGCGGTGATGCATGCGCGCCTGGCGGCCAAGGCGGCCCGGCATTGGCCCGTGTCCGTTTCACCACTGCCCTTTGCCATGCCGCCCATGCTGGAAATGGCACAGTTCCACCGGGCCCGCGCCGAAGACGCCGGCCTGCGCTGGCTGATCGATGCATTTCATGATGTGGTTCGCTGCGAAGGGGATGGACCGGCCACCGCGTTGCTGTAACACGGGCCGCATAGGAATGCGTGCCTGGGGGAGAGAAGCGCAGATGACCAATGCAGACCTGCATATCCGCCGCGAAACGGCGATCAGCATGGTGATCAATACCGTGCTGAGCGGTGTATTTTTCCTTGCCGTATTCGGACTGCACGGGCCGGTGCCGATCTGGGGCATGGGCCACTACGTCTTCGATTTCGGGCCGCAGGCCTTTGCCGTGGCGTTCATGAGCACGCTGGTGCCCGGTGCCCTGTCGCGCAAGGCCCTGCGCGCCGGCCGCGTGGCCTCGCGCCCCAGCGCGCTGCGCCTGCCGGGCAACCTGCTGTTGCGCGGGCTGATCCTCGCGGTGCCTTCGGCCATGCTGGCATTGGCTGGGGCCGCCGCCGTGTGCCTTGCGCTGGGCCTTGCGCAATTGCCGTGGTCCGTGGCCCTCGCCGCAAAGCTTGGCTTTGGCGCCGTGCTGGCCCTGGTGATCACCCCCATCGCCCTGCGCGCCACCCTGGCCGAGGCCCTGGGCTGACGCGCAAGGGCGCTCGGGTTCAGACCATGGCCATCAGGCTGGCATTGCCGCCGGCGGCGGTGGTGTTTATCGACAGGCTCACTTCTTCGACCAAAAGATCGAGCGGATAGGCGCCTGCCGCATCGGCGGCGTGCAGGGCCACGATCATGCCTTCGCGCGCGGCCAGCGCCTCTGCCGCTGCGCGTGCCGGCGCGCCGGCATGTTCGACCAGCGCGGCTGCCAGATCATCGACCGGTTCGCTGCGGGCAAAGCCGATCCGCGCGGCCAGCGCCGCCGGAAAATCGGCGGGCAGGGCAGCAAGCGGCGCGCCGGGCATGATCACGGCGTGGTTGCCCGTGGCCAGCGCCGCGCCCAGCTGTCGCCACAGCCCAGCGGTGGTCGTGGCATAGAGCGCAATGCGGCCGCGCGGCGCCAGGCGATAGCGGTTGCTTTCCCCCACCGGGCCGGCGAGTTCCACGTCGACGCCCAGCTTGCTGCGCGCGGCATCGTGGCGCACGGCGCGGGCGGTTGCGGCCTCGCCATGCTGGTCCAGCCAATCGGCCAGTATGGCCGCCTCAGGCCCCGGTTGCCCCAGCGCGCCAGCCAGAACGGGCGGGTTGCCCGTGGCGCCGCGCACCAGTCGCGCCAGATAGAGCGGGCCACCCGCCTTGGGTCCCGTGCCCGAAAGGCCCCGGCCGCCGAACGGCTGCACGCCAACCACTGCGCCGATGGTGTTGCGGTTGACATAGAGATTGCCCGCTTCCACCGCCCGCGTCACCCGCGCCACGGTATCATCCAGCCGGGTGTGCAGGCCAAAGGTGAGGCCATAACCGGTGGCGTTGATCTGCGCGACGAGACGATCCATGTCGCGCGCGGCAAAGCGGACGACATGCAGCACGGGGCCGAACACTTCGCGGCCCAGGGCAGCAAGGCCAGGAATCTCGATCAGCGTCGGCGTCACGAACGTGCCGTTGGCGCACTGATCGGGCAGGGGCAGGCGGTGCACCCGCGCGCCGCGCTCGGCCATGGCTGCCACGTGCCCCTCGATCCCGTCGCGCGCCTGCGCGGTGATCTCCGGCCCCACATCGGTTTCCAGCGCATCGGGATTGCCGACAGTCAGCTCTGCCATCGCGCCGCGCAGCATTGCCAGCGTGCGATCGGCCACGTCTTCCTGCAGGCACAGCACGCGCAACGCGGAACAGCGCTGGCCCGCACTGTCAAATGCCGAGGCGATGACATCGGCCACGACCTGTTCGGCCAAGGCAGAGGAATCGACGATCATCGCGTTCTGCCCGCCGGTTTCGGCGATCAGCGGGATCGGTCGGCCGCTCGCATCGCTGCGCGTGGCCAGGGTGCGCTGGATAATCCGCGCCACTTCGGTCGATCCGGTAAACATTACCCCCGCAACGCCTGGCGCCTCCACCAGCGCAGCGCCAATCGCGCCATCGCCGGGCACCAGATGCAGCACATCGGCGGGAATGCCGGCGGCATGGAACAGGCGCACCATTTGTGCCGCGATCAGCGGCGTTTCCTCGGCCGGCTTGGCCAGCACCGGGTTGCCCGCCACCAGCGCGGCGGCAATCTGCCCGGCAAAGATCGCCAGCGGGAAGTTCCACGGCGAAATGCAGACAATGGGTCCGAGCGGGCTGGTATGGGCCAGGGTGCTGCGCGCCTGCACCGCGTAATAGCGCAGGAAATCCACCGCCTCGCGCACTTCGCCCACGGCGTTGGCGGCCGTCTTGCCGGCCTCGCGCATGATCAGGCCCATCAGGGCGCGGCTGTCGTCTTCCAGCAGGCAGGCCGCGCGTTCCAGCATCGCCGCGCGCGCGGCCACCGGGGTAGCTGCCCACATCGGCGCGGCGGCCTGGGCGCGGGCCACGGCGGCTTGTGCGCCGGCAGGGGCCAGCGGCCAGACTTCACCCACGATATCGCGGTGATCGGCCGGATTGCGCACCGCCTCGCCGGTGCCAGGTTCGCCCGGCGTGCCCGCCTGCCAGGCGCGCTCGGTGCTGGCGATCAGGCGCGGCGCCAGGTCAGTCAGGGTCGCTTCATCGGCCAGGTCAAGCCCGCTCGAATTGCGGCGATCGGCAAAGAGCGCGGCGGGTAGGGCCACCGCCGGGTGGGGCGCGCCGGGATCTACCTGTGCCGTCACAACCGCCACCGGATCGGCCACGAGTTCGGCGATCGAGACAGCCGGATCGTTGATGCGGTTGACGAACGAGGAATTGGCCCCGTTTTCCAGCAGGCGCCGCACCAGATAGGCCAGCAGCGTTTCATGCGTGCCCACCGGGGCATAGACGCGGCATGGGCGGTTGAGCTTGTCGGCGCCGACGACCTGGTCATACAGCCCTTCGCCCATGCCGTGCAGGCACTGGAACTCATAGTCGCCCATCGTGAAATCGGGCCCAGCCAAGTGCAGCACCGTCGCCACCGATTGCGCGTTGTGGGTGGCAAATTGCGGGAACACCACGTCGCGCGCGGCCAGCAGCTTCCGCGCGCAGGCGACATAGGCAAGGTCGGTATGGACCTTTTGCGTGTAGACCGGAAAGTCAGCGAGGCCATCGACCTGCGCGCGCTTGATTTCGGCATCCCAATAGGCGCCCTTGACCAGCCGCACCATGATACGCCGGCCCGCGCGCCGCGCCAGGTCGACGATCCAATCGATCACGAACGGGCAGCGCTTCTGATAGGCCTGCACGACAAAGCCCAGGCCATTCCACCCGGCGAGGTCGGGATCGGTCGCCAGGCTTTCCAGCAGGTCAAGCGACAGTTCCAGCCGGTCGGATTCCTCGGCATCGATGTTGAGGCCGATGTCATGGCCCTTGGCCATCACGCACAGCGCCTTGACGCGCGGCAGCAGTTCGGCCTTGACCCGCTCGGCCTTGGCCCGGGCATAGCGCGGATGCAGCGCCGACAGCTTGATCGAGATGCCCGGGCCCCCATGGATGCCGCGCCCGGCACTGGCCTTGCCGATCGCGGTGATCGCCTGCTCATACGACGCGTTGTAACGATCGGCGTCGGCGGCGGTCATCGCCGCTTCGCCCAACATGTCATAGGAAAAGGCAAAGCCCTTGGCCTCGCGCGGGGCAGCGCGGCGCAAGGCTTCCTCGATCGTCTCGCCGGTGACGAACTGTTCGCCCATCATGCGCATCGCCGCGTCCACCGCGCGGCGGATCACCGGCTCGCCCATCCGCGCGATCAGGCGCGTCAGGCTGGCACCCAGCCCGGCTTCGTCCTCGGCCTGGACCAGGCGGCCGGTCACGAGCAGGCCCCACGAGGCTGCATTGACGAACAGCGGGCGATCCTTGCCCACGTGGCCGCGCCAATCACCGGGCGCGATCTTGTCACGGATCAGCGCATCGCGGGTCGCCACGTCGGGGATGCGCAGCAGCGCTTCGGCCAGGCACATCAGCGCGACCCCTTCCGGGCTGCTCAGCGCATATTCCTGCACCAGCGATTGCACCGCGCCTGGGCGGGCATCGGCGCGCAACTGGCTGATCAGGGCGCTGGCCGTGGCCGCGATCGGCGCGCGCAGGTCTTCCGGCACGGTCGCTTGCGGCACAAGTGCGGCAACGCAGGCCCGCTCGTTGCGACGCGTGGCGGCGGTGATTGCCTGACGCAGCGGGGTTTCCCCGGCAAGAGGGGTGAAGAAGCGGTCGAACGGGCGGGGCGCGGGCTGATCCATAGTGCCATGGTATCACGGCCTGCACAGGCCATTGGCCCTATTTTGGCAGAGGCTCAGGCCAAATGGCCTGAATACGATGCTGCAAACAGGCCGATTTCAGCCCCTCGGCGCATATCGACGGCTGTTGCGACTGCGAGACGCCGCACCGGCCTGGTGGGGTCGTGTTTGCATGATCTGACTGAATACGCGCCGGGGAGCCTGTAAGCCGGGTTCTGTCGCACCGACGGTATCCCACGTGTGGACCGTATCGGCACGGGCAGCCATTCCTCTTGGCGACCTGTTGCCAGGCCGCTCTAGCAACCAACCCGGGCAACTGGCGCGAAACACGCCTGCATCCACGAGGGATGCGCGTTGCCCCTATTCGGTCTTGCTCCGGGTGGGGTTTGCCATGCCGCTTCCGTTGCCGGTCGCGCGGTGCGCTCTTACCGCACCCTTTCACCCTTGCCCAAGGCTTGAAAAGCCCTGTCGGCGGTTTGCTCTCTGTGGCACTTTCCCTTGCCCGGCTTGCACCGGGCCGGCGGGCGTTACCCGCCACCCTTGTTTCGTGGAGCCCGGACTTTCCTCGGCATCAGACGAAGTGATGACGCGGCTGCCCGGCTCCCCGGCGCGAGGGCGTCACCTAGCATGGCCCAGGTCGCGCGCCAACAGCAGTTCGAACAGCAATGCGCCGATTTGTCCGTCCACCTCGCCGTCGATCTTGTGCGGCCGCCAGCGCCGCTGGAATGCCGCAACGGCTGCTTCCTTGTCGCTGACATCATAGCCAAAGCGTTCGAGCGCCAGGAAAAACGCGCCTTCGTTATCATACAGCAGGCGCATCTTGGGGCGGGGGCGGGGCAGGGTCAGGTTATAGCGGGCCAGCATGTCCCAATCGAACAGTTCGCCTGGATCGGTCTTGCGGGCCGGCGCCACGTCGGAATGGCCCACCACGTTGGCGCGGGGAATGTCGTGCCGCCGCACGACATCGCCCAGCAGCGGCACCAGCGCCTCCATCTGGGCATCGGGGAACGGGCGATAGCCGAACTCGTGCCCGGGGTTGACCAGTTCGATCCCCACGCTGGCGGAATTCACATCGGTGATCCCGCGCCAGAAACTGCGCCCGGCGTGCCAGGCACGCTTGGCTTCGTCGACCAGGCGGATGACCGTGCCGTCTTCATCGATCAGGTAGTGCGCCGAAACTTCGGCAGCCGGGTCTTTGAGACGCTCCAGCGCCTCGGCCGCGCTCTGCATGCCGGTATAATGCAGCACGATCATCGTTACCGGCAGCCGTCGCTCGTTGAAATTCGGCGACGGCTCCTCGCGATGGACCAGCCAGCGGTTCATGCGGCGCGGCGGTCTGTCAACGAACCGGCAGCACGGCGCCCAGCACCAGGGCGTCGGCGGCAACATGGGTCTGGAAACCACCGCCCAGGCTCTGCGCCAGCTGATAGAGCATGGCAGCCGGCGCGGTGCGGCTGGACAATTCGGCCGGCGGCAGCGTGCCGGCCAGGGCCTGCGCCACCAGCGGATCGAACGCGATGCGCGGCCCGCTGGCGCGGATCACCAGCTCGGTCGCGCCGTTTCGCACTTCGCCGGCGATGTCCAGGCTGCCGCCACGCACCAGCGCCTCGATCCCGATCAGGGACAGGTTCAGCAGCGTTTTCACCGCCGCCTTGGGCAGCATGTCGTCCGCCAAAGCCCAGGCCACTGAAATGCGCGGATTGGCTGCAACCAGCGCATCGACCAGCGCGCGCGGTTCGGCCACGGGCACCATATCGCCAAAGCCACCGGCAGCACCGAACGCCAGGCGGAAGAAACGCAGCTTGTTGGCCGAACTGGTGGCGCTCTGTTCCAGCAATTCCATGCACTTCTGGCGCATTTCCGGGTCGCGTTCCTCGGCCAGCAGTTCCAGCCCGTTGGTAAGCGCGCCCACCGGGCTCAACAGGTCGTGGCAAAGCCGCGAGCAGAGCAGGCTGGCGAGATCAAGCGTGGCAATGGTCATGGCAGATTGGGAAGCCTTCCGGGGTATGCGATGCGTCGGGATCGGCTGCTGATGCATCCTCTCCCCAGCAATGCGCCTTAACCGTCTGCGACGTGATAGGAAAGCGCCTGAAATACAGATGGCCCATCGCGCCACAGGCTGACCTGTCCCTGCGCCACGATTGCCCAAACCCGGCCATCGCCCGCCGCCTGGGCAGAATCGGTATCAGAAGGACGCGCCAAACCATTGGGATGCGAATGAAAATAGCCGATCAATGCCGGTCCACCGGCACGCGCGGCGCGGTGCGCGGCGATCAATCCGGCCGGATCGATCTCGAAATGATACGACGGATCTGGTGCCACATTGGTGCATTCCTGCGCCAAGGCGATATGATTTCCATGGCCGAACAAGAGCCCGCATGCCTCCCGAGGGTGCGCCCGCGCCGCTGCGTCGAGCATGGCGGCATGGGCGTTTGGGGAGAGGGTCATGTTAGCCGTAGCGCCAGCGCCCTTCGACAGGCTCAGGGCGAACGGTATGGTGGTCTGCTTTTCGACTCCGTTCGGGCTGAGCCTGTCGAAGCCCGCTTGCGGCACCCCACTGCCTTGCCGATTGCGCGCCAACCTCTTCAACCGATCCCGGTCACCGTCGATCAAAGCCTGCTTCTTGGCCCGCGACCAACCCTTGATTCGCAACTCAGCGGACAACGCCTCGTCCCGTGTGGCAAAGTCCTGCTGCCACACCAGTCTGACGGGGCGGCGCTTTGCCGTATCGCCGCTTATGCCGTGTTGGTGCTGCGCCATGCGCGCCTCCAGATCGTCTGTATGCCCAGCATAAAACGATCCGTCGGCGCAGAGCAGCAGGTAGGCATGAAAGGCCATAGCGCTGTGAGATAAGGGGCCAACCATACTTGGTCTATCCCTATCGCCTACCCCCTTGTTCCCATGCCAAAGAATACCCATATCCTCAATCCAATGGGGGAATTAGACGACATTCTGACCGGCACGATCGCCGCGCCCGGCCGCCTTGACAAGGCTCTGGCCGATGCCAGTGGCCTGTCGCGCGAGCGGGTCAAGGCGCTGCTCGACGAGGGGCGCATTACGCTGGATGGGCAGGGCGTTCGCCAGGCCTCGCTCAAGGTTGCCGCTGGCGCTGCATTCGTCGTGCGCGTGCCCGCCGCGGCCCCGGCAGAGGCGGTGGCGCAGGATATTCCGCTGTCGGTAACCTACGAAGACGATGCCTTGATCGTGGTGGACAAGCCGGCCGGGCTGGTCGTTCACCCGGCCGCCGGCAATCCCGATGGCACGCTGGTCAATGCCCTGCTGCATCATTGCCGCGGGCAGCTTTCGGGTATCGGCGGCGTGGCACGGCCAGGCATCGTGCACCGGATCGACAAGGATACCTCGGGCCTGCTCGTCGTGGCAAAGAGCGATGCCGCCCATGAAGGATTGGCTCGCCAGTTTGCCGATCACTCGATCGTGCGCGCCTACAAGGCGGTTACCGCCGGCCGGCCCATGCCTGCTGCTGGCACGATCCGCGGCGCGATTGCGCGTTCGGTGCATGATCGCAAGAAGATGGCTCTGGTCGATGATGGGCGTGGCAAGCATGCCGTCACGCACTATCGCACGCTCTCGCCCCTTGATGGCGCGGCCTTGGTCGAATGCCGCCTGGAAACGGGGAGAACCCACCAGGTCCGCGTTCACCTTGCATCAATCGGCCATTCGCTATTGGGTGATCCTGTCTATGGACGCGCACCCGCACGAATTCGCCCCATTCTGGCCCGGATCGGCTTTGCCCGGCAGGCACTGCACGCGGCAGAATTGGGTTTCATTCACCCCATTAGCGGTGAAGCGCTCCATTTCACCAGCTCGACGCCCGTCGATATGACGGAACTGATTGTCGAACTGGGCGGTTCTTGAGCTTGATCATGGTATAAATCGATTACTGTGTACCAAAAGGATGTGTGGCCCCACCGGGGAATGCTCGCTAGAGGTTCTTCATCGGGGAACTGACGCGACGAAAGGATGTGTTCAGGTGAGCAACAAGACAGCAGTGGCCAAAGCCCCCGCGACCGTTCCGGCCTTGGGCGGGGAAGCTAGCCTCAACCGCTATCTCTCTGAGATTCGCAAATTTCCGGTGCTTACGGCTGAGCAGGAATACATGCTCGCCAAGCGCTATCAGGAACATGCCGATCCTGAAGCCGCAGCGCAGCTGGTGACCAGCCATCTGCGACTCGTGGCCAAGATCGCCATGGGCTATCGCGGATATGGCCTGCCCGTGTCCGAGCTGATTTCCGAAGGGAACATCGGCCTGATGCAGGGCGTCAAGAAGTTCGAGCCCGATCGCGGCTTCCGTCTGGCAACCTATGCCATGTGGTGGATCAAGGCCTCGATGCAGGAGTTCATTCTGCGCTCGTGGAGCCTCGTCAAGATGGGCACCACCGCTGCGCAGAAGAAGCTGTTCTTCAACCTGCGCCGCATGAAGAAGAACCTCGAGGCGTTCGAAGACACCGACCTGTCGCCCGAAGACGTCAAGAAGATCGCCACCGACTTGGGCGTGCCCGAGCAGGAAGTGATCAACATGAACCGGCGCATGATCATGGGTGGCGATGCCAGCCTGAACGTGCCGCTGCGCGAAGACGGCGAGGGCACCTGGCAGGATTGGCTGACCGACGATCGCCCCTTGCAGGACGAGACGGTGGCCGACGCCGAGGAAGCGCATTATCGCCACGACATGCTGGTCGAAGCGATGGGCAGCCTCAACGATCGCGAGCGTCACATCCTGACCGATCGCCGCCTGGTAGATGACCCCAAGACGCTGGAAGAACTGAGCCAGGTCTATAACGTCAGCCGCGAACGCGTGCGCCAGATCGAAGTGCGCGCCTTTGAAAAGCTGCAAAAGGCGATGCAGCGGATCGCTGGCGAACGGCACCTGTTGCCGGCAAGCTGATTGATTTTAGCATGATGGAAAAGCCCGGTCGTCCGAAGGGATGGCCGGGCTTTTTTGTTGGCATTCGAGGTTGCGTGGGGCCCCCGGATCAAATCCGGGGCGACGGGAGACTTTAAACTGACGAATGATATCCCACAATCGTCGCCCCGGACTTGATCCGGGGCCCTACGCAAGGTTTGCCTATCAATGAAAGTCCCGTGATCTCGGCAACACCCGCACCTGTCGCGGATGCCGTGCCATGGCCGGATCAGGCGCTGGTACTCCGCCATTCTCTTGCAACTGTGCCAAAGCAGCACTGGCATCATGGACGCAAGACACCATCAGGTGCACCACGCCTTCCTTGCTGCGTTGCACCTCTCCATCGATCACCATGAGCCGCGCCGCCATGACCGCGCGCCGCTGCTTCTCGAAATCGCGGGCCCACATCAGGGCATTGACCACCGCGGTTTCGTCTTCCAGCGTGATGAAAATCGCATTGCCCTTGCCGGGCCGTTGCCGCACCAGCACCACGCCGGCCACGCGCACCTTCTGCCCGTCGCGCGCGGCGTTGACGTCGGCACAGGATATCGCGCCGCGCGCGGCAAAGCTGTCGCGCAAAAAATGCATCGGATGGCCTTTGAGCGAAAGCCGCTGGGTCTGGTAATCGGCCACGACCTCTTCGGCCAGGGGCATGGCGGGCAGGGCCGCATCGGGTTCGGCCGCCAGTTCGGGCGCATCCAGCGCGGCAAACAGGGGCAGTTGCCTGGGCGGCACGCGGCGCACGTCCCAGCCAGCCTGGCGCCGATCACGGCCCAGAGAGACCATGGCATCGGCATCGGCCAAAAGCGCCAGCGCGCGCGGCGGCAATTGCGCACGGCGCGCCAAGTCTTCGGGAGAGCCAAACACGCCAGCCACGCGGGCGCGCACGATCGCGGCGGCCCATTCCTCTTTGAAGCCATCGATCATCCGCAGGCCAAGGCGCAGGGTGCGGGCAGCATCCAGCGTGCAATCCCACCAACTGCGGTTCACATCGGGCCCATGCACAACCACGCCGTGTTCGCGCGCATCGCGCACCAGTTGGGCCGGGGCATAGAACCCCATGGGCTGGCTGTTGAGCAGGGCACAGGTGAAAACGCCGGGATAATGGCATTTCAACCATGACGAGACATAGGCCAGCCAGCCAAAGGCCTGGGCATGGCTTTCGGGAAAGCCGTATTCGCCAAAACCCTTGATCTGTTCAAAGCAGCGCTCGGCAAAATCCGGCGGATAGCCGCGCGAAACCATGCCGGTGATGAACTTATCTTGGTAATTGGTGACCGTGCCATGGTTGCGGAACGTGGCCATGGCACGGCGCAGACCATCGGCCTCGGGCGGGGAGAAGCCGGCGGCCACGATGGCCAGCTTCATCGCCTGCTCCTGAAACAGCGGCACGCCCAGGGTTTTTTCCAGAACCTCTTGCAATTCGCCTTTTGGGCCGGGGTACTCCACCTTCTCTTCGTCATTGCGGCGGCGCAGATAGGGATGAACCATGCCGCCCTGGATCGGCCCCGGTCGCACGATCGCCACCTGGATCACCAGGTCATAGAGCTTGCGCGGTTTCATCCGGGGCAGCATCGCCATCTGCGCGCGGCTTTCCACCTGGAACGTGCCCACGCTGTCTCCCCGGCACAGCATGTCGAACGTAGCCTTGTCCTTGCGGGGGACGGTGGCCAACGTGAAGCGGCCCAGCCCGTGGCGCTCCATCAGGTCAAAGCTCTTGCGGATGCAGGTGAGCATGCCCAGCGCCAGCACGTCCACCTTCATCAGCTTGAGAACGTCGATGTCGTCCTTGTCCCATTCGATGAACGTGCGATCGGGCATGGCGGCATTGTGGATCGGCACCAGTTCATCCAGCCGGCTCTGGCACAGCACAAAGCCGCCGACATGCTGCGAAAGGTGGCGCGGGAACGTCAGCAACCGATCGACCATGTCGCGTAGGCGGGCGATCTCGCGGTTTTCAGGGTCGAACCCGGCCTGCGACAGGCGCTCTTCGGGCAGCGAGCCGCGCCCCCAGCTGCCCCACACCGTGCCGGAAAGCCGCGCGGTCACGTCTTCCGACAGGCCCAGCGCCTTGCCCACGTCACGAATGGCGCTGCGCTGGCGATAGCGGATCACCGTGGCCACGATCCCGGCACGTTCGCGGGTGTAGCGTTGGTAGATATATTGCATCACCTCTTCGCGCCGCTCATGCTCGAAATCCACGTCGATATCGGGCGGCTCATGGCGCTCTTCGGAAAGGAAGCGCGAAAACAGCAGCTTTTCCTGCACCGGATCGATCGGCGTGATGCCGAGCAGATAACAGACGAGGGAATTGGCCGCAGATCCACGACCCTGGCACAGGATCGGCGGGGAAAGGCTGCGCGCATAGCGCACAACATCGTGCACTGTCAGAAAATAATAAGCATAATTTTTTGAAGAGATTAGGCGAAACTCTTCATCCAGAACCTCTTGGTATCCAGGCGGCAGGCCATGGGGGAACTGGCGTGCTGCATTCTCACGCACCAGATGTTCCAGCCAAGCCTGCGGGTTCCAGCCTTCCGGTACCGGCTCGTGCGGGTATTCATATACGATCTGGTCCAGCGTGAAATCGATGCAGTCCAGCCAGGCCCGCGTTGCTTCCAGGGCTTCTGCGCACAGGGTGAAAAGACGGGCCATTTCCGCTGGCGGCTTGATATGCCGCTCGCCATTGGCGGCAAGGCGGCGCCCGGCGGCGTGCACGGTGGTGCCAAGACGCGTGGCCGTGAGCACGTCATGCAGCGGGCGGTCTTCGGGTACGGCATAGCGCGGATCATTGCTGGCAATCAGCGGCACGCCCGTGCTTTGCGCCAGGGCCATCCGCCGGGCAAGATCGCGGCCATCGGCCCCGGCACGCGGCATCATGGCGGCCAGCCACAGGTGGGGCGTGGCCTCGGCTAGGCGGGCGAGCAGATCGGCGCTGCCATCCATCGCGATCAGGGCCAAGCCATCGGCATGGTCCAGCAGATCGGGCAGGGTGAGGTGGCACTCGCCTTTCTCCACGCGGCGATTGCCCATGGTGAGCAGGCGCGTCAGCCGTCCCCATGCCGCGCGCGTGGTGGGATAGGCGGCGATATCGGGCGTGCCATCGGCAAAGCACAGCCGTGCGCCAACCTTGAGGGCAAAGCCGCCAGCCTTGCCGCCAATTTCTTGCCATGCGGCATGGGCACGCACCACACCGGCCACGCTGTTGCGATCGGCGATGCCGATGCCTTTGAGGCCCAGCGCATGGGCGCGCGCCACCATTTCCGCCGGATGGGCCGCCCCGCGCAGGAAGCTGAAATTGGTGGCAGCGACAGGTTCTGCAAAGAACGGAACCCCGGTCATGGAAACAGCCCGTGGACATACCAGGCCGGCGTGGTTTGCGTGCCATAGAGGCCGCGCCGGAACACCCACAGGCGGCGGCCGCGCCCATCCTCGATCCGGTAATAATCGCGCGTGGTGCGGTCTGCGCCGGTGCCCATATGCCCGCCGCGCTGGCGCCACCATTCTGGCGCGATGCGCTCGGGCCCTTCGGCGTGGACCACTTCATGCACCGTGCCGCGCCAGCGCAGCCGCAGCGGCGGGCCATCAGGCACTCCGGCGATCACCTCGATCCCCTGCGGCGGATCGAACAGCAGCAGGGGGCGGGGCATGGCGGCAAGGGAAAACGAAACGGTTCCGTTCCATTTGGCGGCCGGCGTCTGAACCTGTGCCTGCTCGGGCATGTGGCGATCGGCCGGGATCAGGCGCAACACGGAATCCTGGCCCAACCGCACACCCAGCCGATCGATCAGCGCCTGCAGATTGTCCTGGTTTTCCTCCGCCTGGTCCAGTCCGGTCTGTCGCGCAGCCAGGGGTTCGGCTCGCTTGACCGCCAGGGTAATGGCATCGAACCCGAAGCCGGGATCGATCGGATCAGCCAGGTTGTCGATCCGCTCGCGCAGCAGGCGCACCACGAGTGGCGGATCGCGCGTGGGCTGGCCGGTTTCCACCGTCAGCACCCGCCGCGCGCCATCGCTGCGATGCAGGGTCAGGACAAAGCGCCGCCCGCCCAGCCGGCGCTGTTCCATCTGCGCGGTAACCTGGCGCAAGAGATTTTCGGCCACCTCGAGCACGTCATCGGTGCGGGCGATAGGTTCGGCAAAGCGGGCCTCGGCCCGGATCGGAGCCTGCATGGGTTGCGGGGCCAAGGGGGCGGCAACGTCTCCGGTCAACTGGCGCAGGCGCAGCACCACTCCTTCGCCAAAGCGGGCAGCCAGGGCTGGGGCCGGGCGTGTGGCCAGATCGCCCAGACGCTTGAGCCCGGCGCGGCGCAACGCGCTGGCAGCCTCCTCGCTCAGGTCGAGCGCGGCCACTGGCAGGGCTGCCACATCCTCCGCGCGGCGTTGCGCCGGCGTGCCGTGACGGGCCAGGGCGCGCGCCGCGGCCGGATTGCAGGCGAGGGCATGGATCGTGGAAAGTGCTGTAATTTCAGAAGCCTTTTCCACCATATTGGCTTCCGATCCGAAGAGGTGCGCGCAGCCACTGATATCCAGCAGCAAACCATCGGGGGGATCGGGCATGACGCTGGGGGTCAGCGAGTGCATCGCCGTGGCCAGGTGCGCCAGCAGCGTGGCATCGGCGGCCGGATCATGGGGCAGGGTGAGCAGATCGGGGCAGCGGGCACGCGCATCAGCCAGGGTCATGCCAGGAGCCAGGCCATGGCAAGCGGCGTCGCGCTCTACCGCCATCAGGCGCAAGGCCTGGCCACTGCGTGACACCAGGGCCAGCGGCACGCCTGCGGGCAGCGGGTCTGCCGATGTGGCCCTAACCCGCTCGCAGGGCAGCCAGGGGAAGTACAGCGCCAGATGGCGCCGCCTGTCCGTTTTCGCTCCGGTTGGGGGTGCCGGTGGTGTCCCGGAAACCGCCATGTTGTTCATCCCATTGCAAATGCCACGTTTGCCCCGCCGGCCCACCCCGCCAGCGCAGCGCCTCTACCGCCAAAGCCGGCAAGCCGGGCGGGCGGACTTGTGCACCCGGTGGCGCTGCGAGGGGTTGGGATGGTGCACTGGCAACCTGCCAGCGGGTATGAGCGGCGCTGGGCTGCGCCTTGGCGGCATGGCGCAACAGCACGACCGGCGTTTGCGTGCGTTCGGCAGCCAGCACGAAGCGCCGGCTGGCCGTCAGGTCATAGCCTTTCAAGGGCCCCTCGCTTTCCAGCAAGACCAGCGCCAGGCCAGGGCAACGCGCGCCCTCCAGCCCAGCGCGCAGCAGAGTGGCGGCGTCGCCTGCCTCTACCAGCAGCAGCCGCGCCGGATCGATACCCAGCAGCATCAGTCCTTCACCGTAGAGCGCCAGCGACTGGCGCCTGCCACTGCGCACCATCAGCACGGTGCCACTGCGATTCGCCGCGCCCAGCCCCAAGGCAAAGGCAAGCCCCGCCGCGCGATCATCACCTTGCCCATGCACTTCATGCACTTGGCCCGCCGCCAGCATAGGCACAGGACGCTGCAAGGCCGGGCGCAGGCGCCAGGCCGGGGTGGTGAGGATCGAGGCGGAAACACTTTCCATGTTCCTATTATGTTCCATTTCTCACTCCCTGTCGAGGCTGGCCGTTGGAACAGGTGGGGATAGGGTTGCGATTGTATTGACATTGTACATACAAAGGCGGATATTCACGCCATGGACCAGTCTCCCCAAATGATCCCAAGCAAGGGCAGCATCAATCTGCGGATCGAGGCTGCCACCCGCCAGCTTATTGACGAAGCAGCGGCCATTCTGGGCAAGACCCGCACCGAATTCATGATCGAAAGCGCGCGCCAACAAGCGATCGACGTCTTGCTCGATCAGCGATTGTTCGCACTGGAAAGCCAGGACCATGCGGCCTTCATGGCCGCGCTGGACAATCCGCCCGAGCCTGGCCCAAGGCTGAAGGCACTGATGCGGCGGGTGCCGACATGGCAACGGGAAGACTGACTGCGCCAGTCCCTCTGGCCGATGACCATGAGGTTGATGATTTCGATTGCGGAGAGCCGGCGCTCAATGCCTGGTTGCAACAGAGGGCGCGTCGCAACGAGGGGCGCTTCGCGCGTACCTATGTGGTATGCGATGATCGCAGAGTGGCGGCCTATGTGTGTATCCTGGCAGGTGCAGTAGAACGGCGTGAAGCACCATCTCGTCTGCGCCGCAACGCGCCTGATCTGATCCCCGTATCGATCATCGGACGCCTTGCGGTGAATCGGCGCCATGCCGGGCAGGGCCTCGGTAGCGATCTATTGGCCGATGCTCTGCGCCGCATAGCCTTGGCGGCACAAAGCATCGGCATCGGTGCGGTGATGGTTCACGCCAAGAATGAGCAGGCTCGGCGCTTTTACCTGAAATGCGCCGAGTTCCTGGAATATCCGGCCGATAGCCGAACCCTGTTCCTGCCCATAGAGACGCTGATCGCGGCTCTACCATGATGGGTCACTTCATCGTCGGGATAACGAAGCTCTGGTCCACCACGTCGCCCGAGGTGCTGGGCCAGCGCTGGGTCACGGTCTTGGTGCGGGTGTAGAAGCGCACGCCGTCCATGCCGTATTGGTTGAGATCGCCAAAGCCCGAGCGCTTCCACCCGCCAAAGCTGTGATAGGCGACCGGCACCGGGATCGGCACGTTGATGCCAACCATGCCCACTTCCACCTTGGCGGCAAAGTTGCGGGCGGCGGCGCCGTTGCGGGTGAACATGGCCACGCCATTGCCATAGGCATGGTTGGTGGCCAGTGCGATGGCTTCATCGACATCGTGCGCGCGCACGATCTGCAGCACCGGGCCGAAGATTTCCTCCTGGTAGCTGCGCATTTCCGGGGTCACGCGGTCAAACAGCGTGGGCGCCAGGAAATTGCCGTTTTCATAGCCTTGCAGCGAGAAGCCGCGACCATCGACGACCAGTTCGGCGCCTTCGTCCACGCCCATCTGGATATAGCTTTCGATCCGCGCCTTGTGCTGGGCCGTCACGACCGGGCCATAGTGGGCGGCTTCATCGGTGGAAATGCCCACCTTGAGGCCGGCGATCCCGTCGATCAGGCGGGCGCGCAGTTCCTCGGCGGTCTTGTCGCCCACGGGAACAACCACCGGCAGGGCCATGCAGCGTTCGCCTGCCGAGCCATAGGCCGCGCCAAGGATATCGCTGACCACCTGGTCGAAATCAGCATCGGGCAGCACGATGCCATGGTTCTTGGCGCCGCCCATGCACTGCATGCGCTTGCCCGCCTGGGCGCCGCGCTGATAGACATAGTTGGCGATATCGGACGAGCCGACAAAGCTGACCGCCTTGATGCGCGGGTGATCGAGCACGGCGTCGACCGCCACCTTGTCGCCATGCACCACGTTGAACAGCCCGGCCGGGCCGCCCGCCTCGATGAACAGTTCGGCCAGCATTACCGGCACCGAAGGATCGCGTTCCGACGGCTTGAGAATGAAGGCATTGCCGGTGGCAAGCGCTGGGCCGCACATCCACAGCGGGATCATCGCGGGGAAATTGAACGGGGTGATGCCGGCAACCACGCCGAGCGGCTGACGCATCGAGAACACGTCGATCCCCGGGCCGGCGCCTTCGGTATATTCGCCCTTGAGCAGGTGGGGAATGGCGCAGACGAACTCGATCACTTCCAGCCCGCGCTGCACATCACCCTTGGCATCGGCGATCACCTTGCCATGTTCGGCGGAGAGGGCATGGGCGAGCTTGTCCATGTCACGCTCGATCAGGCGCTTGAATTCGAACATCACGCGGGCACGGCGCTGCGGATTGAGCGCGGCCCATTCCGGCTGCACGGAGGCGGCGAGGGCAACGGCCTGATCCACATCGGCTTCGCTCGCCAGGCCGACCTGGGCCTGCACTTCGCCGGTGTTGGGATCGAACACGTCGCTCTTGCGGCCAGAGGTGGCGGCGACGGCGGCACCGTTCAGGAAATGGTCGATCTGGCGCATGGCAACACTCCTGGGAAAAGTCTGATGCCTGGTTGTAGAACGTGCAGGAATATCCTGATACAGGCAATTTTGCCAAACAGGCCGTGCAAATTTACAGGAGCACCATGCGCATTCGCCAGTGGGACGATTTAAGGATTTTTCTGGAAGTGGCCCGCCACGGCCGCCTGACCGGGGCGGCGCGGGCGCTGGGGCTGGATCATTCCACCGTCTCGCGCCGGCTCGACGGCCTGGAAAGCGGGCTGGGCGCACGCCTGGTCGATCGTTCCCCCAGCGGCGCACGGCTGACCGAGGCGGGCCGGGCGCTGCTGCTGCATGCCGAGCGGATCGAGGCAGAAACCCATGCGGCAGACAGCGCGCTGGGCGGGGTGGATACCGAATTGACCGGGACAGTGCGGGTAGCGACCCCGGCCGCCTTTGGCACCTATCTGGTGGCGCCGCGCATTCCGCTGTTCATGGCCCGCCATCCCCGGATCGAGCTGGAACTGGCGCCCGAAACCCGCGCGGTCAGCCTGTCCCAGCGCGAGGCGGATCTGGCCGTGACGCTCAAGCGACCACCGCGTGGGCGGCTCTATGCCCGGCAACTCGCTGCGTTCACGGTGGGGTTCTATGCTGCGCCAGCCTATCTGGAGCAGCATGGTGTGCCCAGCAGCGTGGCTGAGCTGTCACAGCACCGGCTGATTTCCTATATCGACGATCTGATCGATTGGCCCGAACTGCGCTATCTCGATGAAGTGGCGCCGGGCGTGCAGGCACAGTTCCGCTGCACATCGGCCACGGTGCAACTGGCCGCCGTCCAGGCCGGCGGGGGTATCGGCCTGCTGCACACCTTTGCCGCCGATGGCGATCCTGGCCTGGTGCGGGTCTTGCCCGACGTGGCCGTGCCGCGCGCCTACTGGCTGGTGGTGCATGCCGAACTGCGCCGCCTGCCACGGGTGCGCGCCGTGGCGGAATTCCTGGAAGAAGCCGCGCATGCTGCCGGATACGGGGCCGCGCGCAACGCAAAATAAGCAGGTGCCGGGGCAGACAAGCGCAGATGGCCTTCCTATCTAGGCCGCAAGACACCTTGCCGGAGCGCACCTTTGACCGATACTGCCACGCTCGACGCTGCCTTTCCCCTGCTGGCCACGCATGGCCAACCGCGCTTTGCGCAAATCCACGCCGATGACATTGTGCCGGCCGTAACCGCCGCGATCGCCGATCACCAGGCCGCCATGGCCGCGTGCGTGGCGCGCGCCGGCGATCCGGCCATGCTGGCGTTCAAGGAAGAGGCCGATCGCCGCATCAGCGAGGCCTGGGGCGTGGTCGGCCATCTGCTGGCGGTGACCAACACCCCGGAATTGCGTGCCGCGCAGGCACAGGCGCAGCCGCTGATCGCCGCGCACTTTGCCGCCGTGGGCCAGGACCGCGCGCTCTATGAAGCGATCCGCGCGATCGATCCTACGGCGCTTGATCCGCTGGCGGCACGCGCCCGCGAACTGGCGCTGCGCGATTTCGAGCTTTCGGGTGTGGCGCTCGATGGCGATGACGCCCGCGACTTTGCCGAAAACCAGGTGGAACAAGGCCGCCTGGCCACCGAATATGCCAATGCCGTGATGGACGCGACCGAGGCCTGGAGCCTGCACGTGACCGATGCGAGCCGCCTAGCCGGTATTCCCGAGGCGGACCTTGCCGGCATGGCAGCAGCGGCGCGGGCCAAGGGGCATGAAGAGGGCTGGCTGATCACGCTCCACGCCCCGGTAGTGGTGGCGGTGCTGACCTATGCCCAGGATCGCGCGCTGCGCCACGAGGTGCAGCAGGCCTATGCCACGCGCGCATCGGACCAGGGGCCCAACGCCGGGGAGTTTGACAACGGGCCGCGCATGGCCGCGCTGCTGGCCTTGCGCGCCAAGGCGGCGCAGCTGCTGGGCCAGGGCGATGCCGCCAGCCTGTCGCTGGCCACCAAGATGGCCGAACGCCCCGATGCAGTGGAAGCGTTCCTGACCGACCTTGCCGCGCGCACCCGCCAGCTGGCCCAGGCCGAACTGGCCGATCTGGCCGAATTTGCCCGCAGCGAGTTGGGCATCGACACGCTCGAACCCTGGGACATGGGCTTTGCCACCGAGCGTGCGCGCTTGGCCCGCCATGCGCTCGACCAATCCGAGGTGCGCCGCTACCTGCCGCTCGACAAGGTGCTGCCGGCGCTGTTCGGCCATGTGGAGCGGCTGTTCGGCGTGGCGTTCAAGGAAGTACCGGGCAGCGGCCTGTGGCATGATGACGTGCGCCAGTTCGACCTGTTTCGCGCCGGCGCGGATGCCCCGTTCGCCCGGCTCTATGCCGATTTCTTTGCGCGCGAGGGCAAGCGCGGCGGCGCCTGGATGAACGTGTGCCGCTCGCCCAGCCGGGCCGCCGATGAGACGCAGATGCCGGTGGCCTATCTTATCACCAATTTCGCCCAGGCCGCGCCGGGCAAGCCGGCGTTGCTCCAGCATGCCGACGTGGTGACCCTGTTCCACGAGATGGGGCACTGCCTGCATCATCTGCTGGGCGAGGGCGACATGCCCTCAATCGGCGGGATCAGCGGCGTGGAATGGGATGCGGTGGAACTGCCCAGCCAGTTCCTGGAAAACTTTGCCTATGATCCCGCCGTGCTCAAGGCCGCCTCGGCGCACGAGGAAACCGGCGAACCGCTGCCCGATGCCTTGATCGAACGCCTCAACGCCGCGCGCGGCTTCATGGGCGCGCTGGCCGTGCTGCGCCAGATCGAATTCGCGCTGTTCGATATCCGCCTGCACCGCGCCGCTGCCGATGCGCCCGATGTGCAGGGCCTGCTCGATGCCGTGCGGGCCGAAGTGGCGGTGATGCGCTATCCGGCGTGGAACCGCTTCGCCCATGCTTTCAGCCACATCTTTGCCGGCGGCTATGCGGCGGGGTATTATTCCTACCTCTGGGCCGAACTGCTCTCGTCAGATGCCTACGAGCAGTTTGCTGCGGCGCCAGAGCGGCAGGCCGAACTGGGCGCCGCGTTCCGCCGCGAAGTGCTGTCGCAAGGCGGTGGCCGCCCGGCAATGGACAACTACGTGGCATTTCGCGGCGGCGCGCCCGATCCTGGCGCGCTGCTGCGCGTGCGCGGTTTGGCGGCTTGAGCGGTTGATTTGTAAGTAATTACCGTCACCCCGGGCTTGACCCGGGGTCCCGCTTCTTTGGACGGTGGAATAGTAAAGCTGGACCCCGGATCAAGTCCGGGGTGACGAAGAATAAAATCAGCGCAGCGGCCGCTTTTCCAGCTTTCTTGCCAGGGTGCGGCGGTGCATGCCCAGGCGGCGTGCGGCTTCGGAAATGTTGAAATCGCATTCCACCAGCGTGGAGTGGATGTATTCCCATTCCACCGTCTTGATCGAGGTCTTGCGCGTATCGAGCGGCACGGTGGGATCGCCGCCGACGCGGCCAAAGGCTTCCTCGATATCGTCGGTGTTGGCGGGCTTGGCCAGATAGTGCGCCGCGCCCAGCTTGATGGCTTCCACCGCTGTGGCGATCGAGGCAAAGCCGGTAAGGACGACGATGCGCGTTTCGGGATCGCGTTCAGCCAGCATCTGCACGCAGGTGAGGCCGGAACCGGTGCCGAGCTTCAGGTCCACCACGGCAAACTGGAAATCGTGCGCATCGAGCAGCACTTCCAGTTCATCGGGGCTGGCGGCATGCTCTACCGCATAGCCGCGCCGTTCGAACGAGCGACGCAGGGTGCGGGCAAAGGCGGGATCGTCTTCCACGATCACCAGCGGCAGGGCTTCGTCCTGTGCTGTGAGTTCCAGTTCGGGATCGGGCATGTTCATTCCCCCGTGCGATAGGCCAGCGAGGCCACCGGGATTTCCAGGCGCACCATCGCGCCGCGCGCCGTGCGGTTCTTCACTTCGACCCGGCCGCCCAGCTTGCGCACGACGTTGACGACCAGGAACAACCCCAGCCCGCCACCGTCACGGCCCTTGGTGGAATTGTAGGGGCGGCCGATCGATTCCAGCATGTCGGGCGCGAAACCGGGGCCGAGATCGAGCACGGTCAGCACGATGTCGCCCCCGGTCATCTCGGCGCGGATTTCCACGAAATCGGGCGAGACTTCCAGGGCATTGTCGATGACATTGCCGATGATCTGGCGCAGCGCGGGATCGGCCACGATCGGGTGATCGGTCTCCACCATGTTGCGCAGGCGGATCACGCCATGGCCGCGCTCGTTCCATTCAGCCGCGATGGTGGCCAGGAAGTCGCCCAAGGTGGTGATCTGCGGGTTTTCGCCGCGCGCTTCCCCGGCACTGAGCAGGATGCCCGAGAGGATCGATTTGCAGCGCTTGAGTTCGGAAGCCATGTCGTGCAACTCTTCGCGCAAGTCCTGGTCGGCCATGATTGCGGGATGGCGCTGCCAATCGCCCAGGATGACCGACATTGTCGCCATCGGCGTGCCCAGTTCGTGTGCCGCGCCCGAGGCAAGCAGGCCCAGACGCACGATGTGTTGTTCCTCGGTGGCTTGCTGGCGCAAGGCGGCCAGCGCCGTCTCGCTCTGCCGCCGGTTGCGGTCCATGCGGATCACGAAGAACACCAGCAGCGCGGCGACCAGCGCAAAGCAGACGAGATTGCCCAGCTGGAACAGCTCGATCGTGCCATCGAAGGTGCCGGTGGGCAGATCGAGCGGGCGATGGACGAAGGCCAGCCGGGTGACGATCAGCGCGGCCATGCCCGCCACGATCGCGCTCCAGTTTGGCGGGAGCAGGATTGCCGCGATCACGATCTGCATCAGGAACAGGAAGGTGAAGGGGTTGGACGTGCCGCCGCTGAAATAGAGCTGCCAGGCCAGCGCCAGCATATCGAGCGTGAGCGCGCCGAGCAGTTCGACATGGCTATATCCCTCGCGCCCGCGATCGAGCAGCAGAGTCAGCCCGTTGATCACCACCATCAGCACCGGCACGGCCACCAGCGGCGCCACATCGAGCTTGACGCCCAGCACCCGCACGCTGACCCAGATCGCCACGAGCTGGCCCACGGCAGCAACCCAGCGCAGTTGCACCAGCAGCGCCATGTTGCGCGCGCTGGCCGCGGGATAGATCGGACGGGTGGAGGAAAGGGGCGGGGTGGCGCTCATCGCGCCTTGCGCCATACCATGATTGCCGCGCCAAGCGAGAGGGCGCAAAGGGCAAACCAGGTCAGCGCATAGGACAGGTGGTTGTTGGGAAACGCGATGACAGTGAGGCCGGGCGCCGGCACGGGCTGAGCCGTGGGGCGCGGCGTTTCCACTTGCGCGTCGAGGAAATAGCGCGGCTCTGCCACGACCCCGCGGCGCATGTTCATGACGGGCAGATCGCGCGCATACCAGCGCGCTGCCTCGGGCCGGTTGGCGCGAAGGAACGTGCCCTTGGGCTCGCTCGGGCGGATCAGGCCGATGATGGAAACGGGGGTAACGGGAACGGCGCGGCGGGCGGTATCGAGTCGGGTGCCCATCGGCACGAAGCCACGGTTGATCCACACCGGGGCCTGGCCGGGCGTGGCCAGGGGCACCATGACCCAATAGCCATTGCCCAGCGTGCTGGTGGCCGTGGCCAGAACGGTGGCGGCGGGGATGAACCGGCCGGTGATCGCCACGCGATGATAGGCAAGCCGATCAATGGCGCCAGCGGGCACGGCGGCGATGGAGACAGGCGCTGCATGCACGGCGCGCGTCACATCGGCAATCAGCGCCTCTTTCCAGGCGAGGCGCTTTACCTGCCAGATGCCCAGGCCGGCAAAGGTCAGCGCCAGGACCAGCAGAATCGAAACGGGCAGCAAGCGCTGCCTGCTGCCCGTTTGCGAAGTCATGATCAGTCCATCTGCTCGGCGTGCATCGGCATCATGTTGTGGTTCATATGGTACATCACCCACATCGAACCAGAGATGACGATCAGCACGACCACGGCGGTGAAGATCAGGGCCAGCATGTTCCAGCCCCCTTCGGCCTTGCCGTTCATGTGCAGGAAGTAAATCATGTGGACCACCACCTGGACCACGGCAAAGGCCGCGATGACGATGGCAGTGGTGTTCTTGTCGGCAATGGCGCCGCTCATCACCAACCAGAACGGAATGGCGGTGAGCACCACCGACAGCACGAAGCCGATGACATATTCGCGCAGCGAGCCGTGCGGTTCGTCATGGTGGTGGCCGATGGCGTGGGGATTGGCATCCCCGTGCGCGTGGCGGTGGGCCAGGTCGGTATAGTTCTTCGCGCTCATCGCAGCATCCCCATCAGGTAGACGAAGGTGAAGACGCCGATCCACACGACGTCGAGGAAGTGCCAGAACAGCGACAGGCACATCAGGCGGCGCTTGTTGGCCTGGATCAGGCCCTTGCGCGAAACCTGCACCACCAGCGTGAACAGCCAGATCAGGCCGAACGTGACGTGCAGCCCGTGGGTGCCGACCAGCGTGAAGAACGCCGAAAGGAACGCGCTGCGCTGGGGCGTGGCGCCTTCGTGGATAAGGTTGGAGAATTCGTAGAGTTCGATCGACAGGAACGCCGCGCCGAACACGGCGGTGATCAGCAGCCACATCTGCGTCTGGCTGACCGAGCCGCGCTGCATCGCCAGCATGGCAAAGCCATAGGTGATCGACGAGAACAGCAGCATCGAGGTGTTCACCGCCACCAGGGGCAGCTCGAACAGCTCGCGCGGGCCGGGCCCGGCGGCATAGTTGCCGCCGAGCACGCCGAACGCTGCGAACAGCATGGCGAAGATGAGACAGTCGCTCATCAGGTAGATCCAGAAGCCCAGCATGGTGCTGTGGCCTTCGGGATGGTCATGCTCGTTCAAGTCCCAGAACTTGCCCAGCTTGGTCAGCGAGGCAGGCAGGGGAGCCGAATGGCCCGAGCTATGGACAGCATCGCTCATGCGGCGGCTCCCTGGTTCTGGGCAAGGCGTTCCAGCTGGGCCGTACGCTGCGCCTCGACGGCGGCAACGTCTTCGGCCGGGATGTGGTAATCGCGCTTGTAGTTGAAGGTGTGGGCGATGGCGCTCACGAGCAGTGCCACGAAGCTGGCACCGGCCATCCACCAGATGTGCCAGATCAGGGCAAAGCCAAGGGCCGTGCTGATGCCAGCCAGGATCACGCCTGCACCCGTATTGCTGGGCATGTGGATCGGGCGATAGCCATCAAGCGGACGGCCGACGCCGGCGCGCTTCATGTCTTCCCAGGCATCGAGATCGTGCACGATCGGGGTGAAGGCAAAGTTGTAGGCCGGCGGGGGCGAGCTGGTGGCCCACTCCAGCGTGCGGCCATTCCAAGGATCACCGCTTTCGTCCTTGAGCTCTTCGCGCTTCCAGATCGACACGCCATACTGCACGACCATCGCGCCGATGCCGGCGGCGATCAGCACCGCGCCCAGCAGGGCAACGATGAAGTAGGGCTGCAGGCTGGGATCGTCGAACACGCGGGTCCGGCGGGTCACGCCCATCAGGCCCATGATATAGAGCGGGGTGAACGCCAGCCAGAAGCCCGGCACCCAGCACCAGAAGCTGACCTTGCCCCAGAACTGGTTGAGCTTGAAGCCAAAGGCCTTGGGCCACCAGTAGTTGATCGCGGCAAACGTACCGAACACCACGCCGCCGATGATCACGTTGTGGAAGTGCGCGATCAGGAACAGCGAGTTGTGCAGCACGAAGTCGGCCGGAGGCACGGCGAGCAGCACGCCGGTCATACCGCCGATGGTGAAGGTGAGCATGAACGCCACCGTCCACATCATCGGCAGGTCAAAGCGGATGCGGCCACGGTACATCGTGAACAGCCAGTTGAACAGCTTGGCCCCGGTGGGGATGGAGATCACCATGGTGGTGATACCGAAGAAGCTGTTGACGCTGGCGCCCGAACCCATCGTGAAGAAGTGGTGCAGCCACACGACGTAGGACAGGATGGTGATAACCACGGTGGCATAGACCATCGAGGTATAGCCGAACAGGCGCTTGCCCGAGAACGTGGAGGTGACTTCCGAGAACACGCCGAAGATCGGCAGGATGAGGATGTAAACTTCCGGGTGGCCCCAGATCCAGATGAGGTTGACATACATCATCGGGCTGCCGCCGAAGTCGTTGGTGAAGAAGTTGGTCCCCACGTAACGGTCGAGCGAGAGCAGCACGAGAACGGCGGTCAGCACCGGGAAGGAGGCGACGATCAGCACGTTGGTGCACAGCGCGGTCCAGGTGAACACCGGCATGCGCATCAGGGTCATGCCCGGGGCACGCATCTTGATGATCGTGGCGATCAGGTTGATGCCCGATAGCGTGGTGCCGACACCTGCCACCTGCAGCGACCAGATGTAGTAGTCCACGCCAACGCCGGGGCTGTAGGCCAGGCCCGACAGCGGCGGGAAAGCCAGCCAGCCGGTCTGGGCGAATTCACCCAGGAACAGCGAAGCCATGACCAGCACGGCGCCGCCGGTGGTCATCCAGAAGCTGAAGTTGTTGAGGAACGGGAACGACACGTCGCGCGCGCCGATCTGCAGCGGCACGACATAGTTCATCAAACCGGTCACGAACGGCATCGCGGCAAAGAAGATCATGATCACGCCATGGGCGGTGAACACCTGATCATAATGGTGCGCGTTGAGATAGCCGTCGCTGCCGTTGAACGCCATCGCCTGCTGCAAGCGCATCATCAGTGCGTCGGCAAAGCCGCGCATGAACATCACCAGGCCCAGGATCATGTACATGACCCCGATCTTCTTGTGATCGACGCTGGTGAACCATTCTTTCCAGAGATAGCCCCAGAGGCGGAAATAGGTGAGGGCCCCCACCAGCGCGATCCCGCCAAGGATCACACCAACGAAGGTGACCGCCACGATCGGTTCGTGGAGGAAGGGAAGCTGCTCAAGGGAAATGCGTCCCAGGAGCGGAGACCACGGCGGTGGGGCAGTGGCGGGAAGGGGGACAGCGGTCATCGCAATATCCATCGGTCAGAAAAATGGGGCCGGATCAAATCTGGTGCGGCGTATCGGATCGGCAACCTGCCTCAAGAGGCAGGCTGCAGTAGCGGGCCGGCCAGGCTGACCCGGGGACCAGTTGCCTGGTTGATTCCGGCGCCACGCAGGCGATCGAGCGTCTTGGGCAGAGGCGCGTCACCGCTGGGTGCGGCCATCGGGCGGTTGTCGCTGCAATAGGCCTTCACGAAGCGGTCGGTCTGGGCCACGACGCTGCCAGGCAGGACTGCCGTTTCGGTGGCGCGGCCGTTCTTGTCATAGGTCAGCGCGGCCACGTTGAGGCGCGCTGCTTCCTTGCCCACGCCGCCCTTGGCGTCGAGCATGGCCATCTGACTCATGCAGATCTTGCCGGGCTGGACGCAGAGATCGACAACGGCGTTGAACAGATCGGGAGCGACGCCGGCATAGTGACGCACCGGATCGGCAATGCTGGGCTTGTCGAGCTGGAGATAGGCATCGCGGCTGAGCATGCCGTCGTTCTTGCCGGCCTTCACGCTGGCCACCCACTGGTCGAACTGCGCATCGGACACGGCACGCGTGGCAAAGTGCATCTGCGAGAAGCCCGCGCCGCTGAAGTGTGCGGAAATGCCCTTGAACGCGCCTTCCTGGTTGAACACGGCGTGCAGCTTGGTTTCCATGCCGGGCATGGTGTAGATCATGCCGGCCAGCGCGGGGACATAGAAGGTGTTCATGACGGTGGACGAGGTCATGCGGAAGCGCAGCGGCCGGCCGGCGGGAACCACCAGTTCATTGACCGTGGCGATGTTCTGTTCGGGATAGATGAACAGCCACTTCCAGTCCATCGACACCACTTCCACCTCTACCGGCTTGGCATTGGCGGCGACCGGGGTCTGCGCATCAATGCGCGAGATCGCGCGATAGGGATCGAGCAGGTGAGTGCCGACCCAGGTGACCGCGCCCAGCGCGATGATGATCATCAGCGGCGCGGCCCAGATCATCAGTTCCAGCTGGGTGGAGTGGTTCCAGTCCGGATCGTACTTGGCCTCGGTGTTGGTGGCGCGGTAACGCCACGCGAAAATGACAACCGTGGCCATGACGGGCACGACGATCAACAGCATGAGCAACGTGGCCACAATGACCAGATCGCCCTGCTGGCGAGCGACATCGCCCGCGGGGTTGAGCACGACCCAGTCGCAGCCGGCAAGCGGCAGGGCCAGGAGCGGGACGATGGCGCAGCGCAGCAGGCGCGCCCGATTCAAGAGTTTCGCACGCATGTGGCGCACCTAGAAGCGCTGGGCCGTGCAAACGATAGGACATTTTGTCCAATCCCCTTCGCGGCTGCACAAAGACAATAGGGCACATAAGGGCAGGTCGCATGCGTGCGGCCGGCCGGTCGGCGCGTTTGCGAGAAATGCGCGGGATCCAAGGAGTTTGTGTCAGTCATGACTGCTGCCGTAGTCGATAATCACGAAGGGCTGGGGAGCGATTCCCACGCCGGGCACGGTTCGATTTCCCCGGGCGAGATCGCCATCGGCGTGATCATCGGACGGACCTCGGAGTTCTTCGACTTCTTCGTCTATGCGATCGCCTCGGTGATCGTGTTCCCCAAGGTCTTCTTTCCTTACCTGGACCCGCTCAACGCCACGCTGGCGTCGTTTGCGGTGTTCCCGCTGGCGTTCATCGCCCGCCCGGTCGGCTCGCTGTTCTTCATGTGGCTTGACCGTGCATTCGGCCGTGGCTTCAAGCTGACGGTGGCGCTGTTCGGCCTGGGTGGCTCGACTGCGGCGATCGCGTTCCTGCCCGGCTATGCCGAAATCGGCCACAACGCGGTGCTGCTGCTCGCGCTGTTCCGCCTGGGCCAGGGCTTTGCGCTGGGCGGCACGTGGGATGGCCTGGCCTCGCTGCTGGCGCTCAACGCGCCGGCGGGCAAGCGTGGCTGGTATGCCATGATCCCGCAGCTGGGCGCGCCGCTTGGGCTGATCGTGGCCAGCCTGCTGTTCGCGTTCTTCACCGCCTCGCTGCCGGCTGACGACTTCTTGTCGTGGGGCTGGCGCTTCCCGTTCTTCGTGGCCTTTGCGATCAACGTGGTGGCGCTGTTCGCGCGCCTGCGCATCGTGGTGACGCCGGAATTCCAGCGCTTGTTCGAATCGCGTGACCTTGTCGCCGAAAGCGCGCTCGTCACCATCCGCGAACAGTGGAAGACCATCCTGATCGGCGCCTTTGCACCGCTCGCCAGCTTTGCGCTGTTCCACATGGTCACGGTGTTCCCGCTGTCGTGGGTGTTCATCTTCACCTCGGAAGAGCCGACCCGCTTCCTCACCATCGAAGCCATCGCCGCTGCCGTGGGCGTGGCCGCGATCGTCATCTCGGGCCTGGTGGCCGACCGCGTTGGCCGCCGCACGCTGCTCGGCTTCTCGGCCGCCGCGATTGCCGCGTTCTCGGGCTTTGCCCCGCAGTTGCTCGGCATTGGCGTGGCCGGCGAAGTGTCGTTCATGCTCACCGGCTTCGTGCTGCTGGGCATCTCGTTCGGGCAGTCTTCGGGTGCCGTGGCCGATGCCTTCGAAACCCGTCACCGCTACACCGGCTCGGCGCTGACCAGCGACTTGGCCTGGCTGCTGGGCGCGGGCTTTGCGCCCTATGCGGCGCTGTGGCTGTCGGCCAACTATGGCCTGCTGGCTTCGGGTGCCTACCTGCTGTCGGGCGCGATCGGCACGATCGTGGCGCTGTGGGCCAACCGCACCGCAGCGACCAACTGAGCCATCTGGCAAAGCAACAAGAAGGGGCGGTTCGGATCAATCCGAACCGCCCCTTTTTTTGTTCACCAACGGTGATCAGGCTTTTCTCCCCCTCCTCTGAAGAAGAGGGGGCTTTTTATGGTCATGCGTGCCGTGCGGCCTGCACCGTGTTGCTCAGCAGGCAGGCGATGGTCATCGGCCCGACGCCACCGGGCACCGGCGTGACGGCACGGGCATGGGCCATTTCGTGCGCGGCGCAATCGCCCACCAGGCGCGTAGTACCATCGGCCTGGGCCACGCGGGTAATGCCAACGTCAATCACCACCGCGCCCGGCTTGATCCAATCGCCCTTGACCAGTTCCGGCGCACCGGCGGCGGCCACCACGATATCGGCCTTGCGCACGATATCGGGCAGGCCCTGGGTGGCAATGTGGGTGACGGTGACGGTGCACTCGCGCTCCAGCAGCAGCATGGCCACCGGCTTGCCGACGATGTTGGACTTGCCGATGACCACGGCATCGAGCCCGCGATAGTTGTCGATCACCGTATCGAGCAGCATCATGCAGCCCAGCGGCGTGCAGGGCACCAGGCCGCCGGTGCCGGTGGACAGGCGCCCGACATTGACCGGATGGAACCCATCCACGTCCTTGGCCGGATCGATCGCGTCGAGCACCTTGCCGGCATCGATCTGCGCCGGCAGCGGCAACTGCACCAGGATGCCATGCACCGTGGCATCGGCATTGAGCGCGGCGATCAGGGCGAGCAGGTCTTCCTCTGCGGTATCGGCGGGCAGGCGATGCTCGATCGAATGGATGCCGACCTTGGCACACTGGCTGATCTTGCGCCCGACATAGACCTCGCTGGCCGGGTCATTGCCGACCAGCACCACGGCCAGGCCAGGAGCGCTGTGGCCTGCAGCCACCATCTGCGCCACCGCCTCTGCCGTCGTGACCGACAGTGCGCGGGCGATTGCCTTGCCATCGATGAGCGTTGCCATGTTCTCTCCCTTGACAGTTTGCCAATGCGGCTTGGTGCAGCACGCGCTCCTATCGCAAACATTGTATGTGTTGCATACAAATTTCGCCATCTCGCGCAGGCTACGGACAAAAAAAGGGCCGGTCGGAAATCCGATCGGCCCGGGAAGTTTTGGGAGAGGATGCCTGAAAGGCCTTATCTGGATGACCCAATCACCGCGGCGAGGCAAATGCGTTTCACGCAATGCAACATGCATTTAATGCAATTCACTTCCTTGAAAACGCTGGATTGACAGCGACGGCCAAGGGGAATCCCGGAAAATGCAAACGATTTTATGATTTTGCAGCGCAGTGCTGTCAGGCCGCGATCCAACCCAGAAAAAATACCAATCCAAAATGCATTGGTATGCATCTCCCGCCGCAACTGGCGGCAACGGCCTTGCAGGATGGCTCATGCCGTCCCGCACCGTCACCAAGGCCGCGAATCATCCGGCCAAAAGGTCCTGCGCCAGCGCTTCTGCCGCGCGAATGCCGTCGACCGCCGCCGAAAGAATGCCGCCGGCATAGCCAGCGCCTTCGCCTGCCGGATAGAGCCCCCGGGTATTGAGGCTTTGCAGATCCTTGCCGCGGGTGATGCGCACCGGCGAAGACGTGCGCGTTTCCACCCCCGTCATCACCACATCGGGATGATCGTAGCCCGCCATCTGCCGACCGAACACGGGCAACGCCTCGCGCAGCGCGTCGGTGACGAAATCGGGCAGGCATTCTTCCAGCGCGGTCAGATGCACGCCCGGCTGATAGGATGGCACAATGCTGCCGAACGCGCTGCTGGGCTGGCCGGCGAGGAAATCGCCCACCTTCTGACCCGGCGCCTGATAGTTCGATCCGCCGGCCACGAAGGCCCGCTCTTCCCAATGGCGTTGCAGCGCAATGCCGGCCAGCGGATGGCCGGGGAAATCGCGCTCGGGCGTGATGTCCACCACCAGGCCCGAGTTGGCGTTGAATTCGGCGCGGGAATATTGGCTCATCCCGTTGGTCACCACGCGGCCTTCCTCGCTCGCGGCGGCCACCACGCGCCCGCCCGGGCACATGCAGAAGCTATAGACCGAGCGGCCGTTACTGGCCTGGTGCGCCAGAGCATAGGCCGCCGGGCCCAGGATGGGATGCTTGGCACAGGCGCCATAGCGCGCCTGGTCGATCAGGCTTTGCGGATGCTCGATCCGCACGCCGATGGCAAAGGGCTTGGCCTCGATGTGCACGCCGCGGTTGTAAAGCACTTCGAACGTATCGCGCGCCGAATGGCCGACCGCCATGATGACGCGGCGCGCGGGCAGGTATTCACCGTTGGACAAGTGCAGGCCGGCAAGGCGGCGCTCGCCGGCGGCGTCGGTCTCGACCGCAAAATCGTCCACCCGCGTGCCAAAGCGGTATTCGCCGCCCAGTTTCTCGATCGTCTCGCGCATCGACATGACCATCGTGACCAGGCGGAACGTGCCGATGTGGGGGTGCGCCTCGGTCAGGATATCATCGGGCGCGCCGGCTTTCACGAACTCCACCAGCACCTTGCGGCCCAGGTGGCGCGGGTCCTTGATCCGGCTGTAGAGCTTGCCATCGGAAAAGGTGCCGGCGCCGCCTTCACCGAACTGCACGTTGGATTCCGGCGTCAGCACCGATTTGCGCCACAGCGCCCAAGTGTCCTTGGTGCGTTCGCGCACGGCCTTGCCACGCTCGATGATGATCGGGCGCAGGCCCATCTGCGCCAGGATCAGCCCGGCCAGGAGGCCGCACGGGCCAGCACCGATCACCACTGGGCGCTCGCCTTCGCCCGCCTGCCACCCTTCGGGCGCACGCACGGGAAAGCGATAGGAGGTATCGGGCGTGGGGCGCACATGAGTGTCGCCGGCCAGGCGCGCGAGCACTTCGGCTTCGTCCTGCGGGCTGAGCGTGACGTCAACCGCATAGACCAACTGGATGGCATTCTTGCGGCGCGCATCGTTGCCGCGCTTGGCCACGGCATGGCGCAGAATCTGCGCTTCGCCCACGCCAAGGCGCGCGGCGATGGCCGGCAGCATGGCTTCGGAGGCGTGGTCGAGCGGCAGCTTGAGTTCGGTAAGACGCAACATGGGGTGCGCCTCTACCCCTTGCGCCGCCAGAGGGAAAGCCGGATGAAGGGCCATGCGCTTCCTCTCCCTCGCGATCGCTCCGCTCGCCGCCCTGCTGGCCTTGCCGGCCATGGCCGATGCCCCTGTGCCCACCAAGGGAGAGCGCGCGCTGCACGAACGCCTGCTGACGCTCGACACCCACCTCGATACGCCGGCTTCGCTGGTCTTGCCGGGCTGGTCGATCGTGCAGCGCCACAGCGCCGCCGATGATTATACCCAGGTTGACGTGCCGCGCATGGTGGCGGGCGGGCTCGATGGTGGGTTCTGGGCAATCTATACGCCGCAAGGGCCGCTGGATCCCGCCAGCACGCGCGCCGCGCGCGATTATGCGCTGCGCCGTGCGGTGGCGATCCACGCGATGGTCGCGGCCAATCCCCAGGCCTTTGCCTTGGCTGACCGCGCCGCCGATGCCGCGCAGATTGCCGCCAGCGGGCGCCGCGTGGTCTATCTGTCGATCGAGAACGCCTGGCCGCTGGGCGATGATCCCACGCTGCTCCAGGCGTTCTACGCGCTGGGTGTGCGCATTTCCGGCTTTGCCCATTTCAAGACCAACCAGTTTGCCGACAGCAGCACCGACATGCCCAAGTGGGACGGGTTGAGCCCGGCAGGGGTGCAACTGCTGGCGGAAATGAACCGCCTGGGCGTGGTGCCCGATCTTTCGCACAGTTCAGACGCCGCGCTCGACGATGCGCTGCGCCTGTCAAAGACGCCGATCATCCTGACCCATTCGGGCTGCAAGGCGGTCTATGACCATCCGCGCGATATCGACGACGCGCATCTGCGCGCGCTGGCGGCGCAGGGTGGCGTCATCCAGATCAACTCGGTCTATGTCAAAAAGCTGGTGCAAAGCCCGCAACGCAAGGCCGCGCTCGATGCGCTGGAGCAACGCTTTCCCGAAGACCGCGTGTTGAGCGCGGCAGAGCGGGCCGATTATCTGGCGCAGCGCCATGCGATCGACAGGCAGTGGCCCGAGGTGCGCGCGGGCTTTGACGATGTGATGGCCAATCTGTTGCACGCCCTGAAAGTGGCGGGTGTCGATCATGTCGGCATCGGGCTGGATTGGGACGGCGGCGGCGGGGTGGCCGGCCTGGATGATGTGGCCGATCTGCCCAAGTTGACCGCAGCGCTGCTCCATGCCGGCTATAGCGAGGCAGACGTCGCCAAGATCTGGTCGGGCAACGTGCTGCGCGTGCTGGCCGCTGCACAAGCGGAGGCTGCGCGCGAACAGGCAATGGCCGGCGCTACCCTGCGCTAATTTTTGCAACGATCCGTTCCGATCATTGCGTTGGATCGATAGGGGGGTGGCAGCTATCATCGCCACCGACATGGCCGATCCCGTCCCGAACCACCGCGCCGCAGCGCCGCACGACGCCCAAGCGCTGCCCCGTACCGAGGCAGAGGCACAAGCCCGCGCCGGGCAAGACGGGTGGCAGATTCCCGGCGAATGCCTACCAGGCGTCGTGGCAAATCTGGCACTGCTGACGCGCCATGCCGCGATCTTTGCCGGGGACGACCACGCATGATCGCGGCATTGGAGCAGGCGGCGGCAGTGCGCGCCGGGCGCGTGCGCGCGGTCGATCTGGCGCAGGCGGCGCTTTCGCGCCTGGCGGCCGATCGTCATGTTGCGGTTACCCGCCTGCTGCCCGCCCGCGCGCTGGACGAAGCCGCGCGGATCGACGCACACGTGGCGCACGGGATCGATCCCGGCCCGCTCGCCGGGGTGCCCTATGGCGTCAAGGATCTGTTCGATGTGGCGGGTGAGGTAACCACGGCCGGTTCGGCGGTGCGTACCCATGCCGCGCCGGCCACCAGCGATGCTGTGGCGATCACGCGCTTGCGCGATGCCGGCGCCGTGCTGGTGGCGACGCTGAACATGGACGAGTTCGCCTATGGCTTTGCCACGATCAACGCTCACCATGGCACCACGCGCAACCCGCACGATCCCACGCGCCTGGCAGGGGGATCATCCGGCGGATCGGCGGCGGTGGTGGCAGCCGGGCATCTGGCCTTTGCCCTGGGATCGGACACCAATGGCTCGATCCGCGTGCCGGCCAGCCTGTGCGGGCTTTATGGGCTGAAGCCCACGCATGCCGATCTGCCCGTGGGTGGCACCTTTCCCTTTGCCCACAGCTTTGACGATATCGGCCCGTTCACCGGCAACCTGCCTGATCTGCGCGCGATCTGGGCCATCCTGTCAGGCCATGCCGACGCCGCGCCCTTGGCGCCGCCGCGTGTGGGCATGCTCGGCAGCCGCTTTGCCGAAAACCTGGCCCCGGCACAGCAAGCGGCGATTGCCGCTGTCGTGGGGCAGGGGCCGTGCCTCACCTTGCCCGATCTCGCGCGGTATCGTTCGGCGGCGTTCCTGATCACGGCCTATGAAGGCGGCACCCTGCATCGCGCCGATCTGGCGCGCGCGGCACTGGAATACGACCCCGCCGTGCGCGACCGTCTGATTGCCGGAAGCCTGCTGCCCCGCGCGCTCTATGATGCGGCGCAGGCGTTGCGGGCGCAGGCGCGGGCCGATATCGACGCGTTGTTCGAAGCGCAGGGCGTCGATGTGCTGGTCGCGCCCGCCGCACCTTGCGTCGCGCCGCTTATCGCCGATCCACGCATCCTGATCGATGGCGCCATGGTGCCGGCGCGGGCCGATCTGGGCATTCATACCCAGCCGATCACTTTTCTGGGGCTGCCCGCGTTGTGCGTGCCCTTGGCGCGGCCCGGGCAATTGCCGCTGGGGCTGCAACTGATCGGCAGGCGCCATGGCGAAACGGCTCTTTTCGCGTGTGCACAAATGCTGGAAGAACAGGGCGTGGTCGGGGCAACCGCGCCGGGGGCACTCGCGCCGCAAGATTTCGCAGGGGAACGGCAATGACAGGTGGCATGGCGCAGCGGATCGGCGCCTATTTCGATTTTTCCGGGCGCGGCACGAACCTGCGCACCGAAGTGGTGGCGGGGGCCACCACGTTCCTGACCATGGCCTATATCGTGCTGGTCAATCCTTCGATCCTGGGTCAGGCGGGAATGCCGGTGGCGGCCGTGGCGGCGGCGACATGCTTTGCCGCGGCCTTTGCCTCGATCCTGATGGGGGTTGCCGCCAATACGCCGCTGGCCCTCGCGCCGGGCATGGGCCTCAACGCCTATTTCGCGTTTACCGTGGTGGGGCAGATGCACGTGCCGTGGCAGGTGGGCCTGGGCTGTGTGATGATTTCGGGACTGGTGTTCCTGATCCTGACGCTGACCGGCGTGCGCCAGTTGATCGTTGCGGTCATTCCCAACTATCTGTTTGCCGCCGTGGCCGGCGGGATCGGCCTGTTCATCGGCTTTATCGGCCTCAAGGATGCGGGCATTGTCGTGGGCAATACCGCCACACTGGTGGCGCTTGGTGACCTCAAGAGCGCGGGGCCGGCGCTGGCGCTGCTGGGGCTGCTGATCATCGGCGTGCTGTCGGTGTGGAACGTGCGCGGCGCCATGCTGCTGGGCATCGTTGCCACCACGCTGGTCGGGTGGTTTGCCGGCATGGTCCATGTGGCGCCGCAGCCCTACTCGCTCGATGCGCTGACGGCCACCGCCTTCCAGCTCGATCTGCCCGGCGTGCTCAAGCTGTCGGGCGGGGTGGTCGAGATTGTCTTCGTGTTCCTGTTCGTCGATCTGTTCGACAATATCGGCACGCTGGTGGCCGTGACCAAGCGCGCCGGCCTGATGGACAAGGCGGGGCGCATTCCCGGCCTCAACCGCATTCTCATCACCGATGCCGTGGCCACGATGGTGGGCGCGCTTGCCGGCACCAGCACGGTGACGTCATACGTGGAAAGCGCTGCGGGCGTGCAGGCTGGCGGGCGCACCGGCTTGACCGCGATCGTCACCGGCGTGTTGTTCTTCGCCACGATGTTCGTGGCCCCTTATGCCCAGCTCGTGCCACTGGCGGCCACTGCCCCGGCGCTGATCATCGTAGGCGGCCTGATGCTGCTGCCGCTGACCGAGGTGGAATGGGAAGACCCGATGGCGGCGATCCCGGCGTTCCTGACCGTGGCGATGATCCCGCTGACGTTCTCGATCGCCAATGGCCTGGCGCTGGGCATCACTGCCCATGCCGTGTTGACCCTGCTGCGTGGCCGGGCGCGCAAGAGCGACTGGTTCCTGTTCGTGCTGGCGGCGCTGTTCGTCGCCCGCTTCGTGTGGATGGGGGCAGCGTGATGCGGCGGATGAAAACGATCCTCGCAGCCGCTGCCGCGCTGCTCGCCCTGCCGCAGGCGGCCCACGCCACGGCCACTGTGCTCGATCCCACGCCGCGCACGCTGGTGCTCACCGCCTATGCCCCCGAATGGGAAGCCATGGCGGCGGTCATCACCCATGGCCGCCGGGTCAAGATCAACGACCGCGAGATCGTGCTCGGCACACTGGCCGGGCGGCCGGTGATCCTGATGTCCAGCGGGGTCAGCATGGTCAACGCGGCGATGAACACCCAGCTGGCGATCGACCATTTCAAGGTCAAGCGCGTGGTCTTTTCCGGCGTGGCCGGCGGGGTGGACCCGGCGCTCAATATCGGGGACGTTGCCGTGCCCGAACACTGGGGCCAGTATCTGGAAGTGATGTTTGCCCGCCAGACCGATCACGGCTGGCAGACCCCGGCGCCGAGCCCGGCCGGCGCGCCGGAAAACTGGCAGTTCATCTTTCCCAATGGCACGCGCGTGGGCAATGCGGCGCAGCCTGCTACCAACCACATCCTGCTTGACGCTGATCCCGCGCTTGTCGCGCTGGCCCGCAAGGTGACTGCCGGCCTCACGCTCAAGCGCTGCGTGGCGCCTTCGGCCGGGATGAGCGCGGAGGCCAAGCTGTGCCTGCCGCATGATCCCAAGGTTGAGGTGGGCGGCACCGGCGTTTCGGCCGGCGTCTATGCCGACAATGCCCAGTTCCGCGAATACCTGTTCCGCGCCTGGCATGCCCGCCTGCTCGACATGGAAAGCGCGGCGGTGATCCAGGTGGCCTATGCCAACCGCGTGCCGGCGATCGTGTTCCGCTCGCTGTCTGACCTGGCGGGAGGGGACGCCGATCGCAACATGGAATACGTGTTCGATCACCTCGCATCGGTGAACGCGGCCACCGTGGTGCGCGCGTTCGTTGCCGGCCTGCCGGATTGAGCGGCGCCATGGCACGAACTCTTCATACGGTCCGCGGACGTGGCGGCATCGTTACCGCGCCGCATTACCTGGCCGCAGAGGCCGGCCTCGCTGTGCTGAAAGACGGCGGCAGCGCCGCGCAGGCGACGATCACCGTCGCCGCGACGCTCGCTGTCGTCTATCCGCACATGACCGGGATCGGTGGCGATGGCTTCTGGCTGATCCGCGAAAACGACGGGCGCGTCCATGGCGTGCATGGCGTGGGCGGCGCGGCGCAAGCTGCTGATCTGGCGCTTTATGCCGGGCATGCCACGGTGCCGTGGCGCGGCCCGCTGGCGGCCAACACCGTCGCGGGTACGCTGTCTGCATGGCAAGCCGTGCTGGAAAGCGAGCCGGCGCCATTGCCGCTTGCCCGCCTGCTTGCCCCGGCGATCGCCCATGCCGAAGCCGGCGTGGCCGTCACTGCCGGCCATGCCACGCTGGCCCTGGCCAAGGGGCCGGAACTGCGTGCCCAGCCTGGCGCTTATGCGGCCACGTTCGAACCGGACGGACGCCCGTTGCGCGCGGGCGATGTGCTGCGCCAGCCCGCCCTGGCCCAGACCTTGCGCCGCTTGGCCGAGGCGGGCATCGAGGATTTCTACACCGGCGCGCTCGGCGATCTGGTGGCGGCCGATCTTGCCACGCTGGGCAGCCCCGTGGGCGCCGCAGACCTGGCCGCCCATCGCGCACTGCGGCCCGCGCCGCTCTCGGTCGCGACCCAGGCAGGGCGGCTTTACAACAGCGCACCGCCCACGCAGGGCGTTGCCTCGCTGCTGATCCTGGCCCTGGCGGAACAGGCCGGCTGCGGCCCTGGCGAAAGCTTTGGCCATATCCATAGCTTGGTCGAGGCGACCAAGCAGGCCTTCCTGTGGCGTGACGCGCACTGCGGCGATACGGCCTATATGGCGCAAGACGCCCAAGGCCTGCTTAACGATACCGCAGCGCTGGCCGCGATGGCCGCGCAGATCGATCCGGCCCGCGCGCTGCCCTGGCCGCAGCCTTCGCAATGGGGCGATACCTGCTGGTTTGGCGCGGCCGACGCTCAGGGACAGGTGGTTTCGGCGATCCAGAGCACCTATTTCGAATTCGGCTCTGGCCTGGTCCTGCCGCAAACCGGGATCACCTGGCAGAACCGGGGCGCATCGTTCCGCCTGGCCGAAACGGGCTGGAATGCGCTCAAGCCCGGGCGCAAGCCGTTCCATACGCTCAACCCCGCATTGGCCGAACTGACCGACGGACGCGTCATGGCCTATGGCACGATGGGCGGGGAAGGGCAGCCGCAGACCCAGGCCGCCGTCTTCTCGCGTCATGTCTGGCACGACATGGACCTGCAGGAAGCGATCTCCGCGCCGCGCTGGCTGCTGGGCCGCACCTGGGGCGAGGACAGCACCACGCTCAAGATCGAGGATGGGTTCGATCCAGCCGTCTATGCCGCGCTTGAGGAAGCCGGCCATGTGGTGGAACGCGTCGGCCCGCTGACCGCGATGATGGGCCATGCCGGGGCGGTGGTGCGCGAGGCCGATGGCGCGCTGTATGGCGCGACCGATCCGCGCAGCGACGGGGGTGTTGCCGCATGGTGAGCGGCGGTGGGATGCGCGCGGTGGAGCGCTGCCGGGCGCTGGGCCAGGCGCCCTTTTCCGACATGGCCGGCGGGCTTTATCGCGGGTGGCTGTCCCCCGCGCACCGCGCCAGCGTGGCGCAGCTTGCCGCGTGGATGGCAGAGGCAGGCATGACCACCCATGTCGATGGCGCGGCCAACCTGATCGGGCGCTATCCCGGCACGGGCAACGGGCCGCCGCTAATCATCGGCAGCCACATCGACAGTGTGCGCGACGGCGGTGTCTATGATGGTCCGCTGGGCGTGATGCTGGGTATCGAATGCGTTGCCGCGCTTCATGCCGCCGGACGCCGGATGCCCTTCGCGATTGAGGTGATCGCCTTTGGCGACGAGGAAGGCAGCCGCTTTCCCGCCGCGATGTTGACCAGCAAGGCACTCGCCGGCCTGCTCGATACGGTGCCCGACATGGCCGATGCCCAGGGCGTCACGCTGGCGCAGGCGCTGGGCGAATGGGGCCTTTCCCCGCAAACCCTGCGTGCCGCGCGCCATCCCGGCGCCTTGGCCTATCTCGAGGCGCATATCGAGCAGGGACCGGTGTTGGAAGCCGAGGGGCTGGCGCTGGGCGTGGTGACTGGCATCGCCGCGCAACTGCGCTACGAGGTGACGGTCATGGGCCAGGCAGGCCATGCCGGCACATCGGCCATGCCGCTGCGCCGCGATGCGCTGGCAGGTTCCGCCGAGATGATCCTGGCGATCGAGCGGATCGCTCAAGCCGACGCCAGCGACCTGGTGGCCACGGTGGGCCGTATCGAGGCGGCGCCGGGCGCGGCCAACGTGATCGCCGGACAGGTGCGCTTCACTATCGATGTGCGCGCTGGTGAGGCCGTGCGGCGTGACCACGCGGCGGCGGCCATCCTGGCCGAGATCGCGACGATCGCCGCGCAGCGCGGCCTGGGCGTCAGCCACCGCCTGATCCACGATCTGCCTCCTTCGCCCTGTGATCCGGCGCTGATGGAGCAGTTGGAAGCCGCGCTGGTGGCCGCCGGCCATCCGCCGCGCCGCCTGGTTTCCGGTGCCGGTCACGACGCCATGAACCTCGCGCATCTGGCCCCCACGGCCATGCTGTTCATCCGCTGCCGCGACGGCATCAGCCACAACCCTGCCGAGCATGTAGAACCGGCCGACGCGCAAGGCGCCTTGGCGGTGATGCTGGGCTTTATCGACAATCTGGGAGCGTCCTGTGCTTGATCCCCTGCTTTTTGGCGAAATCGACCCGCCGCAGCGCCTGTTGATGGGGCCAGGGCCGGTCAATGCCCATCCGCGCGTGCTGCGGGCGATGAGCGCCGATCTGCTGGGGCAGTTCGACCCGGAAATGACCGGCTACATGAACCAGGTCATGGCGCTCTATCGCCCGGTCTTCGGCACGCAGAACCGCTGGACGATGCTGATCGACGGGACCGCCCGTGCCGCCATCGAGGCATCGCTCGTCAGCCTGATCCAGCCCGGCGAAACCGCCCTGGTGATCAATTTCGGGCGCTTTGGCCTGCTCTTGCAGGAAATCCTGCTGCGGATCGGCGCGCGCTTCGAAACGGTGGACGCCCCTTGGGGTGAAGTCGTGCCGGCAGAGGCGGTCCGCGCTGCTGCGCTGCGGGTGCGCCCGCGCCTGATCTGCACCGTGCATGGCGATACCTCTACCACCATGGCCCAGCCGCTGGACGATATCGGCGCGATTGCGCGCGAGGTGGGCGCGCTGGTCTATGTCGATGCCACGGCGACGCTGGGCGGCATGGAGATCGCGGCCGATCGCTGGGGCGCCGACGTGATCACCGGCGGCTTGCAGAAATGCCTGGGCGGCCCATCGGGCAGCGCGCCGATCACCGTGTCGGATGCCGCCGCGCAGGCGATCTTTGCCCGCCGCCATGATGAAAAGGGCATCCGCGCTGCCAATGCGGTGGATGGCGCGGGGCCGCGCATTCCGTCGAACTATTTCGACCTGGCGATGATCATGGATTACTGGAGCGAAAAGCGCCTCAACCACCATACCGAGGCGACCACCATGCTCTATGGCGCCCGCGAATGTGCGCGGGTGGCGCTGGGTGAGGGGCTCGACGCGCGGTTCCGCCGCCACCGGGCCGCCGGCGCCGCGATGAGCGCGGGCCTGCGCGCCATGGGCCTGACGCTGTTTGGCGACGACGCGCACCGCATGACCAACGTGACCGGTGTCTATATTCCGCAAGGCGTCGATGGCGAGGCGGTGCGCGCGATGATGCGCGAGCAGTTCGAGATCGAGATCGGCACGGCCTTTGGCCCGCTGATCGGCAAGATCTGGCGCCTGGGCGCGATGGGTTACAACGCCATGAAGCACAAGGTGCTGATCACGCTCGCCGCGCTGGAAGCCTGCCTTGCCGCCCAGGGCGTGGCCCTGCCGCTGGGAGCGGCGGTGCCCGCGGCACTCGCGGCCTGGGACGCGGTGATGGCGGCATGACGCGCGATCTGATCGGCCATGGCCCGGTGCCGCCAGCGGCCAACTGGCCCGGCGGCGCGCGGGTCGCGGTGAACTTTGTCATCAACTATGAAGAGGGCGCGGAAAACTGCGTGCTCAACGGGGATGCGCTGTCCGAAGGGTTCCTGTCAGACATGGTTGGCGCCGCGCGCCATCCCGGCCGGGCCATGGCGATGGAAAGCCTCTATGAATATGGCAGCCGCGCCGGGTTCTGGCGGCTGCACCGCCTGTTTGCCGAACGCGGCGTGCCGGTAACGGTGTTTGGCGTGGCAGCGGCCATGGCCATGAACCCGGCGGCGGTTGACGCCATGCTGAGCGCCGGGTGGGAAGTGGCCAGCCACGGCTATCGCTGGATCGATTACCAGGACGTGGCGGCAGAGGTGGAGGCCGAGCATATCGCAGAGGCCATCGCCATTCATACCCAGCTGACCGGCAGTCGGCCGCTGGGCTGGTATCAGGGGCGCACCAGCCCCAATACCGCGCGCCTCGTCGCCGAGGAAGGCGGGTTTGTCTATGATGCCGACAGCTATGCCGATGACGTGCCCTATTGGGACGCCAGGCACGGCCGGGCGCAGCTGATCGTGCCCTATAGCCTTGACGCCAACGACATGAAGATGGTCGCGCTCAATGGTTTTACCGAGGGCGAGCAGTTCTTCCGCTATCTGCGCGATACTTATGACCAGCTCGCCGAAGAAGGCGGCCGGATGATGAGCGTGGGCCTGCATGGACGCATTGCCGGGCGGCCGGGCCGGGCGCGGGCGGTGGCGCGGTTCGTCGATTATGTCATGGCCGACGGGCGCGCGTGGATCGCCACGCGGCTCGATATCGCCCGCCACTGGATCGCCACCCACCCTTATGCGGAGCAAGCGGCGTGACGATCAACGATCCCGTACTGCTGGCCGAGGTGGAGGCTGCCTTTGCCGCCTATGAGCGCGCGCTGATGGCCGATGACATTCCGGCGATGGACGCGCTGTTTCACGATGCCCCCACCACCAACCGCTTTGGCGTGGGCGAAGTGCTTTATGGCATCGACGCGATCCGCGAGTTTCGCAAAGGGCGCGGCGGATCACCGCAGCGCCGCCTGGGGCGCGTGGCGATTACCGTCTATGGCGATGGGTTTGCCACGGCCGACGCTGAATTCTTTCGCGAAGGGTCTGAACGGCGCGGTCGGCAGAGCCAGGCCTGGGTCAAGTTTGCCGATGGCTGGAAAGTCGTTTCGGCCCATGTCAGCCTGGAAGGGAACAGCCATTGACCGCCCTGTTCGAGCATTCGCCCTGGGTTGAGGAACGCGCCGATGCCGCGCCAGCGTCGGGCGATCGCCATGCCGATCTGATGGCGGTGGTATATGCCGCCACGCGTGAAGAGCAGCTTGCCCTGATCCGCGCGCACCCCGAACTGGCCGGCAAGGCGGCGATCGATGGCACGCTCACGCAGGCTTCGGCCGCCGAGCAGGCCTCGGCCGGGCTCGACCGGCTGACCCCGGAGGAATTCGCCCGCTTCCACGCGCTCAACGCTGCCTATCGCGCCGCGCACGACATGCCGTTCATCATCTGCGTGCGGCTAACCGACAAGACCGGCATCCTGGCTGCGATGGCGGCGCGAACGCAGCACGACACCGATACCGAAATCGCCACGGCGCTTGCCGAAATCGGCAAGATCACCCGGCTCCGACTGGAGGACATGGCATGACCGACCTGCACGCGATCGATACCCAGGCGCTTGCCGCGCTGGAAGCCGAACTGGCGCGCCAACTGGCGCTGGTCGATTGCTTTGGCCCAGACTGGACGCGCCCGCGCACCGCACCGCAGGGCCATGTCTATGACGTGGTGATCGTGGGCGGCGGGCAGAGCGGCCTGGCCACCGCGTTCGGGCTGCGGCGCGAGCGGATCAACAACATCCTGGTGCTCGACGAGAATCCGGAAGGGTTTGAAGGGCCATGGGAAACCTATGCCCGGATGATCACGCTGCGCACGCCCAAGGGGTTGACGCCGATCGATTATGGCATTCCGGCGCTAACGCCGCAGGCCTGGTACGAAGCCTGCTTTGGTGCCGCCGCCTGGCAGGCGCTCGACAAGATCCCGCGCGGGGTCTGGATGGAATATCTGCGCTGGTATCGCCGCGTGCTGAACCTGCCGGTGCGCAACAGCGCCAAGGTCACGGGCATCACGCATGTGGGCGATGGCCTTTATAGCGTGGAACTGGGGGATGGAAGCACAGTGCTGGCCCGCAAGGTCGTGCTGGCTACCGGCATCCAGGGCGGCGGTGAATGGCACACCCCGGCGATGATCCGGCAGAGCCTGCCGCGCCAGACCTATGCCCACACCAGCGAGCCGATCGACTTCGCCACGCTCAAGGGCAAGCGCATCGGCATTCTGGGCGGAGGCGCGAGCGCGTTCGACAATGCCAACTGGGCGCTGGGCCAGGGCGTGGGCGAAGTGCACGTATTCATGCGCCGCAGCGTTTTGCCGCGCATCAACCCGATCCGATTCATGGAGCGGGTAGGCTTCACCGCGCGCTATCCCGCGCTGTCTGACGCCGAAAAGTATCGCGCGATGGCAGCATTCCTGTCGCACAACCAGCCGCCGACCAACGATACGTTCAACCGCGCCGCAAGCTGGCCAGGCTTTGCCCTGCATCTGGCCAGCCCGTGGGAAAGCGTCGCCTATGAAGACGGGCAGGTGATTGTGACGACGCCACACGATCGCTTTGCCTTCGACTTCGTGATCCTGTCGACCGGCCTCGTTTCAGACCCCCGCCTGCGGCCTGAACTGGCCGCGCTGGCACCACACATCGCGCTTTGGGGCGATGTCGTGGCCATACCCGACGGCGAGCGTAACCCGCTGATCGACGCGCATCCCTACCTCGGGCCTGCGTTCGAATTCACCCCGCGCCACGCGGCCGATGCACCGCTGCTGCACGGTCTGTTTGCATTCAACTATTCGGCGCTGATCAGCCTGGGGCTGTCCGCTTCGGCGCTGTCGGGGATGAAGAACGCGCTGCCCCGCCTGGTGCGCGGCATTGCCGACCAGCTGTTCCTGGACGACCGCGAGGAACTGCTCGCGCAATTCGTCGCCTATGACGAGCAAGAGTTCATGGGCCAATGGCCGCGTCCGGCCTCTGTGGCGGAGGCCGCGGCATGACGACGCTATCCACCCATGTGCTCGACACCACGAGCGGCCGCCCGGCGCAGGGGATGCGCGTGATGCTGTGGTCGGCAGACAGCCTGCTGGCCGAGGGCGAGACCGACGCTGACGGTCGCCTGCGCGATTTTCCCGCGCTGGAGCAGGGCGCCTATACCCTGGCATTCCACGTGGCCGACTATTTCCGCGCGCAGGGCGCAGCGCTGCCCGATCCGCCGTTTCTCGATGTCGTGCCGATCCATTTCGGGGTGAGCGCGCAAGGGCATTATCATGTGCCGTTGCTGGCTTCGCCCTATGCCTATTCCACCTATCGGGGCAGCTGACATGGCGTTGCGCTTTGTCTGCGATGGTCAGTTGGTAGAGCTCGATGATGTCGCGCCCGGTGACACCGTGCTCGATTTCCTGCGGGAACGCGCCGGCAAGACCGGCACCAAGGAAGGCTGCGCCGAGGGTGATTGCGGGGCCTGCACCGTGTTGGTGGGCACGCCGCTGGCGCGCGAGGAGCGCTTGGTGTGGCGCGCGGTCAATGCCTGCATCCAGTTCCTGCCAATGCTGCATGGCAAGGCGGTGTTGACCGTGAACGGGCTGGACTCGGCGCTCAACCCGCTGCAACAGACCATGGCCTGCAACGGCGCATCGCAATGCGGGTTCTGCACACCCGGTTTCGTCATGTCGCTGCATGGCCGCGCGATTGGTGCGGTGGGGGCAGAACTTCCGGTGGGCGACGTGCTGGCCGGAAACCTCTGCCGCTGCACCGGCTATGGACCGCTGCTGGACGCTGGCGCGCAGCATCCGGATGTGGCGCAGGACGATGCCGCGCTGCTCGCCCTGCTGCGCCAGGTGGCGGTAGCCGGGCCGGCGTGTGGCAAAGCGCGGCTGCCCGATGGCGGCACGGCGCGCTGGTTCATTCCCGACAGTGCCGATGCCCTTGCTACGCTGCTGGCACAATATCCCGAGGCGCGCATCGTCGCCGGTGCCACCGACGTGAGCCTGTGGGTGACCAAGAAGCTGGTCGATCTCGAAACGGTGATTTTCGTGGGCGATGTGGCCGAACTCGGCACGATGGCGGAGACCGACCAGGGCCTGACGGTCGGCGGCGCGGTGCGCTATGCCGATGCCCATGCGGCGCTCGCCCGGCTCAGCCCCGATCTGGGCGAACTGGTGCGGCGCATCGGTGGTTTGCAGGTGCGCAACGCCGGGACCATCGGCGGCAATATCGCCAATGGCTCGCCGATTGGCGATGGCCCGCCGGCGCTGATCGCGCTGGGCGCCACGCTGACGCTGCGATCGGTGCGCGGGCGGCGGACGATGCCGCTCGATGATTTCTTCATTGCCTATGGCCAGCAGGATCGCAGCCCCGACGAATTTGTCGAAAGCCTGTTCATTCCGCGCCCCGGCCCACAGGATATCATACATATTTCCAAGCTTTCCAAACGCTTTGACAGCGACATCTCGGCCGTGTGCGGCGCTTTTTGCCTGCGCGTGGAACAGGGCGTGATCACCGCTGCGCGCGTGGCCTTTGGCGGCATGGCAGCCACCCCGCGCCGCGCACACCAGGCCGAGGCGACATTGACCGGCGCGCCCTTTGCGGCAGAGACGATCGCCGCTGCGGCCGAGGCGATCCGTAGCGATTTCGCGCCGCTGAGCGATGTGCGCGGCAGCGCGGCCTATCGGCTGGAAGCGGCCGGCAATCTGGTGTGGCGCCTGTGGCATCAGGCCCAGGGTTTGCCGGTCCGCGTGCAGGAGGTGACCCATGGCTGACACTCTGACACGCCCACCCGCCGGCCCGGTAGTCGGCATGGGCCAGCGCCACGATAGCGCGCATCTGCACGTCGCGGGCCAAGCGCGCTATATCGATGACGAGCCGGAACTGCCCGGCCTGCTGCACCTGGCATTCGGCACGTCCACCAAGGCGCGGGCGCAGATCGTGGCGATGGATCTTGCCGCCGTGCGCGCGGCGCCGGGCGTGGTCGCGGTCTATACCGCCGCCGATATCCCTGGCGCGAACGATGTTTCACCCGTGGCCGGGGACGATCGCCTGCTGGCGCAGGACGAGGTGGTATGGCTGGGCCAGCCGGTGTTCCTGGTGGCCGCGACGAGCCGCCGCGCGGCGCGCCAGGCCGCCCGCTTGGGCAAGATCATCTATGCCGCGCAAGAGCCGATCCTGACGGTCGAGCAGGCCCGCACCCAGCACAGCCTGATCGAGCCGACCCAGCGCATGGCGCGGGGCGATGCTGCCGCCGCGCTGGCTGCCGCGCCGCATCGCCTTGCCGGGCAACTGGCGATGGGCGGACAGGATCATTTCTATCTCGAAGGGCAGATTGCTCTCGCCCGGCCACTCGAAGACGGCCAGGTCCACGTGCTGTCATCCACCCAGCATCCCAGCGAGGTGCAGCATCTTGTCGCCCACCTGCTCGGTCGGTCTTCGGCCGATGTCACGGTAGAGGTGCGGCGCATGGGCGGCGCGTTTGGGGGCAAGGAAAGCCAGGCCGCGCTCTATGCTGCCGCCGCTGCGCTCGTGGTGCATCACACCGGCCGCCCGGCCAAGTTCCGCGCCGATCGCGACGATGACATGGTCCAGACCGGCAAGCGCCACGATTTCGTGGTGGATTACGAGGTCGGCTTCGATGGCGAAGGGAAGATCGCCGGCCTGCACTTGCGCCTTGCCTCGCGCTGCGGCGCCACGGTCGATCTTTCGCCCGCGATCAACGACCGCGCGATGTTCCATGCCGATAACTGCTATTTCCTACCTGACGTGGAAATCGTTTCGGAACGGCTGAGGACCAACATGGTCTCGGCCACGGCGTTTCGCGGTTTTGGCGGACCGCAGGGCATGCTGGCGATCGAGCGGGTGATGGATGCCGTGGCCGGGCACCTCGGCCGCGATCCGCTCGCGGTGCGCGTCGCCAATCTCTATGGCCCCGGGCGCGACGTGACGCCCTATGGCATGGTCGTGGCCGACAACATCGCGCCAGACCTCATCGCCCAGTTGCGGGCAGAGGCAGGGTATGACGAGCGGCAGGCGGCCGTTGCGCGGTTCAACGCCGCAAGCCCGATCCTCAAGAAAGGGCTCGCGCTCACCCCGGTGAAATTCGGGATCAGCTTTACGACCACCCACCTCAACCAGGCGGGCGCGCTGCTGCACGTCTATGCCGATGGCTCGATCCAGATCAACCATGGCGGCACCGAGATGGGCCAGGGCCTCTATACCAAGGTGGCGCAGGTGGTGGCGCAGGCCTTTGGTGTGGGGCTGGACCAGGTGCGGATCACCGCCACGCGCACTGACAAGGTGCCCAATACGTCGGCCACGGCGGCCTCTTCGGGGGCAGATCTCAACGGTATGGCCGCGCTCGATGCGGCGCAGACGATCCGTGGGCGGCTCGCCGAATTCTGCGCGCGGACCTTTGGCGGTTCGGCGCAAGACGTGGTCTTTGCCGATGGGCAGGTTTGCGCCGGCGGCGAGACGATCCCCTGGCCGGTGCTGTGCCGCCGCGCCCACATGGCGCGCATCTCGCTCTCGTCCACCGGCTTTTACGCTACGCCCGATCTGCATTATGACCGCGCGGCACACCAGGGGCAGCCGTTCTATTACTTTGCCTATGGCGCGGCGCTGGTCGAAGTGGTGATCGATACGCTGACCGGCGAACACCGCGTGCTGGCCGCCGATATCCTGCACGATTGCGGACGATCGCTGAACCCGGCGATCGACAAGGGGCAGATCGAGGGCGGCTTCATCCAGGGGCAGGGCTGGCTGACCAGCGAGGAACTGGTCTGGAACGACGAGGGCGCGCTTTTGACGCATGCGCCGTCCACCTACAAGATCCCCACTGCCAACGACCGGCCCGTTCGCCTGACCGTGGCCCTGTGGGACGGCGCCAACCACCGGCCGACGATCCATCGCTCCAAAGCGGTGGGAGAGCCGCCGTTCATGCTGGCCAACGCCGTATTCTCCGCGCTGGGGGCCGCGATTGCCGCCTGCAACCCGGCGGCGGGCTGGCCCACGCTCGATGCCCCCGCTACGCCCGAACGCATCCTGGCCGCGCTGGCGCGGCAGCGGGGCACGGCATCATGATGTGGTGGGACATGGCGCGCGGCTGGGCGCAGGAAGAGCCGCTGGCGATGATCACCGTCCTGGCGTGCGAAGGATCGGCGCCGCGCGGGCCGGGCACGCGCATGCTGGTCAGCGCCACGCGCGCCTGGGGCACGATCGGCGGCGGCGCGCTGGAATTCCAGGCGCAGGAACAGGCGCGCCGCGTGCTCGAACTGCCGGCCGGCGCCTGGCGCATCCAGGATTATCCGCTCGGCCCGCTGCTGGGCCAATGCTGTGGCGGGCGGGTGCGGCTGCTGGTCGAACACCTCGACGCGCAGGGCCTGGCGCCCTTGCAGGGCATGGCCGAGGGCGCGCTGCTGGTCAGCCATTTCGGCGCGGCGCGGATTGACCGGCACTGGATTGTCGAAGGGCAGCCCAGCGCGCTTTCCGCGCGGGGTGAACGGCCTACAGCCGGCACCCGCATCCTCGAGGCAGTGGGGCAGTGGCGGCGGCCGGTCTATCTGTTTGGTGCAGGCCACGTGGGCCAGGCGATCGCGCGGCACATGGCCGGCCTGCCGCTGCGGCTGTGCTGGTTCGATACCCGGCCGATGTTCGAAAGCCTCGATGGTGTCACCATCGTGCCGGAAGACGCGATCGCCACCTGCGTGACCGAGGCTCCGGCGGAAGCGGCAATCGTGATCCTCACGCATGATCATGCGCTGGACTATCAGTTGACCCGCGCCGCGCTGCAGCGGCCATCGCCTAGCTTTGTCGGCCTGATCGGCTCGGCCACCAAGCGGGCGCGTTTCGTGTCGCGTCTCCAAGCCGAAGGCCTGGATGCCACCACGCCCGGCCGGCTTACCTGCCCGATCGGCATGAGCGGCATCACCGGCAAGGAGCCGGACGTGATCGCGATCGCGGTCTTGGCACAGCTTCTTCAATTGCCGCAGGAAGCGGCAGAAAAGAAAGAGAAAGTTTCGATCCTTGGGTAATCTGTGCGCCTTTCGTGGCGAAGTCCTGAGCGTGGGCGATGATCCGCTGCACGCGTCCGATGCCGTCGCCTACCACGCCGATGGCCTGTTGGTGGTGGAAGACGGGATCATCGTCGCACGCGGCGATCATGCCATGTTGGCTGCGCGTTTTGCCGATGTGCCGGTGACGCCGATCGCAGGCCTGATCGTGCCCGGCTTCATCGATGCCCATGTGCACTATCCGCAAATGGATCACATCGCCTCGCACGGCGAACAGCTGCTCGATTGGCTGGAGCGGCACATCTTTCCCGCCGAAAAGGCCTTTGCCGATCGCGCCCATGCCGATGCCCTGGCCACGGCGTTCCTAGACGAACTGCTGCGCCATGGCACGACATCGGCGCTGGTGTTCCCCACCGTCCACGAAGGTTCGGTCGACGCGCTGTTCGAAGCGGCGCTGGCCCGCAGGATGCGCGTGGCATCGGGCAAGGTGCTGATGGACCTCGGGCCTGATGGCCTCAAAGACACCGTGGAAAGTGCCCGCCACGAAACCGAGGCGCTGATTGCGCGCTGGGCGGGCCGGGGGCGCTTGTCCTATGCCATCACCCCGCGCTTTGCGCTGACCTCGTCCGACGCGCAACTCGCCATGGCCGGCGCGCTCCTCGCCGCGCATCCCGATGTGCTGCTCCACACCCATCTGGCGGAAAACCGCCGCGAGTGCGCGGCGGTGGCAGCCCGCTTTCCCCATGCCAGCGACTACCTCGATGTCTATGACCGCTTTGGCCTGGTGGGCGAACGCAGCGTGTTTGCCCACGGCATCCACCTGTCAGACGCCATGTGCACGCGCCTGGCGCAAAGCGGTGCGGGCATTGCCGTTTGCCCATCCTCCAACCTGTTCCTGGGATCGGGCTTCTTTCATTTTGGCCAGGCAGACCGGCACGGGGTAAAGCTGGGCCTGGGCACTGATATCGGCGCCGGCACCAGTTTTTCCATGCTCTATACCCAGGGGCAGGCCTATCAGGCGGCCTTGGCGCGCGAAGAACGGCTCGATCCGTTCCGGGCGCTCTACCTCGCCACGGCCGGCAGCGCGCGGCTGCTGCATATTGCTGACAAGGTGGGCGCCCTGGCGGTGGGGCAAGAGGCAGATTTCGTGGTGCTGGATGCGGCAGCAACCCCGTTGCTGGCACGGCGCTGCGCCGGGGCGAGCCTGGCTGAGCGGCTCTTTGCCATGCAGATCCTGGGGGATGACAGGGTGGTTGCGCAAACCTGGATCATGGGCGAATGCGCGTGGGACAAGCGCGCCGCCCCCGCGCGCCAGGAAGGAGCATTGTGTGGCTGATCTTGAAGCCTTTGTGCGCGGCCTGCCAAAGGCGGAACTGCACCTGCACATCGAAGGCAGCCTTGAACCGGAACTGATGTTCGCCCTGGCCAAGCGCAATGGCATCGCGCTGCCCTATCCCAGTGTTGAGGCAGTGCGCGCGGCCTATGCCTTTTCCAACCTCCAGGATTTCCTCGATATCTATTATGCCGGTGCGGGCGTGTTGCAGACCCGGCAGGATTTCCACGATCTGGCCATGGCCTATTTCGATCGCGCCGCAGCCGATGGCGTGCGCCATGCCGAAATCATGTTCGATCCGCAGACCCATACCGATCGCGGCGTGCCCTTTGCCGAAGTGATCGAAGGCTTGCTTTCGGCCATGGCCGAGGCGCAGGCCCGCCATGGCATGAGCAGCGTGCTGATCATGAGCTTCCTGCGCCATCTCTCGCAAGATGCGGCCTTTGCCACGCTGGCCATGGCCGAACCCTGGCTGGACCAGATCACGGCCGTGGGGCTGGATTCCTCGGAAGTGGGGCATCCGCCACGCAAGTTCGAGCAGGTCTTTGCCGCTGCGGCCGCCAAAGGCCTCAAGCGCGTGGCCCATGCCGGGGAAGAAGGCCCGCCGGCCTATGTGCACGAAGCGCTGGACCTGTTGCATGTCGATCGCATCGACCATGGCAACCGCGCGCTGGAGGATGAGGCGCTGGTGGCCCGCCTTGTCGCACAGGCCATGACGCTGACGGTGTGCCCACTGTCGAACCACAAGCTGTGCGTGGTCGACGACCTGGCTGATCATCCGCTCGATCGCATGCTGGCCCTGGGCCTTGCGGCCACGGTCAATTCCGATGATCCGGCCTATTTCGGCGGCTATGTCGCCGACAACTATCTTGCCGTGGCGCGGGCGCGGGGCCTGTCGCGCGATCAATTGGCGCAACTGGCGCGCAACAGCTTTGCCGGATCGTTCCTGCCACCCGATGCGATTACCCGCCATATCAAGGATATCGATGCCTATGCTGCTGCGCATTAAGCACGGCCTTGCCCGGTTTGTGACGGCAGCAGGCCTGCTGCTGGCGCTGGCGAGTGCTGCCCACGCCGCGCCGGAGCGCCGCAAAGTGATCATCGACGATGATGGCTTTGGCCTGATGCAGGTCATGCTGCTGTCAGCGCCCGATGTGGAGGTGCTGGGCCTGACCACGGTGTCTGGCAATGCCTGGGCCAACCGCGTGACGGCGCAGGCATTGCGCGGGCTGGAATGGATTGGCCGCACCGATGTGCCGGTGGTGGCGGGCGCCACGTTTCCGCTGCTCAATTCCGAGGTAGCGACCGAGCGATGGGAGCAGACGCACGGGCCGCTGGTGTTCAAGGGCGCGTTCATGAAGCGCTGGGTAGAAGATACGCAGCAAACGCCGCCGCCCTATCACGGCCCGTTCGATGCCGTGGACCTGCCCGGCGGCAACCCCAAAACCCATGCCACCGACGAGATCGCCGCCAATTTCCTGATCCGCATGGTGCACAAGTATCCCGGCCAGATCACGATCGTTGCCTGCGGGCCGATGACCAACCTGGCCCTGGCGCAGCGGCTTGATCCCGCCTTTGCCGGCCTGGCCAAGGAACTGGTCTACATGGGCGGCAGCCTTGCCCCGCGCCAGGTGCTGAACAACCGCGCGGCGGCCGATTTCGCCCGTGAGTTCGTCAACAATCCGCGGCGCGAGTTCAACATCCGCTTCGATCCCGAAGCGGCCAGCATCATGGCGCGATCGCCCTGGCGCAAGATCACCATGGTGCCGGTCGATCCGTCGACGGCGACGCAATTGAGCCCGGCCCTGATCGCCAGGCTGGGCCAGGCTGCGCGCACGGGTGTCGATCGCTTTATCAAGCAGTTAGAGCCCGGCTTTCCGCTATGGGATGAAATCGCCGCAGCCGTCTGGCTCGACCCCGCCATCGTGAAAACCCAGCGCCGGATGTGGATCGATTTCGAAAGCCAGCAGGGCGCCGGCTATGGCGACACGCTGAGCTGGGACGAAGCCTATCATCCCGGCCTGGGTGAACAGGCGCAGGACGTGGTGCTGGCGATCGACGTGCCGAAAATGGAAACGATGCTGGCGCGCTTGGTGGGCAAGTAGACCAGGCGGCCGAGGTCAGGCCAGGCGCTCGGGCACTTCGTTGGCCTGGCCGGTGAGGGTTTCGGTGGTGGCGACCGCTTCCCACGGAAACACGAACCAGCGCTTGTCGGTGGTGCGATCGATCGTCTGCACCGCATAGTCGACCGTTTCCTGCGACACCGCGTTGTTGATCATCACCGCAAAACGCAGGTTGTCTTCCACCGTGTCGTGCGCGCGGAGCAGGCGGCGGACCTGGGCAATGGTCCGGCCGGAATCGTTGATGTCATCGATGATCAGGATGCGCTGGCCGGCCTTGGTCATCGTGGCCAGTTTGACCAACAGTTCGTCGGCAAAACCGGGAACCTTGGCCGACTGGTCGATCGACAGCATCGGCACGTTGAGAATCTGGCTCATGTAAACCGCCGGCACCAGACCGCCACGGCCGATGCCGACGACGAAATCCGGCTTCCAGTCACCCGTGCCCACGGTTTGCGACAGCGTGCGCACGATCGCCAGGAAATCGTCATAGGCGATGTAATCGAAAACCGGCTGGGTCATGGCGCATATCCGCGTGCGAAGGGGAAGGTCTGTTGACAGATGCCTGCCGATGCGGCGGCCCCTGATTCGAAGAAGCCGCCCTTACAGGCTTGCTCAACTCGGGTCCATATAGTCCAGCGCGGCAAAGCTGTTCTGGATTTCCTGCAGCACGACATCGGCGGCATAAGACGTCGCGCGGGACGTAGCCGTACACAGCGCCAGCGTCATCGGCTTTAGCACCGGATCGGTCAGCGGCACGAACGCCAACTGGCCCGCGCGCACTTCATTGGCGACGTCGAGCGAGGTCAACAGGCCGATGCCGACCCCTTCGAGCACCAGCGAGGTGATCATCTGGATATTGTCCGACGAAGACTTGCGATCCAGCGGCATCTTCGATGTGCCGGCCAGCACCTGGACCTGCTGGGCCACCGCGAGTGGCGGGGCGGGCAGGATCATCGGCATGCCGGCGCAGGCGGAAAACCGGGCGGAACCTTGCCGCGCAAACGGGTGATCGGCCGGCACGACAAAACCCAGGCGGATATTGGCATAGGCCAGCACGGTGAGATCGCGAAACGTCTGCGGATCAAAGCAGATGCCGAAATCCACCTCGCCACTGGCGATAGCCCCGCGAATGTGTTCGTTGGCCATGACCCGCACATCCACCGAAATGCCGGGATAGCGGTTCTGGATCGCGCGGAGGCGCGCCGGGATATAGCCCTTGGTCAGCGCGTCCATGATCGCCAGCGTCACATGCCCGCGCTTGAGCCCGCGCAGATCCTCGATCTGGGCGCGCACCTCGCTCAGTCCCTTTTGCCAGCGGGCGCCGGCCGCCATGACAATTTCACCCGCTGCCGTCAGGCGCAGGCCGGTGGGCAGGCGCTCGAATAGCGGCATGCCCAATTCCGCCTCGGCATTGAGGATCTGGCGGTCGATGGCCGAGGCCGAGACATTGAGCTCGTCGGCCGCCTTGCGGATCGAACCGAGCCGACCAACGGTCATGAAATAGCGCAGGAAGCGGGAAAACGCTGGCATCTAGGGCTCTCTAATTTTTGCAACGCTCTGTCAAATTCATTGTGATTGATTGCAACACACTATGTCCTTTAGCAAGTTCCAGACACAAAATATCATTCAGGGAACGTGTTTTGGGGCGTATCACGGCAAGACTCTCCGGCAGGCCGGCCGGGGGCAGGAAAAGGCTTGTGGCCAGAAGCCGTGCGGTCTGCGCGGCGCTGGCCCTGGGCCTTTTTGCCGCTGCGCCTGCCGTGCGCGCTGCCGAGCCGGCGCTTCCGGTGGTCCCGGCAGTGCAGCCGATCCCGGTCAAGGTCATGGTCATCGCCAACTTCGAACCGGGCGCCGACGTTGGCGATGCCCCCGGTGAGTTTCAGCTCTGGGCCGAGCGGGAGCATTTGGACGAGGTGATCCCGGTGCGTGGCGCGTTGCACCCGCTGCGCCGCAATGCGGCTGGCCTCTACGGCATGGTCTGGGGCGACGCGCATTCGCTGGTGGTGACGCCAGAGGTGCAGCTGATGGCCCTGCTGCTCGATCCGCGCTTTGATTTCACCCACACGTATTGGCTGTTTACCGGCATTTCCGGCGTCGATCCGCAGGTCGCCTCGGTCGGCAGCGCAGCCTGGGCGCGTTGGGTGGTGAGCGGCGACGCATTGCGCGAATTTGCCGAGAGCGAGGTGCCCAAAGGCTGGCCCTATGGCCTGTTCGCGATCGGCGCCAAGGCGCCCGGGCAATTGCCGCAGGCGGCAGACAGCTTTGCCGGGATGAGCGATACCGGTTCGCTGGGCATGGCCGTGCCGCTCAACCAGGGCTTGGCTGACTGGGCCTTTGCGCTGAGCAAGGACACACCGATCCCGGATACGCCGGCGCTCAAGGCCGCGCGCGCGCAATGGAAAGGCTTTCCCCAGGCGCAGCGCCCACCGTTCGTGCTGATGGGCGAAACGCTGGGCACGCTGCGCTATTGGCACGGCGCCGGGCGCACGCAGTGGGCGCGCGACTGGGTCAAGCTGTGGACCCATGGCCAAGGCCGCTTTGTGATGACCAACATGGAAAGCCAGTTGATGGCCGGCACCATGCTCGCCGCCAGCCAGGCTGGCCTGGTCGACATGAAGCGGGTGATGGTGCTGCGCAGCGCCAGCAACCCGTCGATGCCGCCGCCGGGCCATTCGCCGCTCGCCAGCGTGGGTGACGAAGGGCCGGGGCAGGTGGCGGCGTACGAGGCGAACTATCGCGTAGGCGCGGTGGTGGTGCACCGTCTGCTTGCCGACTGGGTCCGTTATCGTGACAGCGTGCCCGATGCGGCCCAGCCATGAACGGCACACAGTGACCCACCGACGCGCCATGGTGTCGCTGGCCCTGGCCGGCATGGCATTGGCCCTGGGCAGCGCGGCGCCCGTCGCGGCGCGTTCGCTTGGTGGCGATGCCACGCGCAGCGCGCAGGTTGCGGCGATCATGGCCAAAGCTGCGCGCGATCCGGGCGAATTGCGGCTGTTCCTGCACCGCATGCCCAAGGGCGGCGATCTGCACAATCACCTGTCAGGCGCGCTCTATGCCGAAGACATGATTGCCTGGGCGGGCGCCAAGGGGCTGTGCCTGTCTGCCGATGGCAGCGGGTTTGCTGCGCCCCCCTGCGCGCCCGATGCCGATATCGCGACGCTGACCCGCACCGAGCCGGCGCGCTATGCCCGGCTGGTGGACAGCCTATCCACGCGCGGCTGGCAGAACGGCGTGGGCGCCGCTGTCATCAGCGGGCACGACCAGTTCTTTGCCACGTTCGATCGCTTCACCCCCGCCTTGCTGGGGCAAGACGCGGAGGCGATGATCGCCGCGCGGCGGCAGGCGGCGGGGGAGGGGCTGCTCTATCTGGAGCTGGATCACAATCCACCCGGCCTGCTCGAAACCGCCTTGGCCGCACCATTGCCGCCGCTCGACAGTGCCGGCCTTGCCGCGTTCCACGCCGCCGAGGCGCCGCGCCTGCTGGCGCAAGTGCCCGCCTTGCGCGCGCAGATCGATGCCGAAGAAGCCGCTGCGCGAACTGGCATGCACTGTGCCACACCGCAGGCCGAGCCTGGCTGCGGCGTGGCGGTGCACTATCTTGCCTGGGCGCTGCGCGACGTGGCGCCAGCTGCCGTGTTTCGTGCACTGATCCTGGCCTTCGCCCTGGCAGAGGCCGATCCGCGATTTGTCGGCGTCAATATCGTCCAGCCCGAAGACTGGCCAGTGGCACGCGCCGATTACGATCTGCACATGGCGATGTTCCGCTTCCTGGCGCAGCGCCATCCGGGCGTCGCCATCTCGATGCACGCGGGTGAACTCGCCTTCGGCCAGGTGCCGCCGGCAGACATGCGCGATCATATCGCCAAGGCGGTGGCGGCCGGCGCCCGGCGCATCGGCCATGGCGTGGATATCGCCTATGAAGACCAGGGCCGCGCGACGCTGGCGCAGATGGCGCGCCAGGGCGTGGCGGTGGAGATCAACCTCACCAGCAACGCCGTGATCCTGGGCGTGAAAGGGCCGGCGCATCCGCTCTCGCTCTATCGCCGCCATGGCGTGCCGGTGGTTCTTGCCACCGATGATCAGGGCGTGCTGCGCACCGACATCACCAACGAGTTCCAGCGTGCCGTGCAGGAGCAGGGCCTGGGCTATGGCGATCTCAAGGCCATGGCGCGCGCCTCGCTGGAATACAGCTTCGTGCCCGGCGCCAGCCTGTGGCGCGATCGCCATGTCGGGCAATGGGCCGCGCCGTGCAGTGGCACGGGGCAGGCTACCTCGGCCTCGCCGTGCCGCGCGCTGCTGGCGGCCAGCGAGAAGGCGCGCCTGCAGATGGCGTTGGAACAGCGGCTGGAGGCGTTTGAGGACGACGCCATCAAAGCCGCCGCAGTGAACAACAAAAAGTCATAAAAACAAGATCATGCCCAGGGAGGGGCGTGAAGGCAGAAAAACAGCAACGGACGGCACGCCCATAGCGGCGTGGCCCGATCATGGGGGTTACGAAGAATGAGCATGTTTCAAGCACGGCTGCACCAGCCCAAACCCGCGCGCCGCGCGATGGTCGCTCTCGCTCTGCTGGCGGGAACCGCGCTGGCCCGGCCAGCCCTGGCCGACCAGGCCGCACCGGCACCCGAAGCCGGCGATGAAAAGCCCGAAATCGTCGTGTCGGGCTCGCTCGGCGCGCTGCCGCTGAAGGATGTCGGCTCGGTCTTCGGGTTCGACAAGACGCTGGCCGAAACGCCGCGCGCGGCATCGTCGGTAAGTTCGGAACAGCTCGAACGCTTTGGCATCACGCAGATCTATGACCTGGTCAGCCAGGTGCCCGGCACGTTCACCAGCTCGTTCTTCGGCACCGGCGGCGCGCTCGACATCCGCGGCACGCCCGGCGAAGTCTATTTCCGCGGCATGCTGCGCCTGGAAAATCCCGGCAACTATCCCACCCCGATTGCTGCCGCCGATCGCATCGACATCGTGCGCGGCCCGGCCTCGCCGATCTATGGCCCGTCCAAGACCGGCGGCTACATGAACTTCGTGCCCAAGACGGCGCGCGCCGCCAATGGCACCTATGCGCCCGATCCGCATGGCTTCATCGCCTATGACACCGGCAGCTGGGCCCGCAGCGTGCTCAAGGGCAGCATCACTGGACCGGGTCGGATCGGCGATCACCAGTTCGGCTACAGCCTCTATGCTGAGTCCGAGGATTCGGGCAGCTATTACCGCAACATCCACCCGCGCAACCTGGTGCTCTCGGCCGCGTTCGACACCGACATTACCAGCAACCTGCGCACCGAATTCGGCGGCATGTATCAAAAGTTCCGCGGCCAGCAAAACGGCGGCTGGAACCGCCTGTCGCAAGACCTGATCGACAACGGCAATTACGTCACCGGTAATGCCAGCAATTACATCACTGACAAGAATGGCAACCTGGTCAATATCGCTGCCGACGGAATGATCACGCGCGCCGAAGCGCGGGCGGCCAACGGCGGCAAGGGCCTGAGCATCTTCGGTTCGTTTGGCTGCGGCGGCGGCATCGGCGCTTCGGGCTGGACCGACGCCTGCCTCAAGGCCAACTATCCCGACCTCGCGCTGGTCAACCCCGGCACCACCAAGCTGAGCAAGCGCGACACGCTGACCGGCCCCAATGACAAGCTCAACAACGATCAGAAGACGTTCTATTTCGACCTGATCTGGACCGGGCCGGGCAAGCTGGAGATCAAGAACCAGGTCTTCTACGACGGCACCAAGAACCTCAACGAGAACTACTACGGCTTCTCGCAAAAGATCGATTCCTACGTTCTGGAAGACAAGGTGGTGATCAGCGACAGCTTCACCACGTCTGCCGGCAAGTTTTCGATCCAGGCAGCCCCCTCGCTGCGCTACACCAAGTTCAACTTTGCCGATGACTTTGGCGTCGAACTGTGGAACCGTCCCGATATCACCACGGGCTATACCGCGGCATCCACCCGCCAGCTTTCCACCGACTGCGATTGCAACTATTCCGACTATCTCAAGGGCCACTATCTCGACGTCGGTCTGGCCGGGCTGGTCGATGCCGATTTCGATTTCGGCCTCGACGTGATTGCCGGCCTGCGCTGGGACCATGTCCACGCCACGTCCACCGCGCTGCTTACCAAGTATGATCCGGCCGATTATCCCAGCGTGGCGCAAGCCACCGGCAACAACAGCGGCCTGTCGTGGAACGCCAGCGTTTCCTACAAGACGCCGATCGGCATCATTCCCTATGTCACCGCGTCGCGCCAATCGACGGTGGTCGCCGGTGAAGGCGCCGAAATCCAGCCGACCGCGATTGCCGGGGGCACGTTCCTGTCGGCCTCGCGCCTCTATGAAGCCGGCATCAAGGGTGAGTTCCTCGACAAGCGGCTCTATGCGGCGCTGTCGGTCTACAAGCAGGAGCGCACCGACGTCGTTTCCGATAGCCCGCTGACCAACCAGTCGATCCGCACCAAGGGCGTGGAAGCGGAACTGCGCTGGGCGATCGACAAGCACGCGCTGGTCACCGCGAACTACACCTATATCGACGTGGTGAATATCTCGGCGCTCACCAGCGGCGGCTATTTCAACTACTTCGGCATCGGTGACATGGTGAACGTCAAGGATCCGTCGCTCTATCTCGGCGGCAGTCAGATCGGCTACCTGTTCCCCTCGACTAACGCCCAGGCGCGGCGTCCCGGCATTCCGCACAACGTGGTGTCGGCAACCGGCACCTATGCCTTTGACAACGGCATCGCGATCAACGCCGATGTCAGCCACGTGGACTCGGTGTTCTCCAGCTATAGCCAGACGGTGCGCCTGCCGGCCTATTGGCTGGTCAATGCCGGTGCTTCGTTCACCACCGGTCACTGGATGTTCCGTGCCGTGGTCAAGAACCTCAACAACGCGCGCTATTTCCGGGCCGGTGGCCAGGATCTGTTCGGGGCCGATATCGCCCTGCCGCAGGTGCCGCGCAATTTCCAGGCGACCATCCAGTACAAGTTCTGATCCTCAGTACAGGGCGGCGATATTTTGCCGCCCTGTCAATTGCCTATCGGATATTCATGATGTTGCAGATGAAGGGCCTGCGCCACGCGGCCATCGCCTTGGCGCTCGCTGGCATGGCCACTGGCGCCCGTGCCGCCACCACTCCGGCCGTTCCGCCTGCGGTGGCCAAGGCCTTGCGATGTGCGCCGGGCGCAGCCTGCGCGGCCAAGATTCCAGTCAAAGTGGTGATCGTCACCATGTTCGAAGTGGGGCAGGACACGGGTGACGCGCCGGGCGAATTCCAGTTCTGGCGCGAGCGGCGCAAGCTGGACGTGCGCATTCCGTTCCCGCAGTCGCACCATGATCTCTATTACAATCCCGACAGCCAGATACTGGGCATTGTGACGGGCATGGGCTCGATCCGCTCGGCCACGGCCACGCTGGCACTGGGGCTCGACCAGCGGTTCGACCTGTCACACGCCTATTGGCTGGTCGCCGGCATTGCCGGGGTCGATCCGCACCAGGCGACGATCGGCTCGGCCGTGTGGGCGCATTATCTGGTCGATGGCGATCTGGCGCACGAAATCGATGCCCGCGAAATCCCCGCCGATTGGAAAAGCGGCTATTTCGCGCTGCATTCCAATGGGCCCAATGACACAGTACGCGACAAGCGCCCGCAGCAAGCGGACGAGGGCGAGATGTTTGCACTCAACCCCGCGCTGGCCGATTGGGCCTATGGCCTGACCAAGGACATCGCGCTGCCCGACAGCGCGCAACTGGCCGCCGCGCGCGCGCCGTTCACGGGCATGGCCCCGGCGCAATCTCCGCCGCGCGTGATGACCGGCGACAATCTGGCCGCGATGACCTTCTGGCACGGCGGCATGATGACGCAGTGGGCGCACGATTGGGTCGATTTCTGGACCGGCGGGAAGGGCGTGTTCGTCACCTCTGCCATGGAAGAAACCGGCACGTTCCAATCGATCGACTATCTGGCGCGGATCGGCCGGGCCGATCGCGACCGGGTGATGGTGCTGCGCGGCGCGTCCAACTTCACCATGCCGCCGCCCGGCGTGGCGCCGGCCGACTATCTGCTCAAGGAAAACAACAACTATTCCGGCATGCGCGCCTCGCTCGAAGCGCTCTATACCGTGGGATCGAAAGTGGTGGATACGCTGCTGGCCGATTGGCCGCGCTATGCCAAGGCGCCGCCCAAGTGAGCAACGGCAGCCTGCATAGCGGGGCGATCATCCATGCCGATGTGCTGGCAACGATGGACGATGCCGGCACCGAGATTGCCGATGGCGCGCTGATCTGGCGCGACGGCGCCATCGTTGCCTGCGGCCCCACTGCCGAGCTGGCGCCGCAACTCGCCGGAATCGAGGCAATCGACGCGCGCGGCTGCGTCGTCACGCCTGGCCTGGTCAACACGCACCACCACCTCTACCAGTCTCTCACGCGCGCGGTGCCGAACTGCCAGGATGCCTCGCTGTTCGGCTGGCTCAAGACGCTCTACCCGATCTGGGCGCGCTACACGCCCGATGATGTGTTTGCCGCCACGCGGCTAGGCCTGGCGGAACTGGCGCTTTCAGGCTGCACCCTGTCTTCCGATCATCTCTATCTCTTTCCCAACGGCGTGCGGCTGGAAGACACGATCGCCGCGGCGCAGACCATCGGCATCCGCTTTCACCCCACGCGCGGGGCAATGAGCGTGGGCGAAAGCCTGGGCGGCCTGCCGCCAGACAGCCTGGTCGAGGCCGAACCGGCCATCCTCGATGACATGATCCGCGTGATCGATGCATTCCACGATGCCGGCGAGGGCGCCATGGTCCGCGTCGGCGTGGCGCCGTGCTCGCCCTTTTCGGTAAGCCGTGAACTGATGCGCGATGCCGCGATCTTGGCGCGCGACAAGGGTGTGATGATGCACACCCACCTGGCCGAAGACGCCGACGACGTGCGCTATAGCCTGGAGAAGTTCGGCTGCCGCCCCGGCGACTATGCCGAGAGCCTGGGCTGGACCGGGCCGGATGTGTGGCATGCCCATTGCGTGCAGCTCGATCCCAGCGAAATCGCGCTGTTTGCCCGCACCCGCACCGGGGTGGCGCATTGCCCCTGCTCGAACTGCCGCCTGGGATCGGGGATCGCGCCCGTGCGCGCCATGCTCGATGCCGGCGTGCCGCTGGGCCTGGGCGTCGATGGTTCCGCCTCCAGCGACAGCGGGCACCTTTTGGCCGAGGCGCGCCAGGCCATGCTGCTGCAACGCGTGGCTGGCGGGGCCGGTGCGCTTTCCGCGCGCGAGGCCCTGCGCATGGCGACGCGCGGCGGCGCCGAAATTCTCGGTCGGTCCGATTGCGGCCAGTTGCAACCGGGCAAACGCGCCGACCTGGCCATCTGGCCCGTGGCGCAGATCGCCTCCACCGGCAGTTGGGACGCGCTGGCAGCGCTGGTCTTTGCCCCGCCGGCAGGGCCGCACGACGTCTTCGTCGAAGGGCGCGGCGTGGTGCGCGGCGGCGAACTGGTGCTGTCGCCCCAGGCAGAGGTCGTGGCCGGCGCGCAAGCGGCGCTCGCCCGGCTGATGGCATAGGAACGGATGATCGGCATGACGGAGGCAGCCATGGCAACAGCAGCGATACCCGAAAGCGCCGTGCCCCTATTCGGGCCGACCGACGCGCAACGCCGCGACCCGGCCTATGTGCCGCCGCTGCCCATGGCCTTGGCACTGGGCGTGCAGCACGTGCTGGCGATGTTCGTTTCCAACATCACCCCGCCGATCATCGTGGCCGGCGCGGCCGGGTTCGGCTTTGGCTCGTCCGATCCTTCGGCGCTGATCTACATGATCCAGGCGGCCATGCTCTTTGCCGGGGTCGCCACGCTGTTGCAGACCGTGGGGCTGGGGCCGATCGGCGCGCGCCTGCCGCTGGTGCAGGGCACCAGCTTCGCGTTCATCTCGGTGATGATCCCGATCGTTGCCGGCAAGGGCGTGGAGGGCATGGCCGCGCTGACCACTGCGGCGTTCCTGGCCGGTCTGCTCCATGCCGGGCTCAGCCGCCTGGTCGGGCCGATCCGCTTTGCCCTGCCGCCGCTCGTCACCGGGCTGGTCGTGCTGATGATCGGGCTGTCTTTGGTGCGGGTTGGCGTCGAATATGCCGCTGGCGGGGTAACGCTGCGCGGGCTTCCCGCCTATGGCGCGGCGTCGAGCTGGCTGCTGGCGGGCGTTGTCGTATTTGCGACGCTCGGCCTCAAGTTCTTCGGGCGCGGCGTGTTTTCGACCGCTGCCGTGCTGCTTGGCCTGCTCGCTGGCTATGGCGTAGCGCTGGCTATGGGCCGCGTGGACTTTGCCCCCGTGGCGCAGGCGCACTGGCTGATGCTGCCTCGTTTCCTGGCCTTTGGCTGGGAACTGTCGCCCTCGGCGATCCTGGGTTTCTGCCTGATCGGCTTCGTCTCGTCGATCGAATCAATCGGCGATGTCGAGGCGATCTGCGAAAACGGGGCAGGGCGGCGCGCCACCGATCAGGAAGTGATGGGCGCGGTGGCCGCCGATGGCGTGGGCACCGCTTTGTCGGCCCTGTTTGGCGCCATGCCCAATACCACGTTCAGCCAGAACGTGGGCCTGATCGCCATGTCGGGCCTGATGAGCCGCTTCGTGGTGACACTGGGCGCGTTGTTTCTGATCCTGTGCGGCCTGCTGCCCAAGATCGGCGCGGTGATCACCACTGTCCCGATCGAAGTGCTGGGCGGCGGGGTGATCGTGATGTTCGGCATGGTCGCGTCCTCCGCGCTCGCGATGCTCTCCAGCGTCGCATGGAACCAGCGCAACATGCTGGTGGCCGGCACCGCGCTCTCGGTCGCGCTTGGGCTCCAGCTTGAGCCTGAGGCACTAGGCCACCTGCCCGAAACCGCGCGAATCTTGCTGTCATCGGGTGTCATGCCGGTGGCCGTGATTGCGCTGGTGCTCAACCTGGTGCTGCCCAAAGAGATTTAACCGCGCACATTTTTGCAACAGAGTGTGAGAATCATTGCGTTTGATCGAACACCGCCCCGCCGCCATCATGGCGCCATCGCGTTGAAACGATAAGGTAATGCTGCCCATGGCCACGGCCCCGCTCGTATCTTTCGAACCGCTCCTCCCACATGGTTGCACCTTTACGCCGCGGGATTGGGCGATCCTGTCGCGCCATTGGTATCCCGTTGCCCTGGCGCGCGAGGTAGGCGAGGCACCGATCAAGGCGCGGCTGCTCGATCAGCCTTTGGTGCTCTATCGCGCCCAGGACGCACTGGTCATCGCGCCTGACCGTTGCCCCCATCGCGGCGTTCCGCTCAGCATGGGGCGGGGCAACGGGCGCGGGGTCGAATGTCCCTATCACGGCCTCACCTTTGGCTCCGGCGGGCGCTGCGTGCATATTCCGGCGCAACCGCGACGGTCGATCCCAACGCAGTTCCACCTTCACACCTACCCGGCGGTGGAGCGTTATGGCCTGATCTGGACCTGCCTCGATCCTGCAGCGGGCGCACCAGACGCAGACGCGATCATTGCCATGCCACATTGGGAAGAAGCAGGCTTTCAGCAAATCGTTTGCCCGTGGATCGATATCCGCGGCTCGGCCGGACGGCAGATGGAAGGCTTTCTCGACGTCGCGCATTTTGCCTTCATCCACAGCGAAAGCTTTGCCGATCCCGATAATGCCCAGGTGCCCGATTATCGGCCGCGCCGCACGGCGCAGGGTTTCGAGGCGGAATACTGGAGCAACGTTGCCAACTACCCGAAAGGCGTGGACAAGGCGCCGCCGGGCTTTCGCTGGCTGCGCCACTTCCGCTGCCATGTCCCGTTCACGGCCACGCTCGAAGTGCATTTCCCCGGCGATGATCGCCTGGTGATCCTCAATGCGGCATCGCCGGTTTCAGCCACCGAAACCCGCCTGTTCGTGCCGATTGCCCGCAATTTCGATACCGATCAGCCGGTGCAGGGCGTCTATGACTTCAACCGCCAGGTGTTCGAGGAAGACCGCGCCATGGTAGAGGCGCAATGGCCCGCGCAACTGCCGCTCGATCCCAGCGCCGAAGCGCACCTGACCGCTGACATGAGTTCGATGTTCTACCGCCGCGCGTTGCGCGACCTCGGCCTGCGTGGTGGCTGATCCGACAGGGCAGGGTTGGCGGAAGGGGTGGGATTCGAACCCACGGATGCTTGCACATCGGCGGTTTTCAAGACCGCTGCAATCGACCACTCTGCCACCCTTCCGGCGCGCCGCCGATAGCGGTTGTCATGCGATGCGCAAAGAGGTTTTGCACGGCCATCCCCGCAAAATGCGCAAATAGGGCGATTTTCGGCAGGCTTGGTGCCTCACCCTGGCGCGGGGGTGTTCCATTGTCGGGCAAGGCATGCAAGACAGCCTGCAATGATGGCCCAACCGATCCCTTTCGTTTCAACCGTTAATTCTTCGCGCCCGATGCCGGCCGCCGCGTGGGGCCGCAGGGCCTGGCGCCGCCTGGCGATGGGCGGGGCTTTGGCACTGGCGGCGCTGGCTGGGCCGGCCGTGGCGCAAGACAGTGAAGAGGCCGGCTTTCAGGGCTATCTGCAACTCCTGGCTGCCAAGGCACGCGGCGCCGGTGTGCGCGAGCAGACGATTGCCAGCGTGCTGCCTGGGCTCACGTTCAACCCGCGCGTGATCGCATTCGATCGCAGCCAGCCCGGCGGCGCGCAGTCGGGCGGAGGCACGCCCTCTTTCGAGCCCTATCGCCGGCGCCATGTGGATTCGGTGCGCATTGCCAAGGGGCGGCGCATCTATGCCGAATCGATGCAGCAGATCGAGACCGTCAGCCGCCGCTATGGCGTGCCCGGCCCGGTGATCCTGGCGATCTGGGGGCATGAGAGCAATTTTGGCAGCTACACCGGCGATTTCGATCTGCCGCGCTCGCTCGCCTCGCTCGCCTTTGAAGGACGCCGGCGCGATCTTTTCGCTGATGAGTTCGTCGCGGTGCTCAAGATGATCGATCGCGGCGTGCCCCGGCAAAAGCTGGTCGGCAGCTGGGCCGGCGCCTTTGGCAATCCGCAGTTCCTGCCCAGCGTCTATCTGCGCGTGGCACAGGATGCCGATGGCGACGGCCTTCCTGATATCTGGGCGAGCCGGGCCGACACCATCGCCTCGATCGCCAACTATTTCCGCGATGCCGGCTGGCGCCCGGGCGAACCCTGGGGCTTTGCCGTGACGGCGCCGGCCGGGCTCGACCGCAGCCGCCTGGGCACCGCGCTGGCCAGCCCGCGCTGCCCGCTGGTGTTTGCCCGGCACAGCCGCTGGCGCACCCTGCGCGAATGGCGGGCGATGGGCATCATGCCCCAGGCCGGCGTCTGGCCTGCGGGCGACGATACGCTCGCCACGTTTTTCGAGCCGGACGGACCAGGGCGCACCGCCTATTTGCTAACCGGAAATTATCGGGTCATCCTCGATTACAACTGCTCGAACTTTTACGCCCTGTCCGTGGGATTGCTCGCCGATGAAATCAGCCGCTGATCGCCTTCGCCTGACCGCCGCCGCCCTGGCCATTCCCCTGATGCTGGGCTGCGGCACAGCGCAGATGGCCCTGGCCCAAGCGGTCAGCGGCCCGGCCGCCGATTACCCCATGGTGCTGGGCGCTCCGTTCGCGGTTGGCGGGGTGACCTATACCCCCGCCGATACGATGAACTATGATGCGGTAGGCTATGCCGTGCCCGATGCCGAAGGCGGCGGCGGGATCAGCGGCGCGCATCGCACGCTGCCTTTGCCGAGCTATGTCGAAGTGACCTCGCTCGATACCGGGCGCACGATCCTGGTGCGGCTGGAACGACGCGGGCCGATGGAGGGCGATGGGCTGGTGGCGCTTTCGCCCGGCGCGATCGCCCAGCTTGGCCTGAGCGGCCCGCATTCGCCGGTGCGCGTGCGCCGCGTCAACCCGCCGGAGGGCGAACGCGCGCTGCTCCGCACCGGGCAACAGGCGCCCGCGCGCATGGATACGCCGCCCGGCCTGCTCACCGCGCTCAAGCGCAAGCTGGGCATTCTCCCGCCCGCTGAGCCCAAGCCCGAACTGCTCGCCGCCGCCCTCGCTGGCAAGCAGCCGCCAGCGCCCGTGCCGACACCAACGCCGCCAGCCCCGGCGCCCAAGCCGGTCGTGCGCAACACCACGCCGATGCCCGCGCCGCGTCCGCCTGCACCGCTCGCACCCATGCCGGCGGCCAAGCCCGCTGCGCAGGCACCGGCGCCAAAGGCCGCTGCCGCGCCCCGGCCCGCACCCAAGGCGCCGGCAAAGGCAGAGCCAAAGCCGGCGCCCAAGGCCGAGCATCAGGCCACCGCATCAGCCCATTCGACGGCCTATGTCGTGCAGGTCGGCGCTTTCTCCACGCGCGCCAACGCCGAGAAGGCCGCGCGCGAAGTGGGGGGCACGGTGGCACCGGCCGGCAAGTTCTTCCGCGTGCGCATTGCGGCCGGCTCACAAGACGAGGCCAAGGCGGCTCTGGGCAAGGCGAAGCGGGCGGGCTATGCCGATGCCCAGATCCAGCGCGCGCCATAAGGCAGGCGGGCTGGTCCCATCGTGAATTCGGGGTTTTGCTTGCGCCGTCTGCTTTCCGTTGCCGTTGCCCTGGCCGCTGTGGCCACCGTTGCCGTGCCTGCCCAGGGCATGAAGTCTCCGCACGTGCAGGTGTCGGCCGATCCAGCCCATCCGCCCGAGGTGGTGGCGCCAATCGCTCTGCTGATTGACGTCAATTCCGGGCGGGTGCTGTTCGAGCGGCAGTCGCACCGCCGTTTCGTGCCGGCTTCGCTTACCAAGATCATGACCAGCTATGTCGCGTTCGAACTGGCCGCGCAGGGCAAGCTCAAGCTCGATGCGAGCTTTGCCATGCGGCCTGAAACGTTCCGCCAGTGGCATGGCGTGGGCAGCACGATGTTCCTGGAAAACAACAGCCAGACCCGCGTGGCCGATCTGCTGGAAGGCATCGTCACCGTCTCGGCCAACGATGCCTGCGTCGTGCTGGCAGAGGGCGTTGCGGGCAACGTGCCCGGCTTTACCGCGCTCATGAATGCGCAGGCCCGCACGCTGGGCATGCGTGACACCCACTACAACACGCCCAATGGCTGGATGGACGAAGGCCGCACCTATGTTTCGGCGGCAGACCTTGCCACGCTGAGCACCGCGCTGATCACCCGCCACCCCGATTTCTATCGCCGGTTCTATGGCCACGAAACGATGATCTGGAATGGGATCGAGCAGCGCAACCACAACCCGCTCTATGGCGTGGTGACCGGCGCAGATGGGGTGAAGACCGGTTTTACCAACGAGGCCGGCTATGGCCTAGTCGGTTCGGCGCAGCGCAACGGCCGCCGCCTGATGATGGTGGTGGGCGGCTATGACCGGCCGCAGGACCGCGCCCGCGATGGCGCGGCGCTGATCGAATGGGGCTTTGCCGCGTTCGATGAAAAGCCGCTGTTCGCTGCTGGTGACCATGTTGGCAGCGCGCGGGTGCAGGGCGGCACGGTAGCCAGCGTCGGCCTGGTGGCGCCGCGCCAACTGGCGATGCTCGTCGGCCACGGCCAGACGGTGCGGCCCACGCTGTCTATCCGCTACAAGGGGCCGCTGCGCGCGCCGATCGCCAAGGGCCAGGAAGTGGCCACGCTGGTGGTTCACGCGCCCGGCCAGCCCGACGCACGCCTGCCCTTGGCGGCGGCAGAGGCGGTGGCCAAGGGTGGGCTGTTCGATCGCCTGCGCAACGGCTTTGCCGCGATGGCCGGGCAATGAGCGGCACTGGTCCCACCGGCCGTTTCGTGGTGTTCGAGGGCGGCGAGGGCGCCGGCAAATCGACCCAGGCGCGCCTTCTGGTCCAGGCCCTGGCCGCGCGCGGGATCGGCGCGGTGCTTACCCGCGAACCGGGCGGGACACGTGGGGCCGAGGCTATCCGCGACCTGCTGTTGAGCACGCAGGGCGAAGGCTGGGGCGCACGGGCCGAAGCACTGCTGTTTGCGGCCGCGCGGGCCGACCATGTCGAGCGGTTGATCCGCCCGGCGTTGGCGCGCGGCGACTGGGTGATCTGCGACCGCTTCATCGATAGCAGCCGCGCCTATCAGGGCGGCGGCAACGGGCTGTCCGATGCCGATGTCATGGCACTGCACGCCATTGGCAGCGAAGCGCTGCTGCCCGATTGCACGATCCTGTTGGAACTACCCGCCGAAGAGGCCGCCGCCCGCTGCGCACTGCGTGACCAGGGCCAGGCAGACCGGATCGGCGGGCGCGATGCCGCCTATCATGCGCGCGTTGCCGCCGCATTCGATGGCTTCGCCGCTGCCGAGCCAGGGCGCTTTGCCCGCGTTTCCGCGCTAGGCACCCCCGAAGCAGTCGGCGCGCGCATTCTTGACGCGCTGGCGCCATGGATGCCGCCAGCATGCTGATCGGCCACGAACACCCCTGGGAAACCTGGAACGCAGCCATGGCCGGGCAGCGCATGCACCACGGCTGGCTGCTGGCTGGTCGTGAAGGGCTGGGCAAGGCCAGCTTTGCGCTCGAAGCTGCAGCCAAGCTGGTGGCCGAGCCGGGCGTGCCGCAGCCACCGGCGTTGCATCACCCCGATATCCTGGTGCTCGAGCCGCTCCCCGCCAACGATGATGAAGCGAAGAAGCGTGACGACGGGCGTCCCTATGCCCGCAAGCGCAATATCAACGTCGATCAAATCCGTACGATGCTCCATCGCCTGCACACCCGGCCGACACTGGGCGCGCGCCGCGCGGTGATCGTGGACGCGGCCGATCATCTGGAAAAAGGCGCGGTCAACGCGCTGCTCAAGGGGCTGGAAGAGCCGCCCCAGGGCACGTTCTTTCTGCTCGTGGTGCATCAGCTTGGCCGTCTGCTGCCCACGGTCCGTTCGCGCTGCCAGGTGCTGCGCTTTCGCCCACTCGATCTCAAGGAAATGAACGAAGCCGTTTCATTATCCGCGCCCGAACTCGATGGCGAAACGCGCGCTGCCGCCGTTGCCGTGGCGCATGGCTCGCCCGGGGCTGCGCTGACCTTTGCAACGCAAGATCTTGGGCGCCCCCTGGCGCTGTTGCGCGAGATACTGCGCACCGGAGATCCCGACCTTGGCCTGCGCGGCGAACTGGGCAGCGCCTTGGGCGCACGGCCCGATCGCGAGCGATTGTTGGCGACGATCGAGGCGGCGCGCACCGTTCTGGCCGAAGAAGTGACGCAGGCCGGCGCCGACAACCGTCTGGCAATCATCGCGGCGCACCAGCATCTCGTCGACCTGGCACGCGAGGTGCCAACGCACAACTTTGATCCGGCATTGCTGGTTATGGAAATCGGCGGGTTGCTGGCGCGCGCTGCGCGCACTAGAGCGGGGGCAACATCCCGCTGAAGGAAGCGACTGTCGCCATGGGCGAACCCTATTACATCACCACCGCCATTTCCTATCCCAACGGCAAGCCGCATATCGGCCACGCCTATGAAGCGATCGCCGCCGATGTGATCGCGCGGTTCCACAAGGCGATGGGCCGCGACGTGCGCCTGCAGACCGGCACGGACGAGCACGGCCTGAAAATGGCGCAGAAGGCGCGCGACCTGGATCTGACGCCGGCGCAGCTGAGCGATCAGATGTCGCAGCATTTCATTGATATGTGCGCCGCATTGAACGTCAATTATGACGTATTCCTGCGCACCACCGAGCCACGCCACCACACCGCCAGCCAGGAAATCTGGAAGCGCATGGAAGCCAACGGCGATCTCTATCTCGATCGCTACGAAGGTTGGTACTCGGTGCGCGACGAGGCCTATTACGACGAAAGCGAACTGGTCGAAGGGGAAGGGGGCAGCAAGCTCTCGCCCCAGGGCACCCCGGTGGAATGGACCGTGGAGGAAAGCTGGTTCTTCCGCCTGTCGAAGTATCAGGACAAGCTGCTCGCGCTCTATACCGACAATCCCGATTTCATCCGGCCCGAGGCGCGCCGCAACGAGATGATCGCGTTTGTCTCGCAGGGACTGCGCGACCTTTCGGTCTCGCGCACCAGCTTTGACTGGGGGGTCAAGGTTCCGGGCAGCGACAACCACGTGATGTACGTGTGGGTCGATGCGCTGACCAACTATCTTACCGGCCTCGGCTGGCCGGAAGAAACCGACGCCTTTGCAAAGTATTGGCCGGCAAACCTGCACCTCATCGGCAAGGATATCGTGCGGTTCCACACGATCTACTGGCCCGCGTTCCTGATGAGCGCCAACCTGCCGGTGCCGCACCAGGTGTTCGGCCATGGCTTCCTGCTCAACCGGGGGCAGAAGGAATCCAAGTCACTCGGCAACGTGACCGACCCGATCGCGCTGGCCGAACGCTTTGGCGTCGACGCTGTGCGCTATTTCTTCATGCGCGAGGTGGCGTTCGGCCAGGACGGCTCGTGGTCGGCCGAAGCGATCGTGACGCGCTGCAATGCCGAGCTGGCCAACAGCTATGGCAACCTGGTGCAGCGGGTTCTTTCCATGATCTTCAAGAACATGGACGGCAAGCTCGACACGTTTTCGAGCACGGAGGCCGACGATGTCCTGCTCGCCACGGTCCACGCTGCCGCTGCCGAAGATCTGCCGCGCGAATTTGCCGCGCTCAACTTCTCGGCCGGGATCGATGCGTGGATGCGCGCGGTCTTTGCCTGCAACGCCTATATCGACGAGCAGGCACCGTGGACGCTGCGCAAGACCGACCCGGAACGAATGCGCGCCGTGCTGCTTACCCTGTTCATGGCCATTCGCGACCTGACCATTGCCATCGCCCCGATCGTGCCGACGGCTGCGGGCAAAGTGCTTGGCCAGCTGGGCATTCCGGCCGGCGAGCGCGGCTATGGCGCCTTGCACCATGCCAGCTGGTACATGGAGCGCGTGGCCACCGGTGAAGCGCTGGCACAGCCGGTCGGCGCGTTCCCGCGGCTCGAGCTGCCGGCCGAGGAAAGCGCGAGCGCCTGATGCTGATCGATTCCCATTGCCACCTCATTTACGAAGGCCTGGTTGATCGCCAGGCCGAGGCACTAGCGGCCGCCCGCGCGCGCGGTGTGCGCGGCTTCCTCAACATCTCGACACGGCAGCGGGAGTGGGAAGAAGTCGTGGCCGTGGCCCATCGTGAGCCTGACGTGTGGGCAAGCGTGGGCATCCACCCGCACGAGGCGGATAGCCACGCTGATCTCGGCGCTGCGGTGCTGGCAGCGGCCACGGCAGACCCGCGCGTGATCGGCATCGGTGAAACCGGGCTCGATTACTTTTACGATCATTCCGACCGCCAGGTGCAGCAGGACTTGTTCCGCATGCACATTGGGGTGGCGCGAGACACCGGCCTGCCGCTGATAATCCATACCCGCGATGCCGAGGACGATACGCTGCGCATCCTGACCGAAGAAATGGGGAAGGGCGCCTTCCCGGCGTTGATCCATTGCTTCACCGCCAGCGCCGGCTTTGGCCGCGCGGTGCTCGACCTGGGCTTGACGATCTCGATTTCGGGCATTGTCACGTTTAAGAACGCCAAGGACTTGCAAGGCTTTGTTGCCGATATTCCCGAAGACCGCCTGCTGGTGGAGACCGATGCGCCGTTCCTCGCGCCGATCCCCCATCGCGGCAAGAAGTGCGAACCGGCGTTCGTGGCCGATACCGCCGCGTTCGTCGCCGCGCTGCGTGGCGTCACGATCGAGCAACTTGGCGCGGTGACCACCGACAACTTCTTCCGCCTGTTCAGCAAGGCGGAAAGGACCACGGCATGAAGCTGGTCATGCTGGGATCGGGCACCTCGACCGGGGTGCCGCGCATCGGCAACGACTGGGGCGAATGCGATCCGGCCGAACCGCGCAACCGCCGCACCCGCGTGGCGATCGTGGTGGAAGGCGCCGATGGCGCACGCATCCTCGTCGATACGCCCACCGATCTGCGCCACCAGTTGCTCGCCACCGAAATCGACAGGATCGATGGCGTGGTGTGGACGCACGACCATGCCGATCACACCCATGGCATTGATGATCTGCGCCCGCTGCGCATGGGCCGCGGCGCACCGATCCCGGGCTATGCCGCCGATGAGACCGTGCGCCGGCTGCGCCAACGCTTTGGCTATGTCTTTGCTGGGCAGCACGGCTATCACACGATCTGCAACCTCGATAACCTCGATCGCGTGCGCATGGTCGCTGGCATTGCCATCAGCCATTGCCAGATGGCCCATGGCCCGGCGCAATCAACCGCTTTCCGGTTCGACCAGAATGGCAAGTCCATTGGCTATGCGACGGATTTTTCTGAAATAAATGATGAGATGATCAACCTGTTCTATCGGGTTGACGTGCTGGTAGTCGATGCCTTGCGGCGGCAGCCACATCCCACGCATGCCCATCTGGCGATGGCGCTGGAACTGGTCGACACCTGCCGGGCAGGCCAGGCGGTTCTGACGCATCTCGACAAGTCGATGGATTATCGCACGTTGTGCGGCGAAACGCCCGACAACGTCCAGCCAGGCTATGATGGCCTGGAAATCAGCCTGTGAGCGCACTGAAAGGATAGCGCCATGATCACGCCCGATCGCATCGTTGCCTTGATCGGCCTGATCATGGCGCTGGTCCTGGTATCCCGCAACAGCGCGATGCGCCGCGTGCAATGGCCGGCACGGCTCCAGATGGCGCTGATCTGGGGCGTTATCATCGTACTGACGGCCTTGGTATATACCTGGCTCAAAGCCCGCTGATCCGGGCTTCAAGCCAAGTGCATTTTACATAATACATCTTATCCATACAGCGGATCGCGCGTGAAGGACGGTGCCGATCACACCGCCGCGCCCGCCAGGATCTGCTTGAGCGCGGCGACGTGTTTGCCAAAGCGCGTGCGCCCGGTTGCGGTGATCCGCGCCCAGGTGCGCTGCCGCCCATCGACCGGCGCCTTGCGCAGTGCGATCAGGTCTGCGTCAGCCAAGGCCGACAGATGCTTGGACAGCACGGAATCGCTGCACTTGGTAATCTCGCGCAGCCGGGCAAATTCGGCATCCTGCACGTGGCTCAACACCGCCATGACTTGCAGCCGCGCGGGCGCCTGGAGCAAAGGTTCCAGCCCATCGAGATCAGCCGTGGTTTCAGCCTCGGTGGCCATGCTCACGCCTCTTGCATTTCGCGCACGAACACGCGCTGCCACGTCACGCTGCCCCAATAGCTGATACCAAAGGTGATGACGGCCAGCGCCAAGCTGAGCAGCGGCATGCCCGCATCAAAGCTGGCCCAGACACTGGCGATGTAGAGCGCAGCAATACCGACCACCAGCAGCAGCGCCACGCGCCGCGTGCGCCCACGGCGATAGCCATTGATGAACACGCCAAGCCGGCGGCGGTCGGACATCACGCAGGCGATGATCCCGGCCATAACCAGCACGAACAGCGCGATGCGCCAGCCAAACGCCACCGCTGGCGTTGCCACCAGCACCGCTTCGCACAAGGCGAAAGCCGCGTGGCGCCACGGCGGACAGGCGAGCGTGGCCAGCTCGCGCTGGGCGCCAACGACGGCACCCAAGGCGGCGCGGGCTTCATCTTTTCCAATTGCGCTCATGATGTCATTCCTCACTTTCCATGTTGGAAAGCAATAGTGCAGACTTTCCGATTCGGAAAGCGATAATTTTCCAAAGTGGAAAGTGATCATGTTGGGTTGCTAGAGGGGTGCCATTTGCGTGTTTGCCGCCTAGAAACAGCCTCATGTCTGACTCCGTTTCCGCTCCCGCCGTATCGTCTCCCTCGCTGATCCGCCTTTTGGCGATCATGGCCCGCCTGCGTGATCCGCACGGCGGCTGCGAATGGGATCTGGCGCAGGATTTCGCCTCGATCGCGCCCTACACGATCGAGGAAGCCTATGAGGTGGCCGATGCCATCGCGCGGGATGACATCGCTGCCCTGCGCGAGGAACTGGGCGATCTGCTGCTTCAGGTGGTCTTTCACAGCCGCATGGCGCAGGAGGCTGGCTATTTCGCCTTTGACGATGTTGCCGCCGCGATCGCCGACAAGATGGAGGATCGCCATCCGCACATCTTTGGCGGCGAGGATGATCACGGCCAATCGCGCGAGGAACGCTGGGAAAACCGCAAGGCTGCCGAACGCGCCGCCAAGGGCGCGCAGAGTGCGATGGATGGCGTAGCCCTCGCCCTGCCCGCACTGATGCGTGCGGAAAAGCTGCAGAAGCGCGCCGCGCGCGTGGGGTTCGACTGGCCCGATACGGCCGGCCCCACCGCCAAGGTGATCGAGGAACTCGACGAGCTGGCCGCGGCGCAAACCACAGCGGAACAGCTGGATGAAGCCGGCGACCTGCTGTTTGCCGCGGTCAACGCCGTGCGCGCCTATGGCATTGCCCCCGAAGACGCGCTGCGCCACGCCAATGCCAAGTTCGAGCGGCGTTTCCGCGCGATGGAGGCATTGGCGCAAGGACGCTTTGCCACGCTGGACCTCGATGCCCAGGAAGCACTGTGGCAGGCGGTGAAAGTGTCAGAGCGTGGTGAAGCGGCCGATATCAGCGAGGCTTAACCGCACGCTGAGGCGCAGTGCCGTCTGGTCTTCGTTGGGCTCTTCGCGCAGCACTTCACCATGGGCGTGCAGCCAGGCGAGGCGCTGGCCATCGCTGACGGGCACAGTGAGTTCCAGCACTTGCGCATTCCCGGTCAGCATGTCGCTCAAGACACTGAGCAGGGTATCGGTGCCCTCCCCCGTCATCGCGGAGATCGGCACGACCTTCTGCTCGGGCACGCCATGGGCGATCATTGCCTCGCGCATGGCGCGTTCGTCTTCGGCGAGCAGATCCCACTTGTTCCAGGCCTCGACGATCGGGATCTCGCTGCCACCCTCCCCGATCACGCCCAGGTCCGTAAGGATTTCTTCCACTTCAGCCTTTTGCTGGGCCGCCGCCGGGTTGGCGATATCGCGCACGTGCACGATCACATCGGCCGCCGTCACTTCCTCCAGCGTGGCGCGGAACGCCGCAACGAGCTGCGTGGGCAGATCGGAAATGAAGCCGACCGTGTCTGACAGGATCGCCTTTTCAACCCCCGGCATGCGGATGGCGCGCATGGTGGGATCGAGCGTGGCGAACAGCAGGTCTTCGGCCATCACCGCGGCGCCGGTCAGACGGTTGAACAGCGTGGATTTTCCGGCGTTGGTATAGCCAACCAAGGCAATCACCGGCCATGGCGCGCGCTGGCGCCGTTCGCGGTGCAGGCCACGGGTGCGGCGCACCTGTTCCAGTTCGCGGCGCAAGCGGCCCATGCGGTTGCGGATCATCCGCCGGTCCGCCTCAATCTGGGTTTCACCAGGGCCACCCAGGAAGCCAAAGCCGCCGCGCTGGCGTTCGAGGTGGGTCCAAGAGCGCACCAGGCGACCAGCCTGGTAATCGAGATGGGCGAGTTCCACCTGCAGCCGCCCTTCGGCGGTGGCGGCGCGTTCGCCAAAGATTTCAAGGATCAACCCGGTGCGGTCGATCACCTTGCGCTTGAGCTTGTCTTCCAGGTTGCGCTGCTGGATCGCCGACAGCGCCCCATCAATGATGACCAGTTCGGCCTCGTTCTGCGTGGCGCTCACAGCCAGGCGTTCGACCTGCCCTTCCCCAAACAGCGTGCCGGGGCGCACCGCGCGGATCGGCACGATGAACGCGTCGACCACTTCGATGCCGATGGCGCGGGCCAGGCCCTGCCCTTCTTCCAGGCGCGCTTCGGCATCCTCGCCCAAGCCGCCGCGCTGGCGAACATCGGGCAGAACAACAATGGCGCGCGCGCCACGGGTGACTTCGCCTTCGATGTCACCCGCATTGCGTCCAAATTCGAAAGTGCTCAGTTCGCTTCGCCTTCCCAGTCACCCGTCAGATCGACATGGCCGGCCGGCTGAATCGTCGAGACGGCATGCTTATAGGCGAGCTGCACATAGCCTTCGCGTTCCAGCAGCATGCAAAAAAGGTCGTAGGCCGCGACCTTGCCCTGCAGCATGACGCCGTTGACGAGGAACATGGTAACCTGCACGCCGGCATCGCGCACGCTCGACAGGAACACTTCCTGCAACAGGCGCTTCTTGCCGTTTTCGTCGTTGCCGCTCTGGAAGTGGGCAACCGAAAGCTGCTGGCCCGGCATGATCGTGGAGATCGCGTGCTTGTAGACCAGCTGCGACTGACCGTCGCGGCGCAGCAGGATCGAGAAATTGTCAAACCAGGTGACGATGCCCTGCAGCTTGACGCCCTTCACCAGAAACATGGTGACGGGAATCTTGTTCTTGCGCAGATGGTTGAGGAACACGTCCTGAAGGTTCTGGCCCTTCACGGCGCCGCCGCTGGCGACAGGTGCGGGCGTAGTCGCAGGCGCAGCGGCCTCGGCAGGGGCTGCGGCTTCGGACTTGGCGCGGGGACGCGCAGACAGGGTCTTTCCGGTCATTCTTGTGACTCCGTTCTATTGGCGGGCCCCGGTCCTTTCGGCGCTATTCCGGGGCTTCGCGATCTGGCTCACGATCATTGCGGTGCAAGATGACACGGCAATGGCCATGGGCCGGCTTCGAACCTTGTCTTATGGCCGCTTTGCGGCTGCGTAAACCGGGTTTTTGTCGCAAACGTTCGCTTGTGCGTAAAAGCCTGGTGGAACGCCCGCCAGACGGTCAGTCGTCTTCCTCGTCCTCGCGCCGCTCCGCCATGCCCAACAGCTTGAGCTTGCGATGCAGGGCAGAGCGTTCCATCCCGATGAAGCTGGCGGTCTTTGAGATGTTGCCCGAAAAGCGCCGGATCTGGACCTTGAGGTACTCGCGCTCGAAATTCTCGCGCGCCTCGCGCAGCGGCACGCCCATCAACGCCGAGGTGCCGGTATCGGCGCCAAGCCGGGTGGAAACGATTTCGGCGGGCAGCATGTCGGCCTCGATCCGGGCCAGGCGCTCGCGCGGGGTGAGGATGATCGTGCGCTCCACCACGTTGCGCAGCTGGCGCACATTCCCCGGCCAGTCATAGCTTTGCAACGCGGCCATGGCCTCGGGCGTGATGCCCGGCGGCGAGACGCCCTGCTCGCTGGCATAGCGGGTGAAGAAATGATCGACCAGCGAGGGGATGTCGTCGCGCCGATCGGTCAGCGGCGGGATCGCGACTGGAACCACGTTGAGGCGGTAGAACAGGTCTTCGCGGAAACGCCGCTCGGCGATTTCCTTTTCGAGCGGGCGCGAGGAAGAGGAAACGACCCGCACGTCCACGCGGATCTGGCGATGGCCACCCACGCGCACGAATGCCTGCTCGGTCAAGACGCGCAGGATACGCGCCTGGCTCGAGGCCGGCATGTCGGCCACTTCATCGAGGAAGAGCGTGCCGCCATCGGCCATTTCCAGCAGGCCGGCGCGCACCAGCTTGCCATCCGCCTCTTCGCCGAACAGTTCCTGTTCAAAGCGTTCGGGCGTGATGCGCGCGGAATTGACGGTAATAAAGGCGTTCTGCGCGCGCGGGCTCCAGCTGTGGAGCAGGCGCGCGGCCACTTCCTTGCCCGATCCGGCCGGGCCGGTGATCAGCAAGCGGCTGCCGGTGTTGGCCACCCGCTTGAGCGTGGCACGCACCTGGTTGATCGCCGCCGAATTGCCGGTGAACTCTTCCGAGGCGACGAAGCCCTGGCGCAGGCGCTGATTTTCCCGGCGCAAGCGTTCGGTTTCGGTGGCACGTTCCACCAGCAGCAGCAGGCGTTCGGCCTCGAACGGCTTTTCGAGAAAATCCATCGCGCCGCGGCTGATGGCCGAAACGGCGGTATCGATATTGCCGTGGCCGGAAAAGATGATCACCGGCAGTTCCGGCTCGCGCTTCTTGATCTCGTCCAGCACTTCAAGCCCGTCCATCGGGCTGCCGTGGAGCCACACGTCGAGCAGGACCAGGCTGGGGCGGCGTTCGTCCACCGCGGCCAGGGCCGAGGTGCTGTCACCGGCAAGGCGGCAGCCATAGCCTTCGTCGCTGAGCACGCCCGCCACGAGTTCGCGGATGTCACGTTCATCGTCGACGATCAGGATATCGAGAGCCATGGGAATTTCTGAGTCCTGTGGAAAAAGCCTGATGGAATCGTGCGGTCCAGAAAGGATCAATGCGGCGCGGCAGCCACCGTATCGACGGGCGGTGCATTGGCAGGGGCCACGCCCCCGGCCTGGGCCAGGGGATCGCGGGCAAAGCGCATGGTCACGCGCGTGCCGCCTTCCGGCTCGTTGGCAAAGGCCATGTCGCCGCCATGCTCCTCGACAATCTTGTTGACGATTGCCAGGCCCAGCCCGGTGCCCTTTTCACGCGTGGTGACGTAGGGTTCGAGAATGCGCTCGCGCTCGACCGGCAGGCCAACGCCATTGTCGATCACGGTGACCACGACGGCCGCATCATCGGCATGAAGCTGCACCGCGATGCGGCCGCGGTAATCAAGGTCAGACACCTTTGCGCGCTGCTGCTCGACCGCCTCTACCGCGTTCTTGAGCACGTTGGTCATCACCTGGCCGAACTGGTGACGATCGCACTGGAACGGCACGGCCGGCGCATCGCTGGTAAAGCTGAAGCTGACCTCGCCATGCGCCACTTCCTGAAGGAACAGCGCCTGGCGCACCAGATCGCTGGCATCCTCGCTGCGGAACACCGGCTTGGGCAGGCGCGCGAACGAGGAGAACTCGTCCACCATCTTGCGCAGGTCGCCCACCTGGCGGATGATCGTGGCAGTCAGTTCCTCGAACAGTTCGGGATCGGTCACGATCTGCCGGCGATAGCGGCGCTTGAGGCGCTCGGTCGCCAGCTGGATCGGCGTCAGCGGGTTCTTGATCTCGTGTGCGATGCGGCGCGCCACGTCGGACCAGGCCGCGCGGCGCTGGGTGATCAGCTGGCGGGTGATGTCCTCGAAGGTTATCACGTGGCCGTGGCGATCGGCCCGCGCCTTGACCGCGAGGGTGAGCAGTTCACCCTGGCGGGCATATTGTACGATGCCGCTGCTTTCGCCGTTGGCAACAAGCTGCGCGATCTGTGGCGCGATTTCGGTCAGCGTGCGGCCATCGGCCGAGACGCGGGGATCTTCGAGCAGGAGCTTCTGCGCCGAAGAGTTCATCAGCTGGATGGTGCCATCCGGCCCAACCGAAACGATCCCGGCCGTGATCGATTCCAGCACGGTTTCGATGAACACGCGCCGCACGTCGAGCTGGGCATTGGCATTGACCAGCGCCTGGGTCTGCCCTTCCAGTTGCGCCGTCATGCGGTTGAAAGCGCGGGTCAGCATGCCGACCTCGTCGATGTTCTTGACCGGTGCCACGCGCATGGCAAAATTGCCGCTGCCCACGCTGCGCGCGGCCTTGACCAGTTCGGCCAGCGGGGCAACCTGGCGATCGGCAAAGCGCAACGCTACCCACACCGCCAGCATTACCAGCGCCAGGCTGATCACGAACAGCGCGACATTGAAACGCAACTGGATCGCGCGCGCACTGCGGCTGAGCATGTCATAGGCGGACAGCACACTGTTGGCGCGCTCGAACTGGCTCAGCGCCAGCTTGTCGGAGTTGCGTGCCACATACAGATAGATGCCGCGCTGGTGATCGATTGGGGTGACCGCCTCGATCCGCTCGGCTGAGGCGTTGACGACGACCTGCTCCCCGGCATCGAGCTTGCGCAGTTCATCGGGCGTAACGCGCTCGCGGTTGTCCTTCGCATTGGGATCAACGATTGCAGCGGTACGCAGGGTGCCATCGCGGCCGCGCTCGATGATCGCGCTCTCGTCCATCTTGCGGCTGTAGACCTGCCAGGAATAGCCGGCGAGAAAGTCCTGGCTGGTGATCGGGGCCTGGTCGAAATAACCGCGCACGTCGCCGGCCATGGCCACGCTTTCGCGGCCGACATCGCGCAGCTTGTCGGCATAATAGCCGCGGGCAAGGCTGTTGGCATTTTCCAGCATGCCGCGGGAATCGCTGGAAAACCAGAATTCCACGCCAGATTGGAACAGCAGCGAGGCAAAGATCACGACCAGCAGCGTGGGGATCGCCGCGATCAGCGAAAACAGCCAGACCAGGCGCACGTGCAGCCGCCCGCTGGTGCCAAGGCCGCTGCGCGCGGCCCGCGCCAGGGCCAAGCGGCGGCCCGCCAGCACGATAAGCGCCATGGCCGGCACCAGCGAGCCGATGAGCAGGACCGAGGTGAGCCGTGCCGGCAACAGTTGATTGGCGGCGCTGTTGGCGCTGACCGTCTGCCATGAGACCATCAGCATCGTGATCAGCGCGGTTCCGGCAGTCATTTCCAGCAGGAGGAACACGTTGGCGCGGCGCAGCGACACCAGCAGCCGTCGCCACCAGCGCGGCAGTCGTTTGCCCGAACGTGTTGCATTTGCGACCATCGTGGCGCCTTTACAACGCTGCTGTTGCAAAAATGCAAGTGCTTTTATGACACACCGCGTCTGGACGAGGCGCGTCAGCGACCACCCAAGGCATCTTCCGGCGCAATGCCCAGATCGACCAGGCGCTTGCGCAGCGTGTTGCGGTTGATCCCCAGCAGTTGCGCGGCTCGCAACTGGTTGCCGCCGGTCTGCGCCAGGGCATGAAGGAACAGCGGCCGCTCGAACGCGGCCAGCGCGGTGTCATAGAGCATGCCCGGCTCGGGGCGCGCCTGGATCAGGAATGCGTCGAGGGCCGTAGCGAAATCGGCCGGGGCAGCTTTGCCGATGCCCGCTTCGGGCTCGCCAGCGCGCTGGGCCGCGTTATCGCTGGCCAGCAGTGGTTCGATCGTGGCGTCATCGACCACATCGTCGCGCGCCAGCAGGGCCAGGCGGAAGATGAAATTGCGCAATTCGCGCACGTTGCCGCGCCAGGGCTGGCGCGCGAGCAGCGCCGCACCTGCTGCCGACAGCTGCCGCCGGGGCAATCCCTCGGCCGCTGCCCGCGCCAGGAAATGGCGGGACAGCGCCTCCACGTCGTCAGCCCGCTCGCGCAGTGGCGGCAGTTCGATCGGCACGACGGCGAGGCGGTAGTAAAGGTCTTCGCGGAACGTGCCGGCGGCGATCATCGGCACCAGATCGCGATTGGTTGCCGCAATGATCCGACAGTTGAGCGCGATTTCCTCCGTGCCGCCCACGCGGCGGATGCGCCCGGATTGCAAGGCGCGCAGCAGGCGGGTCTGCGCCTCCAGCGGCATGTCGCCGATTTCGTCGAGAAACAGCGTGCCGCGCGCGGCCTGTTCGAACTTGCCGATCTGCCGGGCTACCGCCCCGGTGAACGCGCCCTTTTCGTGGCCGAACAGCTCGCTTTCGATCAACTCGTGCGGGATGGCAGCGGTGTTGACCGCCACGAACGGCCCGTCCCGCCGGTTGCCCAACTGGTGGATCGCTTCGGCCACGAGTTCCTTGCCGGTGCCGGATTCGCCCAGGATCAGCACGGTCAGATCATTGCGCAGCACGCGCGTGATCATGCGATAGACCGCCTGCATCGCCGCGCTGCGCCCGACCAGCGGCAGGCCCTGCCCCAGGTCTTCGGCAGCATCGGGCAGATCGCTGCCGTCCAATGCGCCCAGCGCCTGGCGCACGGTGCGCACCAGTTCTTCCAGGTCGAACGGCTTGGGAAAATATTCAAAGGCGCCGGTGTCGCTCGCCCGCACCGCGGTATCGAGCGTGTTCTGCGCCGACAGGATGATCACCTGCATGCGCGGAAACGCCGCGCGCACGGGGGGAAGCGTTTCGATGCCGTCACCATCGGTTAGCATCACGTCGGTCAGCATCAGGCCATAGGGCTTGCTCGCCAACAGGCAATCGCGCCCGGCAATGCTGTCGCAGCGGTCAACGTGCAGGCCCTCGGCCTCGAGCGCTGCGGTGATGACGATGGCGATGGAGGAATCATCCTCGACCAGCAGAATCGACTCTTTCATGCGCTCAATCATTCTGCACAGTGCCGGCAACGGGCAGATGCAGGCGGAAATGCGTCCACCCCCCCACCTCGTCACGATCATGGGTAATGCGCCCGTTCATTTCCCGCACCAGCTTCTGCACCAGGGCGAGGCCCAGGCCCTGGCCGTTCTTCTTTGCGGTGACGAAGGGCTCGAAGATATGATCGCGCAGCGCGGGGTCGATGCCCGGGCCATTGTCGCTGACGCGCACCTCGATCGGCAGGCGCAGCGGCTTGCCCGCGCGCGAATGCACCTGGATGCCGCTGGCAAAGCGCGTGCGCACCACGATGCGGCGGTTGTCCTGCCCCTCGCATGCCTCGCGCGCATTGGTCATGAGGTTGAGCAGGATCTGCACCAGGGCGTCGGGATTGGCCGTGACCGGGGGCAGCGAGGGATCGAATTCCTCCCGCACCACCACGCCACCCGGGTCGCTGGCGGCGATCACCGCCTGGGCACGGCGCACCGCTTCGTGCAGGTTGCAGGGCACGGCCGGCTCGCGGATGCGGCGCGACAGCGACTGCATGTGATCGATCAGCTTGGCGATGCGATCGACCTCGGCGGTGATCAGCCCGGTCAACGCGCGGTCCGCCTCACCCAGCTTGCGGTCGAGCAATTGCGCCGCGCCGCGAATGCCGGCGAGCGGATTCTTGATTTCGTGGGCCAGCACCTCGGGCGCGCGCAGGGCGCCGGTCTCGCCCGCACCGGCACCGGGCACGTCGTCGCTTAAGCCTTCCACCCCGCTCATTTCGTGCAGGACCAGCATTTGCCAGCCCGGATGATGCTGGACCGGCGCGGTCATCACGTCGAGCGCGCGGGTGCTGCGGCCAGGCAGGCCAACGCGCACGCGCCGCGCCACCAGGTGCGTCTCGGCATCGGCAAGGCGATGCAGGATCAGCGGTTCTTCAAAGGCCAGAACGTCGATCAGGGCCTTGCCGACCAGGCGCCGCGCCCCCTGGCTCAGCAATTGTTCGGCCGCCGGATTGACCGCCGAAATCGTCATGTCGGGCGCCAGCAGCAATACGGCCAGCGGAAAGCTGGCAATCATGCGCTTGGGATCGGGCCGCACCAGATGCTCGGCGCGGGCGCGGTCCAGCCCTTGCGTCATGCCGCTTCGCGGTGGTGCAGCGGGGCGTAGAACGCTTCGAGATTGGCGAGCACGTCCTGCGCATCATCGATGAAGTTGACGCGGTTGCGGAACTCGGCCGACCCCGGCAGGCCCTTGGTGTACCAGCCCAGGTGCTTGCGCGCCATGTTCACGCCGGTGACGGCGCCATAGTGGTCGAGCATCGACTGGTAATGTTCCACGATCAGGCGGTATTGCTCCTCGATCGTGGGATCGGGGCGCACCTCCCCGGTCTGCAGCCAGTGCATCACCTGCCCCAGCAGCCACGGGCGGCCATAGGCACCGCGCCCGATCATCACGCCATCGGCACCGCTTTGCGCCACGGCCTGGGCCACATCTTCGATCCCGCAGATATCGCCGTTGACGATCACCGGAATGGTCACCGCTTCCTTGACCTTGCGAACAAACGCCCAGTCGGCGCTGCCTTTGTACATCTGGTTGCGGGTGCGGCCGTGCACGGTGATCATCTGCGCGCCAAGATCCTGCGCGATCCGTGCCAGTTCCGGGGCATTGAGGCTGTCATGGCACCAGCCCATGCGCATCTTGACCGTGACCGGAACCTTCACCGCCTTGACCGTCGCTTCGATGAGGCGCGCCGCCAGCGGCACTTCGCGCATCAGCGCAGAGCCGGCATAGCCGTTGACCACCTTGCGCACCGGGCAGCCCATGTTGATGTCGATGATGGCCGCGCCGCGATCTTCCGACAGCTTGGCCGCTTCACCCATCTGTTCGGGATCACAGCCGACCAGTTGCATGGAGACCGGTTCCTCGGTGGGGTGCCACGCCCACTTCTGGATCGACTGGCGCGTTTCGCGGATCGCGGCGGGGCTGGCGATCATTTCCGTCACGTTGAGGCCCGAACCGAAGCGCCGCACCATCAGGCGGAACGGCAGATCGGAAACGCCCGTCATCGGCGCCAGCACCACCGGGCAGCCAATGCGCACGGGGCCAACGTCGAGCGGGGCGAGAACGGGGGGAGTGGGAACCTGGGTCATGACCGAACGATACTGCCTAAAAAACAGGCAGCCCTTAGTCGAATACGCGCGAGTGGGCAAGCGCCCGTCCGGGAGGGCCAAGCCGCCGCTTGGCTTCCCTGCGCCCTGCTGGTAGAGGCGCACCCGGAATGAACCCTGTCCCTCCCCCTTCAGACCAGCAATCCTTTAGCAGGACGGCCGCCATCGTGGTCGCCGCCGGCAAGGGCCTGCGTGCCGGTGGCAGCGTGCCTAAGCAGTTTGCCCTGTGGCAGGGCCAGCCACTGGTGCGCCACAGCGTGGAATCGCTGATTTCTGCCGGTGTCGCGCCGGTGATGGTGGCGATCCCGCGCGGTTGGGAAGAGGTAGCGGCCGCAGCCCTGCAGGGATTGCCCGATGTCGTATTCGTCCATGGCGGAGAGACGCGGCGAGAATCGGTAGCGTGCGCGCTGGAAGCGTTGGCTGACGATGCACCGGACCATGTGCTGATTCACGACGCTGCCCGTCCGGTCCTGCCGCGCGCAGTGATCGATCGCTTGTTGGCGGCGCTGGCATCGGCGCCTGGTGCCATTCCGGCGCTGCCGGTGGTCGACAGCGTGGTGCGTGGGCGCGAGGATGGCCGACGCGATGTTGCCGTGGCGCGCGAGGGCCTGTTCCGTGTGCAGACGCCGCAAGCGTTTCATTATCCTGCCATCCTTGCCGCCCATCGTGGCTGGAACGGCGGCGCCGAAGCGGGCGATGATGCACAGGTGGCCGATGCCGCGGGCCTGGCCGTGGCGCTCGTTGCCGGAGACGAGGCCTTGCGCAAGGTGACCTTTGCCAGCGATCTGGAGACTGCCCCGATGCCAGCCCCCCTTCCCCGCACGGGCATGGGTTTTGACGTTCACCGCCTGGTCACGGGGCAAGACCTGTGGCTGTGCGGCGTCAAGATCGATCATGCCAAGGGCCTTTCGGGCCACAGCGATGCCGACGTGGCGATCCATGCCCTGGTCGATGCGCTGCTCGGCGCTATTGCAGCCGGTGACATCGGCGATCACTTCCCGCCGTCCGATGCGCAGTGGAAAGGCGCCTCGTCCGATCGTTTCCTGGCGCATGCCGCCGCGCTGGTGGCGCAAAGCGGCCATGCGATTGCCAATGTCGACGTGACGATCATCTGCGAAGCGCCCAAGATCGGCCCACACAAGGCGGCGATGCGCGCCCGCCTCGCCGAAATCCTGGGCCTGCCGATCGACCGCGTCAGCGTGAAGGCGACGACCACCGAGCGCCTGGGCACGACCGGTCGCGGTGAAGGCATTGCGGCGCAGGCCGTTGCCACCGTGGTGCCGCAATGATCAGCCTGACCCTTGCGCGCCGCAGCGCCGCCACGCTCGCCCTTGCCGGATTGCTCGCGGGGCAGCAGGCCTTTGCGGCAGACGCCCGCGCCTGCCTGGAGCCGGCCGATGTCGATGCCATGGTGGCCTATGCCCTGCCATCGGCGATGGACAGCGCGATCACGTTCTGCGCGCCGCACCTGGCGCCGCAGGGCTATTTCGCCCGCGAAGGCCAATCGCTGGTGCAGCGCTATGCCCAGGCCAAGCCGGCTGCTTGGCCGCGCGCCAAGGCAGCGCTGCTCAAGCTGGGCCAGGCCGACGCCAAGGGCGGTGACCAGACCATTGCGCAGATGGCCCGGTTGCCCGACAAGGCCTTGCAGCCGTTTGCCGATGGCATGGTGGGGCAGATGGTCACCGAATCGATCAAGCCGCAAAGCTGCGCCCCGCTGGAACAGATGACGCGCCTTCTGGCGCCATTGCCGCCGGAAAACACCGCCAGCCTGTTCACCTTCATCATCCGCATGGTCGATTCGCCATCGCGCAAGCCGGGCATCGTGCCCCGCAAACCTGGGCTGCCCCTGTGCCCGGAAACCCCATGACAACGGAACACCCCCCAATCATGCCCCCCGAAACCGACTCCCTTCTTCCGCACGACATCGTCGCGCTGGCCCAGCGCGTGATCGAGGCCAATCGCAGCATCGGCCGCACGGTCGCTTTGGCCGAAAGCTGCACCGGCGGTCTGGTGGCGGCCGCGCTGACCGAAATCGCCGGCAGTTCGAGCGTGCTCGATCGCGGCTTCGTGACCTATTCGAACGAGGCCAAGCACGAGTTGCTGGGTGTATCGCTCGACGTGATCGATGCGGTTGGCGCGGTATCGGTGGCGACCGCCTGGTCGATGGCGCAGGGTGCCCTTGCCCATTCGCAGGCCGATGTTGCGGTGGCGATCACCGGCATTGCCGGCCCCGATGGCGGTTCGGAACAGAAGCCGGTCGGCACCGTGGTGTTTGCCCGTGCGCACCGCGGCCAGAACCCGGAAGACATCATGGCCGAAACCCGGCTGTTCGATGATTGCCAGACCCGCAGCGCCGTGCGCCACCAGGCCACGCTTTGCGCCCTCGAACTGCTGATGCCGCCCGAAGCGGATTGAGGCCACGCGGCCCCGTGCGAAAGCGGGGCCGACGCTCAGCCGTGATCAGGCCTCGACCGGGCCATAGAGCTTGGCCGCGCGGGTTTCGAAGGCGGCGACCATCTTGCGGAACGCGCGATCGAGGTACTGGCCCGCCAGCTTTTCGAACAAGGCGTTGCGAAAGCTGAAATCGACGCAGAAATCGATCACGCAGCCGGTGCCGTCGTCACCCGGGCGAAACGACCAGGTGTTGGACAGGCTTTTCATCGGCCCGTCGAGATATTCCACCTCGATCCGGTCAGGCTTGGCCTTGCGCACGCGCGAGGTGAACTTTTCGCGCAGCGCGTTGAAGCCGACGAGCATGTCGGCGACCATCTCGGTTTCACTGTCCGCCTTGATCCGCGTGGCCACCACCCAGGGCAAAAACTCTGGATAGCGGCGCACGTCGGCGACGAGGTCGAACATCTGTTCCGGCGACCATTGCAGCCGCCGCTGTTCGGCGATGCGCGGCATCTTATGCCCCGGCGCGCGCCGCTGCCTTGGCCAGCTGCGCCTCGCGCGTGGCGCGCATCTGGGCAAAGTCTTCGCCGGCGTGATAGCTCGAACGGGTCAGCGGGCTTGATGCCACCTGCAGGAAGCCCTTGGCGCGGGCAATCGCGCCATAGGCATCGAACGCCTTGGGCGTGACGAACTCCATCACCTTGGTGTGCTTGGGCGTGGGCTGAAGATACTGGCCCATGGTGAGGAAATCGATCTGCGCCGAGCGCATGTCATCCATCACCTGGTGCACTTCCAGGCGCTCTTCGCCCAGGCCCAGCATGATGCCCGACTTGGTGAAGATCATCGGGTTGAGCCGCTTGACCTGTTCGAGCAGGCGCAGCGACGCGTAATAGCGCGCGCCGGGCCGGATCGTGGGATAGAGCCGGGGCACGGTTTCCAGGTTGTGGTTGTACACGTCCGGTCCCGCCTCGACGATGGCGGCAACCGCGCCTTCCATCTTGTTGCGGAAATCGGGCGTGAGGATTTCGATCGTGGTCTGCGGCGTCTGTTCGCGCAGGGCCTTGATCACCTTGACGAACTGCGAGGCACCACCATCGGGCAGATCGTCGCGATCGACCGAGGTGATGACGATGTGTTCCAGCCCCATGCGGGCCGCCGCCTCGGCCACGTGGCCCGGCTCGGAAATGTCGACCTTGCGCGGCATGCCGGTCTTGACGTTGCAGAACGCGCAGGCGCGGGTGCACACGTCACCCAGGATCATCACGGTGGCGTGCTTCTTGGTCCAGCATTCGCCGATGTTGGGGCAGGCTGCCTCTTCGCACACGGTATTCAGCTTCAAGTCGCGCATCAATTGGCGCGTCTCGCCATAGCCCTTGCTGGTGGGCGCCTTTACACGAATCCAGTCAGGCTTGCGCATGCGCTGAGGCTGGGCGGGCTCAAGGTTCGAGGCAGTGTCGGTCATGCCTGCGCAGATAGGCGTAACTTGGGGCACTTGAAAGTGCCAATCGAACACGGCATGGCGTTTGCTCATGGCAAACGCGACATCCCCCGAGCTGGATCAGCTCCTCGCCGGCTACCGCCGCTTCCGTGACCATGGTTGGACCCCGCATCGTGAGCGCTGGGAGCGCTTGCGCGAAGGGCAGGAACCCAAGGTGATGATCATCGCCTGTTCCGACAGCCGCGTCGACCCGGCCCAGGTGTTCGACACCGATCCGGGCGAAATGTTCGTGGTGCGCAATGTGGCAGCCATGGTGCCGCCGTTCGAAACCTCGCCCGGTCATCACGGTGTTTCGGCCGCGCTGGAATTCGCCGTGCAGGTGCTCAAGGTCAAGGAAGTCGTGGTCATGGGCCACGGCATGTGCGGCGGCTGCCGCGCCGCGCTGACCCAGGAAATGGCCGGGGCCGCACGCGGCGCCGGTGGCTTTGTAGCCGACTGGATTTCGCTGCTCGACGAAGCGCGCAAGCCGGTGGTCGAAGAGCACGGCACCAGTGGCCGCACCGCCGAGCGCGCGATGGAACTGGCTGGTGTGAAGGCCAGCCTTGCCAACCTGCGCACCTTCCCGTGGGTGAAGGAAAAGGAAGACGCCGGCGACCTTACCCTGCGCGGCGCATTCTTTGCCATTTCCGATGGCATCCTGCACCTGCTGAACGAGGAAACGGGCACGTTCGCCCCGGCAGCCTGATTTCAGCTAGCAAAAAGATCCCAGAAAGGAAAAGGGCGGCCCCGCAAGGAGCCGCCCTTCATCTTTTTGGCTACGCGTGCTGCGCAGCGTGAACCTGGAGCGCTTACTTGGCGCCCTTGGTCACCACATACTGGATCCATAGCTGCGCCAGGGGCAGGCGCACGCCGCTGGTGATCGTGGAAAACGCTGCCTTGGCTTCATCGTACTTGCCCTGATCGGCCAGCGCGATGCCCAGGCGGGTTTCGATGCGGTCCTTGTCGGCTTGGGCTGCGATGCCCTTGCTCAGCGCCGCCTTGTAGAGCGTTTCGGCCTTGGCCGCATCGCCATACGAGAGGTAGGCGTCAGCGGTGATCGCCGAGAGCTTGCCATCGGCGGTCTTGGCCGCATCGCGTTCCATGGCCGGGAGCGAGGCCTTGTCGCCAGCGGCGATACGGGCCTTGGCCTGGGCCAGGGCATCAGACACGAACGGGTCGGATGCCTTGAGCGCGCCCGAAGCAATGCCCTGTTCGGCCAGCTTCTGCACTTCACCGGGCAGACGACGCGGGTCGGCCGCCTGGATGTATTCCACGAATTCGCGGCCGGTGTACTGCTTGTCGACACCCAGCGCGCCGGTGCGTTCGAACAGGCGGCCCAGATCGACCGACTCTTCCTTGCCGAACTGGCTGAATTCGCGGGTCAGCTGGCCAGCGCCGAGCCAGTTGATCGGGGTGGGATCAGCCGCAACCGACAGCAGGCCCCATTCGATCGCCTGCGGGCCCAGCTTGGCGTTGTAGGCAATGACCTGGCCACGCTTGTACCAGCTCACCGGCACGGTGCCGTTCGCGGCCTTGCGTGCGGCGATGGCAGCCTTGAGCGCGTCGAGCGCCTGGGTCGGCTGGTTCTGCTGGACATAGGAATCGGCCAGCAGTTCGGCGGCGTTGTCTTCGCTGTAGTTGGCGTCGACGGCAGCGCGCAGCGCCTTGGTGGCGGTGGCATAGTCCTTGTTCTGATAGGCAGTGGCGCCCAGGAAGTACTGCACCATCGGCACCTTGTCGGCGCTGAGCTGGCCGCTGTCGGCCATGTTCTGCAGGCCCTTCTGCTGCAGCGCGCCGTCACCCATGGCACCGCCCAGGATCTGCTGCCACTGGCCCAGGATCAGGCGATCGAGGGGGGTCTTGGCGCCGGCTTCCACCGGGCCGATTTCACCGGCCAGCTTCTGCGCGCCAGCCTTGAATTCAGCCTCGGGGGCCTTGCCCTTGGTAGCCTGCCAATCATTGAAAGATTTCTGGAACGGCGCGGCCGCTGCCGCAAATTCCTTGGAGTTGCCGCCAGCGGCAGGCTGCTCCTTCTTGGCTTCCTTGGCGATCGCAGGAGCGATCATGCCGCCAAGACCAAGCCCCGATGCCAGCGCAACGGCCATCGCCGTGCGCGCAACCATGCCCTTACCCGAATTCCACAAAGAACCGCGCATCTCTTATCTCCTGTTCGACCCCGACGGTGCCCGTGTCGCATGTTTCGGATTCACGTGGCCCCGCCGTTTACCCTGGTCGGCCCTGCGCTAGTGGCGCGGAATGGCTCCCTTGGCAACTCTGCGCTTGCTAGGTGGCACGGGGTGAACGCGGATTGAATGGCATTTCGTCCTGCTGTTCAGGCAGCTTGTCGCATGTGTGGAAAAGTGATGGTTAGTTGGGTCGGAAACGGCATGGTTTGCTGGCCTTTTGCGCGCAAGGCGCCTAGGGCGGTTACTTTCCAGACAACGAAATGACAAAGCCACCATCGTGAGCGACGACACCCCGAACCTCGATCCCACCCCCGGCACGCCGGACCACGAATTCCAGCGGATCGACATCGTCGACGAAATGAAGACCAGCTACCTCGATTACGCGATGAGCGTGATCGTGGCGCGTGCGCTTCCCGATGTGCGCGACGGGTTGAAGCCGGTGCATCGCCGCATCTTGTGGACCAGCCACGAGAACGGCTTCACCTCGACCAAGCCCTATCGCAAGTCTGCCCGTATCGTTGGCGATACCATGGGTAAGTATCACCCCCATGGCGACGCGGCGATCTATGACGCGCTGGCGCGCATGACCCAGGACTGGTCGATGCGCCTGCCGCTGATCGACGGCCAGGGTAACTTCGGTTCGATGGACCCCGATCCGCCAGCCTCGATGCGCTATACCGAAGCGCGCCTGGCCAAGGTGTCTGACTCGCTGCTGGCCGATATCGACAAGGACACGGTCGACTTCCAGCCCAACTATGACGGGGCGGAGCACGAGCCGCAGGTTCTGCCGGCGCGCTTCCCCAACCTGCTGGTCAATGGCGCCGGTGGCATCGCCGTGGGCATGGCCACCAACATTCCGCCGCACAACCTGGGCGAAGTGATCGACGGCTGCCTGGCCTATATGGACAACCCGTTGATCACGATCGACGAGCTGATCCAGATCATTCCCGGTCCCGATTTTCCCACCGCCCCGTTGATCCTGGGCGCCGCCGGTGCGCGCAAGGCCTATACCGAAGGCCGCGGGTCGATCATGATGCGCTGCCGCCACGAGGTGGAGGAAGGCCGCGGCCGCGACGCCAACCGGCGCTCGATCGTGCTCACTTCGATCCCCTATCAGGTCGGCAAGTCCAACCTGGTGGAAAAGATTGCCGAGGCCGCCAAGGACAAGCGGATCGAGGGCATTTCCGACATCCGCGACGAATCCAACCGCGAAGGCGTTCGCGTCGTGGTGGACTTGAAGCGCGATGCCTCGCCCGAGGTCGTGCTCAACCAGTTGTGGCGCAATACCCCGGCCCAATCCAACTTCCCGGCCAACATGCTCGCCATCCGTGGCGGGCGTCCGGAAATCCTGACCCTCAAGGATATCATCGAAAGCTTCGTGCGCTTCCGCGAGGAAGTGATCACGCGGCGCACCAAGTTCGAGCTGAACAAGGCGCGCGACCGCGCCCACGTGTTGCTTGGCCTGGTGGTGGCGGTCACCAACCTCGATGAAGTGGTCAAGATCATCCGCGGCTCGGCCAATCCGGCGCTTGCCCGCGAGGCGCTTCTCGCCCGCGAATGGCCGATGGGCGAAATCGCGCCCTATATCCGCCTGGTCGAGGCGATCGAGGACGACGCGGTTGCCGGCGAAGGCACCTATCGCCTGTCGGAAATCCAGGTGCGCGCGATCCTCGACCTTCGCCTGCACCGCCTGACGGCACTGGGCCGCGACGAAATCGGCGAGGAACTGGAAAAGCTGGCCGCCGCGATCGCCGAATACCTGGCGATCCTGGCCGACCGCCAGAAGCTTTACGCCGTGATGCGCCAGGAACTGGTGGAAGTGCGCGCGGCCTATGCCACGCCGCGCCTGTCGCAGATCATGCCGGCCGCCGATGGCATCGACGATGAAGACCTGATCGAGCGTGAAGACATGGTCGTGACCGTCACGCTCGATGGCTATATCAAGCGCACGCCCCTTTCCACGTTCCGCGCCCAGGCGCGCGGCGGCAAGGGCCGCTCGGGCATGGCGACCAAGGAAGAGGATGCCGTCGCGACGATGTTCGTGGCCAGCACCCACACCCCGGTGCTGTTCTTCTCCACCGCCGGCAAGGTCTATCGCCTCAAGGTGTGGCGCCTGCCCGAAGGCGGCGCGGCCACCCGCGGCCGCCCGGTCGTCAATCTGCTGCCCGCGCTTGATCAGGGCGAAACAATCGCCGCCGTGCTGCCCTTGCCCGAAGACGAGGCCGAATGGGGCGCGCTCAACGTCATGTTCGCCACGGCCAAGGGCAATGTGCGCCGCAATGCGATGGATTCGTTCGCCAACATCCCGTCGAACGGCAAGTATGCCATGAAGTTCGAGGAAGATACCGACGATCGCCTGATCGGCGTGGCGCTGCTGTCCGAAGGGGACGACGTGCTGCTGGCCAGTCGCGCCGGCAAGGCCATCCGCTTCCCGGCCGACGACGTGCGCGAGTTCCAGAGCCGCACCTCCACCGGGGTGCGCGGCATGGCGCTCAAGGACGGGGACGAGGTCATCTCGCTGTCGATCCTGCATCGCGCCGGGGTCAAGGACCAGGACGAGCGCGAGGATTACCTGCGCTTTGCCCCGTGGAAGGCCGAGAAGGAAGGCGAGCCGCAGATGAGCGCCGAACGCTACCAGGAACTGGTGGCCAAGGAGCAGTTCATCCTCACGGTCTGCGCCAACGGCTATGGCAAGCTGTCTTCGGCCTATGAATATCGCCGCACCGGCCGTGGTGGCCAGGGCATTACCAATATCGACAACATCGGCCGCAATGGCCCGGTCGTCGCCAGCTTCCCCGCCTCGCAGGCCGACCAGCTGATGCTGGTGACCGACCAGGCCAAGCTGATCCGCCTGCCGCTTTCGTCGCTGCGCGTGATCGGGCGCGGATCGGCCGGGGTGCGCCTGTTCAACGTTTCGGGTGACGAGCACGTGGTGGGCGCGGTGCGCCTGGCCGAGCAGGACGCCGAAGACGGTGAAGGTGAAGCGATCGCGGACGAAGCAATCGCCGGCGACACTGTCGAAAGCGATGGCGCAGAAGGCGGTGCGGACGAATGAGCGGGCATCCCGTGATCGCCTACAAGGTGCTGACCGCGCCGCAGCGGGCCGAGCTGGAACAGGGTTCGTTCGGCGGCGCGCCGGTCGATCTGGCCGATGGCTATATCCACATGTCCACGGACGATCAGCTGACCGTTACCGTGGACAAGCACTTTGCCGGGCAGGACGACCTGCATGTGGCCGCCATCGACCTGTCGGGCTTTGGCGAAACCCTGAAATGGGAAGTGTCACGCGGCGGGGCGCTGTTTCCCCATCTCTATGCTCCGTTGCCGCTGGCCGCGGTGGTGGCGATGGAGCCGCTTTCGCGGCAAAGCGATGGCAGTGTGGCGCTGCCCCGGGCGCGCTGAACGATGACGCACCAGATTCACATCATCGGCGGCGGCATGGCCGGCAGCGAGGCTGCCTGGCAACTCGCCCGGCGTGGCTTTCGCGTGCGGCTTTCGGAAATGCGCGGCAGCGGCGAAACCACCGCCGCGCATCAGGGCGATGGGCTGGCCGAACTGGTCTGCTCCAACTCGTTCCGCTCGGACGATGACGAAAAGAACGCAGTAGGCCTGCTGCATCACGAGATGCGCCGCTGCGACAGCCTGATCATGGCCGCCGCCGACAAGGCGCGCGTGCCCGCCGGCTCTGCCCTGGCGGTGGACCGCGATGTGTTTTCCGCCGCGGTGGACGCCGCGCTGGCGGAATTGCCTAACCTGGAAGTGGTGCGTGAGCGGGTCGATGCCCTGCCCCAGGACGGCATGACCATCGTCGCCACCGGGCCGCTGACCGCTGCGTCGCTCGCCAGCAGCATCGGCACGGCCACCGGCGCGGAAAGCCTGGCGTTCTTCGATGCCATTGCCCCGATCGTCTATCGCGATTCGATCGACATGGACGTGTGCTGGATGGCGAGCCGCTGGGACAAGGCATCTGGTCCGGAAAGCACCGGCAAGGACTATATCAACTGCCCGATGAACAAGGAGCAGTACCAGGCATTTCGCCAGGGCCTACTCGATGGTGACAAGACCGTGTTCAAGGAATGGGAGGCCAACACCCCCTATTTCGACGGCTGCATGCCGATCGAGGTGATGGCCGAACGGGGCGAGGACACTCTGCGCTTTGGCCCGATGAAACCGGTTGGTCTGGACGATCCGCGCACTGGCCGCTGGCCCTATGCCGTGGTGCAGCTGCGCCAGGACAACAAGCTGGGCACGCTGTGGAACATGGTGGGCTTCCAGACCAAGCTCAAGCATGCCGAACAGGTGCGCCTGTTCCGCACCATTCCGGGCCTGGAAAACGCCGAATTTGCGCGGCTGGGCGGCTTGCACCGCAATACGTTTATTCACTCTCCCACGCTGCTCGATCGGCAGCTGCGCCTGAAATCTGCGCCGCGCATCCGCTTTGCCGGGCAGATCACTGGCTGCGAAGGCTATGTCGAAAGCGCGTCGGTGGGGATGCTGGCTGGCCTGATGGCAGCGGCGGAACTGGCCGGCCGGCCGTGGACGCCGCCGCCGGTAACCACGGCGCTGGGCGCCCTGCTTGGCCACATCACCGGGGATGCCGAAGCCGACACCTATCAGCCGATGAACGTGAACTTCGGGCTGTTTCCGCCGGTCGATCCATCGGTGAAGAAGAAAGTGCGCAAGGAAGCCTACACCACCCGCGCCAAGGCCGATTTCGGGCCTTGGCTTGAGACGTTGGCTTAAGGCTTCCACCACCCCCACCCCCTCCTCTAAAGAGGATGGGGCTTTCAGATCAATGCCTTACCTCCCCCTCCTCTTCAGAGGAGGGGGTCGGGGGGGTGGTGCGAAGCCTTACCCAAGCCTCAGAAAGCTTCCTCGGCAAAGTCCATGACCGAGCCCTTGCCGGCCTTGATCGCCAGGTACAGCGAGGCCGACTGCGGCAGCAGCTTTTCATAGAAGAAGCGCGCGGTGTCGATCTTGGCCTTGTAGAACGCCGCTTCGCCAGTGCCCGACATCAGCTCGCGCGAGGCAAGCTTGGTGGCCTTGGCAAAGCAATAGGCCATGGCGACCAGGCCCATCAGGCGCAGATAGTCGGTTGCCGCCGCGCCGCCTTCCTCAGGGTCTTTCATGCCACGTTCGGCGATGATTGCGGTTGCACCCTGCAGCGCTTCGAAGGCGCGCTTGAGGCCGGCAACCATCTTGCCGATCGCCGGATCTTCCAGGTTGGCGTCGATGAAATCGCTGACCGGATGGAAGAAGCTGCGCAGATAGCGGCCCATTTCGGCGGGCAGCTTGCGGCCCACCAGGTCAAGCGCCTGGATGCCGTTGGTGCCTTCATAGAGCATGGCGATGCGCGCATCGCGCATATACTGCTCCACCCCGCTTTCGCGAATGAAGCCATGACCGCCATAACACTGCACGGCAAGGCTCGCGCTTTCGAGGCCCAGGTCGGTGAACATCGCCTTGACCACCGGGGTCATCAGCGCAACGAAGTCCGACGCGCGCTGGCGCTGTTCCGGCTCTGCCCCATGCTTTTCGGCATCGAGCGCGCGGGCGACCCACGCGGAAACGCCACGGCAGCCTTCGTTCCACGCGCGCATGGTCAGCAGCATGCGCCGCACATCGGGATGCACGATGATCGGATCGGCCGGCTTGTCGGGATGCTTGGTGCCCGACAGCGAGCGGCCCTGGAGGCGATCCTTGGCGTACCACACGGCCGACTGATAGGCAGCCTCGCCAATGCCCAGGCCCTGGATGCCCACGCCCACGCGCTCGGCATTCATCATCGTGAACATGGCTTCGAGGCCGCGATGCGGTTCGCCCACCAGCCAGCCCTTGGCATCTTCGAACAGCATCTGGCACGTGGCCGAAGCCTTGAGACCCATCTTGTGCTCGATCGCGGTGCAGCGCGCACCGTTGCGCACCGACGGGTTTCCGTCAGCATCGGGCAGGTACTTGGGCACCAGGAACAGGCTGATGCCCTTCACGCCCTTGGGCGCATCGGGCAGGCGCGCCAGCACGAGGTGGACGATGTTGGTCGTCAGGTCGTGCTCGCCGGCCGAGATGAAGATCTTGGCGCCCGACAGCTTGTAGCTGCCATCTTCGCCCGGTTCGGCGCGGGTGCGCAGCAGGCCCAGGTCGGTGCCGCAGTGCGGCTCGGTCAGGCACATGGTGCCCGACCATTCGCCGCTGACCATCTTGGGCAGGTATTCCTGCTTGAGCGTGTCGTTGGCATAGACGGTGAGCGCGGCGATGGCGCCGTTGGTGAGGCCGGGATAGAGGCTGAACGACACGTTGGTGGCGCAGATCATCTCTTCCACCAGCTTGCCCACGGCCTCGGGCGCGCCCTGCCCGCCCCATTCCGACGGCAGGACAAGAGCGTTCCAACCGCCCTCGGTAAAGGCCTTGTAGGCCTCGATAAAACCCTTGGGCGTGCGGACCACGCCGTTTTCCAGGGTGCAGCCTTCCTCATCGCCGCTGCGGTTCAAAGGCAGCAGCACGTCCTGGCACAGCTTGGCGGCTTCAGACAGCACGGCCTCAGTCAGGTCAGGCGTGAAATCAGCAAGCGCGGGAATGTCACCAAAGCCGTCGTCGGTGTGCAATTCGTTGAGCACGAAGCGCATGTCGCGCAGGGGAGCGGTATAGATCTGCATGGCAAATCTCCTCAATCAGTTGCGAAGCGGCTTGCCGGTCTTGAGCATATGCTCAATCCGGGCCTGTGTCGCGGGGTTACGGACGAGGCTGGTGAATTCCCGGCGTTCGGCCGCCAGCAGTTCGTCCTCGGTCACGGTATCGATCAGGTCAGCGTCGCCGCCGGTCAAGATGCGCGCAAGGGCACCCGATACCACCTCGTCGTGCGGGGTGGCCATGCCGCGGGCGCGGAAGCCCTGCACCGCCATGTCGAGCGCGGCCTTGCCACCGCTACCCGGCAGGCGGAACATCGGCGGTTCGGGCGGCTGATAGCCTTCGGCCAGGGCCAGAACGCGGGCCTTGGCATCGGCCAGGAGACGATCGCGGTTCATCGTCACCTGGTCGGTCGGGCGCAGGAAGCCGAGTTCGATCGCCTGGGCGGCCGACTTGGACACCGTGGCGGTCGACACCGTTTCGAACACCTTGGCCACGGCCGGCATCGGCCCCTTGGGCAGCGCCGGATTGTGCCGCCAGCGATCGAGCAGTTCGCCATTGCCGCCCCAGCCCGGCACGAGGCCGACACCGCATTCGACCAAGCCGATATAGCTTTCGGCGTGCGCCTGGATGGCGTCGCAATGCAGCAGGACTTCGCAGCCGCCGCCCAGCGCCATCCCCGATGGCGCGCCGACCACCGGGAACGGCGCATACTTGAGCGCCTTCATCGCCTGCTGGCCACCGGCAACGAGCTTTTCGATCTCGCCCCAAGCGGCGATGTTCATGGCGAACAGCGCCAGGCCCAGGTTGGCACCCGCCGAGAAGTGGCTGCCTTCGTTGTAGATCACCAGGCCCTTGAACTTTTCCGCCACCAACGGAATGGCCTGGCCGATCAGCTTCATCACCTCGGCATCGAGCGCGTTCATCTTGCCGGTGAATTCCAGCGCGGCAACGCCATCGCCAACGTCCCAGAGCGCGGCAGAGGCGGTCTTGAGCAGGGGCTTGGCGGCCAGCTTGATGTCTTCGAGCAGCACCACACCCGCGGCACGCGCCACATCGTGGTATTCCCCATCAAGGCCCAGCGCCTGGCGCTTGCCCGCTTCGACCCTATAGAACGGCCGGCCGGCGGCCAGTTCCACGATCGCCGGCACCGGCTTGCCTTCGGCCTTGAGGCGTTCGGCAAAGACGGCCGTGCCGAGCTTGTCAATCAGTTCGAACGGGCCGGACTTCCAGTTGTAGCCCAGCTTCATCGCCACATCGATGGCAACGATATCGTCAGACGCGCTGGGGACGAGCGACGCGGCATAGGACAGCGTCGGCGCCAGCACGGCCCAGGCATAGGCACCCAGCTTGCCGGGCAGGCCAACCAGCGCCTTGAGATCCTTGAACACGGCGCCGGGCAGCGATGGCGGCTTGGCGGCGGCGCGGTATTCGCCGGTGGCCAGATCGATCGCTTCCTTGCGCTTGCCGGCCTCGCGGTTGAGGCGGTAGAACCCGCCCTTGCCCTTGCGCCCGGTATAGCCATCGGCGATCATCTTCATGATCAGCGGATGATCGATCGCGATGGCGCGATAGGCATCATCTTCCGGCAGCGTGGCGGTAAGGCTCGCCTTCAAGTGCGGCATCAGATCGATGCCGACCAGGTCAACCAGCCCGAACACGCCGGTCTTGGGCACGCCCATCGGCTTGCCCACCACGGCATCGGCTTCCTCCACGCTCAGTCCCAGATCGATGGCGGCATTGATCGCCTGCTGGATCCAGAACGTGCCGACGCGGTTGGCCAGGAAACCCGGGGTATCCTTGGCGCGCACAACGGTCTTGCCCAGCGCGCGATCGGCAAAATCGCTGACCTTGGCGACCAGCGCCGCATCGCTGGCCGGGCCAGCGACGACTTCAAGCAGGCGCATGTAGCGCGGCGGGTTGAAGAAGTGCGTGATCAGGAAATCACGGGCAAAGCCTTCGCCGCGCCCGGCGATCAGCTGTTCGAGCGGGATCGTCGACGTGTTGGACGAAACCGCCGTGCCGGGGCGGCGCACGCCTTCCAGCTTTTCATAGAGCGCATGCTTGAGATCGAGCCGTTCGACGATCGCTTCGATCACCCAGTCGCACTCGGCAACGCGGGGCAGATCGTCTTCGATATTGCCAACCTCGACCAGCTTGGCGGCGCGCTTGCTCATGAACGCCGCCGGCTCGGCCTTGGCCAGGCGATCGAGCGCGCCCTGGGCCACGGCATTGCGGTTGGCCGGATCGCGCACGATATCGAGCAGCAGCACCGGCACGCCGGCGTTGGCCACCTGGGCGGCGATGCCGGCGCCCATGGTGCCCGCGCCGATGACGCAGACTTTCCTGATGGACTCGCTGTGGGTTGTCTCTGGCATCAGATCGCCTCCAGAACCGTGGCGATGCCCTGGCCGCCGCCGATGCACTGGGTGGCGAGCGCATACTTGCCGCCCGTGCGCTGCAACAGGCTGGCTGCCTTGCCAACGATGCGCGCGCCGGTGGCGCCCAGCGGGTGGCCCAGCGCGATCGCGCCGCCATCCAGGTTGATCTTCGCCTGATCGAGGCCAAGATCGGCGATGCAGGCCAGCGCCTGGCTGGCAAAGGCTTCGTTCAGTTCGATCACGTCGAGATCGGACACGGAAATGCCGGCACGCTCCAGCGCCTTGCGGCTGGATTCGACCGGGCCGATCCCCATGATTTCGGGCGCGCAGCCGGAAATCGCCATGGCCTTGATCCGCGCCAGAATGGGCAGGCCATGGGCGCGGGCATAGTCTTCGCTCGCCACGATCACCGCGCTGGCGCCGTCGGTGAGCGGCGAGGACGTGCCGGCCGTGACCGTACCGCTGGCGCTGAACGCGGGCTTGAGCCCGGCGAGGGTTTCGGCGGTGGTGCCGGGGCGCGGGCAGCCATCGGTATCGACCAGGCCGGCCTTGGTTTCGATGCCGACGATTTCGTCCTTGAGCTTGCCAGCGGCGATGGCGGCAGCGGCCTTGTCCTGGCTGGCGACGGCGAAGGCTTCCTGTGCCTGGCGCGACAGGCCATACTGGCTGGCGAGGTTTTCGGCGGTGTCACCCATGCCGATATAGGCCTGGCTGGCCTTGGCAAGGGCCGGATTGGGCAGCGGGTTGAAGCCCATCATCGGCACCCGGCTCATCGATTCGACCCCGGCGGCGATGAACACGTCGCCAGCGCCGGCGGCGATCTGGCCCACGGCATAGTGGATCGCGCTCATCGACGAACCGCAGAAGCGGTTGACCGTCATGCCGCCGACCGAACGCGGCAGGCCGGCAATCATGCCGATCAGGCGCGCAACGTTAAAGCCCTGTTCGCCTTCGGGAAAAGCGCAGCCAACGATCAGATCCTCGATCGCGGCGGCGTCAATGCCGGTGCGCTGGACCAGCGCCTTGACCACGGCCGCGGCAAGATCGTCGGGCCGGGTACGGGCAAGCGCGCCCTTGCCGGCAAGGTGGAACGGTGACCGGGCATATCCGGCAATGACCGCATTCGGCATGATTTCTGGCATCCTCGTCAGGTGGGGCAGCTGCCGCCTGTGCCTCCGATACCACGGAATCACCCTTGGCGCTGCTTTCGTCCGTAATGGTGCTCAACTTTCCCTATACGTCAACCAAAATTTGGGGCATAGAGTGAGTCGCACACCGGCAAAGGCAAGAAAGGCCGGGTGATAACCGGATACCGAAACGCACGAAGCGCGCTTTGGGTTCTTGGGTCGAGGATGAAGAACGATGAGAGGTAAGCCGTTATTGGCCATCACCGTAATGTCCCTGATGGGGGCAGCGGCGGCCACCTATGCTCCGGCCTCCTACGCTGCCGGACAATCCGCATCCGAACAGGCCATCGGCCGCTGGGCCACGCCCACCAAGCACGGCATCGTTGAAATTGCCCCGTGCGGAGCGTCGATCTGCGGGCGCCTGGTCGAATCCGACAGCATCCGCGCCAATCCGGCCTTTGCCGATGGCAAAAACAAGAATCCGGCCCTGCGCAGTCGTCCGCTCAAGGGCCTGACCATTCTGCAAGGTTTTACGCGCAGCACCGACGGTTGGGAGGGTGGCTCGATCTACAATCCCGAAGACGGCGGCACCTACAAGGCGACGATCACGATCGCCGATGCTGACACGCTCAAGCTCAAGGGCTGCATCGTGTGGCCCTTGTGCAAGACCCAGACGTGGAAGCGCCTGCGCTGATCCAGCCGGAGCCGGCCAGACCAAACACCACCGGCACCGTTGAAACCACAGACACCACAAAAATTCGCATGGGAGTGAGAGAGAGATGAACCTGAACCACCGCCGCACGCTGGCCTGCGCCGTGCTTCTGGCCGGCACCGCCGGACTTGCCAGCCCTGCCCTGGCAGGCGGCTTTTATCTTCAGGACCAGTCCGCCAAGGCCACCGGCCGCGCCTATTCGGGCGAAGTGGCCGACACGGGCGCGGAAAGCCTGTGGTGGAACCCCGCCAGCATCGGCGGCATGACCGGCGGCGAAGCCATGCTGAGCGCCACCGGCATCCTGCCCTCTGGCGACGTGGTGAACAACGGCACCCTGATCAAGCGCCCTGGCCAGCCTGCCACGGCCGTGGGCGGCGACAGTGTGGCCCACAACCCGATCCACAAGGGCGTCGTGCCCTCGGGCGCGATCGCGCATTCGCTGGGCAACCGTGTCGCCGTGGGCCTGGCGGTGACTGCGCCGTACAACTTCACCACCGAATATTCGAACAGCAGCTGGGCACGCTATACCGCGCTGACCACGCGCCTGCGCACGATCGACATCCAGCCCTCGCTGGCCGTGCAACTGACCCCGGTGATTTCCATCGGCGGCGCGGTGAACGTTGAGCACGCCGATGCCACGCTGGGCAATGCCCTGCCCAACCTGCTGGCCGTGCTGCCCGATGGCAGCCAGACGCTTAGCGGCAAGGGCTGGGATGTGGGCTGGTCGGCCGGTACGCAGTTCCGCGGCAAGACCGTGACCGTGGGCCTGAGCTACAAGTCGGCCATCAAGCACAAGCTCAAGGGTGACGTGACGATTGCCGGCCTGCTCGGCCCGCTGGCGGCGAACAACGCCAACATCTCTACCGAGGCAGACTTTACCACGCCCTGGCAGCTGACGTTCGGTGGCCGCTGGACGGTAACGCCGGGCTTTACGCTCAACGCCCAGGCAACCCGCTTTGGCTGGTCCAAGTTCAACGCGATCCAGCTGGGCAGCCCGCTCAACACCGCGATCCCCGAAGACTATCGCAACACCTGGGCGGTTGCCGTCGGCTTTGACGCTGACCTCAGCCCCAAGTGGACCGTTCGCGGCGGCGTGCAGCGTGACGTTTCGCCGGTTCGCCCGAACGAACGCGATGCCCGCGTGCCCGATAGCAACCGCTGGAACTTTGCCTTGGGCGCCACCCATGCGTTCAGCCGCGCGTTCAAGATCGACGTTGCGGCCAACTACCTCACCCTCGCTGATGCGCCGGTCAACCGCTTGACCGCCGCCTATGCCGGCACGCCGGCGCAGACCCCGATCCTGGTCAACGGCATGCTGCAAAAGGCCCATGTCGTGGTGCTGTCGCTGGGCGGACGGGTCGCTTTCTGATCGCTCGAAGGCGCCGGGGCCCTCTTGGCCTCGGCGCCATTTCCCTCCCTCTTGCCGGAACCTGACATGGTCGCTGCCCCCCCGATCGAGGCCACCCCCATCGCCCCTTCACGCGCACCCGACAGCCTGCCGCCAGACTGGTCACCGCCGGCCATGCTGCTGGGTGACTTCATGGACAACGCCGTGCGCGATCATGGCAACCGCCCCGCGGTGGACTTCATGGGCCGCACCTGGACCTATCGGGCAGTGGGGCGGATGGTCGAACGGGCGGCGCGCGGCTTTCAGGACCTGGGCCTGGGCAAGGGCGATCGGGTGGCACTGTGCCTGCCCAACACGCCCTATTACATCGTGCTCTACTTTGCCGCGCTCAAGATCGGCGCGGTGGTGGTCAATCTCAACCCGCTCTACACCCAAAGCGAGATGCGCCATCTGTTGACCGACAGCGGCGCCCGCGTTGTTGCCGTGCCAGACCTGCGCGAAATCCACGGCAAGGTGCGCGCCATTGCCGACGAATGTCAGTTGGCCACCATCCTGGTCTGCCCGATGGCCGGCATCCTGCCCCGGGTAAAGGCGTGGGGATGGCGCCTGTTCAAGCGGCGCGACCATGCCCGCTATGCCCATGATGCGCTGCACATGCGCTTTTGCGACCTGATCGCTCGCGGCGATCCGCCCCGACCGGTGGCACTGGTGCCCGATGACCTGGCCGTGCTGCAATACACCGGCGGCACCACCGGCACGCCCAAGGGCGCGATGCTGACCCATCGCAATCTCACGGCCAATGCCCTGCAGCAACAGGCGCATATCCATGGCGATCTGCCTGCCCCGCAGCGCACGCTGGCCGTGCTGCCGTTCTTCCACGTCTTTGCGCTGACCGCCGTGCTCGATTTCTCGATCCTAGTGGGATCGGAACTGGTGCTGATGCCGCGCTTCGAAATGGACGCGATGCTGGCCACCATCAAGCGCAAGCCGCCCACGCTGTTTTTCGGCGTGCCGACGCTGTTCATCGCGATGAACGCGCTCGACGATGCCAAGATACCCAATCTGTCGGCCCTGCGCGCCTGCATTTCCGGCGGTGCTCCGCTGCCGTTGGAAGTGCGCCAGACGTTCGAACAGCGCACTGGCGGGCGTATCTGCGAAGGCTATGGCCTGACCGAAGCCTCGCCCATCGTGACCTGCAACCCGGTTGATGGCGATATCCGCGCCAACAGCTGCGGCCAGGCCTTCCCGGGCACCCAGATCGAGATCCGCGACCCCGAAAACCCCGAGACGATCCTGCCGCTGGGCGCCAATGGCGAGGTGTGCGTGCGCGGGCCGCAGGTGATGGCCGGCTATTGGCAGCGCCCCGACGACACCGCCAAGGTCTTTGTCGATGGCGCGCTGCGCACGGGCGACGTGGGCCACCTCGACGAAGATGGCTATCTCTACCTGGTGGACCGCCTCAAGGACGTGATCCTGAGCGGCGGGTACAATGTCTATCCGCGCGTCATCGAGGAAGCGGCCTATCTCCATCCGGCGATCGAGGAGGCCATCGCAATCGGCATTCCCGATCGCTATCGGGGGCAAAGCGCCAAGCTGTTCGTCAAGCTGCACGACGGCCAGGACGTCTCGCCGCAGGAGATCCTCGCGTTCCTGACCGAGCATCTCAACAAGATCGAGGTGCCGCGCGCTGTCGAAATTCGCCAAAGCCTGCCCAAGACCATGGTGGGCAAGCTTTCGAAAAAGGAACTGGTCGCCGAAGAGCGTGCCAAGGCCGAGGCCGCCACGCCCGCGGTTTAAGTGCAAGGCGCGATTGGGGGCAGTTGCAATCCACATTTTGCGGCGCAATAGGTAGCGCCATTCTGGGGGGAAAATTGGCCACCATGATCGATACTTTGCCCGATCCGCCCGAACCCACGGCGGAACCAACGCCCGCCGCGCCCGAGGATGGCCTGCAAGGCATCCAGGATGTGGCGCGCCGCCTGGGCGTGACGCACCGCACCTTGCGCTTTTACGAGGACAAGGGCCTGATCGAGCCGGCCCGCGTAGGCAACACGCGCATCTATTCGCACCGCGAAGTGGCACGCATGCAGTTGATCCTGCGCGGCAAGCGGCTGGGTTTCAGCATCCGCGAGATCAAGGAATTCCTCGATCTCTACGATGTCGATCCCACCCGGCTGGAGCAATTGCAGCATCTGGTGGCGCATATCCGCAGCCGGCTGCGCAAGCTGGAAAGCCAGCACAGCGCCTTGCTCAAGACCATGACCGAGCTTCAGGCCATGGAGGCCGAGGCGATCGACAAGATCGGCGAGCTTACGAGTTCACCGCGGGACGAAAACGCCGCTTGAACAGGCGCGCGGGCAGCGCATCGGCCGTGCTGACGATGATGATGCCACCCAGGATCATCAAGGCGCCGCCGATGAACGCGGCGTCAAGCTTGTCACCCAGCACGATCACGCCGGCGGCCACACCAAACAGCGGCGTCATAAAGCTCAACACCCCCAGCCGCGCCGCGCTGTAGCGCCGCAGCAGGGCATACCAGGTGAGATAGCTGAGGAACGCCACGACGACGACCTGGAACGCCATGCTCGCCAGGAGCGGAGCGGTCAGGCTCACGGCCGTTTCACCCAGCACCGGCGCGGCCAGCGTGCACAGCACGAAAGCGCCCATCAGCTGATAGAACAGCGTGACGGAGGCCGGTGCATTGGCCAGCGAAGAATTGCGCAGCACCAGCGTGGTGCAGGCCCAACCGCAGGCGCCGCCCAGCGCCAGGGCATCGCCCAGCCGACCATCGGGATAGCCCGCCCCTTCCTTGCCGCCGCTGAACGCCAGCACCACGCCAGCAAACGACAGCGCGATGCCCACCCACTGGCCAGCGCGCAGGCGCTCGTCAGGGCGCAGCAGACCCAGCGCCAGGGCAGCGCCAATTGGCGCGGTATAGAGATAGATGGTGACGTGGGAGGCGCTGGTGAAGCGCAGCGCTTCGCCCGCCAGCAGGAATTCGGTGCCAAACAGCAGCCCGATGGCCAGGCCCGGTGCCAGGGTCTGGCGGTTGATCACCCGCCCTTCCCCACGCCACAGCACAATGGCCAGCGTGGCAAGGCCCGCCAGGCCCGAACGCAGGCCCATCTGCAACAGCGGGCTCATCGCGCCCGCCACCAGCTTGATGGCAACCTGCTGCGAACCCCAGATCGCGCAGAGCACGATCATGATGGCAACGGCAGCGGCATCGACAGGCTTGCGATCGTTCACAAACAAAAGGTCCGGGCTGAAATGGTGTGGGGAGAAATTCCCGCGCGCCTTAGTCGATAATCGTGCCGGGAGCCAGCCATTGGAACCCAGTCATTGGAACGTTGCGCGTTTCGCCCGCTCTAGGGGAAATGCCGCAGGGGTGCCTTACCCCGATTTCAGCGACCACCCCGTAATCCATGGTGCGTTCTGCGGAGTGTGCCATGAGTTTTACCCTCAGCCTTGGCCCGGTGGCCAACATGCAAACCATCACCACGGCCTGGTCGAACATGACCGAGTCCCTGGAAGCGCATGCCGCGATGGTGCTCGATCTGTCGGATCTGGTCGATATCGATCTTTCCCTGGTGCAGCTGGTGGAAACGGCGCGCCAGCATGCCCTGCGTGACAGCCGCGCGCTGCGTCTGTCGGCGCCGGCCAATCCGGCCGTGACGGCACTGCTGCGCCGCGCCGGGTTCCTGACCGATCCCAGCACCGAAACCCTCGATTTCTGGTTTCACGGAGAACTCCCGCAATGACGGCCTCGATCCTCACCGTAGACGATTCCAGCAGTCTGCGCCTTGCCACGCGGATCGCGCTGACTGGCGCAGGCTATAGCGTGACCGAGGCCTGCGACGGGCTGGAAGGCCTGGGCAAGGCGCAGGGCCAGAAGTTCGACATGATCATCACCGATCTCAACATGCCCAACATGGATGGGCTGAGCATGATCCGCGAGATCCGCAAGCTGCCCGTGCAGATGGGCACCCCGATCATCTTCCTCACCACCGAGTCAGATGATGCCATCAAGCAGGAAGCCCGCGCCGCTGGCGCCACGGGCTGGCTGGTCAAGCCGTTCCAGCCCGATCAGCTGCTGCGCATTACCAAGAAGGTGCTGGGCCGGTGAGCGAAACAGATCCCATTGCCGCGTTCCGCGTGGAAGCCGGCGACCTGCTCGACCAGATCGAACAGGCACTGCTCGACCTGTCGAACCAGTTGGACGATCGCGGGCTGATCGATGCGGTGTTCCGCGGGCTGCATACGCTCAAAGGCTCGGGCGCGATGTTCGGCTTCGACGCGCTGGCCACGTTCACCCACCATTGCGAAACCGCATTCGATCGGGTGCGCAAGGGCTTGTTTCCCGCCACGGCCGAACTCGTTCACGTGATCCTGTCGGCGATGGATCATATGCGCGCGCTGGTCGATGGCGATGGTGCGGGGCTCGAGGCGACAGGCGATGCGATCCTGGCGCGGCTGCATGCCGCCCTGCCGGAAAGCGGCGCAATGCCTACCACGGCAGCGGGCGAAACAGCCCCGCCAACACCAGCGGCAGCCACATCGACGGCTGGTGGATGGCATCTGCGTTTTCGCCTGCCCGCCTCGGCCATGGCCAACGGCACCAATCCGCTGAGCCTGCTCGACGAACTGCGAGCATTGGGCGAATGCCGGGTGGTGGCGCTGTGCGATGCCTTGCCCGCCCTGCCCGATCTGGTGCCAACCGAATGCCTGATCGGCTGGGACGTGACGCTGCTGGGCGAGATCAGCCGCGACGCGATCGAAGACGTGTTCATCTTCGTGATGGACGACATGGACATGGAGCTGACGCCGCTGGCAGCAACGCCGGCGGAGACGGACGCGGCCACGACCGCAGCCGCGCCGGGCGCCGTTGCTGCCGCTGCCACGGGAACGCCAGCCAGCGTCCCTGTCCAGGTGCCGGCCCAGGCCGATGCCGCCGCCCGCCAGGCGCCGCGCGCCGGGGAAAGCGTGCGCGTTCCGGCCGAACGGCTCGACGTGCTGATGGACCGCGTGGGCGAACTGGTCATCGTGCAAAGCCGCCTGTCGCAATTGGCCAACAGCGGGCTGATCGGTGCCTCGGGCGAAGTGGCGCTGCGCTCCATCTCGGAAGAGATCGAGCGCCTGGTCAGCGAAATGCGCGACACCATGATGGTCTTGCGCATGGTGCCGGTGGCCAACCTGTTCGGCCGCTTCCGGCGCCTGATCCACGATCTGGCGCGCGACACCGGCAAGGCGATCGAGCTGCTGACCGACGGCGAATCCACCGAGGTGGACAAGACCGTGACCGAGCAATTGGCCGATCCCATCGTCCACCTGATCCGCAATGCCTGCGATCATGGCCTGGAAACGCCCGAAGAGCGCTTGGCCGCCGGAAAGCCGGGGACCGGCCGCGTCATGCTGACCGCCGCCCATGCCGGCGGTGAGGTGCTGATCACCATCACCGACGATGGCCGGGGCATCAACCGCGAGCGGGTGCGCGCCAAGGCGGAGGCCAACGGCCTGATCCAGCCGGGCCAGAGCGTGACCGATCACGAATTGTTGCAGATGATCTTCCACCCCGGCTTTTCCACGGCCGCCCAGGTCACCAACCTGTCTGGGCGCGGTGTGGGGATGGACGTGGTCAAGCGGACGATCGAGGGGCTGCGCGGCACGATCGATATCGCCAGCCAGGAAGGCCAGGGCTCCACCTTTACCCTGCGCATCCCGCTGACGCTGGCGATCATCGAGGGGCTGCTCGTGCGCGTGGCCAGTGGCTGCTATGTCATTCCATTGGCGGCGGTCGAGGAATGTATCGAGCTGTCTGCCGAGGAAGACCTGCGCACGCGCGGCCGCAGCATGATCCGCCTGCGTGATGCACTGGTGCCGTTCCTGCGCCTGCACGATCTGTTCGAAACCGGCGCCCAGCCCGATCAGCACCAGAAGATCGTGGTCATTTCCGCCGCGGGGGAACGTGTGGGCCTGGTGGTCGACCAGATCATCGGCAGCCATCAGACGGTGATCAAATCGATGTCGGGCGTGCACCGCGCGGTCAACAGCTTTTCCGGCGCCACGATCCTGGGAGACGGCAGCGTCGCTCTCATTCTCGACATCATGCAACTCGTGGCCACCGGCCAGCAACGGGAGGCACGGCTGCGCGCCGTGGGCTGACACCATGACCGACACCCAAAAGACCCGCTGGGACGAACACGGCAACCTGGAAGTGCTGACGTTCGACGTTGGCAGCGAATGCCTGGCGATCGAGGCGACCGACATTCGCGAGATCGTTGACTTGCTGCCCGAAACGCGCGTGCCCGGCGCCGCGCCGCTGGTGGCCAGCATCGTCAACTATCGTGGCAAGATCATTCCGATTGCCGATCTGCGCGTGGCCTTTGGCATGGCGATCACCCCGCCCACGCCCGATAGCCGCATCGTGGTGATCGAAACCCAGATCGATGGCGAGATGACGCACATCGGCCTGCGCACCGACAAGGTTCATGAGGTGGCGATGCTGTCGCGCAGCGACAGTTCCGATCCGCCGCAGGTTGGCCTGCGCTGGCGCCGCGAATTCGTGCGCGAATTCGTGCGCCAGGCCGATGGGGTGATCGTGCTGCCGGCCCTTTCGGCCATTTTCGAAGCGGCACCACGCCAGCTCGGCGGGGGTAGCCTGGCGGCCTGATGGCCCCTGGCGATGTCTTTGCCAACGATCGCAACCCGATGACCAAGCCTGATGCGGCCCCCCTTTCTGGCCGCCAGCGACGCGCCAGAAACAAGGATTTTCCGACCATGCGTGCCACGATCAAGTTGAAACTGGGAGCTACCTTCGTCGCCCTCATCATCCTGATGATGGCCATCGCCGGGCTGTCCATCAACGCGCTGGGTTCGCTCAACACCAGCATCGCCGACCTCATTTCCGGCCCGGCGGCCCGCCTGTCACTGGCCCAGCAAACCGCCATGACGATGAGCCAGCTGGTCCGTTTCGAAAAGAACATGGCGTTGACCAGCGACATGGATCTGACGCGCGAGTGGAACACGCAGTCGGACAATACGGTGCGCAAGGTCAGCGAAATGCTCGATCAGGGCCGCCAAACCGCCACCGACCAAACGCGGCCGATGTGGAACCGCGCCGATGAACAGTGGGCTACGCTAAAGGACGCGAATGCTCGCATGCGTGCGCTGGCCATGCGCAACCAGAACGATGCCGCCGGTCAGATCTCGATCAACGAAGGCCGCCGCGCAGCAGTGGACATGGAAAAGACGCTCAACCAGATCGTCGATGACCAGGGCAAGGAGATGAAGGCCGCCGGCACGGAAACCGCCAATCTCTACAGTTCGGTGCGCAGCACGCTGATCGTCACCACGCTGCTTGCACTGATCGTGGCAGCAGCGGGTGCTGTGTGGATCGGCCGGATGGTGGCGCGCGGCCTGCGCCAGATCAACACCGCTGTGGGCACCGTAGCCGAGGGCGATCTCGACAACATGATCGACATGAAGGGCGATGACGAAATCGCCGATGTCGTCCGCTCGCTCAACACCATGATCGGCAATCTGCGCAAGACCGCCCTGTTTGCCGACAATATCGCCCTGGGCGACCTGTCCAATGACGTGGAACTGCTGTCTGACCGCGATCGCCTGGGCAAGGCACTGATGGCGATGATCGCCAACATGCGGGCGGCCGCCACAGTGGCCAACAGCCTGGCCGATGGTGATCTGACGGTAAACCACGCTGCGCTGTCTGACCGCGACCAGTTGGGCCTGGCCCTGGTGGCAATGATTGACCGCCTGCGCAACGTGGTCAGCGAAGCGACCGGCGCTTCGGAAAACGTCTCGTCCGGCAGCCAGGAACTCGCCGCCAGTTCGGAACAGCTCTCGCAGGGCGCGACCGAACAGGCCGCGGCGGCGGAACAGGCTTCGGCCTCGATGGAGCAGATGGCCGCCAACATCAAGCAGAACGCCGACAACGCGGCCCAGACCGAAAAGATCGCCCGGCAATCGGCCAAGGATGCCGAGAATTCAGGCGTGGTGGTCAACCGCGCGGTCGATGCCATGCGCACGATCGCCGAAAAGATCGGCATCGTTCAGGAAATCGCCCGGCAGACCGATCTGCTCGCACTCAATGCCGCCGTCGAAGCGGCCCGCGCCGGCGAGCATGGCAAGGGCTTTGCCGTGGTAGCGAGCGAAGTGCGCAAGCTGGCCGAACGCAGCCAGAGCGCGGCCTCGGAAATCGTCGCCGTATCGTCCGACACGGTAAAGGCTGCGGCAGAGGCCGGCGACATGCTGAGCAAGTTGGTGCCCGACATCCGCCGTACAGCCGAACTGATCAGCGAGATCAGCGCAGCCTGCCGCGAACAGGATATCGGCGCCACCCAGATCAACGAAGCGATCCAGCAGCTTGACCAGGTGACCCAGCAGAATGCCGGTGCCTCGGAAGAGATTTCGGCCACGTCGGAAGAACTCGCCGCCCAGGCCGAAGAGCTGCAGGCGAGCATCTCGTACTTCCGCGTCGATCCCAACGCACGCACCGCATCGCGCAGCGCCGCGCCCGCAGGCCGGGCCAAGGCGGTCGCCACAAAACCTGGCAAGACTGCCGCCAAGCCTGCCCGCAAGGCGGCGCGCCCCGGCTCGATCGGCGATCAGCAGGCGCGGCTCAAGGGCTTTGCCATCGATCTCTCGGCTGGAACGGCCGATGCCGACGATGCCGATTTCGGCCAGGCCGCCGCATGACCGCCCCCCGTTCCTTGGCCGAAGCGCCCGCCCGCGATGATCTTCAGGTCGTGACGTTCGGCCTGGGGCGGGAAGTCTTCGCCGTGCCGGTGGTGCTGGTACGCGAAATCCTGGATTATCAGTTGCCCAGCCATGTGCCGGGCGGGCCGGAGCATTTCCTGGGTCTTACCGACGTGCGCGGCCAGGGCGTGCCCACGGTGGATTTTCGCCGCCGCCTGGGGCTGCCATCAGTAGAACCGACGCTGGCCACGCGCATCATCATTCTGGATGTGCCGCTGCCCGATCGCACCCTGGCACTGGGCGTGGTGATCGATCGTGTGCTGGCGGTGGTGACGGTGCCGGTCGATCGTATCGAAGCGGCGCCCGATATTGGCACCGCGTGGAACGCGGGCTTCGTCCAGGGCGTGCTGCGCGAGGCGGATGGATTCATCGTGATCCTTGACCTGCCGCGCATCTTTGCTGGCGACGATCCGGTGCACGCCGCAGGCACCGCTACCGTCGAAAACGCTGCAGGCGGGAGGCTGGCCATGTCCACCGCTGCCTGATCCGCCCCACTCGCCGATCAATTCTGCCCCACCGCACGAAGGGGAATCCCCATGCGTCCCACCATCAAATTGAAGCTGGCGGCCACGTTTGCCGTCCTCATCATCGTCATGGCCGGCGTGATCGGGCTTTCGATCAGCCGCCTCAGCACCCTCAATTCCGCTATTTCCGATGTGATTGCCGGCCCGGTCGTGCGCCTCAACACCGCACAGGAACTGGTGATCGAGGTAAACCGCCTGTTGCGCCGTGAAAAGAACATGGCGCTGACCAGCGATCTTGATCTGACCGCCAAGTTCAACACCGAATCCGATGCCAACGTGACCAAGATCGAGGACATCCTCGTCAGGGGCAGCCAGCAGGCAAGCGAAGAAGGCAAGCCCTATTGGGCCAAGCTCGCGCAGCAGTGGCAAGTGCTCAAGGAAGCCAACCGCCGCATGCGCGCCGCCGCGATGGAAAACCGCAACGAAGAGGCTGGCCGGATCTCGATCACGGATTCCCGTTCGGCCGCGACCACCATGGAAGGCACGCTGGAACAGCTGGTGGAAATCCAGCAAACGCAGATGAAAAAGGCCGATAACGATACTAACGAGCTTTACGCAACAGCGCGCTCCCTACTGCTGGTTTCTGGCGCTGTAGCATTGATCATCGCCTTGCTGGGCGCCTACTGGATCGGCCGCGTGGTGTCGCGCGGGCTGGCCAAGATCACCGGCGTGGTCGATGCCGTGGCAGTGGGCGATCTTGACGTCAGCATCACGGCCGACAGCGACGACGAGATTGCCGACCTGATCGCGCTGGTCAACCAGATGACCGCCAATCTGCGCAAGACCGCTGACCTTGCCGACACGATCGCCAATGGCGATCTGACGGTGAACCATGTCGCGCTGTCCGAGCGCGACAAGTTGGGCCTGGCACTGATCGCCATGGTCGACCGCCTGCGCGATGTGGTGTCCGATGCCAGCGCCGCGTCGGAAAACGTCTCTGCCGGCAGCCAGCAGCTTGCCGCCAGCTCGGAGCAGGTCTCGCAAGGGGCGACCGAACAGGCCGCCGCCGCTGAGCAGGCCTCTGCCTCCATGGAAGAGATGGCTGCGAACATCAAGCAGAACGCCGACAACGCCGCCCAGACCGAAAAGATCGCGCGCCAATCGTCCAAGGACGCCGAACAATCGGGCGTGGTCGTCAACCGCGCGGTCGATGCCATGCGCACGATCGCGGAAAAGATCGGCATCGTCCAGGAAATCGCCCGGCAAACCGACCTCTTGGCGTTGAATGCCGCGGTCGAGGCCGCACGGGCCGGCGAGCATGGCAAGGGCTTTGCCGTGGTGGCCAGCGAAGTGCGCAAGCTGGCTGAACGCAGCCAGACGGCGGCTTCGGAAATCGGTGCCGTCTCGTCCGACACGGTCAAGGCCGCGACGGAGGCGGGTGAAATGCTCACGCGCCTGGTGCCCGATATCCGCCGCACCGCCGAGCTGATCAGTGAGATCAGCGCCGCCTGCCGCGAACAGGATATCGGCGCCGCGCAGATCAACGAGGCGATCCAGCAGCTTGACCAGGTGACCCAGCAGAACGCCGGAGCCTCGGAAGAGATTTCCGCTACCTCGGAAGAGCTCGCCGCCCAGGCCGAAGAGCTGCAAGCCAGCATCTCGTACTTCCGCGTCGATGCCCATGCCCGCGCCGGGGGCCAGGGCACTGCCCCTGCCGCCCGACCCAAACCGGTCGCGGCCAAGCCGGCCAAGGCTGCCAAATCGGCGACAAAGGCGGGCAAGCCCGCCCGCAAGGCCGCACGTCCTGGCTCGATCGGCGATCAGCAGGCTCGCCTCAAGGGTTTTGCCATCGACATGTCAGCCGGCGCAGCGGACGACGATGACGCCGATTTCGGTCAGGCCGCCGCATGACCGCCCCCCGCCCCTTGGCCGATGCGCCCACCCGCGATGATCTTCAGGTCGTGACGTTCGGCCTGGGGCGGGAAGTGTTCGCCGTGCCGGTCGTGCTCGTGCGCGAAATCCTGGACTACCAGGTGCCCAGCCACGTGCCCGGCGGGCCGGCGCATTTCCTGGGCCTGACGGACGTGCGCGGCCAGGGCGTGCCCACGGTAGACTTTCGCCGCCGCCTTGGCCTGCCGGCGGTCGAGCCGACACTGGCCACGCGCATCATCATTCTCGACGTGCCGCTGCCAGATCGCACCCTGCCGCTGGGCGTGGTGATCGACCGTGTCCTGGCGGTGAGCACCCTGTCTGGCGCGCGCATCGAGCCTGCGCCTGATATCGGCACGGCCTGGCGCGGTGAATTTGTCGATGGCGTGGTGCGCGAGGCCGAAGGGTTCGTGGTGATCCTGGATGTAGCGCGCATTTTTGGCAGCGAAGACACCGTGCTGCTGCCGGCGGAGGTTTGAACCTGTGGCCACACCTGCCCCTGCCCAAATCCCGCAAAACGCCGCGATCGTGGGCGACGGCATCACGCCGCGCACGTTCAAGCATTTGTCCGCCTTCATCTATGATCAGTGCGGCATCCGCATGCCAGCTGCCAAGCAGACCATGGTGGAAGGCCGGCTGCGCCGCCGCGCCCGTACGCTCCACTTCGAAAAGCTGGAAGAATATTGCCGCTTCGTCTTGGGTGAAGGCGCCGGCAGCGACGAGGTGGTGCATCTGATCAATGCCGTCACCACCAACAAGACCGATTTCTTTCGCGAACCGCGCCATTTCGAACGCCTGGCGCAGAACATCCTGCCCGGTTTTGCGGCCAAGCGCCGCCAACTGGTGCGCGCCTGGAGTGCGGCCTGCTCCACCGGAGCCGAACCTTACACCCTGGCCATGGTCATGGACGATTTTGCGCAAGCCAACGGCGGGCCCGATTACGCGATCCTCGCCACTGATCTTGATACCAACGTGCTCGCCACCGCCCAGAAGGGCATCTATCCGCGCGAGATGATGGAGCCGGTGCCGGCCCTGCTGCGCCAACGCTATGTCGGGATGGGCCAGGGGGCCCGGGCGAACGAGGCACGCATCCACCCTGGGTTGCGCGCCAAGGTGGGCTTTGCCCAGCTCAACCTGATGGAGCCAGCCTATGCCATCGGCCATCAGGTTGACCTGATCTTTTGCCGCAACGTGCTGATCTATTTCGACAAGCCGACCCAGAAAAAGGTGGTGTCGCGCCTGGTCGAATGCCTGGCGCCGGGCGGATACCTGTTCGTGGGCCATTCGGAATCGATCGCCGGCTTCGATCTGCCGCTCGATTCTGTCGGCAATACCATATTCCAGAGGAGATAGACCGATGCCGGCCCCCAAGATCCGCGTCCTGGTCATCGACGACAGCGCCAGCGTGCGCCAGACCATGAAAGCCATCCTGGAAGAAGATCCCGAACTGGAAGTGGTGGCGACGGCAGCCGATCCCTTTGCTGCCGCCCGCCACATCCACGAACAGGTGCCCGACGTGATCACGCTCGACGTGGAAATGCCGCGCATGGATGGCATCACCTTTCTGCGCAAGCTGATGCAGCAATGCCCCGTGCCGGTGGTGATGTGCTCGTCGCTGACCGAGGAAGGCTCGGATACGCTGCTCGAAGCCATGCATGCGGGCGCAGTCGACGTGATCCTGAAACCGCGCGTGGGCGTGGCCGATCACCTTTCCGGAAGCCGGCTGATGATCCGCGACACGGTCAAGGCAGCCGCGCGGGCCAAGGTGCGTGGCGGCCGCCGCTCTGCCGCAGCCAGCGCGCCGCCCTCGCTCCATCCCCAGCCCAAGCTGACCGCCGATGCCGTGTTGCCGCCACCACCGGTGCGCGCCGTGGGCAGCAAGGCGATGAGCCGCACCACCGAAATGGTGGTGTGCATCGGCGCTTCCACCGGCGGCACCGAAGCCTTGCGCGAAGTGCTGGAAGCGCTGCCCGCCAATTCGCCGGGCATCGTCATCGTCCAGCACATGCCCGAACATTTCACCCGCGCCTTTGCCCGCCGGCTCGATGGCCTGTGCGAGGTATCGGTGAAGGAGGCCGAAGACGGCGACACCGTGATGCGCGGCCATGTGCTGATCGCGCCGGGCGGCAAGCATACGCTGCTCGAACGCCAGGGCGCGCGCTACCTTGTCTCGGTGCGCGACGGGCCACTGGTCAGCCGGCATCGTCCCTCGGTCGATGTGCTGTTCCGCTCCGCCGCGCGCTGCGCGGGATCGAATGCAGTGGGGATCATCATGACCGGCATGGGCGACGATGGCGCGCGGGGGCTGCTGGAAATGAAGGAGGCCGGCGCGCGCACTATCGCCCAGGACGAAGCCACCTCCATCGTGTTCGGCATGCCCAAGGAAGCGATCGCGCGCGGCGCCGCCGATCGCATCGTGCCGCTTGGCGCGATCGCCCAGGAACTGTTGCAGGCTACGGCGCGATAAGGAGAGCCGCGATGCAACCCGAACCGCTGATGCCGCCCATGGCGGATACCCCGCCGCCGCCGGCCGATGCCGCGCTCACCGCGCCATTGCGCCTGCGCCTCGCAGATATCCTGCATGGTCTCGACGATCATTTCACCCGCATCGGCACCACGCTGGAGCGGACGGTAGAGGCTATTTCGGCCGTGGTCGGCACCCTCGGCCAGATCAGCGCTGCCCTGGGCGATGGCGATGGTTCGGGCGCGGTGGGAAACCTCACCCGCGCGGCCAAGCGGCTTTACAGCGTGGCCGATCAGGCCGCCCGTCGGGCCGACCAGGTGGGCCACATCCGCGCCGTATCGGCCCGCCTCACCGCGCAGATCCATGATCTGCAACGCACGCTCGACGCGCTCAAGATCTATGGCATGAACGTCAAGATTGCCGCGGGTGGCGCGCGCGACTTTGTCGATTTCGCCGATCTCATGGCGCAGAAACTGGACATGGGCAAAGCCGACGCCGCCGGCTTCGACGGGCGCCTGGCCGAACTGGAAGCAGGCCTTGCCAGCATGCTGCGATCGGATTCGCGGCTGGTCAACGAATGCGCGCGCGTGGTGCCACAGGTGCCAGACCGCCTGATCCGCGATGCCGGCGCGCTGGCCAGCCACCAGGATGGCCTGGCCGCGATGGCGCGCACAACCGGAGAGATCGCCGCGACGATCCAGGCCAAGGTCGCGACCGTGCTGGGCGCCATCCAGATCGGCGATATTGCCCGCCAGCGGCTGGAACATGTGCTGGCCGGATGCGAGATGCTCGACGCGCACCTGGGCGGGCGCCCGCCCGGCTCCCCCGCCGAAGAGGCGGCCTGCCACCATGTGCTGGCCCTGCTGCACGCCCAGCTTGAAGAAACCGCCATCGATTTCCGCCGCGAAACGCTGGTGCTTGTGGGATCGCTGCACGATCTTGAGCCTGAGGCCAACCGCCTGCTGGCGTTGCAGGCCCCCGCCGCGCCGGCCGATCACGATCCCGCGCAGCAGCATGCCGGCGAAGCGGCGTTCCTGCGCGAGCTGGAGAGTGGGATTGCCGAAGCCACCGCCATGATCGCGCAACTGCAAGAAGCAGATGCCCAGGCCGAACAGACGCTGGGCCTGATCATCGCCACCGTGGCTGACCTCATAGCCCGCGCCGCCGCAATCCGTCACTTGCGCGTCGACGTACAACTGATGGCAATCAATATCGGCCTATCCTGCCGGCGGGTTGAAGCGATCGGCCGGCCCATGACCGTCATCGCCAACGAAATTCGCAGCCACGCCGAAACGCTGGACGGTGCGGTCACGCATATCAACGCTGCCGCCAGCGATCTCGACGGATGCTCGGCCGCGATGCGCGGCACAGACCGTTCCGGCGAGGTCGGCACTGGCGACGAACTCGCGCTCTCGCTGGCGATGATCCGCCAAGGCGCGCAGCGCACGGAACAGGCCATCGCCGTGGCCAGCCAGCAGAGCGACACCATCGCCACCATGCTGCGCAAGACGCGGGACGAACTGGAAGTGAGCCTCGACCTCGCCAAGACGATCGAGGCGATCGCGGTGCGCACCGCCGACCTTGCCGGCAGTGGCAACAGCGATGATCCCGCCGCCCATTCTGCGATCGCCGCGCTGATGAACGCGCTGGGGCAGATCTATACCATGGCGAGCGAACGCGTGGTGCACGATCGCTTTCTCCTGCACGGGATGGTGCCGCTCGCCAACAGCCAGCCCACGTCCGGCTTTGGCCCCGGTGACGCCCAAGACGACGACGACGACGCCTTGTTCGACGACGCGCTGTTCTGATCTGCTGCGGCGAAAGCGACGCGGGCAGCACCCGTGCTGGACCTGCGCGCCTGCCTGCCTATAGTCTGCGGCATATGAACCAAGTCGCGATCCCGCCAATGCTTGCCACACCCGTTGGTCCCTCCCGTGGCAGACCGCGTCAGTTCGATCCCGATGCAGCCTTGCTCGCCGCTCTGCACGTGTTCTGGACACGCGGCTATGATGGCGCTTCGCTATCTGACCTGACGGAGGCGATGGGGATTACCCGGCCCAGCCTCTATGCCTGTTTTGGCAACAAGGAATCCTTGTTTCGTAAGGCTTTGGACCTTTACGAGCGGGACAAGCTGGCGTTCATGACCCAAGCGCTTTTGGCGCCGACCGCGCGCGGCGTGGCGGCGGCCATGCTACGCGATGCCCTGGCAATGTTGACCACCAGCGAGGGCGGACGGGCGTGCTTTGGCGTGATGCACGCAGTCGCTTCCTCCACCTATGACGAATCGATGCGCCAAGAAGTGATTACCCGCCGCGCTGCCTATGAGCAGGCGCTGCTTGCACGGTTCGAGCGGGCCGAGGCGGAGGGCGATTTTCCCGGATACACCGCGCAGGCGCTATGCGCCTATTGCCTGTGCCTGTTGAGCGGAATGAGCGTCCAAGCCGGTTCAGGTGCTGATTTTGCGCGCCTTCATACGATCGTCGAAACCGCCTTGGCACTCTGGCCGGGGCGTTGAGCAACGCCCGCCGTTTGCGATACCGAGCGGTATATAAACTTGTTGACGCGGCATCTGCGGGTTTCTATACCAATTGGTATTGAAAGTCGCGGGGCCAGCCGGCTTCTCCCCCCATTGGCCGGCATCCCCCCATCCCCATGGTCCCTCGCGGGCTTTCTTTATTCGACGCGTCCCCCGCGCGTCGGCAAAGGGCGGCCGGGCAATAGGCTTTTTCGTAAAGCAGCCCGGCCGGGCCTGGCCCCGGTTTCGTCGATGCGCGTGCGTGCCCGCTATTGCGCGTTGACGAAACCGGTTCCCTGCAAGCTAATTTGCACAGCAACACCGATTGCAGCTGTCGTTTTCTCCTAACTCATGTCAGTTTGTTGCAATTACTCGGCGTAGATCACCGTACCCCGTATCGCTACGGTATTGGTTGCCGAGCCTGCAATCTAAGGCTGATTTCGGTTATAACTGAACAGGTTCGGTCTGCCGAACCGGGATGGGCGAGATCAACGTGGCGCAACGCACCGTTCACATCGTGGATAGCGATGCCCTGCATCGTCGGGATCTGGCACAATTGATACGTCAGCAAGGGCTGGACTGTCATCCTTTTGCCGCGTCTGCCGATCTGGCAGACGCGCTGGGCTATCTTCCCGCCGGCTGCGTCCTGCTGGCCTGGCGCACGCCTGAGCCCCCTGCCCAAGCCACGCCCATCGCCGGCGAAGAAGAAGGCCCTGGCCCGATGGTGCGCGCGGTCCTTTCGCAACGGCCAGAGATGGCCGTGATCGTCATGGCCGTTTCCCCTACGATCCCGCAGGTGGTCCAGGCCCTGCGCGCCGGCGCCGTGGATTTCCTGGAAATGCCGGTTCAGGCCGATGCCTTGCGCCCGGTCCTCGAACACGGCTTTTCGATCCTGCCCGCTCGCGTCGCCCAGCAGCAGCGCGTGGGCCAGGCTACGGCCTTGACCACACAACTGACCCCGCGCGAGCAGGAAGTGCTGCGGGGCGTGGTTGCCGGGCTGACCAACCGCGCCATTGCCGAACGGCTGCGGATCGGGGTACGCACAGTGGAAATGCACCGGGGCAACATCATGCAAAAGCTGCAAATGGACAATCTGGCTGCCCTGATCCGTTTCGCCGTGTTCACCGGCGTTCTGGATCAAGGGCTTGATGCAGCCTGAGGGTGGGGCCACCGTGCAGCATTGGCTCTATGCCAGCAATTGCGCCGTTGCGCCCGCCTGGGCCGGTCCTACCGTAGAGGCCCTGGTTGCCCACGCGGCGCTGCGCAATGCCGAATGCGGCCTCAGCGGCGCCCTGCTGTTTACCGGGCAGCATTTCATCCAGGCACTGGAAGGCCCCGCCACCGCACTGGCGCAGATGCGAAGCACGATCTGTGATGATGTGCGCCACACCCACATCATGACGCTGGCCGAAGGCACGCTGCCCTATCGCCGTTTCGATGGCTGGGCACTCGCCTATGCCGGGGCATCAGTCTATCTGGCCGGCCAGGTTCGCACGGCCATGGCCGATGGTGCACCCGCGCTACTAAGCCTGTTGCAGGCGTTTGCCAGGCCCCTGCCCGGCGCGAACCCCGGCTGCGGCCAGCATCGTGCGACGTGATCAACATTTGTTAACCCCGCAATCGCAATCTGCACGTAATCATTGAGCCCGCCTGCGCCGCAGGTGGTGCCATGTGGAGAGAGCGCCGGTGCCCCGAACGACGTTTCCGGCCGGTGCCGGCGCGGATGCCGCTGCCGGCGGGCCAGCACTGGCCGACCGCATCTATGCCGAACTCGTGCGCGGGCTCTATGCCACGCCATTGCAAGCGATCTACATGGCGGTGATCTTTGCCGCCTATCTCGCCCTGATGATCCACGACACAGGGGATCGCGTGATCATGGTACTGGGTTGCCTGGCGGCTTGTGCCTGGACCACGCGGATCATCCTGGCGGTGCGCTTGCGTCACCGCGCCCTGACCGCCCTGCTCGACCGGCCCGCCGCGCGCCGGCTGGAACTGCTGTTCGCCGTCCCCTATGGCAGCTTTGCCGGGTTGCTCGGCCTGATCGGGGCGCGGGTGATCCACCTGGATCGTGGCGATGCGCGGGCCCTGACGATCTGCGTGCTTGTCGGGTTTTGTGCAGGCGTGGCGACCGGCGTTGGCGCCCGGCCGCGTCTTGCCTCGCTGTTCATGGCCCTGGCGATGACACCAACCCTGCTGCTCGCGCTGGCCGAGGCCCGCCCTTTGACGATCGGGCTGGCGTTTATCGCCACGGCTTTCGTGATCGGCGGCCGACAGTCGCTGCGCATGCGCCATGACATGGTCAAGGCTGAGATCGGCCATCGGCTGGTCTCGCTCTCGCTGGCCCGGCGCGACAACCTGACCGCCCTGCCCAATCGCCTCGCCCTGCGCGAGCATTTCGAGGCCAATGCTGCCGTCATGTCTCCCCACGGCCTCGTCGCCGTACATTATCTCGATCTCGATGGCTTCAAGCCAGTCAACGATGCCTATGGCCACGGCACTGGCGATCGCCTGCTGGAACAAGTGGCCAATCGCCTGCGCGGCGCGATCCGCAATGGCGATATCGTTGCGCGCCTGGGCGGCGATGAATTTGCCGTCGTGCAATTTGGCCTGTCACGCAGCGAAGAGGCCGGTCTTCTCGCGCAGCGCCTGCGCACCACGATCGCCGAGCCGTTCGAGGTGGATGACCATGTCATCCTGATCTCCACCTGTGTGGGCAGCGTGGTGAGCGACAATCGCGCCGATCAGCTCGATGCGCTGCTGCAGGAGGCGGACGCGCGCCTGTACCAGGCCAAGCGCGAGCGCGGCGCCAATCGCCGCCGCGTCGCCTGAGGCTGCGTCAGATCTCGCTCAATTCGGCGACCAGGTCATAGGCATCGCCACGATAATAGCTGTGGGTGATTTCGATCACCCGGCCATCGGGCAGAAACGCCCGGCGTTCGATGAACAGGCACGGATCGCCGGCAGCGATGCCCAGTAGATCGGCCATCTCCGCCGGAAAGCCGATCGCGCGCACGCGCTGCAGCGCCCGCACCGGCCTGTGCCCAGCCTGTTGCAAGGCCGTGTAGAGCGAGTTCTCGACCGTCGCGACCGAAGGCAGGCCCCAACCCGGCACGGTGGCGCCTTCAAGCGCCATGGTCACGCCATCGGCGTAACGGATGCGCTGGAAGCGATAGACTTTCGAGCCCGGCGACAGGCCCAGCGATAGCGATTCCTCGGGCGTAACGAGGCCTTCGGAACGATCGATCCACTTGTTGCCGGGCTTACGCCCGCGCGCCATCATGTCTTCCGAAAACGATGACAGCGCCGAAAAGCTCTTTTCCACGCGGCCGCTGCTGGCTTTCTGAAGGTTTTCCGAGACAAAGGTGCCCGCGCCCTGGCGCCTTTCCAGCAAGCCTTCTTCCACCAGGCCATCGATCGCCTTGCGGATCGTGACGCGCGACAGCCCGTATTCCTCGCAAAGGTCGCGCTCGCTGGGCAGAGCGGCGCCGGCGGCAAGGCGACGGCTGTCTACCGCGTGACGAATAAGCTTTTGCAGCCGCATGTAGCGTGGGCCGGCTTCGTTTTCCCGAAGCGCACCAATCTGATCAACGAAGGCCATGGCTCTCCTTTACGCTCAAGCACTACGCTGCCCGGGAACCGAGAACAACAGGGATTTTATCTGTATGGCAATGGTTATGGATTGAACTCACACCCGATCAAGGCGCTGCGCGAGAATCGGGACGTTTTTCGAATGCATACCGGGGCGCGATTCTGTCGTTGGACCAGCGTGATGGCCGCATTTTTCGGTCCGATATGGAAAATTCATGCGTCCGCGTGGCTGATCCCGGATGTGTCGCTGAGCCTGCGCTTGCCTCATACCGCATATGCGCAATCGCGCCGTCATGAAGGCGATGCGCAGAACCGTTACAGTTGTTATCGCGTGCCCCAATCCGCTGATTGAGCGGAGCCTGACGATGGGGCCTGCAGCGCAGCCGACGTAGGCGCAAGCCAACCCTGTTTACGGCAATTTCCGTTGTCGCGTCGGGATATTCGGCAATATCGCTGGCTATCGCCAGGCCTGTGCAACCTTACGCAAGCGCCCGGACATGCAGACGCCGAAAGATCGTTAACGTCAGCGCAGGGATTGCTGCCGGAAAACCGGCGTCCTTCGTGCTGCAACGCGTCATGATCTGGCTATGGCCCCAGACAATGACGGTGCCAACGTGCCGTAGCGGTGGAAAACGCGCCGGCGAATGAACGCAAACCCATGGTTCTTCGTCTCTCCGCCGATTTACAGCGCGCAAATCAGGCGTTAGGCCCCACGCAGCATTTTGGAGAAACGCTACCATGAACACTACTGAACTTGTCGATGCCGTTGCCGCCAGCCAGGGCATTGCCAAGGCCGAGGTCCGCAAGACGGTCGACGCCGTTTTCGCCGCCATCGCCGAAGCCGCTGCCAAGGGTGAGGAAATCTCGCTGAACGCGTTCGGCAAGTTCAAGGTCAAGGACGTGCCGGCCCGCGAAGGCCGCAATCCCTCGACCGGCGAACCGATCCAGATCGCGGCTTCGCGCAAGCTCAGCTTCGCGCCGGCCAAGGCTCTCAAGGACAAGCTGAACGGCTAATCGCCGCTGCTGGCTTTTTCCCCTCGGAAAGGCGTTTCGTGGATTTCGACGACCAGATGCGCCGCTACTTCGGCGCTGCCGATCCTGCATCGGTAGCGCCAGCGGCACTGGCCGCGGGCATGGAACGCCTTTCCGTGGATTTTGGCCTGGAGCGTGATCCCGGCCGGCGCTTTGCGATGTGGGCGTTGATGCACATCCTGGGCAATGCGCCCGATCTCGACGTGGCCTTTCCCGATCCTGCCGAGCGGGACGCTGCGCGCAACTTCATGGACATGCTGGACCAGCTCCAGGCGCAGGCCCCCACCGACCCCGCTTGAGCGCCGATCGCGCCGCGCAGGCTTTCCCAGCGACGCCGATCAGCTTCACGTGATCGTGACGATCTCCACGGCTTCGGCCTTGCCACCAAAATCCACATATTCGCCCGCTTCGGCGCCCATGATCGCGCGCGCCAGCGGCGCGGAAAACGCCAGCAGGCCTGTCGCTGGGTCGGCCTCGTCGTCGCCGACGAGCGTGATCGTCCGCTCTCGGCCGTTATGCACCAGCGTCACGGTGGAACCGAACTCCACCACGTCACCGGACGGCGCAGGCATTACCTGGGCGGTGGCCAGGCGCGTACTCCAATAGCGCAGATCGCGGCGCGCGGCCTTGAGCGCCTCCTCATCCTGCAGCGTGGCGATCAATGCCTCCACTTCTGCCACTCTGGCGCTCAATTGCCCCAGGCCACGCGCCGTTACCAGATTGGGCCCAGGCGGAATCGGCCGCTCGAACTTGGGTTCGAGATGCTCGTCATCACTTTCGCGGCGAAACGCAACGCTCATGCCTGATCCTTGGTCAGCAGGGTGGGTCTTCCCTCTTGCCCGCTTTGCGCGACAGAGCAAGAGCAGCCACCGCCCCAAGAGCGCAGACCAGAAAAAGCCGGCGGGCAAAAGCAGCAAGCCTTGCCCGCCGGCAGCAGGGTGAAATAGAGTTGCGAGCGTCACAATGCCCTGCGTGCACCGAAAAGGCCAGAGGGGCCAGCAAGCCATTTCTCTGCGTGAAATGCTTGGCGGCATGGCCATCCTGTTTCACAAGGATTGCCAGCCATGTCACTCGCCTATGTTCTCGATGCCCCGGCCCATGCCATTGCCCAGGCGCTGGCGGCCGATGCCAACGGCGATGTCTGGACCGGTGGAGCGGTAAACCCGGGCGGCTATGCTCCGGTGGTGGTGCGTGGCCGCGATGGCCGGCGGCGCCTGGTGCCGCGCCAATGGGGCGTGCCACCACCGCCCCGCGGGCAGCACGTGGTGACGACGGTGCGCAATGTGGAAAGCCCGTTCTGGATTGGCACTTTGCGTCATCCCGAGATGCGCTGCCTGGTGCCTGCCACGCATTTTCGCGCAGGCGGCGCACGGCGGTGGTGGCGATCGCCCGATGCGCCGATCATGGCCTTTGCCGGCATCTGGCGCGATTCCGAAGTGCCCAGCTTTGCCATCCTGACCGTTGGTGTCGACGCGCTATCGGGCCCAGCTAATCCCCCCGCCTCCGTCCCCCTGCTGCTAACGGCGCCGCAACAGGCGCGCTGGCTGGCGCAAGGCTGGAAGGAGGTGGACACGCTGGTCCAGGCGCTTCACCCCGATCGGATCATGCCACTGGGCGATTGAGCGGCGGCTGCTTTTTACGAACTGTACCCAAGCCTGCCTTACGCCCCCGCCTATTTTGCACCGAATAACAGTTTTTTTTGGAAACTGATCTTGGCTTTGCGCGTTGGCGACACCATTGGAGTTTTTACGGACCGTCATGTCAAAGCGCTGCGCCACTGGCGCGGTGCGCATTCTATCGAGCGGAAATGAGACAGGAATTCAATCAACACGGCGGGGTGGCGATCATCCGCGCCAAGGATTTTACCCCCACCGAAGTCAGCCGCCCGGTGCCCCGCGTAGGCGTGGTGAGCAATCCGCGCAGCCACCGCAACAACGGCGGCTCACGCCCGACCGAACTGCCCGAGGCCGTCGTGTTCAAGCGCGAACCCTCATCGCGCAACGAACTGGTCAGCATCATCACCCAGTTTGCCAACGAAGGCGTCGAACTCATTGTAATCGATGGCGGCGACGGAACCGTACGTGATGTCTTGAGCGTGGCGCACATGGTGTATCGCGGGGCATTGCCGCGCGTGGCGGTGATCCCCTCGGGCAAGACCAACGCGCTGGCGTTCGATCTGGCCTTGCCCGCGCACTGGAGCCTGGGCGACGCGATCCGAGCGCACATGGAAAACCGCGTCGCCGACCGCGCGCCGGTGCATATTCACTGGAACAACAATGCCCTGCCCGACCAGCTCGGCTTTATCTTTGGCCTGGGCGTGTTCAGCCGCGCAACGTTGCTGGCGCAGCGCGTTCACCGCAAGGGCATGTTCAACGCCATCGCGGTGGCAATGACCGTGCTGATGGCCTTGCTGAAGAGCCTGTTCGGCGGGCCGCGCAACAGCTGGCGCCGTGGCGACATGGCGCGGGTGTCGCGCGATGGCGTGGAGATCTTTGCCGAACGCGTCTATCTCATGCTGGCCTCGACCTTGCGGCAGATGCCGGTGGGCCTGCGCCCGTTCGGTCGCATCCGCGACGGGCTAAAGTTCCTTACCGTCAAGGCCCCGCCCCGTGCCCTGCACCGCAATTTCCTGGCGGTGATCAAGGGACGGGAATCGCCGGCATTGGAAGCAGATGGCTATATCCGCCGCGATGCGGACAAGGTCTATCTCTCGCTCGACCGGGGCTTCATCCTTGATGGCGAGCAGTTTCCTGGCGGCAATCTGATCATCAGCCGGGGCCGGCCGATCCAATTCGTGGTTCCGGCATGAGCCTGAACCAGGCGGTGGCAGCCAGCCTCGCACAACCGGTAAAGCCAGAGATCGTGGCGGCGGCCCGCCAGGTCTGCGCCCGGCTCGGTGGCGATGCCGTGCTGTTTTATGGATCGAACCTGCGGCGTGACGATCTGGAGGGGCTGGTTGATTTCTATGTCCTCCACCGCCGCCCGGCGCGCGGCTTGGCGGCGTTGATCTGGCCCGACGTTGGCTATCATGAAATCGGTCTTGGCGCCGTCACCGTGCGGGCCAAGGTCGCGGTCATGTCCCTGGCGCAATTTCGCCGGGCGGCGCGCGGCGAAAGCATCGATACCACGGTATGGGCGCGGTTCTGCCAGCCTGCCCGGCTGCTCGTGGCCAACGACCTTGCCATGGCTGCTGCGGTCACCCAGGCGGTGGCCGATGCTATTGCCACGGCCGCCCGCTTTGCCCTGGCGCTTGGCCCAGGCCAAGGCCCGGCGCAGGCGTGGTGGCGGGCGCTGTTCCGCCAGACCTATCGCGCCGAACTGCGGGTGGAACCGCCCGCCCGCAGCGACGCCATCCTCTCGGCCGATCCAGCCCACTTTGCCACGATGCTGCCGCTTGCCTGGGCCAGCCAGGGCATCCTGCTGTCTGGCAGCGGCGCGGCCTGGCAACCGGAAGTACCGCAAGGACAGCGCCGCCGCTGGCAGCGCGCCTGGCGGTTGCGCCGCGCGCTGGGCAAGCCGCTCAACGCCCTGCGCCTGGTCAAGGCTGCCTTCACGTTCGAAGGTGCCGCCCGCTATGCCTTGTGGAAGATTGAACGGCATTCCGGCCTGCGTCTGGCGCTGACACCATGGCGCGAACGCCACCCGATCCTGGCCGCACCGGGCGTGCTGTTGCGGCTATGGCAGGCGCGGCGCGCATGACGGCATTTTCCGCCCTGATCCTTGCCGGAGCGCGCGGGCCGGACGACCCCGTTGCCGCCAGCGAGGGTCTGCCGGCCAAGGCGCTGGTTCCGGTGGCCGGTGTGCCAATGCTCGCGCGCGTGATCGCGGCGGTGCGCGCCGCCGGAGCCGGGCGCGTGGCTGTCGCTGCGTCTGATCCGGCCGTCGCGGCCCTGGCGCAGGAACTGGGCTGCGAACTGGTGTCGGCAGCCCACGGCCCCAGTGAAAGCGCCGCGCGCGGCTTTGCCTTGCTGGGTGCGCCGATGCTGTTGACCACGGCCGATCATGCGCTGTTGCAACCAGCATGGGTTGCCGATTTTCGCGCGGCGGTATCGCGCGATGCCGATGTCTCGGTGCTTTTGGCGCGGCGCGACGTCGTGGAGGCGGCCGTCCCCGAAACCCAGCGCACCTGGCTTCGCTTTGCCGACGGGCAATGGTCGGGCTGCAATCTGTTTCACTTTGCCACGCCCCGCGCCGCGGCCGCGTTTGCGCTTTGGCAGGCGGTCGAGCGCGACCGCAAGCGGCCGTGGCGGATCGTCTGGCGCCTCGGCCCCCGGCTTCTGCTGCGCTATGCGCTGGGGCGGCTGTCGCTCACCGAGGCGATGGCCACTTTGGGCGAGCGAGCTGGACTGAGGGTGGAAGCGGTTCCAAGTCCCCACGGGCTGGCGGCTGTCGATGTCGACAAGCCGGCCGATCTGGTGCTGGCACGGCGGATCGCCGGCCGACTTGGCCCAGCCTAGGCCGCTGCCTCGTCCAACCCGTGATGCATGGCATAATGCCACAAGACCGCGCCCAACAACACGCTTGCCGCCACCGATCCGGCGAACACGCTGATACTGGCGCCCAGGGCACCGATCTGGGGCAGCAGCACCAGCATCAGGCCAAGTTGCAGCGCCACGGCCGCAGCCCGCGCCACAGTGGCCGACAGCGCGCGGTGCACCGAGAGCAGGATCGGCTCGAACGCGGCGGCAGCCAGCTCGATCGCGCCGGCCCCGGCCAGCCACAAGAGATAGACATATCCTGCACCGAACGCGTGCCCGCCCACGGCCATCAACAGATTGCGGCCCGCCAGCGCCACCAGCGCCATCACGGCGCCGGCCGCCAGCAAGCCAGCCAGGCCGACGCGCAACACCCCGGCGCGAAAGTGCGCGCGCGACGCGGTACGGATCGACCGGACGATTTCGGGAAAGGCGGCCCGCGTCAGCAGGATGGAAATCTTGGACAGGGCATTGGCCAGTTGCGCCGCAAGGCGAAAGGCCCCTGCCGCCTCGGCTCCAACAAAGCCGCCGACCAACAGCAGCGGCGCCTGCCGGGCGGCAAGGCCCAGGGTCGATTGTCCATTGGTGCTGATCAGCACGCGACCGATGCCCGGATTTTCCGTGCGCGCCTGGCGCCAGCCATGGCGCACCCGCAGCAATCCGCGCACGTCACCGGTTTGCGCCGCCAAGGCCCAGGTTGCGGCCAAGGTCAACAGTTCGGCGATGGCCCAGGCCAGCAGGAAGCCGGCCAATTCCGGCCAAAGCCATTGTGCCAGCGTCGCCCCGACCATGCGGCCGATCGGTTGCACGCTATCAGCCAGGGCCGCCAGGCGGAAGCGATCACGCATGCGCAGAATGCCCGTGGGGGTGGAGCGCAAGGTGATCAACTGCACCACGGCATAACCGATGGCATAGGGCACCACAGCGGCATCCATGCCGAACGGCGCCGGCCAGAGGGAAAACAGTGCAATCACCAAGGCGATGCCCAGGCCGGCGCTGCAGACTTCGATCAGCGCGGCGGCCTGTTCCAGGCGCCAGGTGGCGGCGTTGTCGCCGGCCGCCTCGTGATCGAGGCCATACTGCACGACCACTTTCCACGTTTCGAAGCTGACCAGCATGGCCAGCGTCTGGGCGGTGCCCGTAATCAGGGCAAAGCGGCCGAAATCAGCCAGCCCCAGCGTGCGCGTCGCCATGCCGATATAGACAAGCGAGAGCACGGCCATCAGCGCATTGCTGGCCAGGAGCCAGCCCAGATTGGCCAGCACCGCGCGCAGCCGCGATCGCGCCGTCACGCCTGGCGTCCGATCGCGCCGCGCCCGGCGGCCAGGTCGCGCAATGCCTGCGCCGCGCGTTGCACGGCCGGATGGCCCGCCTGATGCGAGACCGTGTCGGCAAAGATCGCCTCTTGTGTGGCGCGAAAGGCATCATGGCGCTGCCATGCGCCAGGGATCAGCGCTGCCAGGCCCGCCGCATCGCGCGCCACGTCGCCAGCCTGCCAGGCCGGATAGGCCCCCTCGCGCGATCGTGGATCGTGCGAGAACGCATCGAGGAACAGCAGCGGCCGGGGTCGGACCAGGAATTCGTACACCTGGCTCGATACGTCGCCGATGTAGGCATGCGCGGCCAACGTATAGGTCATGTCGACCAGCGCGGCGCTGCCGGTATCGATCAGGATATTGGCTGCGCTCTGCCAATGCGGGGCAATATCCGGGCGCAGGCGCGCGGTGCGGTATTCCAGCGATACATGAAGTTTCTTGGCAAACAGCATGATATGCGGGGCAAAAATCAGATTGTACGCCTGCCCCGCCGGGCTGGCGAACCAGTCCAGCAGCGCCGGGCCATGATCATACCAGCTCGACAGCAGCGGATCGAAGTGCGGGTTATAGACCAGCACGGGATTGCCGTTGGGGAACAGGTGTTTGGACTGGGCAAGATCGATCGTGTCGAACTTGGGGTAGCCAATCACGCGCAGTCGCTCGGCCGGGGCGACGCCGCGCGCCACCATCTCGCGTGCGGTCTTGTGACCACTCACCAGGATCAGGTCGAACCCGCCCTTTTCCGGATGATAGGACACCATGCGATCGCCCGCCCCGTGGGGCACATAGGCAAACAGCGCCTTGCCCCGCCCTTCGCGAATGGAGAGGCACGTGCGTTCTGCACTGACCACCACACGCGCCGCGTTGATCCGCCCGGCGTGATGGCGCAGCCGCATCAGCCGTCGTACCGGCGCCACCTTGTTGGGCAGTGCCAAGGCAGTTTCCAGCCACCCCGGCAACGCCATGTCATACCACGCCACCTGCCCCGCTGCCGGGCCGAGGATGCTTTCCACGCGCGCGCGGATGGCCGGCGTGGCTACCGCGCAGGTGACGGTGCGGCCATCGGCACCCGTCTTCACCATCGCGCGCGCGATGCCGGCAATATGCGCCACCTGGTGCGGGGCATCGTGGTTGAACAGAAACAGAATGTCGTCCGCCATGGGCTGGCGGTCACCCAATTCCGGGCGAATTGCAACTCTTTCCCGCCGGGCAAGAGCATGCCCACCTCCCCCATCAGACAGGAGAAGCGAACGTGCCAACAACGCCATGGGTATGGGCGGGCGCCACAGTGTTCCTCGCGTTTTTGCCGCTGAGCGCGCTTGCGCAGACACCGTCCACGCCACCAACCATGCCAGCAGCGCAAAGCCGCACACCCGACCGGGAATGCCTTCCGGGACAACCCTCACTTACCGTGGAGGTCAGCGGCTTTATCAACGACAAGGGGACGGTGCGCGCCCAGCTTTACGGGCCAGGTGGCGCGCGCTTTCTCGACAAGGGGCAATGGGCAATGCGGATCGAGCAGCGCCGCCACGGTGGTGGTCCGATCCGCTTTTGCTTTCCGATCAGCCAACCGGGCGACTATGCCGTGGCGGTGCGCCACGATGCCAACGCCAACGGCAAATCCGATTGGAATGATGGTGGCGGTTTTACCCGCAATCCGCATCTCTCGGTGTTCAAGTTGAAGCCCGCGTTTGCCGCCACGGCCGTGGCCATCACCAACCGGCCGATCAGCGTTCCGGTCATCATGCAGTATCGCAAAGGGCTGATGATCGGGCCATCAGGCCGGTGACGGCGCCAATTGTGCGGGCAAGACCAGGCGCACCAGGTCGGCTGCATCAGGGCTGGCCAGAAACGTGAGTGCCGGGGCATAGGCGATCTCGAACAAGAGCGCGCCGAGGGTTTCCGGTTGTGCCGGACCATCTGGGAAACGCTGCCGCAGATAGCCGCCAAGCTCGCGCCAGCCCCGTCGCACGATTTCCTCAAGCCGTTCGAGGCAGGGCGATCCGGGCGGCGAGGTGCGGGCCAGTTCCAGCACCGACAGGGACCATCCGCCATGGCGCGAACGCTCCTGCGCCCAGGCGGCTACCACGTCCACCACCCCGGCGGCATCGGTGGCACCGTCAAGGTCGGCCAGCAAATCGCCAAGGCTGCGAAGCGCTTCGGCGCTCAACACTTCGAGATAGATCGCTTCCTTGCTGTCGAAATTGGAATAGACCGCGCCCTTGGTGAAGCCGGCCGCATCGGCAATGCGTTCGAGCGAGGTGATCGCATAGCCATCGCGCCGAAACAGATCGGTTGCCGCCTGCAGCAGCCGTTCGCGCGTACGCGCCTGGCTTTCGCTGCGCTTCAATCGAGCCAAACTCGTATCCCCTCGTGGTCCACGTCTGGCGCGGTTCACGTCGCCAAGAACCGAGGATTAAGCGGAGCCAAGCCGGCTAGGCAAGGCCCTCACCCAAAAACAGCGTCAGTCGCCGATGCCGATGCGGATCGGCATCGCGGCGTCATCGCCTTCGGGATAGATCACGTCGGGCGCGATCACCACGCGGTTACGGCCTTGGTGCTTGGCCGCATAGAGCGCAGCATCGGCGGTGCGATAGAGCGCGGCGAAATCGTCTCCGGCCCGCGCCATGGCCACGCCCACGCTCACCGTTACCTGGCCACGCCCGAAAAACGGGGAATGGTCGCAATCACTCAGCCCCGTGCGCACGCTTTCGGCCAGTTGCAGGGCGGCAAAGCGGCCCATGCCGGTGGCGAGCAAGGCAAACTCCTCACCGCCCAGGCGCGCTGTCACGCACATTGCCCCATCCCAACGCGCGAGCCGCCGCGCCAGCGTTACCAGCACGACATCGCCGGCGTCGTGGCCATGGGCGTCGTTGATCGCCTTGAAGCGGTCGACATCGAGCAGCAGGAGGGCAACGCCGTGGCTGTCGTCCAACACCGCGTCTGGGGCTTGGGTTACGCGGTCGAGCAGCGGGGTGATCGCGTCGGTGAAACCACGGCGATTGCGCAGGCCGGTCAGCGGATCGCGCCGGGCCTGCTCCTGCGCTGCTGCTTCAGCAACGAGGGCGCGGTCACGCTCGATCCGCATGCCCATGAAGCGCCGGGTGGCCGCAACCGACAGCCACACCGTCTGCCAGGCCGATGCGGCCAGGACCAGCATCTGCGACCCCCCGCCCCATACGGCGTGGCTGAAATCCACGACCGACGACAGGCCGAGCGCCAGCATCGGCACAGCCCATGCGCCCACAAACGCACGCGCGGCGCTGCTGCCCCGCCGCCATGCGGTAATCAGGCACGATCCGGCCAGAACCAGCAGCAGCAAGACCAGGAAGCCCAATGCATTGGCCCAGAACTCCAGCGGCCCGCTGCGCATCAGGCTGAGCGGCACGCCAAGCAGTGCCGTGGCGAGCGCGACCACACGGGTGGTGCGGCCCAGCCAGCGCGGCACGTGCCCAGGATCGATCGCGGTAAGCAGGCTGTAGGTGGCCAAGAGGGTAGCCAGGCACGACAGCGCCGTGCAGATCTGCGCCGAAACGACCCCGGCCAGCCCCGGAAAGAAGAACAGGTGAAATTGCGACCACATCGCCCCCCAGGCGACCATGCAGGTGGCCCAGGCGCCCTGCCAGGCCGGGAATTGCCGTCGCACCGCGAAGGCGAGCCCGAAATTGTAGACCGCTCCCAACGCCAGCAGCATCAGCATCGCGCCGATCATGCTGGCCATGGCCGTGGCCTGGATCTGCGCCTGGCCGCCATCGATCAGGCGCATGCGCAGCATCGGTGCCGATGCCACCCGGTGGAATCGCAAGACCACGCCAACCAGCGCGGCATCGCGCTGCGGCGGAACGAACGCGATCTGGCCACCCAGGCGCCAGTTCGCGCCATAGGCACCGCGCGCCACCTCCTGCCAATCGGCGGTACCATCGCGATAGAAAAAGCCCACGTGCAGCGCATCGAACCGCGAGGAATGGACCATCAGCACCGGCGTTGGCCCCGCCTGCGCCAGAGTTTGCGCGTTAACCTTGAGCCAGAGGCTGGCGCGTTGGTAATCGCGCAGCTCGCCATGGCAGGAAAAGCGCGTGGGCAGCGTGGCATCGTGGCCCGGTGCTGGCGTGGCGCCCGTGGCATGGCAGGCATTTTCCAAGGTAATCCATTGGTCAGGCGCGCCAGCCAGGGCCGGCTGTGCCACCGCCAGGGCCAGGCAAGACAAGATCAGCCGCACCGCACGCCCCAGCATGCGCCGCCCCCCATCCATCGCTGCGTCCAAACCACTCATGCAGCGGCATTTACCACAAATACCTATGTAAATGATTACCGGATTGAAAACCGGCCCGACGCGGGGGGCGCGCCGGGCCGGCGGGGTGGGAACCGGCCCGGTTTGGGGGGGGGGCCGGTTGCCGGGGGGCCGGGAAAGCCTAGAAATGCAGGCGGGCACCCACCTGGAGAGAGCGGGGCGCGCCAGGCGCGAAGAACGTCGATTGCAGCAAAGGCCGTTCGCCATCGATCACTGGGCCGGCAAAGGGCCGTGACACCACCCTGCCCTGCGCATCGAAGGCGGTGGCGCCGAGTTGTGCGGCGCTGGCATAATCCTTGTCGAACAGGTTGCGGACCATGGCAAAGATCGTCAGCCCGGCGCGGGGACGAACTTCTCCCCCCAGGTTGAACAGCGCATACGGAGCCGTTCCCCCGGGGCCGAGATAATAGGTGCCATCCGCCTGGTGGGCATTATTTTCATTGCCGCGGGCAAAGGCACTGGAAACGGCCACCATGTCGAGATTGAGCGATAGCCACGGCGTGGCCTCCCATCCCACCGCCGCTTTCACCGTGTGGCGCGGCAACAGGGGAATGCGGTCGCCGGGCTGGATCGCGATCGTGCCGTCAAAGCCGGGGCCACTGCCATCGTTGCTGCTGTTGCCCGAACCGTTGACCACCTCGCTCGACCGATAGGTGGCGTCGAGCAGCGTATAGCTTGCCGAAAAGGTGAAGGCGCGCAGCCGGGCATCTGCCGACAGTTCCAGGCCCTGCCGCCGCGTCTTGCCGAAATTGCGGAAGTAGCCATAGCCCGAGGCATCGTTGGCCACGAACAGGATATCGTCGCTGCTGTCGGTTCGAAACAGCGCGGCGTGGACATGGCCCCAGCCATTGCCGCGGTCGAGGCGGATTTCCATCGTCCGGGCAATCACCTGGCGCAGCGGAGGATCACCGGCGAGAGCGTTGGGCAGTCGGCATGGGCTGGCCGGGTCGGAACAGCCCAGTTCGATGGCCGAAGGGGCGCGGCTGGCCTGGCTCCACGATAGCGCCAGCGTCGTGCCGTCAGCCGCCTTGCCGGTGAGCGTAACCGCCGGGTTGAGGCGATGATAGACCGGGCTGCTGTCGAGCGAGCCGGTGCCGCCGCCCGGCGTGATTGCATCGCGGTTGCGCACCGCCACCCGATCATAGCGCGCGGCCAGGTCGAGGGTAAGCCGCTGGCCGAGCCCGACACGGTCAAGCGCATAGGCCGACAGCGCCGTGGTGCGGCTGCGCAGATCGACCCTGGCATCAAAGGCGTTTTCGGAATCCTGCGTGCCATCGGCAAAGGCGCCCGGCCCGCTTACCGGCATGACCGTGCGATCGGGCAGGATATAGCCGAACTGGCTACTTTGCGTGAAATGCGCGGTACTGCCGATATAGGATGCGCCCAGTGTCAGGTCGTGGGCAACCGGCCCGGTGATGAAGCGGCCCGATGCCTCCAGCGTTGCGCCCCATTCGCTTTGCCGGGTTTGCGAACGGTTGATCAGGCCATCGCATTTCTCGTTTGGCTCGGTGTTGAGCAGCACGTTGGCAATGCAGCGCCATTGGGGAAACGGTGTATTGGCCTGGGTTTCGCCCGCTACGGGAAAGCCGGTATAGCCGGCGCTGGTAAGCGCGGCCTGTTCGGCAGCATTGGGCTGATAGAGGTTTTCGCCCAAGGCATCATCGTTGACGTCGCCATTGTACGTCTGGGTGCGCAGATGGCGCCAGAAAGCGTTGCCGCGCAGATGCAGCCCGCTGTCCAGGCGGGTTTCGCCATTGAGCACGACCATGCCCATGCGATTGCGGGTATTGTCAGGCGCGGTATAGACACTGCGCCGATCGGCGGCGAGCAGGCGCATTTCCTGAAGGCCATTGCCGTTGAGGTTGGTATCGGCAAAGTGGCCCGCCAGCGATACCGACGATGCCGCATCGCTCCACCCCAATTTGGCCAGAGCCCGGCTGGCGCGCGAGCGCGAGAGATCGCGCCAGCCGTCCTCGCGGAAATGGTCGGCGGCGACGTACCAGTCCAGCCCACCGGGCAGAACGCCGCCGGCCTGGGCGCTGCCGGTCACGCGACCGAATGCACCACCGCTGGCCTCCAGCGTGACGCCGGGATCGCTCTTGCCGCTCTTGGTGCGCAGGACCAGCGCACCGCCCAGGGCATTGCGGCCGAATTGCGGGGCCGCGCCCGATACCAGGTCGATATCGGCCACCGCCACGGTCGGGATCAGATCCCAGCTAACCACGTCACCGAACGGCTGGTTGACGCGCACCCCATCGAGATAGACCGAAAGCCCCTGCGCCGTGCCGAGCAGCGGCGAGGCAGTGAGGCCACGATAATTCACATCGGGCTGCAGCGGATTGCCCTGCACGTCGTTGATCGTAACGCCGGGTGCCGTGCGGGCCAGATGCTCTGCCACGCTTACCGCCTGGGTAGCCTGTAGTGCCCTGGCATTGCCCACTTCCGGCGCTTCACCCGCTAGCGGCGTGGCGCGGACGATGATATCAGGCCCCGTCGCGGTCGTATCCTGCGCTTGTGCCGGCATCGCCAGGCACAGGCACGATGCACCCGCGCAGAACCAGCCCCTCATGTCCCGCATCACGCTCTCCCTGTTTTTCAACACGGAGGCCGTAACAGGATGAAACGCCAATAACCTGAGCGAACGCTCAGATTGACCCAAGGTATGAGACAGTGCTGGCGCCTATTCCGGCAAAGTCAGGCGAAAACCCCGGCCGCGAACCGCGGCGATCGCCAGGCCGCAGGGGCCAAGCCGCTTGCGCAGCGCACTGACCGCCACATCGACGGCGTTGTCGGTGATCACCGCGTCGGCGCCCCACACCCGATCGATCAGCGCGGTCCGCTCCACCACCTCACCCCGTGCCAGCGCCAGTTCGGCCAGCAGCGCCAGGCTGCGCGGCTCCAGCGCCAGCGGGGTGCCGTGCCATGCGGCTGTGCCGGCGGCGCGATCGATGGAAAGTCCCTGCCAGGTGATCGGCGGCGGCAGCAATTGCCCGGCGCGGCGCACCAGCACGCCCACCCGGGCCGCCAATTCGGCAAAGGCAAAGGGCTTGGCCAGGTAATCATCGGCGCCTGCATCAAAGCCTTCCAGCCGATCATCGAGCGCTGTGCGCGCTGTGAGCATAAGGATCGGCATGGCATGCCCGGCGTCGCGGATCTGGCGGCACAGCGCCAGGCCATCGGCATCGGGCAGGCCGATATCGAGAATGACCGTGGCCATCTGCTCGCGCGCCAGGGCGTCGAGCACGCCCGCCCCCTGGCGCAGCCACCGCACAGTAAGGCCGCGGCCGCCCAGGCCCTGGACGATCGCCCGGCCAATGCCGGCATCGTCTTCCACCAGCAGGACCAGGCTCATGCCGCGCCATCCTGCAAGGGCAGGCGAAAACGGATCGCGCACCCGCCATCGGGCTGGTTTGCTGCCTGCACGCTGCCACCATGGCGCTCTGCCACCCAGCGGGCCAGGGCCAGGCCCAGCCCACTGCCTCCACGCTGCCGGCCTTCGTGGGTCTGGTAATAGGCATCGAAAATACGCGGCAGTTCGGCCTCCATCACCCCTGGACCGCGATCGTGGATCACCACCTCAGCCACGCCATCAGCGGGCATCAGCGTGACGCAAAGAGCCGAATCCATTGGCGAAAACTTGATACCGTTTTCGATCACCGCCAGCAGCGCCTGGCGCAGCCAGCGGGCATCGCCCATCATCGGCAGGGGGCAGGCCGGGGCGGCCAGCGCCATTGCCACGTCGACGCTTGCCGCATAGGGCCGCGCCGCCGCCACGGCCTCGGCCACCACCTTCCCAAGATCGAACGGCGCGCTCGCCAGGGCCAAGCGCCCATCGTCTGCGGCAGCAAGGCCAAGCAGTTCGTCGATGCGGTGGGTAAGGAAACCGGCCTGCGCCACGATGTGCCCCAGCGTTTCGCGCAAGAGGTGTGGATCGGCATCGGGCTGGTCCAGCGCCACTTCGGCGGCGCTGCGCACTGCGGCCACCGGGGTGCGCAATTCGTGGCTGACCTTGGCAAAGAACAGGCGGCGCGAGGCATCGACGGCGGCGATGCGGGCGGTGCGAGCCTTGACCATGGCCGCCAGCGCGCGGTTGCTGCGCCACAGCAGCCAAGCCCCGCAGGCCGCGCAGGCCAGGGCGACGGCGGCGAGCAAGCCGGCCAGGACCATACTGCGCTGCCCGGCGCGGGCCAGCGCCCTGCGCCCGGCCTGAAGCTCGCCATTTTCCTGGCCATCGATCGTGCGGGCCAGCGCTTCCAACCGCATCTGCGCGCCGGGCGTGCGGGCAAGCTGCACCAAGGCATCGGCACGGATCTGCTCTCGCGTTAGCGTCGGGCCGCGCGCCAGACCTACTTCTTCGGCTACCAGCGCACGATAATCGGCCAAGGCCCGTTCGAGCGCGGGGCCCTGCCCCGCTGGGGCGAGCGCGACGATCCGCGCGACAACGGCCGCCTGCCGCTCCGACAGGCTGGCCTGCGTGAACTGGCGGTTGGCGCCGCGCGCGCTGATGGCAAAGGCCACGACCAGCCCGGCGAGCGCCGCCACCAGCAGGGCAAACAGCAATGCCGCCACGCGTGCGCGCCAGGCCAGGCGGGTATCGGCCGCGTCATGGCCAGCAGCGGGCGCGGCAACAGAGTGAACCATGCCGCTATCATCGCGGGGGCTGGCGGAAAAGCCAAGCCCCCGCAACGATCGGCACGACGTCGGGCCTGATCAGCCAGCCTTTGCCGATGACGGCGCCGCAGCCATGCTGGTATCGCCCTGCCAGCCGCCGCCCACGGCGCGCAACAGGCGCACTGCTGCCTGCAGGCGCTGGGTATCCACCTCGATCGCCTTTTGCCGTGTGCGCAGCGCCGTGGTCTGGGCGGTGACGACGTCGAGATAGCTGACCGCGCCGCGTTCATAGCGGCGGGTGGCCAATGCCTCGACCGTGCCAGCCTGCTCGGCCGCGCGCGCCTCGGCGCTGGCTTCGTCGCCCAGGTGATGGAGCCGGGACAGGCCGTCTTCCACATCCTGCACCGCGCCCAGCACGTGGCCCCGATAGTCTGCGGTGGCAGCATCCCAATCGGCGCGGGCCTGCATCACGCGGGCGTGGCGACGCCCACCATCGAACAGGGTCATCACCGCCGCCGGGCCAATCGACCAGAACGTGTTGGGCGCGGCGATGATATTGGCCAGCGTGGTATCCTGCAGGCCAACCTGCCCGCCCAGCAACAGCGAGGGGAAGAAGGCCGCGCGGGCAACGCCAATGCGCCGATTGGCGGCATACATCCGCCGTTCGGCGGCAGCGATATCGGGCCGGCGCTGCAAGAGCGTGGAAGGCACGCCCACCGGCACCGCGGGCAGCGCCAGGCTGCGATCGGATGGCGCGATGGCAAAGCCGGTGGCCGGCACGCCCGCCAGCGTCGCCAGCGCATGTTCGGCCAGGGCACGGGCATTGCGGGCATCGGCCAGCGCGGCCTGCGCCTCTGCCAGCTGCGTCGCGGATTGGCCAGTTTCCATGGCATTGGCGATGCCACCGGAAAAGCGCCGCTGCGTCATGTGGTCGGCCCGGGCATAGGCGGCCACGGTATCGTCGAGCAGCGCGATGATGCGATCCTGCCCGCGCAGCACGGCATAGCCTTCAGCCAGTTCCGCCTGAAGTTGCAGGCGGGTGTCGGCCACGTCATCGGCAGCAGCCTCGGCATCGGCCCGCCCAGCGGCGACATTGGCCCGCACACGACCCCACAGATCGGCTTCATAGCTGCCGGTCAGGCCCAGGGTTTGCGCGCCATAATAATCGGGCTGGGTGCTGCCGCGCAGCGGGCGATCAGCCGATTGCCGGTTCTGCGTGACCGTCGCCCCGGCGCCCAGCTGGGGATAGAGATCGGCCCGCGCCTGGCGCAGCAGGGCCGCAGCCTTGTCGTGCCGGGCAACGGCAGCGGCAAGCGAGGGATTGCCGGCGTTGAGCTGGTCTTCCAACCCGTTGAGCACGGGATCGCCGAACACGGTCCACCATGCGGCGGGCGGCATGGCGGCATCGCCGCTGGCCGGCACCCACGGCCCGGTGCCGGAAAAGGCGGCGGGCAGGCTGACCTGCGGCGGTTTATAGGCCGGGGCGCTGGCGCACCCGGCCAGGGCCATGGCCAGGGCAGCGCCCAGCCCCAGCCGCAGCTTGGCAAGGCGATCAGGCATGTTGGCCGCCCCCACCGTTTGCACCGGCATGGGCGACATGCACCGCTTCGCCATTGGCGATCGAATCCGGCGGGTTGTCGATGATCTTGGTCCCGGCGGACAGGCCACTGACCACTTCCACCGTCTTGCCCAGATCGCGGCCGAGCGTGATCGACAGCAGCCGTACCCGGCCATCGCTGCCCACCGTGGCCACCTGGGTGCCGGCAGAGCGGAACAGCAGCGCGCTAGACGGGATCATGACCGCCCCTGCGCTGCCCGGCACCTTGAACGCCACTTGGGCAAAGCCGCCTGCGCGCAGCGCGTGGGCGGTATTGTCGGCCAGCAACTGCACCTGCAAGGCGCCGTTCTGCGGGTTGATCGCATCGGACGTGCCAACAACCTTGGCGGCAAACGTCTGGCCCGGCAGATCGGGCACGGTCAGGGTCGCTTCCACGCCCGGTTTCATCGCGGCGGCATAGGTCTGCGGCACGCCCACGTAGATGCGGATGCGGCTGACGTCGGCCACGGTAAACATCGGCTGCTGGTTGGTGGCACCAGGCCCCACCAGATCGCCGATGTCGGCGGTGCGCTGGGTCACCACACCGGCAAAGGGCGCGCGCACCGTGGCATAGCCCTTCATCGCCAGAAGCCGGGCAAGATCTGCCTCGGCCCCGCGCACGGTGGCAACCTGAACCGCCAGGTTGCCATTGCGCTCGTCGGCTTCCTGCTGCGACACCGAATGGTCGGTCAACAGGTCGTTCCAGCGCGCTGCCGTGCTGCGCGCCAGGCCCGCGCTGGCCTTGGCCTTGGCCAGCGCAGCGCGGGCGGCCGCGATCTGCTGGTCAAGCTCGGGCGTCTCGATCTGCGCCAGGGGGGTGCCCTGGCCCACGGTGGCGCCGATGTCGCGCGTCCAGGCCTGCATGTAGCCAGGCACGCGGGCAAAGATATGCGCGGTGTTCCACGCCGCCATGGTGCCAGGCAGGCTGAGCGCGCCGCTGGCTGCGGCCGGCGTCACGTCCACCAGGTGAACGGTGGGAATGGCCTGCGCCTCGCTCCAGTTGCGGGTGTCTAGTGCCTCGCCATGGCGGCTGTAGATGCCCACGCCCACGATGACGGCGGCCACCACGCCAGCAACGATGCCGGCGGTCTTGAGCCCGCGCGGCGCGCGCGCTGGGGCGTCTTCCTGGCCCACGACCAGGCTGGTTTCATTCTGCATGGACAAGGTCTCCCTTGATGAAAGTGGGATCATCGGACGGCGGCGGGGTGGGCTGCGACGTGGCGCCGCCCCGGCGTTCCTTGCGATGGACGATGGAGAAGACCACGGGCACGAACACCAGCGTGGCAATGGTGGCGCAGATCAGGCCGCCGATCACGGCGCGGCCGAGCGGGGCGTTCTGCTCGCCCCCCTCGCCCAGGCCCAGCGCCATCGGCGCCATGCCGATGATCATGGCCAGCGCCGTCATCAGCACCGGGCGGAAGCGGGTGGAACCGGCTTCGATCGCGGCCAGGGTGGCATTGCCCAGCACGGCCAGGCGTTCGCGGGCAAAGCTGACCACCAGCACCGAGTTGGCCGTGGCCACGCCCATGCACATGATCGCCCCGGTCAAGGCCGGCACCGATAGCGGCGTGTGCGTGGCAAACAGCGTCCAGGCAATCCCGGCAAGCGCAGCCGGCAGGGCCGAAACGATCACCGCCGGATCGATCCAGCTCTGGAAGTTGACCACGATCAGCAGGTAGATCAGCACGATCGCGCCAACCAGACCCAGGACCAGCCCGGTGAAGGCCGCGTTCATGGTTTCCACCTGGCCCCGGATCTTTACGGTCGAACCCTTGGGCAGGCTGGCGGCCGTATCGTTCAGGATCTTCTGCACGTCGCCCGCCACGGCGCCCAGATCGCGCCCTTGGGTGGTGGCATAGACGTCGAACGCCGGCTGCACCGCATAGTGCGAAATCAGCGCCGCCGTTGGCTCCCGCGTCATGGTGCCCAGAGCACCCAGCAGCTGGACCGAACCGGGCCGGGCCGAACTGACCGGGATGTTGTCGAGCGCGCCGATGCTGTCGGTGCGGTATTGCGGGGTCTGCACCACGATCGGATAGGACACGCCGTTCTTGGGATTGAGCCAGAACGTGGGCGCCACCTGCGCACTGCCGGCAAGATTGACCGAAAGGCTCTTGGTCACGTCGTTTTCGGTCACGCCAAGCCGATCGGCTTGGGCACGATCGATGTCAAACCGCAGTTCCGGGGCGTTGGTCGCCTGCTGCATGCGCACGTCGGCGATCCCGGCAACATGGTTGATGCGGCCGGCCAGCATCCGCGCATAATCGGCGTTGGCCTTGGTATCGGGCCCGGTCACCATCACGTCGATCGGGGCGGGCGCGCCGAAGTTGAGGATCTGGCTGATGATGTCGGCCGGCAGGAACGAAAACGTGGTGCCGGGGAACAGATGCGGCAGACGTTCACGCAGGGCGCGGACATAGCCGGCGGTCGGCCGGTGATCTTCGGCCAGGGTCACCAGGATGTCACCATCCTGCGCACCGATGCCGCCGCTGTTGGCATAGGCGGTGTTGATGCCCGAAGACGACATGCCGATGTTGTCGACGATCGACACCAGCTCATCGCGAGGCACCGTGGCGCGGATCTGGTCCTCCACCTTGTCGAACAGGGCGGCGGTCTCTTCCAGGCGCGTGCCGACCGGCGCGCGCACGTGCAGGCTGATCTGACCGGAATCGACGCTGGGGAAGAAGTTGCGCCCCAGGAACGGCACCAGAACCAACGAGGCCAGCACCACGATCATGAACCCGGGCACAAACCGCCGGCGGCTTTCGAGCGCGGCGCGCAGCACGTCAACGTACCAGGCGCGGATCGCCTCGAATCGCGTTTCAAAGCCATGCTGGAACCGGCGCAGCGGGTGCATGCCCGGCTTCTGCCCGGTCATGGCATCATGGCTGACCATGATATCGACGGCATGCTCAGAACCATGCGCGCGCAGCAGGAAGTTGCTCATGGTCGGCACCAGCGTGCGCGAGAGCACGAAGCTGGCGATCATCGCAAAGACCACCGACTTGGCCATCGGGGCAAACAGGAAGCCGGCCACGCCGGGCAGGAAGAACATCGGCAAGAAGGCGATGCAGATGCACAGCAGCGAGACGAAGGCCGGGCGCACGATCTGCTCGGCCCCGTCCATGATCGCCTCGGCCACGCCCTTGCCCTGTTCGAGGTGCCAATTGATGTTTTCGATGGTGACGGTGGCATCGTCCACGAGGATGCCCACGGCCAGCGCCAGGCCACCCAGCGTCATGATGTTGAGCGTTTCACCGGTCACCGCCAGGCCCGCCACGGCGGCCAGGATCGCCAGCGGGATCGAGGTGGCGATGATCACGGTTGACCGCCACGAGCCCAGGAACAGCAGGATCATCAGGCTGGTCAGGGCCGCCGCCAGCACGCCTTCGCGCACCACGCCCGAAACGGCCGCCTTCACGAACAGCGACTGGTCCGACAGCAGCTGAATCTTGAGGCTGTCGGGCAGCGTTTCCTTGAGCTTGGGCAGCAGCGCCTTGACGTCGTTGACGATATCAACGGTCGAGGCAGAGCCCGACTTGAGGATCGTCATCAAGACCGCGCGCCCGCCGTCGACTCGCACTTCGTTCACCTGCGGCGGCGAACCATCGTGCACATGCGCAACGTCACCGATCGTCACTGTCGTGCCATCGACCGTGCGGATCGGCAGCGCGTTGAGTTGGTCGATTACCTGCGGGCTGTTGTTGAGGCGGATGGAATATTCGAACTCGCCGATCTTGGTGGTGCCGGCGGGCACGATCTGGTTCTGCGCGGCGAGCGCGGCGCCGACGTCTGCGGCCGAGAGATTGTGCTGCAACAGCGCGGCGGGATCGAGATCGATCTGGATCTGGCGTTCACGCCCGCCATAGGGCGATGGCACGGCCGCACCCTGCACGGTGGCGAGTTGCGGACGAATGCCGTTCTGCCCAAGGTCGTAGATCGCCTGCTCGGAAAGCTTTCCCGAAGACAGCGCCATCTGCAGGATCGGCACCGTGGCCGCGCTGTAGTTGAGGATCAGCGGCGGCGTCATGCCTGGCGGCATCTGCTTGAGCACGGTTTGCGACACCGAGGTGACCTGCGCGGTCGCCGTGCGGATATCGACGCCGGGGCGGAAGAAGATCTTGACCACACCCACGCCGTTCATCGACTGGCTTTCGATATGATCGATATCGTTGACCGTCGAAGTGAGCGAGCGTTCGTAATAATAGACCACCCGGCCGGCCATGTCTTCGGGCGGCAGACCACGATACTGCCACACCGCGGCAATCACCGGGATGCGGATATCGGGAAAGATGTCGGTGGGGGTGCGAAGCCAGGCGATCGAACCCGAAAGCACGATCAGGATGGCCAGGACGACGAAGGTATATGGCTTGCTGAGCGCAAGCTTGACCAATTGCAGCATGGCGTTCCCAATGGGTTTGGCCCGCCCGCACCGCCTTCGCACGCGCGAAGGCAGGCGCAGGCAGGCGCCAGAAACGTGGGACGCCGCCAATGGTGCGGCGCCAACCGCCGGCTCCATTGAACCGAGCGGCAGCGCGTTGCCAATGAAATGAATTTCACATTGCCGGAACGTGCCCGGCGCGAATGCGTGCGGCCAGCCCCGGACGCGCGCGGTCGGCCCGCGCCGGCGCCAGTTCGAGCGCAAACTGGTGCAGGTGGGCAACCGCTGCCACCACGCTCAGGCCCAGGCCCGAACCTGGCACGGCAGGCGATGCCGCGCCGCGATCGAACCGGCGCACCACCGCGTCGACCTGTTCGGCCGGAATCCCCTCGCCTTCGTCCACCACGGCGATCACGGCCTGACCGCCCTCGCGCGTGACAGTGACCATGACGGTGCCGCCCGGCGGGCTGAACTTAATGGCGTTGTCCACCAGGTTGCTCAGCGCCTCGACCATCAGTTGCGCATCACACACCAGCGTGACCGGCGCGAGGCTGCCTGCCAGCAGCGCCACCTCGCGCTCCTCGGCAAGGGGGGCATAGAGATCGATCACCACCGCCACGAGTTCATCGATGCGGGTGGCGGCAAAACCCTGGCGGCGGTGGCCAGCCTCGATCTCGGAAATGCGCAACAGCGCGGCAAAGCGCGCGAGCACGGTGTCGAGATCCTCGATCGCGGCATTGATGCGCTGCCCTTCCGCCTCGGGCAAGTTCGGCGCGCGGGCGGCGCGGTACAACTGGTTGCGCACGCGCGTGAGCGGGGTGCGCAAATCGTGGGCAATGGCATCGGTCACCGATTTGACTTGTGCCATCGATCGCTCGACCTCGCCGACCATGTGGTTGACCGTGTCGGCCAGCAGATCGAGTTCGTCACCGCGCCCCTCGATCGGCATGCGCGCATCGAGGCGCCCGCCGGCGATCGTGCTGGCCACGCGTTGCAGGCGGTCCACCCGTCGCAGCGGGCCCAGGCTCAGCGCCAGGCCGGCGCCCAGCAGCAGCGGCACGACCACCAGGCCGCTGGCAAGCAGGATCACCAGCACGTGATCGCGCAGTTCGGTGATCACGGTGGAATCGCGGCCGACCATGATGATGAAGCCGCCGGCGGTTCGCTCAGCCAGGATATGCAACGGCCCGCGTACGTCCGGCCCATCTTCACGCGCATAAGTGTGCCCCAGCCGCAGCGGCGGGCTTGCCCCCAGATCGCCCGCCACCCAGCGCCCGCCGGGCGAGATCAGGCCGAAATGCCCCAGCGGATTGGCCCCGGCGCGGGAAGAGGCATCGATGGCGGCGGGCAGATCGGCCGGCGGCACCGCCACCAGGCGCGCCATTTCCGCGCGCAGGATCAGATCGACGCGCGTGTCGAGGTTTCCGGCCGTGAGGCTATAGACCATCGCCAGCACCAGCAGCACGGCCAGCACCGATGCCGCGCCAAACATCACCGCCAGGCGAAACGTGCTGGTCTTGCGAATGGCGGAAAAGCGCGGCCAGGTGGCCCAGGGCCATTCAGCCGGCATCAAAGCGATACCCTTCGCCCTTGACCGTTTCGATCAGCGACGGCTGCCCCGGCAGATCGATCTTCTTGCGCAGGCGGGCGATATGCACGGCGATCAGGTTGGCGCCGGGATCGAAATAATACCCCCACACCCGTTCAAAGATGATCTGCCGCGCCACGGTTTCACCGGCATTGCGCATGAGGAATTCGAGCAGGCGAAATTCCATGTGCAACAAGCGCACCGGCTCGCCAGCCACGCGCACCTCGCGGCGGATCAGGTCCATTTCCACCGGCCCTGCCGTCAGCAGCGCGGTGGATGCGGCCATCTGGCCCTGGCGGCGCAGGAGCACTTCCACGCGCATCGCCATCTCGTCGGGCGCAAACGGCTTGATCAGGTAATCGTCGCCGCCCGCGCGCAGCCCGGCAATCCGCTCGTCCACATCGCCCAGCGCGCTGATCATCAGCACTGGCAATGTTAGCCCGGCCGCGCGCAGGCGGGCGACAACGGACAGCCCATCGAGCCCGGGCAGCATGCGATCGAGCGTGATTGCGTCGAACGGTTCGCGCAGGGCCAGTTCCACCCCGCTGTCGCCGTCGTTCGCCGCGCGCACCTCGTGCCCGTGGCCGCGCAATTCGGCCACGATTTCGCCGGCCGTGTCGGGATCGTCCTCGATAACCAGAATGCGTGCCATGGCAGGGTGCTTTAGCCGCGAACGCGGGCGCTGGCCAGCACGCACGGCCAAGGCTATGGGCGCGCCATGACCCAAGCCCCGGATGCCCTTGGCGAAAGCGCCGCGCCCACCCCGTACGACCTGCTGGGCGGGGAAGCCATGGTGCGGGCCTTCTGTGCCCGCTTCTATCACCTGATGGACAGCCTGCCCGGCGCGGCGGCCTGCCGCGCGGTGCATCCGGCGTCCCTCGAACGCGCGGAACAGCGGCTGTATGAATATCTGACCGGGTGGCTCGGCGGACCGCCGCTCTATACCAGCCAATATGGCCATCCCCGCCTGCGCATGCGCCACATGGGTGCCTCCATCGGTGACGAAGAGATAAAGGGCTGGCTGCTGTGCTTTCACCAGGCCTGGGCCGAACACGTTCCGCCTTCCCCGCTTTCCAGCACGATCGTGGAACGGGTGGAAGGGCTGGCCTGGCACATGGCCAACCGCGCCTAACCATCCTGGCGAAAATGCCGGGCAATTGTAAAATCGCTCGCCAAAATCTGTGTGCAGTGCAATAATCACCGAATTGCACGCTGATTTTGGATTCGCCTAAACCACGGCACTGTCGCATCTTTTTGCACTGGGGAGCGCGACCATGGAGCTTTCACCCAAGATCTGGACAGTGCTGCTATGCAGCATTGGCCGCCACCAGCCCAACCGTGGAAAACGCTTTTACGAGGCTGGCGTAGAATATTGCCCGTGCCGCCATTGTGGCCGCCGCCTGCGCCACATGGGCCATCGCGACTGGCGCCCGTAACCCCGTCAGGCGCGCAGCGGCACCAGCTGGTCAAGCGCCGTGGCGAGGCGGTCGATCGCCTGTGGCGTAGCCGTGGCCACACCGAGCAGCAGGCCGGCACGCGGCGGGCCGAGAAATAGCTGCGACAATGGCATCACGCCCAACCCATGCTCGTGCAACGCCTGCGCCAGCGCGGCATCGTCTTGCCCGGCCAAGGGATCGAGCCACAGTGCGAGTTGCAGGCCGCCATCGACCGGCCCGATCTGCCAGCGGCCCCGCGCCATGCCAGCCAACCGTCCGGCCAGGTCCAGCATGCGCTGGTGATAGACCTTGCGCATGCGGCGCACATGGGCGTTGAGATGCCCCTCTGCCAGGAAATCGGCCATCGCCGCCTGCACGTGTATCGGCACCATGCCACCCGACAGGCGCACCGCCGCCTGCATCGGGGCCACCAGGCGCGGTGGCACGATCGCATAGGCGACGCGCAACCCCGGCGCGAGAACCTTGGAAAACGTGCCCAGATAGGCAACGCAGCCGGCATCATCCAATCCCTGAAGGCTGGCCAGCGGGCGTCCGGCATAGTGGAACTCGCTGTCGTAATCATCCTCCACGATCAGGGCGCCGTGACTGGCCGCGCGATCGAGCAGCGCCAGCCGCCGCGACAGGCTCATCGCCGCGCTGGCCGGATACTGGTGCGACGGGGTGACGTGGATCAGTCGCGGCGGCGATGCCTGCGGAGCGCGCGCGGGATCGAGCCCCTCGTCATCCACCGGCACCGGCACCAGCGTGGCACCCGCCCGGCGCAACAGTGCCTGGGCCGTGGCATAGCCGGGGTCTTCCACCCAGGCGGTATCGCCCGGCGTCACGACCAGCCCCGCCAGCAACGCCAGCGCCGCCGCGGTCGACGGCACGATCACCACTTGCGCCGGATCGGCCACCACGGCGCGGCGCCGGCGCACGTGATCGAGCACGGCGGCACGCAGGATCGGCAGTCCCTGGGCATCGGCATAGCCCAGGTCATGGACGCGCAAGGCCCGGGCGCGGGCGCCGAGGCAGCGCGCCCAGGCCGCATGGGGAAACGACGTCAGATCGGGCAGGCCCGGGCGCAGTGGCAGGAAGCGGCTGGGATCTTCCTGGGCCGCGGTAGCCAGGCCCGCAGGTTCTGCCCGCTTTGGCCGGCCCCCTCCGCTCAACGGGGGCGGCGGCAAAGGCGCGACGCGGGTGGCAGAACCGGGCGTGGCATGGACAAAGCCTTCGGCGGCGAGCCGGTCATAGCCGGCCACCACCGTGCTGCGCGCGATGCCCAGCGCCACAGCCAGCGCGCGCGTCGACGGCAAAGGCGCCCCGGCCGGCAGCGTGCCTACCAGGATACGTTCGCGAAACGCCCGATAGACCTGTCCTTCCAGATCGCCCGCAGCGCGGTTCAACACCAGCCAGGTCAGCGGTTCGGCATGCATGCGCGTGCTTTAAGCGGACTGCTCATATTTTGACAAGTGGACCTGATCAACAAACCACCTTGTCGGCAAGACCGGCCTGCCACAGCAAGAGGCCAAAGCGATGACCGAACAGTTTCCCGTCACAGACCGCAGCCGCGTGCGCCGCATGCACGATCGCGCCAGCCATGCCTGGGCCGATGTTCATGCGGTGCTGGATGCCGCGCCCATGTGCCACGTTGGCTATGTGATCGACGGCGCGCCTTATGTGACGCCAACGCTCCACTGGCGGCAGGGCAACCGCGTGTTCTGGCACGGGTCTTCGGCCAGCCGGTTCCTGCGCCAGGCCGAAGGGCAAGCGGTATGCCTGACAGTGAGCCTGATGGATGGCTATGTCCTGGCGCGATCGGCCTACAACCATTCGGTCAACTATCGCAGCGCCATGGTATTTGGCCGCGCCAACAAGATCACCGATGCGCAGGAAAGCGCCGCTGCGCTGCGTCAGATGGTCGACAGCCTGTTCCCCGGCCGGTGGGACACACTGCGCCCGATGACCGCGCAGGAGGCCAAGGCCACGACGGTGATGTGGATGGATATCGCCGAAGCGAGCGTGAAGGACCGCGTCGGCCCACCCGGCGACGCGGAGGAGGCAGACGTGCCAGTCTGGGCCGGCGTCCTGCCCATGCGCACCACCCTCGGCACGCCCGAACCCGCGCCGGAAATGGCAGCGGGGGTGCCGCTACCTGCCGAGCTGGCCGAACTGGTGGCGTCAGGGCTGCTGCGCCCGGCTTAGGCGCAAATTGGGGGCTGTGGCCTGACCGGAAGCAGCGGAAAAACCAGGTAGCGGGACCCCGGACTTGATCCGGGGTCCCGCTATTCTGCTACGGAACTTCGGCCCTACGCCAGCACCCGCTCCACCGTGTTGCAGAAACGGTCCATTTCTTGGGGCGAGCCGATGGTGATGCGCGACCGCGTCGGCCAGATTGACCAGGAGCGACCGATGGCAATGCCCTTGGCCTCGAACGCGGCCTTGATCGGTGCGGCGGGCCGGCCCCAATCGACCATCAGCATGTTGGCGGCGCTGGGCAGCACCGGGAAACCGCGCTGCGTGAGGAAAGCGGCGGTCTTTTCGCGGGTCTGCGTGTTCTGTTCGCGCCGGGCGGTGATCTGGTCCATCCGGCGCAGGCTGGCGCTGGCGCAGGCGAGCGCCGGCACCGGCAGTTGCAGCGTCTGTATCACGCCATCGTACTGCATCAGCTTGGCCTGAAGGTCGGGCCGCGCGATCGAAAGGCCCATGCGCATGCCGGCCATGCCGAAAATCTTGGAGAAGGTACGCAGGATCACCACGTTCTGGCCCTGGCGCACCAGATTCATGCCCGATGCGGCGCCGGAAAAGTGCAGATAGGCTTCATCCAGCAGCAGTACGGCATCCTTGGGCATGGCATTGGCCAGCCACACGATGTCGGCCATCGGAGTCAGCGATCCGGTGGGATTGTTGGGGTTGCAGATGTGATAGAGCCCGGCGTGCGGATTGGCCGCCAGCATGGCACGCACATCGTGGGCCTGGTCGCTGGCGCGCAGCGGCACCTTGGCCACCGGCGCACCGATATAGCCGGCCACCATCCAGGCCACTTCGAACGTGGGATCGGCGGTTAACAACCCGCGCTCTGGGCTGCAAAAGCCTACGACGGCGCGGGCGAGCGGGCTGCCCGATCCCGCCCAAGGCACGACATGATCGGCCCCCACCTGCTCCATCGTCGCGACGGTTTCGATCAGGGCGTCACGCTCACCGGCGGGATCGTAATAGTTGCTGCGGGCAACGGCGGCGCGGGCGGCATCGGTGCCATCGTCGACCGGCCCTTCCCAATATTCGTTGCCGTTGAGGCGGATAGTGCCCGGCGCCACTTTCAGGCCGTTCGCGGCAGAAGCCGCGCTGGGCTGCGGGCCGGCCTGGCCAGCCGGCGCAGCCAAGGCCCGCTCCCCCAGCGCGGCACTGGTGCCAAGGGCGGCGGCGATCTGGAACATGCGCCGACGATCGAGCGGCAGGGCAGCGGAAAAGTCTGTCATGGCGCAGGCATCCTTTGGCAAAAACGCAAGGGAGGCGCGATGGTGCAGTGCCGCGAAGGCGCGGTCAACCGCCGCGTTCAGGATGCGGCGGCATGATGCAGCGGCAGGCTTTCGGCAGACTTGACCGTCTCCATCACGATCGAGGCGCAGACCACGTTCATCTCTATCCGCGAAACCAATGCCTTATACACGCGGTCATAGTCATCAACGCTGGGCAGCACGATGCGCAGCAGGTAATCGATGTTGCCGGTCAGGCGATAGACTTCCATGATTTCGGGAATGCCGGCCACGGCCTGGCGGAACTGCTCGGTCCACGCCGCGCTGTGCGTGCGCACGCTGACCGTGACGAACACCGTGGTCGGCAGCCCCACCTTGGCGCGATCGATCACCGCCACGTTGCGGCGAATATAGCCTGCCTCGCGCAAGTGGGCGATACGACGCGAGCAGGCCGAGGGCGAAAGGTGCACCTTGGCGCCGACATCGGCCAGCGGCGTATCGCTGTCACGCTGCAGAACGTCGAGTATAGCCAGATCACGCGAATTGAGCATACGAAAGACCTCCTGCCACGCAAATGCAGGATAACGCAGCGCTGCGCAACCAGTGTGCAGATTAAGCGGTAATCAGGCGATAGCCCACGCCGGGCTCGTTGCGGATCATGCTCGCTTCAACGTCGCCGTCCTCCAGCTTGCGGCGCACCCCGCGCACGGCGACGCGCAGGTATTCGACATCGTGTTCGTGCCCTGCCCCCCACACCGCACGCAGCAGCGCGGCATGCGATACGACCCGGCCAGGATGGCGGCACAGCTGCGCCAGAAAGCCATATTCCTTGGGCGTCAGATGCACTTCCACCCCATCGCGCAGCACGCGGCGGGCCGCCAGATCCACCGTTACAGCGCCAACCTGGACCACCGGCTCTTCCGCCACGCGGTTGAGCCGCGTGCGGAGGGCCACGCGGATGCGCGCGTGGACTTCGTCGGTGTCGAACGGCTTGGTGACATAGTCATCAGCGCCCAGATCGAGCGCGGCGACCTTTTCATCGGTGGCATCGCGCGCCGACACGATCAGCAGCGCCGCGCCCGTGGCCTTGACCAGCGGGATCAGCTCCAGCCCGTCGCGGTCGGGCAGGCCCAGATCGAGCAGCACCAGATCGGGCTTGTCGATCGCCAGCGCCGCCAGGGCAGCGCGGGCATCGGCCGCCTCGATCACCTCGTGCCCGACGCGGGCCAGGCTGCCGCGCAGCAGGCGGCGGATGGCAGGTTCATCGTCCACCACCAGGACGCGGGTGGCAAGGCTGCTCATTCGGCGCTGATCTTTCGCAACTGGCTTTCCGAGAAATGCAGGGTGAAGCGGGCGCCGGGGCGATCGCTGCGGTTGGCGGCGCTGACATCGATGCCCATCGCGCGGGCAAAACCCCTGACGATGGCCAGGCCCAGGCCGGTGCCGCCCTTGCGATCGGAGCCTTCCACTCTTGTGAAAACTTCAAATATGCGAAGCGACATGCCGGGCGGTAGTCCGGGCCCTTCATCCAGCACCAGCAGGTCGAGCCCATCGGAACGGCGCTGGGCGGATAAAACGATTGCCCCTTCTTCCCCGCCATGGCGCACCGCGTTTTCGATCAGGTTGATCAGGCAATGGTGGAACAGGCGCGGATCGACCATCACCAGCGGCAGATCGGGGGCGATATCCATCGTCACGGCGCGGGTGCCAAGCGTGCGGCGCAGATCGTGCACCGCGCTGGCCACCGCCTCGGCCAGGTCCACAGCCTCGGGCCGCAAGGCGATGGCGCCTGCCTCGATCCGCACCATGTCGAGCAGGTTGGCGATGAAGCGTTGCAACCGTTCCGCCTCGGCCCGGGCGGTAGCGAGGATCGGCACTTGCTCGGGATTGGCGGGCGTGAGTTCGCGCAGCGTGCCGACCACGGCGGTGAGCGGGGTGCGTAGATCGTGGCTGATCGAAGACAACAGCGCGGCGCGCAGCCGGTCGCGCTCTTCCAGCTGGCGCACGCCGGCCATGTCGTGTTCAAGCCGGATGCGTTCGAGCGCGAGGCCGGCTTGGTCTGCCAGGCTGCCCAGCAGCGGGAGGCGATCGCTGCGCACCGGGGCGCTGGCATCGCCCCGCGCCAGGCCGAGCACCGCCAACGGCGCCCCGCCGGCCGAAAGCGGGGTAAACAGCCATTCCGACGCAGTGAGCGTGCCCGACCCGCGCCCGGCCGGCTGCGCGCGATCGAACGCCCACTGCGCCGCGGCGAAATCGAGCACTTCCAGCCGGTGCTCGGGCGGAAAGGCGGCGGCTACGGCAAGCTTGCCGTCTTCAGGCAGCAGCATCAGGGCATGAGCATCGAGCAGGCGGGATGCCTCTGCACAGAGCACGCGGCCCAGTTCCTCGGCCGTGGTCACCCCGGTGAGCAACCGCGCAAAACCAGCGAGCGCCGCACTGGTGCGGGCACTGGCGCCCGCGAGCAACGCCTGCTGCCGCAGTCGCGCGGCAAGCTGGCTGCTGACCGCCGCCACTGCCACCAACACCAGCACGGTGATGATGTTCTGCGGATCGGCGATCGTGAACGTGCCGGTCGGCGGAATGAAGAAGAAGTTGTAGGCCAGCGAGGCGACCAGGCCGGTGATCACCCCGGTGGCGAGGCCATAGCGCGTGGCGGCGAGCATCACCGGCAGGAAATAGAGCAGCGCGACGTTGGTGATCGGCGCGGCGGCAAACAGCAGGCGGCCCAGTGCGGTAACCAGCGCCGTGGCGCCCAGCGCCGGCACCAGGCCACGCACCAACGGCCCCCAGCCCCAAGCCGCGATCGGCGCGCGGTCCAGTGCGATACGCGCCTGCGCGCCGTGGGCCACGGGCACCTGCTGCAGGGCAAGATCGGGCAAGCGCCGCGCCAGGGTATCGACCGTAAGCCGGCGTTGCCAGGCAAAGCGGCGCGGGCGCGGCGCGCCAACCACCAGCAGGGTGGTACGGGTATCGGCAGCGGCCTGTTGCAGGCCATCGACCACCCCTGCGGCGGGCAACGCCAGAACCTGGCCGCCAAGCTGGGTGGCTAGGTGCATCGCCTCGGCCAGGCGGGCATTGGCCTGCGCGCTGCGTTCGCCCGGTGTTTCGATGTGCACCGCCGTCCACGGTGCGCGCAGGGCATCGGCGAGGCGGCGGCCGGCGCGCACCACGTCGCTGGCCGCATCATGGCTACCCACGGCCACCAGCACGCGATCGGCCGTGGCCCAGGTGCCAGCGAGCGCCTGGGCGCGGACATCGTCGAGCATCTGCGCATCGACCGCCTGGGCCGCGCGGCGCAGCACGAGTTCGCGCAGGGCCGAAAGGTTCGACCGGGAGAAGAAATGGTGCAGCGCGCGCGCCGCCTCGTGCGGGACATAGACCTTGCCCGCGCGCAACCGCTCGATCAGTTCATCGGGCGGGGTATCGACCACCTCGATCTCCGCCCGGTCGAGCAGGCGATCGGGCACGGTTTCGCGCACCCGCACATGGGTAAACGAAGCGACGACATCGTTGAGGCTTTCTAGATGCTGGATGTTGAGCGTGGACCACACGTCGATCCCGGCGGCGAGGATTTCCTCGACATCCTGCCAGCGCTTGTCGTGCCGGCTGCCCGGCGCGTTGGCATGGGCGAGTTCGTCCACCAGCACGAGCGCGGGCTTGCGCTCGAGAATGGCGTCGAGGTCCATTTCCAGCAGGGTATGGCCGCGATGGGCCACCTCTTTGCGCGGCAGTACCGAGAGCGGGCGCAGCCGTGCCTCGGTCTCGACCCGACCATGGGTTTCGACCACGCCCACCACCACATCCACCCCGGCACGCGCCTGGCCAAGCGCGTCGTCGAGCATTTCGCAGGTCTTGCCAACGCCAGGAGCCGCCCCAAGGAAAACCTTGAGGCGGCCTGAGGTTTCCTGCTCGGCAAGGCGCAGCAGGGCTTCGGGATCGGGGCGTGCCGGCGTCATCAATGCCCTTGTGCGCGCGCCGACGTGGCTTCGTCCAGTGCCCTGTTGAGCGCCAGAACATTGACCCGCGGTTCGCCCAGCAGGCCCAGCAGCGGCTGCTCCACCTGCGCCTCTACCAGTTCATGCACCTTTTCCGGGGCCAGGCTGCGGGCGGCGGCCACGCGGTTTACCTGAGAAAAGGCTGCCTCGGGGCTGATATGGGGGTCAAGCCCCGAGGCAGAGGTGGTCACCAGGTCAGGCGGAACGGGAGAGCCTGGTGAAGAGGCGGCAAAGTCCTTGACCGCGCCCGCGACGCGATCGTGCAAGGTTTGCGAGAACGGCGCGAGGTTGGACCCGGCAGAGGCCGAGGCATCGTAGCCATTGCTGCCAGCAGCCGAGGGCCGGCCATGGAAGTAGCGGGCGCTGGTAAAGGCCTGGCCGATCAGGTCAGAGCCGATGACCTGGCCGTGGTCGGTGATCAGGCTGCCATTGGCGGCCCAGGGAAAGGCGGCCTGGGCCACGGCGGTGATGGCGGCGGGGTATGCCAGGCCAAGCAGGCCGGCAAACAGCCCGGTCATCATCAGCGAGGGACGCACCGCAGCGACGAGTTCCCGATTGATTACAGACGACATGAGCGAAATCCCTTAGGCAAGATGCAGAGCGGCGACGAGCATATCGATCGCCTTGATCCCGACGAACGGCGCGATGAGCCCGCCCACGCCAAAGACCGCCAGGTTGCGGGCAAGCAGCGCGCCAGCCCCGACCGGACGATAGCGCACGCCCTTGAGCGCCAGCGGCACCAGCGCGGGAATGATCAGGGCGTTGAACATGATCGCCGACAGGATCGCGCTTTGCGGCGTGGCCAGGTGCATCACGTTGAGCACCGAGAGCTGCGGATAGAGCACCAGGAACATCGCCGGGATAATGGCGAAGTACTTGGCCACGTCATTCGCCACCGAGAACGTGGTGAGTGCGCCGCGCGTCATCAGCAGCTGCTTGCCCAGCCCGACGATCTCGATCAGCTTGGTCGGATCGCTATCGAGATCGACCATGTTGCCCGCTTCGCGCGCAGCCTGGGTGCCGGTGTTCATCGCCACGCCCACGTCGGCCTGGGCCAGGGCGGGCGCATCGTTGGTGCCATCGCCGCACATCGCCACCAGGCGGCCGCCCTGCTGCTCGCGCCGGATCAGGGCGAGCTTGTCTTCGGGCGTTGCCTCGGCCAGGAAATCGTCGACGCCGGATTCAGCGGCAATGGCAGCGGCGGTGAGCGGATTGTCGCCCGTGATCATCACGGTGCGGATGCCCATCTTGCGCAGTTCGGCAAAGCGTTCGCGGATGCCGGCCTTGATCACGTCCTTGAGCGCGACGATCCCCAGCAACGTGCCGTTTTCAGCAACCGCCAGCGGGGTCTGCCCCTGGCGCGCCACGTCTTCGGCAATGCGCCGCAGTTCGGCCGCCGCCGTGCCGCGTGCCGCATCGGGAACGCTGCGCAGGATCGCATCGACCGCGCCCTTGGTCACCACGTGGCCATTGTTATCAAGGCCAGAGATGCGGGTCTGCGCGGTGAAGGGAATGACTTCGGCACCGGCAGGCACGTCGGGCACTTCCAGGCTGTGCGCTTCCTGCGCCAGGCGCAGGATCGAGCGGCCTTCGGGCGTTTCATCGGCCAGGCTGGCCATGAGCGCGGCGCGCGCCAGGGTGGCCGGAGCCGTGCCAGCCAAGGGCAGGAAGTTGCTGGCCTGGCGATCGCCAACAGTGATCGTGCCGGTCTTGTCGAGCAGCAGGACGTCGATATCGCCGGCCGCTTCCACCGCGCGGCCCGACTTGGCGAGCACGTTGAACTGCACCAGGCGGTCCATCCCGGCGATGCCGATGGCCGAAAGCAGCGCAGCGATCGTCGTCGGGATCAGCGTGATCAGCAGGGCGGCCAGCACCGCTACGGGGATCTGCCCCCCGGCATAGCGGGCAAAGGCGGGAATGGTGGCGACCGCGATCAGGAAGATGATCGTGAGACCGACGAGCAGGATGGTGAGCGCGATCTCGTTCGGGGTCTTCTGGCGCTGGGCGCCTTCAACCAGGGCGATCATGCGATCGAGAAAGCCCTGCCCGGCTTCCTGCGTCACCCGCACGGTGATCTCGTCAGACAGCACGCGGGTGCCGGCGGTGACGGCCGAACGGTCGCCTCCTGCTTCGCGGATCACCGGCGCGCTTTCGCCGGTGATGGCCGCTTCGTTGACCGAGGCGACGCCGGCGATCACTTCGCCATCGGCGGGGATCAGCTCGCCAGCGGCGACCATGACGACCGCGCCTTTTTGGAGGGTGGCAGCCGAAACCTTGCTGCCATCGGGCAGACGGGCCACCAGGTCAGACCGCGTGGCGCGCAGCGAGGCGGCCTGGGCGCGGCCGCGCCCTTCGGCCAGGCTTTCGGCAAAGGTGCCGAACAGCACTGTCAGCCACAGCCAGACGATCAGCTGGATCTGAAAGCCCAGCGACAGGCCGGTGTTGCCCACGAACAGCAGCACGGTAAGCAGCAGCGCGGCGACGGCAGTGGTGAACAGCACCGGGTTGCGCACCAGCTGGGCGGGATGCAGCTTGCGCAGCGCGCCACCCAGCGCCGGTACGACCAGTTCGGCCGAAAACATCGAGGTAGGTTGGGACACGGCAGGTATCCTCAGTAAAGCAGGCCGGCAGCGCCGGTGAGATGATCGGCCACCGGGCCAAGCGCGAGCGAAGGCAGGAAGGTAAGGCCACCGACGATCAGGATCGTGGCGACCAGCAGGCCAATCCACAGGCCACCCGTGGTCGGGAACGAACCCGGCCCGGCCGGCGTGTGCTTGCGGCTGGCAAGGCTGCCGGCAATCGCCAGCACCGGGATCACGACCAGGAAGCGGCCAAGCCACATCGCCACGCCCAGCAGGCCGTTGTAGAACGGGGTGCCGGCAGTCAGCCCGGCAAAGGCCGAACCGTTGTTGGCCGTGGCCGAAGTGAAGGCATAAAGGATTTCGGAAAAGCCATGCGGCCCCTTGGCCAGCGGCCCGGCAAGGCCCGCCGGTAGGACCACGGCCACGGCAGTCAGCCCCAGGATGCACAGCGGCAGGATGACAATGGCGAGCACCGCCAGCTTCACCTCGCGCGCTTCCACCTTCTTGCCCACGTATTCCGGGGTGCGGCCTACCATGAGACCAGCCAGGAACACTGCCAGCACGGCAAACAGCAGGAAGCCATAGATGCCCGAGCCCACGCCACCGATGACGATTTCGCCCAGTTGCATGTTGAACAGCGGCACCAGGCCACCGAGCGCGGTGAAACTGTCATGCATGGCGTTGACCGCGCCGCACGAAGCCGCCGTGGTCACAGCCGCGAACAGCGCGCTGGCCGCCGCGCCAAAGCGCACTTCCTTGCCTTCCATGTTGGCGCCCATCACGCCCAGGTGATGCAGCATCGGGTTGCCGGCAGCTTCACGCCACCACGCGAACGAGGCACCGGCCACGAACAGCAGCAGCATGGCCCACAGGATCGCCCAGCCCTGGCGCGTGTTGCCCACGGCCTTGCCGAACGTATAAGTCAGCCCGGCGCCCAGCGCGAAGATCGACAGCATCTGGACGAAATCGACCAGCGCGGTGGGATTTTCGAAGGGATGGGCCGAGTTGGCATTGTAGAAGCCGCCACCGTTGGTGCCGAGCATCTTGATCGCTTCCTGCGAGGCGACCGGGCCAACCACGATGGCCTGGTGCGCGCCTTCCAACGTCTTGGCATCGATCAGGCTGGCAAAGGTCTGCGGCACGCCGCTGGCCACCAGATAGAGCGCATAGACGATGCACGCCGGCAGCAACACATAGAGCGTCACGCGGGTGAGATCGGCCCAGAAGTTGCCCAAGTGGCGGGTTTCGGCGCGGGCAAAGCCACGGAACAGGGCAAAGGCCACGGCAATGCCGGTGGCTGCCGAAAGGAAGTTGTGAATGGTCAGGCCGAGCATCTGCGACAGGTTCGACAGCACCGTTTCACCGGCATACCACTGCCAGTTGGTGTTGGTGACGAAGGCAATCGCGGTGTTCATCGCTCCGTCGGGCGACAGGCCGGCAAGGCCGCGCGGGTTCATCGGCAAGCTGCCCTGAAGCCGCAGCACGGCGTAGGTAAAGATCACCGTGACGACCTGGAACAGCATCAGGTGCACGGCATATTGCCGCCAGTCCTGCTCCTGGTTCGGGTTGATGCCGGCGACACGGTAGAATGCGCGCTCGACCGGGCCGAGCACGCGGTGCAGCGGCGTGGTGCGGCCTTCATAGACGGCAAACAGCCAGAGGCCGAATGGCTTGGCCATCAGGGCGACCAGCGCGGTGAATACCAGGATCAGGCCAAAGCCCGACGCAAGGGTGGCAGATGTCATTGCACGGCCCCCATCAGAAACGTTCGGGCCGCAGAAGCACGGCCACGAGATAGACAAGCAGGCCCGCCGCGACGAGCGCAGCGAGCATTTCGGGAATGGTCATCGGAGTGTTCCTCAGGCCCCGTGGTGCCGGAGCCAAAGCTTCAGGCCTTGTCGCACAGGGCAACGGCGGCGAGCGTGATACCGAACAGGCCGGCAAGGATGGCCAGCCAGACTAGATCAGTCATTATGCGCGATCCTTTCGCGACACGGGCAGCCAGGCGCGCGGCGGGCGCGGCTGCAACCGGAACAGGCCAGCCCCGCCGATGCCCAGGCCCAGCCCGGCCCAGAGCGCGGCCACGATCAGCAGCGCGACGAGCAGCGCCAGCGGGCCGGGATGGCCGTTTTCCGCGTGTTCAACCTGGGCCAGGCCCCGGGCAAGCAAGGGGACGGCGGCCAACGCGGCCAGCCCTGCGAGGCGCAACCCCATATCGCGTCCGCGCGGCCCCACAGATCGATAGTCCATGATCAGCTCCTTGGCTGTGAGATGGCGTCGATGTGGGCCTTGTGGCCGTTAAGGTTCCACGGCTCGGTGCGCGCAGGGCATAAGGATTCCGTAAAGACCGCCTGGCTTGACCGTGGCACGCTTTGGCGTCAATGTAATGGTATCACATTACATTTATCGAGATGCCATGATCACCTCCCTGCCCCGCCATCCCGCCATCGCCTGCGCTCCATGCGAAGCGGTGCTGGCACAGATTCACCAGCCTGCGGTGCAGCTCGCCCTGTGGCAGCGGCCCCGCCCGGCAGCGCTGGCCTGGCTAGACGGGATCGACCTTGCGGCGATTGCCGATATCGACTGCTGGATCGATGCACCATTTCGGGCAGATGCGGTGGGCAAGCAGCTGCATGCCGCAGGATTTCCGGCGCAACCGGCCACGGCCGCGCTGACCGCCGACATCGTGCGGCAGATGCGCGGTTTTGCCGCGATAACGCACAGCCCGCGCCTGCGCCTGCGCCTCGATGTGGTGGAAACCGATGCCTGCCGCCGCTTCCACATGGACTATGTCAGCGTGCGGCTGCTGCTGCCGCTGGTCGGGCCAGGCACGCAGTGGGTCATGACCGATGCGCCGCCACACGCCCCGGTGCAGCAGTTGCAGCCGGGCCACGTTGGCCTGTTCAAGGGGCGGCTGGCGGTGGCAGAGCCGGCCGTCCTTCACCGCTCTCCGCCGATCGCCGGCACGGGGCAGCGGCGGCTATTGCTGGTGCTCGACCCACTGGATCATACCGCCAATGATCAGCTTTCCGGCCGGGCGGCATAGCGCCGCGCCAGGGTGGCGCAGACGAACAGCTGCGCCTGGTGGAATAGCATCAGCGGCAGGACAATGAGGCTGACGGCGTGGCCGGCGAACAGGATCGTCGCCATGGGGATGCCGCTCGCCATGCTCTTCTTCGATCCGCAGAACACGATGGTAATCTCGTCTTCGGTGTTGAAGCCCAGCTTGCGGCTGGCAAGCGTGGTGGCGACAATGACCAGTGCCAGGATCAGCAGATCGAGCACCAGCACGATCAGCAGATCCGCCGGAGCCAGACGGGTCCACACACCCGCCACCATGCCCGCGCTGAACGCGGCATAGACCACCAGCAGGATCGACCCGCGATCGACATAGCTGACGATCTTCTTGTGGCGGACCAGCCAATCGCCGATGAACGGCCGCGCCACCTGCCCGGCCACGAAGGGCAGCAGGATCTGCATGGCGATGGTTTCCAGCGAATGGGCGGAAAAGCCACCGCTGGCCGAGGTGGGCAGCAGCAGCGCGGTGAGCACCGGGGTGAGCGCCACGCCGACGAGGTTGGACAGCGACGCACTGCACAGCGCCGCAGGCACGTTGCCCCGCGCGATGGAGGTGAAGGCGATCGAGGACTGCACGGTCGACGGCAGCACGCACAGGAACAGCAGGCCCACGGCAATATCGGGCGCGACCAGCCCGCCGATGAGGTGGACGACGCCCAGCCCGATCAGCGGAAACAGCACGAAGGTGCTGGCGAAGACCAGCGCCTGCAGCCGCCAATGGGCGATGCCCTGCCACACCGCCTGGGGCGCCAGCCGCGCGCCATAGAGAAAGAACAGCAGCGCAACAGCAGCGGTCACCGCCACGTCGGCCACGGCGACCCCGGCGCCATGCGCGGGAAACACCGCCGCAATCGCGATCGTGCCGATCAGCAGCAGCAGATATGGATCGATCAGAGTGCGCAGCTTGCCCATGGGCGGCGTGTCCTTGCCAAAAATGTCAGCCTGCACCTAGGGCTCTGCGTGGCCATGCACAATCATGATCATCGCGATAACAGTCATTCACCATTTTGATAGCAGGCGATACTGTGGCATGATGGCGCGATGATCGGACCTGACCTGCTGCGCGCGTTTGTCACCGTCGCCGAATGCGGCAGCTTTACCGGTGCAGCCCGGACGCTGGGCACGCGGCAATCCACGGTGAGCCAGCAAATCCGCCGGCTGGAGGAGCTGGCCGGGCGGCGTCTTTTGGCGCGAGACACCCACCGCGTGGCGCTCTCGGCCGAAGGGGAAGCGTTTCTCGACCATGCCCGCCGCGTGCTCGATGCCCATGGTCGGATGGACGCCCACCTGTCCGGCCTGCGCCTGCGCGGGCAGTTGCGCTTTGGTGCGTGCGAAGATTTCGTGCTGTCGGCCCTGCCCGATGTCTTGGCGCAGTTTTCGCGGCGCCATCCCGATGTCGACGTGGCATTGACCGTGGCGCTGAGCGAAACGCTCTATGACCAGTTCGACGCGGGCGGGCTGGACATCATGTTCGTGAAGAAGCGCTCCGGCGAGCGGCGCGGGGTGACCGCCTGGCGCGAGACGGTCGGCTGGGTCGCCTCGCCCGACTTCCGGCTCGATCCGGGCGATGCCGTGCCGCTGCTGCTCTATCCGCCGCCCAGCGTGACCCGCGCGCTGGCGCTCGATACGCTGGATCGCGTGCGCGCACCCTGGCGCGTCGCATTCACCAGCGGCTCATTGAGCGGGCTGACCGCGGCGGCGCGGGCCGGGCTTGGCGTGATGCCGCACTCGTTGCGCCTGGTGCCGCAAGGGCTGGCGCCGCTTCGCCCGCCCGGCACCTTGCCCGAGCTACCGGCAATCGAATTTGCCGTAATCGCGCCCGGTGGCCACAACCTGGCGGCAGAGGCGCTGACCGCCGCGATCCTTCACTGGGCAGGCGGCACGGGCGCCGTTGCCACCTGATCGACCGACCACGGCGCACGCGAAAGGTGGCGGGCGAGGAAATCGATCAGCACCCGCACCCGTGCCGGCCGCTGGCTGCCCGGCGGCGTTACGAGATGCAGCGCGATATCGGGGATGCGCCATTCGGGCATTACCTCGACCAGGCGGCCGGCAGCCATGTCTTCCCACACCATGAAATCGGGTTGCAGCGCCAGCCCTTGGCCTGCCAGCAGCGCCGGAGCCAGCGCATCGGCATTGTTGGCGCCAAGCCGGCCCTTGACCGTCACCACATAATCCCCCTCCACCGCGTGGTGGAAGCGCCAGGATTCCGGCGCATCGAGATTGGTGTAGAGAAGCCCGACATGCCGCGACAGATCGCGCGGATGGGTGGGCGTGCCATGCGCCGCAAGATAGGAGGGCGCCGCGACCAGCGGCCGGCGCACCGCACACAGCCGCCGCGCCCGTAGCGAGCTATCATCCAGCCCGGCAATGCGCAGCACCACGTCGTGCCCGCCGCCCACGACATCGACCCGCGCGTCCGACAGATCGAGATCGAGGCCCACGTGCGGGTAAGCCTCCAGGAATTGCGGCAAGAGCGGTGCGACATGGCGCAGGCCAAAGCCCATGGGCACGGCCAGGCGCACCAGACCGCGCGGCACATCGCCTTCCGCACCTGCTTGCGCCTCGGCCGCTTCGCCATCGGCCAGGATGCGCCGCGCCCGATCGAGCACGCCGCGCCCGCTTTCGGTCAGCGCCAGGCGGCGGCTGGTGCGGTGGAGCAGCGGCACGCCCAGCCGCGCTTCCAGCCGGGTCACCGCCTTGGACACCGTGGGCTTGGACAAGCCCAGGGCATCGGCGGCTGCCGCGAACGAACCAGTATCGACCACTTTGGCAAAGATCGCCCAGGCTTCGAGATCAGGCAAAGACATTATGCAATTTCCTTCACTGATGCTTTTCCATCATTGCCATTTCTTTGCAAGTGAGAATGCCTAGATTGGCCCCAACAGCTGAACGGCACCGAACGCCGCCAGCCACTGGAGACAAGCCATGATCGAACTGCGCCCCTTTTCCGGCATCGGCCGCGCCAACCACGGCTGGCTCGATGCTGCCCACCACTTCTCTTTCGCCGACTACTATGAACCGACGCGGATGGCGTGGGGCAACCTGCGCGTGTGGAACGATGACACCATCGCGGCCAAGAGCGGCTTTCCGCCCCATCCCCACCGCGACATGGAAATCATCACCTATGTGCGCGAAGGCGCGATCACCCATCGCGACAACCTGGGCAACCAGGGCCGCACCGCCGCCGGCGACGTGCAGGTGATGAGCGCGGGCACCGGGATCACCCATGCCGAATACAACCTGGAAGACGAAACCACCCGCATCTTCCAGATCTGGATCATGCCCACCCGCCAGGGTGAGCAGCCGAGCTGGGGTGCACGCCAGTTTCCCAAGGCTGAACGGTCGGGTGAGCTGGTGGTCCTCGCCAGCGGCTATGCCGAAGACAAGGACGCGCTGCCGATCCGCACCGAAGCGCGCCTGGTCGCCGCAACGCTGCTGGCCGGGCAGAGCGTGGACTATGTCCTGGGCGCAGAGCGCAAGGGCTATCTGGTGCCGGCCACCGGCAAGATCACGGTGAACGGCGTGACGGCCGACGCGCGCGATGGCCTGGCCATTGCCGATGTCGACACGATCACCATCTCGGCGCTGGAAGACAGCGAAATCGTGCTGGTCGACACGCTGTGATGGCCTGACGCCGGCAATTGACCAACGGGGCGGCCGCAAGGCGCGGCGGCCGCCCCCATCCTCCCAGGCGCGCCGATCGAAAGGTTCACGGCCATGACCCAAGCCACCACCCCCGCCCATGTGCCCCATGCCAGCGCCACCAGCACCGGCGCGGGCACGTTCCAGTCTCGCCTGGCGATCGGCGGGCGCGAAGGGCAGGACGATATCCTGGCCGATGAACCGGTGGCGCTGGGCGGATTGGGCACTGGCCCGACACCCTATGATCTGCTGTGCGCCGCGCTGGCCACCTGCACCACGATGACCCTGCGCTTTTATGCCGGGCGCAAGGGCTGGGACATTGGCGCAGTCCACACCGTGGTCACCCATGCCCGCGTTGCCGGGCAGACCCCGCCCGACCAGTTTTCCCGCGCCATCACGCTTGACCCCTCGCTTGAACCAGCGGTTCGTGACGAGTTGCTCGGCATCGCCAACCGCTGCCCGGTGCACAAGACGCTGACGCAGGGTGCCACGGTAGCCACTGTCCTGGCTGCCTGAGCGGCTGCCCTTCCCCATCCCCCGTTTTGCAAGAGGTCTTGCCATGGTTCCCGCCACTGTCACCCCCGCGCTTTCTCGCCAGGATTGGCTGGCCGCCCACGTTGGCGCGCACGATGCCGACACGATCGGTTGCCGCGCCCCGGCCATGCCCGATCACGCCAAAACCCGCCTGCAACGCTGGATGACCCGCCTGTTCGGCGACAATGCCCCGATGCCGCTGGCCGATCCACGCCTGGAGGCCGTGCGCCGCTTTGCCTGCGCCACCCGCGCCGGCCGGCTGCCCGATGGCACGCTGATCGGCGAGTTGCACCAGCGCGGGCTGGACGATGCCGAACTGGCCGCGATCGCCCGCTTTGCTGCGTGAATGGCTCGGCGCGTGAGGTCAGGTGAACGCTTTTCATCAAAAGCGTGAAAAGGTCGCGTTTGGCAGGCCGGGAACCACAAGCCATGATCAGCCACGCCCGCCCGATTAAGGCAGGGGCATGCATCATTGGCAAAAGGCAAATCCCATGCGGCTGGACCTGTCGCCCTATCTTTCGCAAAAATTCCTCATGCCAGCGGAAACCGAGCAGCACAGCGCGTGCTGGATGGCCTGGCCGGTACGGACCGCGTTGTGGGGCGATCGCCTCGCCGCCGCCCAGACCGATTTTGCCACGGTGGCGCGTGCCATCGCCCGCTTCGAACCGGTGCACATGGTATGCCGCGAGCAGGACGTTACGGCCGTGCGCGAACAGTGCGGCGATGCCGTAACGCCATTCATCGCGCCGATCGATGACAGCTGGATGCGCGATTCCGGGCCGACGTTCGTGCGTGGCAGCAAGGGCGGGCTCGCCGTGGTCAACTGGGCGTTCAACGCCTGGGGGCGCAAATACCACCCCTATGCCGCCGATGCCGCGCTCAAGCGCCGGATGGCCGAGCAACTTGGCCTGCCGCTGGTCACCTGTCCCTTGACTGCCGAAGGGGGCGCGATCCTGTCTGACGGCGAAGGCACGGTGATCACCACCGAAAGCTGCCTGCTGCACGCCAACCGCAATCTGGGGCTCACCCGTGCCCAGGTCGAGGCGGAACTGCTCGCCGCGCTGGGTGCGGAAAAGATCGTGTGGTTGCCGGGCGACGCGGCCGAAGTGGAAACCGATGGCCATGTCGATTGCCTGGCGGCCGTCGTACGGCCCGGGGTGGTGATGATGGAAGATCCGGCGACGGCCAGCGGTGCCCGCGCCGAGACGCTGGCGGCCAACCGCGCCGCTCTGCTGGCGCAGCGCGACGCGCGGGGTCGGCCCTTTGCGATCATCGATCTTCCCGCCGCGCCCACGATCGATCCGCGCGATGCCCGGCACCAGCCTTCCTATGTCAACTTCTACATTGCCAATGGCGCGGTGATCATGCCCGGCCATGGCGTGCCGCAAGACGAAGCGGCGCGCGCTGCCGTGGCCGCCGCGTTTCCCGATCGCGCCGTGGTTCAGCTGGTGTTGCCGGCCCTGCCCTATGGCGGCGGCTCGATCCACTGCATCACCCAGCACCAGCCCGCACCGCATTTCCTGCCCGATGGAGCCCAGCCATGCGCTCAGTGACCGTTGCCGCCACCCAGTTTGCCTGCACCTGGGATCTTGCCGCCAATCTCGATCGCGCCGAAATGCTGGTGCGCGAGGCGGCAGCGCAGGGCGCCCAGGTCGTGCTGCTGCAGGAACTGTTCGAAGCGCCCTACTTCTGCGCCGATGAACGACCCGATCACTTCGCGCTGGCCCGCCCCTGGGCCGGCAACCCGGTGATCGCCCGCTTTGCCGATCTGGCGGCCGAGCTGGGCGTGGTGCTGCCGATCAGCTTTTTCGAAAGCGTGGGCGCAGCGCATTTCAACGCCCTGGCGATGATCGATGCCGATGGCACCGAACTGGGGCTTTATCGCAAGAGCCACATTCCCCAGGGGCCAGGCTATCGCGAAAAGTACTTCTTTGCCCCGGGCGATACCGGGTTCCAGGTGTGGGACACCGCCTTTGGCCGCATCGGCGCCGGCATCTGCTGGGACCAGTGGTTTCCCGAGTGCGCGCGCGCGCTGGCCTTGCAGGGCGCCGAACTGATCCTTTACCCAACAGCGATCGGCAGCGAGCCGGCCTTCCCCGGCTATGACAGCCAGCCACACTGGCAGCGTGTGATGCAGGGGCATGCCGGCGCCAACATGGTGCCCGTCATCGCGTCAAACCGGGTTGGCTTTGAAACGAACCAGGACGGTGACATCACCTTCTACGGCTCGTCCTTCATCGCCGACCAGTTCGGCGCCGTGGTAGCCCAGGCCCCGCGCCAGGGTGAGGCGGTGATCACCGCCAGCTTCGACCTGGACGAAATTGCTCCGCAGCGTGCCGGCTGGGGCCTGTTCCGCGATCGCCGGCCGGAACTCTATGGCGTGATCGGCACCTACGGCGGCTAAACCGGCAATTGCGTGGTGGCCTTGATCCGCTTGAGCGCAAAGTGCGAGGCGGACGTGGCCACCGCCGGGTGACGCAGCAGGGCGTGCATCAGGAAATGCTCGTATTGCGCCATATCGCGCACCACGATGCGCAACTGATAGTCCCATTCGCCCGACATCGACAGGCATTCGAGCACTTCATCGCGATCCAGCACGAATTGCTCGAAACTGCCACGGGCCTGTGCGTCATGGGCCTTCATCCGCACCTGGCAGACGGCATCGAGCGCCAGCCCCAGCGCAGCTGGATCGAGCAGGCGTACTGCGGGCCCCAGCACCCCGGCCTCTTCCAGCGCCTTGAGCCGGCGCCAGCACGATGCGGGCGAGGTTCCCACCGCCTCGGCCAGGGCGGCGTGGCTGAGATCGGCCTGGCGTTGCACGGCCTGAAGCAGGCGGCGATCGAGAGCGTCAAGGGCAAGGGGGGCGGTCATAGCGTCTCTTATGGAGTTGCGAACGACAGAGGGAAGCAGCGAATCAAAACGAAATTTGTGCATTGCCACGAAAATCGTGAAGCATTCATACCAGCATCATGACACAAAACGATACAGATCATTCACCCTCGGGCGATTGACATCGCATTCTGAAACGACTTTCCAGATCGCCTGCGACACACTGCGCGGATGGCCAGCGATCTTCCCCTCACGCCGCCCCCTGGCGCTGCCGCCGATTGGACAGTGCCGCAGGACTGGGCCAGCTACACGCCGGCCGACCATGCCACGTGGGACACCCTTTTCCGCCGCCAGGTGGAAATGCTGCACGATCGCGCAGCGCCGGAATTCCTGGCTGGGCTGGACATACTGCGCCTGTCACGCCCCGGCATTCCCGATTTTGCCGAACTGTCAGAGCGGCTCTATCAGGCCACGGGCTGGGAAGTGGTGGCCGTGCCGGGGCTGGTTCCCGATGCGGTATTCTTCGATCACCTCGCCAACCGCCGCTTCGTGGCCGGGCGCTTCATCCGCCGGCCCGATCAGCTGGACTACCTGTCCGAACCCGACGTATTCCACGACGTCTTTGGCCATGTGCCGCTGCTCGCCAATCCGGTCTTTGCCGATTACATGCAGGCCTATGGCCAAGGCGGACTGCGGGCGCAGGGCATGGACGCCCTCGCCAACCTGGCGCGGCTCTATTGGTATACCGTGGAATTCGGGCTGTTGCGCACGCCGCACGGGCTTCGCATCTATGGCGCGGGGATCGTGTCCTCGCACGGGGAAAGCGTGTTCGCGCTGGATGATCCCTCGCCCAACCGACTGGGTTTTGACCTGTCGCGGCTGCTGCGCACGGACTATCGCATCGATACCTATCAGCAGAGCTATTTCGTAATCGACAGCTTTGCCGACCTGCTTGACCAGACCCGCAATACCGATTTCGCCCCGCTCTATGCCGCCGTGGCTGACCTGCCCACGCTTGCCCCCGACGCCGTGATCCCGCAGGATCGGGTATTGCACCACGGCACGCAGGCCTATGCCCGGCGCATGCCCGCTGCCTGAAGGAACGCCATGAACGAAACCAGATCCCTCGCCGCCCTTGGAGAAGCCGAACTGGTACAAGCCCTGGCGCTGTTGCCGAACTGGCAGCATGACCGGGCGCGCGCCGCACTGTACCGCCGGGTCGTCATGCCCGATTTTCCTGCGGCCATGGCATTCATGGTGCAAGTCGGCTTTGCCGCCGAGCGGATGGACCATCACCCGGAATGGAGCAATGTCTACAACCGGGTGGACATCTGGCTGACCACGCACGACGCGGGCGGCATTTCGACGCGTGACGTGGCCCTGGCTGGAATCATCGACGCGCTGATCTGAATTCCGCGATGCTGGCGTAACGGCCCATCACCCCCGGAAGCGATTCCGGGGGTTTTTTCGTGTGCGGCGTGGCCTAGCCGCCCTGCTCGCCGCCACGGCATTGCTGCAACCGCGTTGTCGAGAAGCCATCACCATGTGCCTTCAAACAACTGGCGAAATTGGATTTTTCGAAAGGCGTTTTGGTAACGTTCAGAAAACGTTTGACGCAAAGGGCATTCGCGGGCAATTTGATAAAACAAAATTGTTTAATCGTAGGCAAGACCTACAATCTTCAGGAGAGGACATTTCGATGCGATCGTTTGCGTCTCGTTCCCGCGTGCTGCGTTACGCGGTATCGGCCATCGCACTGGCAACCCCGGTCCTTGCCACGGCCCAGACCGCTGAAAATCCTACCACTGACAGCGCTGCCGGAACGCCCGAACAGGCGATTATCGTTACTGGCATTCGCGCCTCGGTCGCCCGCGCGATCGACGTGAAGCGCAACAGCGCCAGCGTGGTCGATGCCATTTCCGCGCAGGATATCGGCAAGCTGCCCGACGTGACGATTTCCGACTCGCTTCAGCGCATTCCGGGCGTGCAGATCCGCCGCGACGCCGGCGAAGGTGCCAGCGTGAACGTGCGCGGCCTGCCCCAGGTGCAGACGCTGCTTAACGGCGAAGCCTATCTCGGCGCGAACTCGATCACGTCGGTCCAGCCCAACTTCACCGACATTCCTTCGCAGCTGTTTTCGGGCGCGAACGTCATCAAGTCGCCTACCGGCACGCTGCTCGCTTCGGGCATCAGCGGCACGATCGACCTGCTCACGCGCCGTCCGTTCGATTTCAAGTCGGGCCTTTCGGGCGCGGCCGCTGTCGAAGGTTCCTATGGCGACAAGGCCAAGAAGTGGAACCCGCAGGTCAACGGCCTGCTCGCCTGGCGCAACGATGACGTCGGCTTCCTGGTTTCGGCGTCCTACGCCAAGGTCGATCTGTCGAACTCGTATTCGGGCATCCAGCGCGATTACGGCGGCCGCCTCGCCAATGAATCGATTGGCGATGCCACCGGCTACGGCGGCTTCCGCTTTGACGATCCCAATCGCGGCACCTCGATCTACAACAACGGCCTGCTCACCGGCGTGGACGTGAACGGCGATGGCGATGCCAACGATACCTATTTCTCGCCCCAGGCCCACACCGGCTGGAACCGCATCACCACGCGTGAGCGCTTCGGCCTCAACGGCTCGTTCCAGGCGCACCTCAACGACAAGCTCGACCTGGTTGCCGACGGGTTCTACACCAAGCAGACGCAGTATGATCGCACCGCTGGTTTCCAGTTCCAGGCGGTGAACTGGCAGGCGGCCGATTTCGTGCCGGGCCACTCGCGCGATACCGGCGTCAAGATCAACGGCTACAACTTCAACGTCGTAGATCAGTACAACTACACGCTGCAGAACTTCGACAGCTATTCCGAAACCGGCCGGACCAAGTCTGACTCGATCAACCTCAACCTTGAACTGCGCTATAACAGCGGGCCGTTCAAGGCGACGCTGCGCGGGCTTTATGGCAAGGCGCACAAGAACTTCGACGACAGCTATTTCCAGCTGAGCCTGTCGAACGGCAAGCAGTGGTTCAACGGCGTGGGCCACTATCCGGCCGCGCTGGGCGGCGATCGCACGTTCAACCCGCTGGGCTACACCTACAACACCCTGCCCGCCTCGATCGACTATCGCGGCGAAATGCCCAATTTCACCCTGCCGAACGCGCTGGCCAGCAACCTGGGGAATCCGGCGGCCTACGGCTTCAAAACCACGTCTTCGGAAAACAACTACCGGTCGAATTCGGATCTCAAGGTGGCGCGCTTTGACGCCAGCTATGAATTCTCGCCCGATGTGTCGTTCGATTTCGGTGCGCGCTATGGCGAACGTGGTGCAGAAGCCTATTACTTCGATCGTGCCGCGCCGTTCTATGCCGGCCAGGGCGCATCCGATCCCAACGGTTGCTACGTCAAGTGGAAGGCGTTCGACGTTCAGATGAACAGCAGCAGCTGTTCGGCGGGCGACGCCAACGGTTTCTATACCGCGGGCCTGACGCGCCTGGGCAACGACGCGACGATCTCCAAGTACCTCAAGCAGTACACCGTGCCGGCCGGGGGCGTCGGCGCGTTCTACGTGCTCGATCCGCACGCGATGGACGATGCCGCCTCGTTCCAGAACAGCTTCTATCCCGGCAACAAGGAATTCGTCATTCCGGGCCGGTCCTATTCGATCAAGCTCCACCAGAAGTCGGCCTATGGCCAGCTCAACTGGAACACCGAAATCGGTGGCATGGCGCTGCGTGCTAACGCCGGCCTGCGCGTGATCAACACCACCTTCAACGTGCGCCAGAACATCTCGGGTCCGGGGCAGCCCTATGGTCTTCCGGCTGCCGACGTGGGCGATATCTATACCCACCGCTCTTTCACCGACTGGCTGCCGGCGCTCAACGCCTCGCTCGACGTGACTGAAAAGTTCCGCGTGCGCGCCGCGTTCTCCAAGAACATGACGCTGCTTGATCTGGCGCAGTGGGGCGGTGGCCTCGATCTCAACTACGCGATCGATACCACGTTCAACCCACCGATCTTCCGCGTGTCGGGCGGCAATTCCAACGGCAACCCGATGCTCGATCCCTGGCGCTCGACCAACTATGAAGTGTCGTTCGAATATTACCTGAACCGTACCAGCCTGATCAACTTTGGCCTTTATCGCATTGATATCGCCAGCTTTGTGAAGACAGACTCGGTCAAGCGGACGGACCTGCCCGATCTTGACGGCGTGGTGCGCAGCACCGTGTTCATCAACTCGCAGGTGCAGGGTCGCGGCGGCTATCTGCAGGGCATCGAAGCCGGGGCCAAGCTTGGGTTCGATTTCCTGCCGGGCGTGCTCAGCGGCTTTGGCGTCGATCTCAACTACACGCTGTCTGATTCCAACGCCGGGGGCACCAACCTGAACGGGGCCAAGCTGCCGTTCCAGGATAACTCCAAGCACCAAGTTAACGCGGCGCTGTGGTTCGAAAAGTATGGTCTCCAGGCCCGCGTGGCGTGGAACTATCGCTCGGCCCGCGTGGAGCAGACGAACTTTGCCGGCATCGACGGCCTCACGCTGATGCAGGCGCCGACCAACTATGTCGACGCGTCGGTTTCGTATGATATCAACAAGCGTCTGACGATCTATGCCCAGGGCTCCAACCTGACCGGTGAACACGAGCGCTATTACCTCGCGTTCCCCGACCAGAAGGCCTTCAACAACATCTACGAACGCCGCTTCCTGATCGGCGCCCGTACCAAGTTCTAAGTCTATCGCACCAAAGAGGATCTTTTCACGAGCCTCCTGACTGACCCGCCGTCCAACTTCTCCCCTGGGCGGCGGGTCTTTTCGTTTCAACCACACGAGTGTTGCCATGACCGACATGCCAGCCGCCCAGCACGCCAAGCCCATCCGCCAGATCGTGATCGCCGGCGGCGGCACGGCGGGCTGGATGGCTGCCTGCTATTTTTCCGGCCGGCTGGCGCGGCAAGGCGTGGCCATCACCGTGGTGGAATCCAGCGCGATCGGCACGGTGGGCGTGGGCGAAGCCACGGTGCCGGGCATCCGCGACTATTTCCGTGCGATCGGCGTCGAAGACATCGACGTGCTGCGTGCCACTGGCGGCACAGTGAAACTGGGCATCGAGTTTCGCGATTGGGCCCAACCCGGCAGTCGCTTCTTCCATCCGTTCGGGCTCTATGGCGTGCCCTCACGCGGGGTGCCGTTTCACCAATACTGGCTCAAGCTGCAACATGCCGGCGAGCCGACCGACCTTGCGGCCTACAGCCTGTGCAGCGCGCTGGCGCAGCGCGGCGCGTTCATGCTGCCGCCTGACAAGCCGGTGAATGACCTGGCGGTGTTCGACTGGGCGGTACACTTCGACGCCAGCCGCTTTGCCGCGACGTTGCGCGATCGCGCGCTGGCGCAGGGCGTGCGCCACATCGATGACGTGATCAACGACGTGGCGTTGGATGCGCAGACCGGCCATATCGCGCATCTGGTAACAAAGGATCACGGCAGCGTTGCCGGCGACCTGTTCATCGACTGCACGGGCTTTCGTTCACTGCTGCTGGGCAAAGCGCTGGGCGTGGGGTGGACCGACTGGACCGATCTGTTGCCGTGCGACCGCGCGGTGGCCATTCCCTGCGCCGCCGATGCCACGCGCGATTGGCCCTATACCGTCAGCACCGCGCAAGAGGCCGGCTGGCAATGGCGCATCCCGCTGCAGCATCGCGTGGGCAATGGCTATGTCTATTCGAGCGCGATGCTATCGGATGACGAGGCCACGGCCAAGCTGCTGTCACGCCTGGAAGGTGAAGCCCTGGCCGAGCCCAACCTCATCCGCTTTGGAGCCGGGCATCGCCAGCGGTTCTGGGCGGGTAACTGCGTGGGCATGGGCTTGGCGGCAGGGTTCCTGGAGCCGTTGGAATCGACCAGCATCACCCTGATCCAGACGGCGATCGAACGCCTGGCGGAATTCTTTCCCGATGCCACGTTCGATCCGGCGCTGGCCGACGAATTCAACCGCGCCACCACACTGGAATATGCCCGCATCCGCGATTTCCTGATCCTGCATTACCTGGGCAACCGGCGCGTGGGCGAGCCGTTCTGGGACCGCCTGCGCCAGGCCGACGTGCCCGAGATGCTGGCCCACAAGCTGCGCCTGTTCCGCGCACGCGGGCGGCTGGTGCGGTATGAATGGGAAAGCTTCCTCGATCCCAGCTGGCTGTCGATGTACGCCGGGTTCGACTGGCTGCCCCGAGCACACGATCCCATGGCCGATCACTTTACCGATGCGGAAATCAGCGAGGCGCTGCGCCGCATGCGTGAAACAGTAGCGGGTGCCGTGGCCGAGGCACGGCCCCACCGCGATTTCATTGCGCATATCACCGGCGGCACACCGGCCGGCCCATTGGCCGCCTGAACCCGCGCCCGCCCGTTTGCACCAAGGATGATGCCGCCATGGATGGCCTGCGCCCGGCCAGCAGCCTTGCCGCCCTGCGGCTCAACCCTGGGCGTCTGCCGTCCACAGCACGCGCGCGGCGGGCAGCAGGAAATGGCTGAACGGCAGGATCGCCGCGCCCACCGCCGGTGCATCTTCGGCCAGCCAGGCACGCTGGACCAGCGACAGCGCCGGAACATGCGCGCCACGCCGCTGCAACAGCTGATTCAGCCGATCGGCCAGCGCATCGACCCAGCGCCCCGGCAACCGGCCGCCGACGAAAATCGCCGCCGGGTTGATCAGGCAGTTCACCGCGATGAGGGGATCGCACAACTCTTCGGCGGCGCCTTCCACCCAGGCAGCCATGGCACTGGCGAGACGAGGATCATCCGGGTTGCCGCGCAGATCAGCCTCGGTCAGGCCGACCGCACCAAGGGCACGGCGCACGCCCGAAAGCGAGACGAGATCCTGCACCGGGTGCGGGGCCTGTCCTTCCCGCCGCGCCAGCATGAAGCCGATTTCGCCGCTGCGGCCATTGGCACCGCGAAAATAGGCGCCATCCACAACCAGGCCACCGCCCAGCCCGGACGAAACCAGGATATAGAAAAAGCTGGAGCACGTCTGGCCGTGGCCCAGTTGCTGTTCACCCATCGCGGCCGCGGCAGCATCATTTTCAACGAAGATCGGCAGTTCGAACGGACCACGGAACAGGTCGGCAATATCGGCAGTTTCCCAGCAGGCGAAATCGGCAGGCCGGCCCGGCAGATCGACCAGGCCGAAATCGTCGGGCTTTGCCACCCCCAGCCCTACCAGCCGCGCCGGCTCGACCCCGGCCTCGTCCAGCAGGCGGCGGATCGATCCGCGATAGAGCGCCTGGACATCGGCCGGCATCGGGAAGGCAATGTCTTGGGTAATGCCGGCAACCACCGCGCCGGCAAAATCCACCACGACCAGCGTGATGTGATCGCGATCGATGTTGACGCCAATGGCATAGCAGGCCGACCGGTTGATCACCAGGCGCGTGGCTGGCTGGCCGCGTCCGCCGCGCCGCTGGCCGGCATCCTCGATCAGGCCATCTGCCATCAGACGCTTGGTAATGTTGGCGATCGCCGGCGGGGTAAGCCCGGTGATGCGGGCCAGATCGATGCGGGTAAGCGGGCCGTTGACGCGGATGGCATGCAGCGTGACGCGCTGGTTGTGATCGGCCGCACGCTCAAGGTTCGTGCCCGACAGGCGGATCTGATCGCTGGCCATTATGCCGCCCGCCCCTGTGGGGTTGCCGTCCGGGGCGGTTTCAACCTGTTCATCGTGCCTCGATCCCATGTGTTTCTATTGCCACGCACGGCCTGCGAAACAAATGCGAAAAGCGGGGCATTTGCGCGCAAATTTCATGCATCAGCCTGTCGGTTATGCCCGACTTTGGCACAGCCCCTCGTGAAAACCAAAAAATATTTAAACTTGTTTTAATTAAGGATGCCCGGAATGCCTGTAAATCGTTTTCGCCTATCAACTTACCTGTCGACAGCGGCTGCACTGGCCTTTGGCCTGGGCCTGTCGTGGGGTGGCGCGGCCTGCGCGCAGACTGCGCCGAGCGAGGCTGCCCTTCCCGCGGCCGCTGCCAGCGCCGTGGCCCACCCCGCGCTGTGGCCCCAGGCCCACTGGCCCTGGCGCCAGGATGCCGCGATGGAAACGCGCATCGCCGCGCTGATCAAGCGGATGACGCTGGAGGAGAAGGTTGGCCAGATCCTTCAAGCCGATCTTTCCACCGTCACGCCCGACGACGTGCACCGCTATCACCTGGGATCGGTGCTTAATGGCGGCAATGCCGGCCCCGGTGGCAATGACTATGCCCCGGCGCCCGAATGGCTCAAGCTGGCGGACGCGTTCTATGATGCCTCTGTCGACAAGCGCGATGGCGGCGTGGCCATCCCGGTGATGTGGGGCACCGATGCCGTGCACGGCCACAGCAACATCGTGGGCGCCACGCTGTTTCCCCACAATTCCGCGCTGGGCGCCACGCACGATCCCGCATTGCTGCAACGCATCGCCGCGGTGACCGCTACCGAAGTGCGCGTGACCGGCATCGACTGGACCTTCGCCCCGACCATCACCGTGCCGCAGGACACCCGCTGGGGCCGCGCCTTTGAAGGCTATTCCGAAGATCCGGCGCTGGTGGCCAGCTATGCCCGGCCATTCATCGAAGGGCTGCAGGGCAAGCCCAATTCCGGCCCGCTACTGGCCGGGCCGCACGTGATCGCCACGGCCAAGCACTTCCTGGCCGATGGTGGCACGTTCGAAGGGCGCGACCAGGGTGATGCCGTGATCGACGAGGCAACACTGATCAAGGTGCATGCACAGCCCTATGTCAGCGCGATCGACGCCGGGGTGCTGTCGATCATGGCCAGCTTTTCCAGTTGGCACGGCGTGAAGATGACCGGCAACAAGAGCCTGCTGACCGATGTGCTCAAGAGGCGCATGGGCTTTGCCGGCCTGGTGGTGAGCGACTGGAACGCGCATGGCCAGGTGGCCGGGTGCAGCAACGCCTCGTGCCCGCAGGCAGTCAACGCCGGGATCGACATGCTCATGGCGCCCGATAGCTGGAAGGCGCTTTATCACAGCCTCATCGCGAAAGTGCAGGATGGCACGGTGCCGATGGCGCGGCTGGACGAGGCGGTGGGCGCGGTACTGCACGTGAAGATGCGCGCTGGCCTGTTTGACGCAGGGCGCCCCTCTTCCCGCCCCTATGCCGGGAAATTCGATCTGCTGGGCAGCGCACCCCACCGCGCCGTGGCGCGCCAGGCAGTGCAGGAATCGCTGGTGCTGCTCAAGAACGAAGGCGGTCTTTTGCCGCTGTCGCCCAAGGCGCGCATTCTGGTCGCCGGCGATGGCGCAAACGACATTGCCCGGCAATCGGGCGGATGGACGCTCTCGTGGCAGGGCACCGGGCTTGATCCCAAGCTGTTCCCCGGTGCCACCACGCTGTGGCAGGGTATCGACGCGGCGGTGCGCACCGCCGGTGGCCAGGCAACGCTTTCCCCCGACGGCAGCTTTGCCGGGCAAAAGCCCGACGCGGCGATCGTGGTCTTTGGCGAGACGCCCTATGCCGAATTCCAGGGCGATCTGCGCAGCCTGCAACTCAAGCCCGATCTGCGCGCGCCGCTGGAAACGATGCGCAAGCTCAAGGCCGCTGGGGTTCCGGTGGTGGCGCTGATGCTGACCGGGCGGCCGCTCTATGCCAACCCGTTCCTCAACCTGGCAGATGCCTTTGTCGTGGCGTGGTTGCCGGGGTCGGAAGGCGAAGGCGTGGCCGATGTGCTGCTGCGCGGCAGCGATGGCAGCGTGGCCCACGATTTCACCGGGCGCTTGCCGTTCCGCTGGCCGATGACGGCTGTGCCCGGCGGAGCCACGCTCTATCCGCTGGGCCATGGGCTGTCGCTTAAAACTCCCGCGCCGCGCTGGGTGGCCCTGCCCGAGCAATCGGGCGTTGACGACAGCGCGGGCAGCACCACCGAGTATTTCCAGAAAGGCGTGCCAACGCCAGGCTGGTCGCTGGAAATCCAGAATGCCGGCACCGGCGGGGTGACGCGGATCACCAGCGTGCCCGCCACGGTGGCCGATAGCGGCGTGGCCATCACGGCCAGCGATTACCAGGTGCAGGAAGGGGCGCGGACCTTTGCCTTTTCCGGCAGCAAGGGCACCGCGGCGCTGGCGCTCACCACCCACGCCCCGGCAGACCTCTCGCGCGAGACCAACGGCGAGATGATGCTGGTGACCACGATCCGCGTGGATACGGCGCCCACCGCGCCGGTCACCCTGGCGATGGACAGCGCCGGAAAGGCCACCAGCCTGTCGCTGGGCAAGCTCGACATGCTGCCGCGCGGCACCTGGACGACGCTGGGCATTCCGCTGCAGTGCCTGCGCACGGCAGGGGCGCGGATGGATGCGGTCGACGCGCCGCTGATCCTGTCAACCGGCGGGGCGATGACGATCAGCCTGGCCCGGGTGAAGCTGGGGATGGATGCGCAAGTGCGGCTGCCCTGCGCCACGCATTGATCGCCGCGCCAAGCCCTCTTGACGCATGACGCGGGCCGGGACGATCCCCGGCCCGCGCCCATGCATGGTCAGTGCGAAAGCCGCGCGGCCAGTTCCTCGAGATCGACGCCGCGCGTTTCGGGGAAGAAGCGCCAGACCACCACCGCCTGCACCGCCATGGCCAGGGCAAAGACCACGAAGGGCAGGCTCTGGGTGAACTGCGCGACCACCGGGAAGGCAAAGCTGATCGCGGCGTTGAGCACCCAGTGCGTAGTGCTGCCCAGCGCCTGGCCGCGTGCGCGCACCGGCGTGGGAAAGATTTCCGACAGATAGACCCAGATCACCGCCCCTTGGGAAAAGGCAAAGGCAGCGATGAACAGCACGAGCAAAGGCAACAGGAACTGCGCGCCGCTGCCCGAGGCATAGATCGCCGCCACGCCCGCCAGCGCCAACGTGGTCCCAATCGCGCCGGTAAGCAGCAGCGGGCGACGGCCCACGCGATCGATCACCGTCATCGCCACCATGGTGGCAACAAGGTTGGTCAATCCGATGGCGACCGCCTGAAGATCGGCGGACACGCCGGTGAAGCCGGCCGCAGCGAAAATGTCGTTGAGGTAATAGAGAATGGCATTGATGCCGGAAAGCTGGTTGAACGCGGCAATCGCGATCGCCAGCAGGATCGGCCGGCGATGGCGCCGCCAATCGAGGCGTGCATCGGATTGATCGGTGCTGGCCAGCGCCATGGCATCGAGGCCAAGCCGGTCTGCCGCCACCCGTGCCTGCGCCCCACGCCCCTTGCTCGCCAGCCAGCGCGGACTTTCGGGAATGCCGGGCAGCATCACCGCAAAGAACAGCGCCGGCAGGGCCGCGATGCCAAGCTTGGCCCGCCAAGCAATGTCAGCCGGAAGCGCCAGCGCCAGCAGCCAGTTGCTGCAATAGGCAAGCAGGATGCCGGCAACGATGTTGAACTGGAACATCGCCACCAGCCGGCCACGCCGGGCCGCGGCGCTGACTTCGGAGATATAGACCGGCGCCAGCACCGACGAGCCGCCGATGGCAAGGCCGCCCAGAAAGCGAAAGGCCACGAACAGCGCCATCCCGCCCGCCAGGGCAGAACCGATCGCCGAAACGAGATAAGCGACACCGATCCAGGTCAACAACCGGCGGCTGCCCAGGCGATCGCCCAGCCCGCCGGCCACGCTGGCCCCCACCAAGGTGCCCCACAGCGCGGCGGAAACGGCAATGCCCAGCCCCGTGGCGGAAAGTGCGAAATGCTGGCGCAACGCCTCGGTCACGCCGGAAATCACCGCCGTGTCGAACCCGAACAGCAGGCCGGCCAGGCTGGCCGCGACGGCTGCCCTTACGGCCGCCGTCGGCATAGGCTGCAGAGCCCCTTCCCCCGGGCCGCTACCGCCCTCGAAATTCGCATGCATCGCGCTCTCCCAATCATTAATTCAATTTGACTTATTAATTCGGTTTGCGTCAGAAAGGAACCGACGATGATGGGCTGGCGACCGCGACGACGGGCCATCTCATACACCGGTGCCAACACCCGGCCAGGCGGGTGACGCGCCGACCAGGAGAGGGATTTTCGATGCGTTTTGCCACAAGCCTGCTTGCTGCCACGATTCTGGGTGGAATGCTGGCCCCGGTCGCGGGTGCTGCGCCTGTGACCAACGGCGGCCCGTGGAATGCTGCCCTGATGCAAGGCGGCATCGGCATCACCCGCGATGTGCCGACTACGGCTGCGGTGCTGGCCCCCCACGCCCCCACGGCCCTGGCCGCCTGGGTGCGCCCGCAGGCGATACAGAGCGGCACTGTGGTGCTGCTGTCGCTGGGCGATCCGGCCACGGCCTGCCGCTGCCTGGCCCTGATCGATGGCAAGCCGGCGCTGCGCATCGGATCGGCGATGATCGTGGCGCCCCGTGCGATTGTCGCCGGGCGGTTCACCCATGTGGCCGCCAGCTGGGATGGTGAACGCGCCACGCTCTATGTCGATGGGCAGGAAGTGGCGCGCGGCGGCTTGGCCGATGCCGGTGCCTTGGCGCCCCGCCTGGCCGTCGCCCCTGCCATGCCCGGCGCGCCGCACTTTGGCGGCGACCTGGTCGACGCGCGGATCGAGGATGGTGCGCTGCCGCTGCCGGCCGTGCAGGCGCTGGTTGCCACCCGGCCCGATTTCGATCTGGTGCAGATGTGGCACGTGGGGGTTGGTTGGGAATTCCAGAAGACCGCCAACACCGGCTATTGGCGCCAGCAGGATCCCTGGACACTGCCCCAGGCCAAGGGCGGCTTCTCCGCACCGGTGGCCAAGCCCGTGCCGGCTGCCGCCGTGGTTCAGCCGCTGGCCGATGGCGTGTGGCGGATCAACGGCTGGCAACTGGCTGGCGCGCCCGATGTGCCGGGTGCCGATGGGGCTACGCTTTCGCGCCCGGGCACGCCCAAGGGCCAATGGCGCGCAGCGACCGTGCCAGGCACGGTGCTGACCACGCTGGTCGATCGCGGGGTCTATCCCGATCCCTATTATGGCCTCAACAACCTGCGCATTCCCGAAAGCCTGGCGCGGCAGGATTGGTGGTATCGCACCAGCTTTACCGTGCCGGCGGATGCGGCGGGCAAGCGCCTGGCGCTGCGCTTCAACGGCATCAACTATGCCGCCGAAATCTGGGTCAACGGGCAGAAGCTGGGGCAGACCAAGGGCGCCTTTGCCCGCGGCGAATTCACGCTGGTGCCGGTGGCCGGCGAAAACGTGATCGCCGTGCGGGTTTCGCCGCCGCCGCATCCGGGCATTCCGCACGAGCAGTCGATCGCGGCCGGGGTGGGCGAAAACGGCGGCCAACTCGCCATCGATGGCCCCACGTTCGTGGCCACCGAAGGGTGGGACTGGATCCCGGGCATTCGCGATCGTGACACCGGGCTGTGGCAGGACGTGCAGTTGCGCGCCCGTGGTGACGTCCGCCTGCTCGACAGCCAGGTGGTGACCGACCTGCCCTTGCCCCGCACCGACAGCGCTGACGTGCTGATTATCGTGCCCCTGCGCAACGATGGCACCACGCCGCGCACGGTGACGGTGCGCGCCGCGTTTGACGATGTCAGCGTGGAACGCAGCGTCACGCTTGCCCCTGGCGAAGGCGAAGTGCGCTTTACCCCCGCCGATTTCCCGCAACTGCGCATCAAGAACCCGCGCCTGTGGTGGCCCAACGGCTATGGCGAGCAGGCCCTGCACCCGCTGCATATCACCGCCACGGTCGATGGCGCGGTGTCTGACCGTGCCGAGACGCGCTTTGGCATTCGCGAGGTTTCCTATGACCTTTCGCTGATGGATCATGCCGGCGCGCTGCGCCGTGTCAACGTGCAGCCCACCGACGGGCGCCTTGCCGGCACCAAGCTGATCGACGTGCGCCACGAGGCAATCAAGGAAACCCCGCGCGGCTGGGTGGAATCGCTCACGCTGGCAGGTGAAACATCGTCTGGCGTGCAAGCGCTGAGCGCGGCCGACACCCTGCCCGAACCGCACCTGACGATCCGCGTCAACGGCGTGAAGATCGCTGCGCGCGGCGGCAGCTGGGGCATGGACGACGCGATGAAGCGCGTCTCGCGCGAACGGCTGGAGCCGGCCTTCCGCCTGCACAAGGAAGCCCATCTCAACATCATCCGCAACTGGATGGGCACCAGCACCGAGCCGGAATTCTATGACCTGGCCGATGAGTACGGCATGATGGTGCTCAACGATTTCTGGCAATCGACCCAGAATTTCCAGGTGGAGCCGCAAGACCCGCAGCTGTTCCTGGCCAATGCCGAAGACGTGGTGAAGCGCTATCGCAACCACCCCTCGATCATCATCTGGTTCGGCCGCAACGAGGGGGTGCCCTATCCCACGCTGAACGAGGGGCTGGACGATCTGCTGTTCAAGCTGGACGGCACCCGCTGGTACACCGGCAGCTCCAACACCGTGAACCTGCAGGGCTCTGGCCCCTACAACTACCGCCAGCCGCAGGGCTATTTCACCGATCTGGCCACCGGCTTTTCGGTTGAAACCGGCACGCCCTCGCTGGCTACGGCAGCCGCGATCGCGCAATATGTGCCCGAGGCCGATCGCTGGCCGCTGAGCGATACGCTGGCCTATCACGACTGGCATTTTTCGGGGAATGGCGACACCAAGACGTTCATGGAAAGCCTGAACCGCCGGTTCGGCGCGGCAACCAGCTTTGCCGATTTCGAACGCAAGGCGCAGATGATGAACCTGGAAACCCACCAGGCCATGATCGAGGGTTTCCTGGGCCATCTCTGGACCAAGAACAGCGGCCGCCTGTTCTGGATGACGCATCCCGCCTGGCCTTCCAACGCATGGCAGATCTACAGCTCTGACTTTGACACCCACGCGGCTTATTACGGCGCGCAGCGTGCCGCCCGGCCGCTGCACGCGCAGCTCAACCTGCCCGACAATGCGCTGGTGCTGGTCAACACCACGCGCGAAGACGCCAAGGGCCTGGCCGTGACCAGCACGGTGACAGACCTGGCCGGCAAGGCGCTGTTCACGCGGCGCGACCGTGCCGATGCCCTGGCCAACCGCGACACCACGCTCAAGCCCCTGCCGCTCGACACGATCTTTGCCTCGACCCCGATGGTGCTCGTCGGCCTCACGATCACCGATCGCACCGGCAAGGTGGTGAGCGATACGGTCTATTGGCGCGGCAAGGATGAAGACGCCTATCGCGCGCTCAATGCCATGGGCGCCGCGCCGCTCGCGATCAAGACCGGCACCCCGCAGGACAGCGGCAGCGAACGGGAAATGGCCATCACGCTGACCAACAGCAGCAGCACGCCGGCTCTCAACACCCGCGCCACGCTGGTGGATGCGGCTGGCAAGCGCATCCTGCCGGCCTATTACAGCGACAACTATGTTGCGGTCATGCCGGGCGAAAGCCGCACCATCACTGTGCGTTGGCCGGCCAGCGCCGGCACGGCGGCGGCGGTGACGCTGGAAGGGTGGAACGTGCCGGCCGCGCAACAGGGTCTGTCGCAGTAATGCGGCTGCGGCATGGCCTGGCCGCGCTGGCGCTGGCTGCTTCCCCGGCATGGGCAGCGCCCGGCGCCGGGCACCCTGTCGCGCTGACGCAAAGTGGGCCGGTGGTCGGCACGGCCGATGCCGATGGCGTGACGCGCTTTCGCGCCGTGCCCTATGCCGCACCGCCACTAGGCCCGCTGCGCTGGCAACCGCCGCAGCCGGCGCCGGCGTGGCAGACCCCGCGCGACGCCACCGCGCCAGGCGCAACATGCCTGCAAAACGATTACGGCTGGAACCACGCCGACTATGTGCGCGGCAACGAGGATTGCCTCACGCTCGATATCGCCAGCCCGGCGCTGGCGGGCAAGCGCCCCGTCATGGTGTGGATCCATGGCGGCAGCAACCGCGCGGGATCGGCCGGGGGCACGGTGTTGAGCGACCTGGCGCGCCACGGCGTGGTACTGGTGGCCATCCAGTACCGGCTTGGCATCTTTGGCTTTCTGCCGCACCGCGCGCTGGCGGCAGAGCGCGATGGCAAGACCGGCAACTATGGCCTGATGGACCAGATCGCCGCGCTGCGCTGGATCAAGGCCAATATTGCCCGCTTTGGCGGCGATCCCACTCGGATCATGATCTTTGGCGAAAGCGCCGGCGCCGAAGACGTGGGCTATCTCCTTGCCAGCCCGCAAACGCCCGGCCTGTTCCAGGCCGCCGCCTTGCAAAGCGGCACCCCTGGCTTTGGCCTGCCGCCGCGCCCGTTGGCCGAGGCGCTGCGCCTGGGTGACCAGCTCGACGCCCAACTGGGCACTGATGGCAGCGCCGCGCCGCTGCGCGCGGCATCGCCGCATGCCCTGCTCGATGCAGACAAGGCGCTGCACGACAGCGCGCTGGAAAGCGACGATTTCATGTGGCTGCGCGCCACGGTAGATGGCGCCGTGCTTCCGGCCGCACCCGAAGCCCTGCTGGCCAGCGCGCCACCGCGCCCGGTGATCCTGGGTTCCAATCGCGCGGAATTTGGCCTGCCCGGGGGCCGCCCGCATCGCGATGCCAACGTGGCCATGGCCTTTGGCCCCAATGAAGCGCAGGCGCGCGCGTTCTATCGGCTGGATCGACCCGATCCGCCCGAAGACCCACGCCTGGGCAGCCGCGATTTGCAGATCGCCACCGACATCCTGTTCCGCTGCCCCACCGGGCGCATGGCTGATCTCCTGGCCGCGCATGGCTGGCCGGTGTGGCGGTACGAATTCGATATCGGGCCAGGTGGCGCGCGCAGTTTCCACGGCGCGGACATCGGCTATATCCACAATGCCACGCCGCTTGCCGATGGCAGCACGCTGCAAGCCCACTGGATCGCGCTGGCGCAACACGGCGCGCCACTCGCGGGATGGCCAGCCTATGCGCCAAAGCGCAGCCACCTCGTGATCACCGCGCAAGAAACCAGCACCGGCCAGGCGCTGGCGGATACACCCTGCCGTTGGAGCCGCTATCTGTGACCATTCCCGCCAATCGTCGCCGCTTTCTGGGCCTGATCGCCTCTGCGCCATTGGGTGTCGCCGGCGCCAGTACCGCCGCCCGCGCGGCCCAGCCCGTGCTGATGCCTGGCGCCCCGCCAGCGCCCACCCCTGCACCCGTCACGCTGACCGAGGACGAGCGCCGCCGACTGACCGACTTTCCTTGGCTGGCCCGCTATGCTGAAGACAATGCACGCATCACCGCCGCCGCCACGCCGGTAAAGCTGGTCTTCATGGGCGACAGCATCACGCAGGGCTGGCCTGACAAGCACCCCGCCTTCTTTGCGGCAGAGGGCCGCGCCTGCAGGGGGATCAGCGGCCAGACCACGCCACAGATGGTGCTGCGCATGATGGCCGACGTGATCGCGCTCAAGCCCCGCGCGGTGCACATCATGGCCGGTACGAACGACATTGCCGGCAACACCGGCCCAATGACCCTGCAGCAGACGCAGGACAACCTCGCGGCCATGGCCACCCTTGCCCAGGCCAGCGGCATTGCCGTGCTGCTGGCCTCGGTGCCACCGGCTGCACGGTATTACTGGCGCCCGGGCCTGGATACGGTGACCCCGATTACAGCAATCAACCAGTGGCTGGCCAGCTATGCCGCCACGCACGGGCACACCTTTGTCGATTACCACGGCGCGATGCAGGATGGCGCGGGCGGCATGCGGCCGGGCCTCGCCTATGACGGCGTGCACCCGACCGAGGTCGGCTATGCCGTGATGGAGCAGGTGCTCTCGCCCATCCTGGCAGCGAAAGGCTTTAGCTGACCCGCGCGGCTGCCACGGTTTGCTGGATGAAAGACAGCTTGGCAATGATCGCGTCAGACAAGTGGAAGGGATAGAGGTCGGCCTGCCCCATCGCCCGGTTCACCGCGTTCATGGCAAAGGACACCGGCGCCATTTCCGCCGCCAGGGCCGCGGCATCGGCACGATAGGGATCGAACTCCACGGCCACCTGGCCATCACCATCATGCCCGCCAAACGCCGTGAGCGACAGGTCAAAGCCGCGCGCCGTCGCCAGCACGTCGACGATGTGCAGGTAGTGGGCAAAGGTTTCGGCAAAATCCTCCCACGGGTGGCTGGTGGCATAGGCGCTGACGAAGTCCTCCGTCCACGGCTGCGCGCCACCGCCGTAGTGCGCGGCGAGCGCGGCACCGTAATCGGCGCGTTCGTCTTCGAACAGGGCGCGGCAGGCCTCCAATGTCGCGGGATCGGTCGCGACCAGGCGTGACCAGAAATGGTGCCCCACCTCGTGCCGGAAATGGCCGAGCAAGGTGCGATAGGGCTCTCCCATGTCGAGGCGGACCTGCTCGCGATGGGCATCGTCGGCCTCGGCCACGTTCAACGTGATCAGGCCTTCGTCGTGACCGGTGATGATCTTTGGGCCACTGCCCGCAGCGCCGGGCTCGCCATAGAGGAAATCGAAAGCCAGCCCCTGCCGTTCCGGCGTTTCCTCGGCCTTGGTCTCCAGCGGCAGGCCAAGGCGGATCAGCGTGTGGAACAGGCGGCGCTTGGCCTCTTCCACCTTGGCCCACAGTGGCGGCACGGCGGAATCGGCCAGATCGGGAATGGTGCGGTTGTGCCGGCAGGCACGGCACATGCCGCCCGGCGCATCGCGCGTGGTCAGCCAGTTGCAGATGCCGAAATCGTTGTTGTTGGCGCAGACCACCAGATCGGCCGAAGTCTCGGTGCGATCCTTCCACGTGGTGCCCTCTTCCGCCAGATAGCGAAAGCGATCGATCGCTGGGTCATAGCCGAGCGTTGCAGTGCAGGCAGGGCAGACCCGCACTTCGAAATGGTTGAGGCGCAGGCATTGAGGGCAGGCAAACGGGCGCATCGGTGGCTCCGGGCTTGGCGGGGAGTGACAGGCGGCTTGCCTTGCCAGCACTACGCCGCGTACCTGCCCTGGTTCCAAAGGCCCGCCGATCTTGCCGGCGCAGCGCGGTTGCGATGGCGCGTAGCTTTGGGCACAAGGCCGCCGCGATGAAGAAGAAACGCCGCTATCTCACTGCCACGATGCCCGATGGCTACGTCAAGACGATCGGCCCGACCACCGACAGCTTTACCCATTACTGGCGGATCGTGGCGGAGCTGGAGAACGGCAAGACCGAGGTATTCTGGGGCCACACCCGATCCTTGGCCGAGGCGCGCCGCAAGGAGGCCCCGACGCGCGAGGCAGCACGCATGCGCGGCTGGAAAAGCCACAGGTTCGAGATTGCCGAACTGGTGGAAACACCGGCCTGAACGGCCGCCTGCGCGCCACTACAGCCCGAACTGCTCCTGATCGGATGATGTTCGCGGCCAAATGATCCGAAATTGACATTCCTTTACAAGCGCGAGCTTGGTCGATGTGCGATGGCAATCGGAGGGGATGGATCGGGGTATCGGTAGTGTCTACAAGCATGCACAGCACGGATTGGCACAGCACAGGTTGGGCACACGCCAGCGCGGATGACGCCCTGGCGTCTCGCGCAAAGGCACCCAATGGCCGCAAGCTGGCTTATATCGTTTCGCTTAATACGGCGCTGTGGGGTGCTATGTTCGTGGCAGCCTGGCTTGTTGTCCACGGTTGACACAACGCGCTAAGCACTGGCTGTGGCGAGCCCTGGGGATCAAGGCGCTGAATTGCCCAATGGCGGTTGTGACGCCCGAGGCAGCGGGCCAAGCCTACACCTGTGCCGCGCCACCGCGACCCAACCCGACTTACGAAATCTGCTAAGGGTAGTTTGCGGGCAAGTCGACATTGACGACGGGTGTCTATCGCGGAGTCATGGCGCGGATGATATAATCCGATAGATTGCGCTGTGCCGGAGCAAGCCTGACCGCCAGCACGGTGGCGTTGTTGTCAGTGTCCATCCACACCAGCCCGCGAATGGGATCGGCCGATGGACGTAGACGTGTCATGGTGCCAAGGCCTTCGCGATGGGCGGGGGTTTCGAACGTCACATAATCCCGGTTAAACCGCTGGATGCTATCATACGGATAGGGGCCGAAAGGGAACTGACTGCGCGGCGCGATGCCCTCCGCTATGACGGATTGCACGAAAGCCTTGCGATCGGGAAACAGGCGGGCCGCAATGCGCGCCGCTTCGAACCGGCCAGACGTATCGCCCAGCGAGATGCTGACCTGGATGGCGGGCCCGATCAGTTTGGCCAAAAATGGATCGGCGCCAAGCCCCGTGGGCGAAAGCATCAGCACGGAACCGTTAGAGCCATAGAGTTCAAAGCAGCGCCAGCCGCGCGGCGCCAGAACGCCGCCGGTGGTATTGCTGGCATACCAGGCCAGCCGTGGTGCCAGTTGCGCTGGCACTTTAGGGGCATGGTCATCATTCCTTGGGGCCGCCAGCGGGCCGGTTTGCCCGTCTGACCGGCACCCCACGAAGGGCACGGGCAAATCTTTAGCCCAGGCTGGTGTGCTTGCAGCCGCAATCGCCATCGCCATCGCCATCGCCAGCATGATCGCCAACCGCATGCACGCCTCCCCTTTGTGGGAACTGGCCCTAAGGTGACCAAAGCTAACACCAGGCATGGGCCGGGGTCCAGCCGCTCAATCCTTGATCGGCAGCGCCAGCGTGAACGTGGTGCCCTTGCCCGGCTCCGTCTCGCACGAAATCACGCCGTGGTGGCGCACCATCACGGTGTGTACGAAGCTGAGGCCAAGACCCGCGCCGCTGGTCTTGGGCCCCAGCCCCACCGGGCCACGGGCAAATCGTTCGAACATGCGCGCGCGCAGGTCTTCATCCATGCCGCAGCCCTGATCGGCGATCGTGCACAGACCCCAGGCGCTGCCATCGGCACGGACCTGGCGCGTCAGCGTGCAGGTGATGGTGGTGCCATCGGGACTGTATTTGATGGCATTGCCGATAACGTTGCCCAGCGCGCGCGTCAGCAGGGATCGCTCCCCCATCACCAGCATCTGCTCGTCGCCATGGGTAACGATCTCGATCGCCTTGGCGCGCGATTGCGGCCAGAGATCATCGATCGCGTCGATCAGCATGTCACCCAGCTCGACCTCTTCCAGCGTATACTCAAGGTATTCCGCGCGGGCGAGTTGCACGAAACCATCGGCCAGGCGCAGTGTGCGCTCGGCATAGTGGCGGATGGCACTGGCTTCTACCGGAGCGATGCGATCGGCCGGCGCGGTTTCCAGCACCGCCAGGATGGAGGCCTGGGGCGAGCGCATATCGTGCGTCAGGAGTTGCACCACGTCGTCACGCTGGCGCTGCGCGGCCTTGGACTCGCTGATGTCGACAAACCGGATGATCCAGCCGGCACGCTGGCCATCGGCCTGCGTCTGCGGGGCCATGCCCACCAGGTAGAAATGCGCCTGATCGCGCTGTACTTCGTGTGTCGCAGGCTCTTCCGCTTCCGGCGGGAATGGCACCGGGTTGCCGCTACCAACCAGGCGCACCGCCGATAGCAGGGCCTGGGCCTGGGTAGCGCCGGGAATAATGGTATGCCCAAAGGTGGTGAACAGGCGATGGGCGGCGGCGTTGGCCATCACGATGCGGCCGGGCAGATCGGCCACCAGGGTGGCGTCGGGCAACTGGTCCAGGCGATCGGCCACGAAGTGCTGCATCTCGCGGTTGCGGGCGATGGCCGCATGCAACAGCGCGATCGTGCCGGCGACACCGTGCTTGACCGACCCCACCAAGGCCACGCGGGGCAGTATCGATGGCTCTTGCTCAAGCCGCAGCAACTGCACGCGCATGAACTGCTCGATCACGGCAAGCTGTCGCCAGCCCCACAGGGGATAGGCGACGGCAAGCCCGGCGAGTGCCGCCCCGGGCGGCAACCACAAGCGCCACACCAAGAGGCACAGCGCCGCGATCGCAACCACCACGCCAGCGCAAAGGGCAAAGACCACCATGGCCGGCATCCGTCGCCATGGACCCAGGCCGATCATCAGCACCCAAAGTGGCATCAGTCCCAGGCCAAGCCGCGCCGGCATGCCGGCCGGGCGGATCATCGTGCGGCTGATCAGGCCGTTCACCAGATTGGCTTCGATTTCCAGGCCAGACATGACACTGCCGGTGGGTGTGGGATAGCGGCTGCCGAGCCCCGTGGCAGTGGCGCCGACCAGAACCACGCGATCCCGCAGCAGTTCGGGCGGTACTTGCCCGGCCAGCACGGCCGCAGCCGAAACACCCGGCCAGTGTCCGCCGCCAGCACCGAACGGGATCAGGCGCGCGCCCACCGACATCGCAGGATGATCAGCGGGCGTTGCCGGGCTGGTGGCAGCCAAGGCGGCCAGGGCCATGAGGTGCTGCACAGGCCCGGCAGCAACCGTAGCGGACCGCACCACACCATCGGCGTCAGGATCGATCGTGGCATAGCCGATGCCGCTTGCGGCCTGACGCACGGGCGCGATCGGCAGCACAGGCGTCGCGGCCACACCGGAAAGACCGGGCGCGGGCGGCACCATCGGCAGGAAGATCGGCGGGGCTGCGGCGATCGAGCCGGCCAGCAGCGCATCGACGGCCGGATCGCCCGGTTCGGTAAACAGCACGTCATAGGCAATTGCACGCGGCTGCCCCGCCTTGATCCGGTCGATCAGCGCGGCATGGATGCCCCGGTTCCAGGGCCAACGTCCCAGCCGCGCAATACTTTCATCGTCGATTTCAACCATCAGCACCGACTGCCCCGGCGCCGGTGCGCCCAGTTGCAGCAGGCGATCGTAGAATGCATTGTCGAGCCGCAGCATCGTGCGGTCGGCGGTCAGCACGATGACCAGCACGCTTGCCGCCAGCAGGATCAGCCACCACTGCGTGCGCAGTTTCAGCTGATGGCCCAAGCTCACCAGGATGCCTCGATCCGCACGTCTTGATAATCGGTCCAGCGCGACACGGTATGCCCGTCGATGATCTCGTCCATCAGCACACGCCAGCGATAGCGGCCGGGGGCCAGAGCGAGACCGACCAAGGCGTGGCTGGAAAGACCGGCTCGGTCGATCGTCGGACGGTCTTCGCGGCCTGGCTTGGCCAACTGGAAGCGGAAGGTGGCGCGGCTTTCATGCGCCGGGTCCCAGTGGAACACATACTGGCGCACCGGGCCATTCCAGCTTTCTTCCACCGACAGGCGCAGGCTGTTTTCCAGCCGCCGCTCGAATTCGGCGAGGGCCGGCTTGCCTTCCAGCCCATGGCCATCAATCGCGGTAGCGCGGACGAAATAGCGTCCATCGGGCAGACCCGCCAATTGCGCCGAAGATCCGGCCACGACGGTTTCATCCAGCACTTTGAGGAACTGGGCATCGGCCGCCAGTTGCAGGTGATAGGCCCGCGCGCCCGGCATGGCTTGCCAGGAAAAGCGCAGATCCGCGTCGGTTTGCGGGGCTGCCGCATCAGCCAGCAGCGGTGGCGGCAACAGCGCGATCGGCTCATCCAGATCGCTCGCGGAACCAAAACCGGCAGGCAGCACCTGCGCGCTGCGCCCTTGGGTATCGAAACCCACTTTACCTTCCAGCACCTCGCTCGTCGCACGGTGCGCATCGGCGTCGTAGCTCATGCGGAAACGGGTGCCGCGCACCGAGGTGACGGCGCCGGGCGTGGCGAACTGAAACGTGCTGGCCGGATCGGTCATCGGCGTGACAGCGGCGCTCGCCCGGCCCCGCTCGATCGCGAACAGGCGCTCCACATGCCGATCCAGCACCACCTTGCGCAGGCGGCGCACCCGCACGGCCGATTGCGATGGCAGCGCGATGCTCGTGTCATCGGGCAGCGTGACGGTGACAAACGAGCGCTGCCCGGTTTCGAGCAGCATGCCCTCGGTCACCGGCATGCCATTGGCCGCCGGCCGGCCATCGATGCGCACCGCGCCGCGCCAGCTCAACACCGTACCCCGGACCGCTTCCTGCTTGAGCAACACGCGAGGGATCAACAGCGTTTTGCCAATGGGCAGGCGCAGCGGATCGGCCACGTGGTTGAGCTGCTGGACCGTGCGATAGGTCTCAGGCCGAATCAGATAATCGCTGGCCAGGCGGAACAGGTTGTCACCCGACCGCACGAGGTAGCGCACCATGTCATCCGGGGCGGGCGTCAACAACGCATTGTCGGGCGCCGATGCAGCATGCGCGGCGCAAGGAGCCAAGCACGCCACCAGCGACAGCGACTGCGCAAGGGCGAGCGCAAGGCGTGGCCGGGCCACGGCGTCAGGCAGCCAGCGCTTCAAGGCGATATCCATAGGCATAGATCGGCACCAGCTTGAAGCCATTGCCGGGCCGCAGGTTGAGCTTGGTGCGGATGTTGGAGATATGCGCATCCAGCGTGCGCGTGGGCAGATCGGGATTGCGGCCCCACAGCGCCTCGAAGATATAGGCGCGCGACAAGGCACGGTGCATGTTGCGGAAGAGCAGGAGCGCCAGCGCAAATTCCTTGGCCGTGAGGGCAACCGGCTGCCCCTCCAGCTCCACCGTATCGGCGCGCGTGTCGAACTTGTAGGGGCCAAACTGTTCGACCATGGGGCTGGTCGAAGGATAGGCGCGGCGCACCAGGGCGTTGACCCGCGCCTTGAGCACGGCCGGCGCCACTGGCTTGATCACATAATCGTCTGCGCCGGCAGAAAGCCCGGCCACGATGTCTTCCTCGGCCGAGCGGCTGGTGAGCATGAGTGCGGGCGGCGGCACTTCCAGGTTGCCGCGTGTCCATTCGATGATGGCAAGCCCGGTCATGCCGGGCACGTTCCAGTCGAGAATCAGCAGATCGTAGGTGGTCCGATGCAGGGCGCGCGTCAGCACCTGCCCGTCGCCGAACACCTCGCAACTGTGCCCCGCCTCGGCCAGGGTCATTTCCACCAACCCGGCCAAGGCCACGTCATCTTCCAAAATCGCTATGCGCACGGCGGCCCTTCTGCGCCCGCAATTCCCGGGCGACCAACCGCCTCCTTAGCAATGCCTGCGCGCAAAGCGAGATAGCGCAAAATCCCTTTGCAATGTTTTACAGCATGCCCGAAAGCTGAAGTCGGCAGACAAAGGCGATCTGGTGTTTTATCACCCGGAACTACATCTGCCAAAACCGTCTGCACAGCGGCAGATTCATCGCTGCGGGACCGCCGTGCACAATGTTGAGGAAACGGCATGGATCGCCCGCACACGCCAACTGACGCAGCCTTTGAACCGATTGACGAGATCACTATCGTCGATGGCCGCCTGGGCGGGCTGATCGGCGCTGCACCCAATGCCTATGTGCTGTTCCAACCCGATCTGACGATCGCGGGTTGCAACGACGCTTATGTCGCGGCCGTGGGGCGCCCGCGCGAAACCTTCGTCGGCCTGCCCTTGTTCGAGGCTTTTCCGGCTGATCCGGACAGCGAAAGCTACCGCCTGCTGCGCAAGTCGCTCAATCGCGTGCAGCGCGCCCATGAAACCGATCACATTGCCTTCATCCCTTATGCCGTGGGTGATCCGGGGACAGTGCCGACAATGCGCTATTGGAGCGCGACGCACGTACCGATCATGAGCGCGGACGGCAGGTTGCGCTACATCCTGCAGCACACCGCCGACATCACCGCGCTGCTGACCCAAACCGCAGATTCGGGCAGGGCCGCCATCCTCGAGGCAGGCATCCTGATGCGCGCCAACAAGGTGCAGGCCGAAATCGAGCGGATGCGCGACCTGTTCGATCAATCGCCAGGCTTCATCGCCATCCTGCGCGGGCCGGACCACGTGTTCGAAATCGCCAACGCTGCCTACAACCAGTTGATCGGGCATCGACCGCTGTTGGGCCTCCCGCTGCGCGAGGCCTTGCCCGAAGTGGTGGAACAGGGGTTTGTCGACCTGGTGGACGGTGTCTACCGCACCGGGCAGCCCTATATCGGGCGCAGCGCGCTCGTCTCGCTGCAACTGGCGCCGGGCCTTCCGCCGGAAGAACGCTATCTCGATTTCGCCTATCAGCCGCTGCGCGATGCCGCCGGCGCGGTGCACGGGGTTTTCGTGCAGGGCGTGGACGTGACCGAGCAGCAGCGCGCCGAACAGCGCATGGCCACAATCATGCGGGAAAGCGTGCACCGCATCAAGAACACGCTGGCCATGGCCCAGGCGGTGGTTTCCGCCACGCTGCGCGATGCGCATGACATGGTCACCGCACGGCGTGATATCCTGGCCCGGCTGAGCGTGCTGTCGGTAACGCAGCCGGCGCTGATCGAAGGGCATCTGGCGCCGGCCGACGTGGCACTTACGGTGATGGCGGTGATGAAGCTGCATGTCGATCTGTTCGGCCGCATCACCATGGAGGGCCCCAGCGCCGAAATCGCGCCCGCTGCCGCACAGGGGCTGGCCCTGATCCTGCACGAGCTGGCGACCAATGCGATCAAGTACGGCGCGCTATCGTGCGAAACCGGCACCTTGTCAGTCACCTGGCATACCATCGCTGCGGAAAACCGGGTCGAACTGTTGTGGCACGAAAGCGGCGGCCCGGCCGTGCGCCAGCCAGACCGCAAGGGCTTTGGCACCACGCTGATCGAACGCGCCCTGCCCCGCACCGGTGGCAACCGCGTGGACCTGTACTTTGCGCCGGCCGGCGTGCAGTGCCGGATCAGCCTGGCCCTGCGCGCCTGACGCAGCGGATGCGCCCGGCTATCTGACGCGGAACGCCACCAGGCGGGTGGCAAAGGGCGCCAGCACCGGATTGGCAAGATCGACGGTGGCATCGCGTTGGCTCGTCAGCAGCACGCGCGTGGGGCCGAGCGGCACGTCCGTGAGTTCCGCCGCGGTCAGATCGGCCATGCCGATCTCTTCCCCGTAATACATCAGCGCGGTTCCGCCGGCGCTCAGCGTCATCGCCGCCGTCAGCCGCGCGATCGCATCATCGTGCACCCCATCGCCAAAGGCGGCGCGCCGCGACGGCAGGGACAAAGGCCAGCGCACACATCACCGTTCCCGCTGCCAGCGTGGTGGCAAGCGCCCGGAGATGGTGATGCAACGATATCATGCGCGCGGTGTCCGCCAAGGCAACGACAGGAACATGCCAGCGCCGGATATTGCCGATTGCACAGCGCTCGCCATGAAACACAGCGTGGCACGGCGCAGCAGGCTATGCAATCGGTTGTAATGTACTGATCAGGCGAGCTCGGTATCCCGTGCGGCGCTTGACCGGCAGGCCACGCCGGCCATGGCAGCGGGCGCCTGGTCTGCGCCGCGCAGCGCAAGGATCTGCGCCCGGAAAGAGGCAAAGGCCATCTCTGCCATGCGCCGCGCCTCGGCCTCGCCCCGGATGAGATCGTGCTGCATCAGACCCAGCGACAGCATCAGCAGCATGTCGGCCATACAGACACGAGCCGATGCCACGTCATCGCCAGGCAAGAGCACTTCGATCGCGCGGAGCAGGCCGGCGTGCACGGTGTTGTGGCAGCGCTTGAAGATTTCGGCCACCTTGGGATTGCGGGCAGACTCGGCCACGATTTCCGCGATCAGCACGTTGGGGCAATCGGGATCGGGAATCAGGAAATCGTGCAACCATTGCCACACTGCCGATTCGTCACGGAGGGCAACGCCCAGCACGATATCACCACGTTCCAAGAATTCGCCGGAGTCAGACGCCACGATCTCGGCGATGATCGCTTCCTTGGACGCGAAATCGCGATAGAGCTGGCCCACGGCCACGCCCGATTCCTTGGCAATCTGAGCCACGCCGGTTGCATGAAAACCGTTTTCTATAAATAGCTTACGCGCAGCAGCAGTAATCTTTTCCCGCCGCTGTGCCGCCTTGCCCCCCGCCCTGAGGCACACTGGCGCCTGATCCGTAGTCATAGCCTCTCTCTACCCAAAATTTCCTGCTTGACCACTGGCCCCCCGGCGCAGTAGCGCAAATTTGTGAGTGATCGTTCACTCTCATACACTGATCGGCAGGATTTTGCATGACATTTTTGCGACGCGTCACCCCGGCGCTGGCTTTGGCCCTTGCGGCATGCGGATCGCAACCCCCAGGCGCGGGCGGTCCCGGCGGGCCAGGCGGCGGCGCTGCGCCTGCCGTTTCGGTGGTGGCAGTGCAGGAACAGCCCCTGCCGATCACGGCCGAATTTCCGGGCCGGACGGTGGCCTATGAAACATCCGACGTGCGGCCCCAGGTCAACGGCCTGATCCAGTCGCGCCTGTTCACCGAGGGTGATTTCGTGCGCGCCGGCCAGCCGCTCTATCGCATCGATCCCGCGCCCTATCAGGCCCAGGTGATGAGCGCGCGGGCAGCGCTGGCCAAGGCCCGCGCCGCGATCGCCTCGACCCAGGCCCAGGCGAGCCGCTATGGCGAACTGGTCAAGATCAACGCCATCGCCCGCCAAGACTATGACAACGCGGTGAGCACCGCCGGACAGGCCCGGGCCGATGTGGCGGCACAGGAAGCTGCCCTGCGGACCGCGCAGATCGATCTGGCGCGCACGACCATCACCGCGCCGATCAGCGGGCGCATCGGCCGCTCGCTCACCACCACGGGCGGGCTGGTTTCGGCCGCACAGGCCACCGCGCTCACCACGATCCAGCGCATCGATCCGGTCTATGTGGATATTCCCCAATCCAGCGCCGACCTGCTCAAGCTGCGCCGCCAGATCATGGACGGCAAGCTGACCAAGGACGGCAAGGCCAAGGTCCAGTTGATCCTGGAAGATGGCAGCACCTATCCGCTGCAAGGCGACCTCCTGTTCACCGACGTGACCGTGGACCAGGCGACCGGTTCGCAGGTGCTGCGCGCCGTGTTCCCCAATCCGCGCAGCCTGCTGCTGCCGGGCATGTTCGTTCGCGCCCGCCTGGTGCAGGGCACGGTGCAGAATGCCATGCTGGTGCCACAACAGGCGTTGACCCGCGATGAACATGGCAATGCCGTGGTCATGGTGGTTGGCGCGCAGAACAAGGTGGAGGCACGCCCGGTGCAGACCGGCGGCACGCAGGGTGACAAGTGGATCGTTACCGGCGGGCTGCGCAGCGGCGACAAGGTGATCGTGGAAGGTGGCATGATGCTGCAGCCGGGGATGCCGGTGAATCCGCAGGCCTGGAACCCCAACGCCCCGGCCGGCACAGCACCCGGCCAGGCAAAGGGAAAGTAATCCCGCATGTCACGCTTTTTCATCGACCGACCCATCTTCGCATGGGTCATCGCGATCGTGCTGATGCTGGCCGGCGTTCTGGCTATCCGCACGCTGCCGATCTCGCAGTTTCCGGCAATTGCCCCACCGGCGGTGTCGATCACAGCGACCTATCCCGGGGCTGACGCCGAAACCCTGGAGAAGACCACCACCCAGATCATCGAACAGCAGATGAAGGGGCTGGATCATCTGCGGTATTTCTCGTCCTCGTCCTCCGCTGCGGGCACGGTGACGATCACCCTCACGTTCGAGCAGGGCACCAACCCTGATATCGCCCAGGTGCAGGTGCAGAACAAGCTGCAGGCGGCCACCCCGCTGCTGCCGCAGGAAGTGCAGCAACAGGGCCTGCAAGTCGCCAAGGCGACGCAGAACTTCCTGATGTTCGTTGGCCTGTATTCGGAGAGCGGCAAGCGTTCCGGCGCGGACTTGGCCGACACCCTCGTTTCCAAGCTGCAGGATCCCCTGTCGCGCGTTTCGGGCGTGGGTGACACGCAGATTTTCGGGTCGCAATACGCGATGCGCGTCTGGCTCGATCCGCTCAAGCTGAACCAGTACGCCCTGTCGGTCGCCGATGTCACGGCCGCGCTGAAAGCGCAGAACGCCCAGGTTTCGGCCGGCCAGATCGGCGCCCTGCCCGCACCGGGCACGCAGATGCTCAACGCGACCGTGGCGGTGCAATCGCGCCTGTCCACGCCAGAGGAATTCTCCAAGATCCGCCTCAAGATCGGCAGCGACGGCGCCGTGGTCCGCCTGGGCGACGTTGCCCGCGTCGAGGTTGGCGCGGAAAACTACGGATTTGAATCCAAGTGGAATGGCAAGCCTGCCGCTGGTCTTGGGATCAAGCTGGCGCCTGGCGCCAACGCGCTGGACACGGTTGACGCCATCAAGGCCCGCGTGAACGAGCTTTCCACGCAGTTCCCGTCTGACATCAAGGTCATCTACCCCTACGATACCACGCCGTTCGTCCGCCTTTCGGTGGAGCAGGTCGTGCACACCCTGGTCGAGGCCGTGGTGCTGGTGTTCCTCGTGATGTTCCTGTTCCTGCAGAACTGGCGCGCCACGCTGATCCCCACGATCGCCGTTCCTGTCGTTCTGCTGGGCACCTTTGCCGTCATGGCGGTGGCGGGCTATTCGATCAACACGCTCACGCTGTTCGGGATGGTCCTGGCCATCGGCCTCTTGGTTGACGACGCGATCGTGGTAGTCGAAAACGTCGAGCGCCTGATCGTGACCGAGCACCTCAGCCCGATCGATGCTGCGCGCAAATCGATGAACGAGATTTCCGGCGCGCTGGTCGGCATCGCCATGGTGCTGGCGGCCGTGTTCCTGCCGATGGCGTTCTTCGGCGGATCGACCGGGGTGATCTATCGCCAGTTCTCGATCACGATCGTTTCGGCCATGGCGCTTTCCGTGCTCGTCGCCCTGGTGCTGACGCCCGCGCTGTGCGCCGCCATTCTCAAGCCGCACAAACCCAATGAGCAGGAAAGCAATGGGCCGCTGGCCCGTTTCTTCCGCTGGTTCAACGAAAAATTCGATGCCGGCCAGGAACGCTACGAACGCAGCGTGCGCTCCACCGCGCGCAACTGGAAACGTTCGATGGTGGTCTATGCCCTGATCGTGGGCGGGTTGGCGCTGTTGTTCGTGCGGCTGCCCGGCGGGTTCCTTCCCGACGAAGACCAGGGCATGGTCATCGCTCTGGTCCAAGGCCCAGCCGGCTCTACCGCCGCGCGCACGGAAAAGGGCCTCACCGTGATCCGTGACCACTTCACCAAGCAGGAAAGCGCCAACATTGCCGGCGTGTTCACGGTGAATGGTTTCAGTTTCGCGGGATCGGGCCAGAACAGCGGCCTCGCATTCGTGCCGCTCAAGCCGTGGAGCGAACGCTCTGGCAAGGCCAACGCGGCCCAGTCGATCGCCGGGCGCGCCATGGGCGCGTTTGCCGCCTATCGCGACGGGCTGATCTTCGCGATCACACCGCCGGCCGTGCAGGAACTGGGCAATGCCACCGGGTTCGACCTGCAACTGGTGGACCAGGCCGGACTGGGGCATGCCCGGCTGCTGCAAATTCGCAACATGATGTTGGGCATGGCCATGCAGGACAAGAGCATGGTCGGCGTACGCCCCAACTCGCTCGACGATGCGCCGCAGCTCAAGGTGACGGTGGATCAGGAAAAGGCGGGTGCGCTCGGCCTCGATCTGTCCACGATCAACAGCACGATCGCCACGGCGTGGGGCGGCAGCTACGTCAACGACTTCGTTGATCGCGGCCGTGTCAAGCGGGTCTATGTCCAGGCCGATGCGCCCTATCGCATGGCGCCCGAAGACATGGACAAGCTGTTCGTGCGATCCAGCAACGGCAGCATGACGCCCTTCAGCGCCTTTTCCACTATCTCGTGGGAAAAGGGGCCGGTGCAGCTCACCCGCTACAACGGCCTGCCTTCGATGGAAATCCTCGGCGCACCGGCACCGGGCGTCGCCACCGGCAGCGCCATGGCCGCGATGGAAGCGATCCACGCCAAGCTGCCCCCCGGCACCGCGCTGGAGTGGACCGGTCTTTCCTATGAAGAACGGCTTTCGGGTGGGCAGGCGCCGGCGCTCTATGGCCTCTCGCTGCTGATCGTGTTCCTGTGCCTTGCTGCGCTGTACGAAAGCTGGTCCGTGCCGCTCTCGGTCATCATGGTTGTGCCGCTGGGCGTGATCGGTGCGGTGCTGGCAGCCACGCTGACGGGGTTGAACAACGATATCTACCTTCAGGTGGGCCTGATCACCACCATCGGGGTGTCGGCCAAGAACGCGATCCTGATCGTGGAATTTGCCGAAGAGCGCATGCGCGACGGCATGGGCGCATTCGACGCGGCGATCAGTGCCGCCCGGCTGCGCCTGCGACCGATCCTGATGACCAGCCTTGCCTTCATCTTCGGCGTGCTGCCCCTGGCAGTGGCGACCGGGGCTGGTGCTGGCGGCCAGAATGCCATCGGTCGTGCCGTCGTGGGCGGCATGCTCTCCGCAACCGTGCTGGCGATCTTCCTTGTGCCGATGTTCTTCGTGGTGGTCTTCAACCTCTTCACGCGGCGCAAGCAGGCCGATCAAACCCATACCCAAGACGACGAGGGCGCGTCCGCGCCCCAGGGAGTCTGACTGTCGTGATCAAATCCCAAACCGTGCTCGCGGCCGTGCTGCCTGCCCTGCTCTTGTCGGGCTGCAACCTGGCGCCGCGCTATGCCCGGCCGGCGCCAGCCGTGCCGCCGGCCCTGCCCCAGGGCCAAGGCGTCTATCCGGCGGCTGACGCGGCCCAAATGCAAGACCTGGCCCGGATCGGCTGGCGCGAATTCTTTCGCGACGATCGCCTGCGCCAGATCATCGAGCTGGGCCTGGCCAACAACCAGGACCTGCGCCTGGCCGTGGCGAATGTGCAGGCGGCGCGCGCGCAATATCGCTCGCAACGCGCCAACCTGTTCCCGGCGATCAGCGCCAGCGGATCGGGCACTTACACCAACACCGCGTCCTTTGCCGCCAGCGCTGGTGGCGCGGCCAGCGCGGGCCCGGCCGACATCCAGTATTTCACTGGCAACGTCGGGCTGTCTTCGTTCGAGATCGACCTGTTCGGGCGCCTGCGCAACCTTTCCAAGGCGGCGCAGGAGCAGTACCTGGCCAGCGAGGAAGGGCGGCGCGCCACGCGCGTTACCCTGATCGGTGAAATCGCCGCCGCCTGGCTGACGCTGGGCGCGGATCGCGATCAGCTGGCCACGTCCGAACGCACGCTCAAGGCCTATGCGCAGAGCCTGGATCTGACCAAGGCGCAGTTCCGCATCGGCGTGACCTCTGCCCTGGAAATGCAGCAGGCGGAAACCAGCTATCAATCGGCGCGCAATGACATTGCCGTGCTGCAAACCCAGGTGGCGCAGGATCTCAACGCGCTACAGCTATTGACCGGTGCGCCTGTGCCCACCGAATTGCAACCGCAGGGGCTGGGCACCGAACCGGCAACGATCGATGCTCTTCCGGGCAATCTTGGTTCCGACGTGCTGCTGCGCCGGCCCGACGTGCTCCAGGCAGAACACCAGTTGATCGCGCAGAACGCCAATATCGGCGCGGCACGGGCCGCGTTCTTCCCGCGCATCTCGCTCACCGCCACGATCGGCACGATCAGTTCGACGCTGAGCAACCTGTTCTCGTCGGGAACGGGAACCTACACCGTCTCGCCCTCAGCCAGCCTGCCGCTGTTCAATTTCGGGCAGAACCAGGCCAATCTCGATTATGCCAAGGCATCACGCGATGCGGCGGTGGCGACCTATCAGAAAACCATCCAGACCGCATTCCGCGAGGTTTCCGATGCGCTGGCCCAGCGCGGCACCATCGACGAACAGATGGCCGCGCAAACCGCCCGGGTTCAGGCCGCCCAGCAGGCCGCCATGCTGTCTGATGCGCGGTTCCGGGCCGGGGTAGAATCGTTCCTCACTGCCCTTGATTCACAGCGTAGCGCCTATGCCGCGCAGCAGCAGTTGGTGACCACGCGCCTGGCCCGGGCCAACAACCTGGTTACGCTCTATCGCACCTTGGGAGGCGGCCTCGATTGAATCGCTTGCCAAAGCGCCAGACCGGAATAGTATCTGTTGCATAACATATATACGGAAGAGGTCTGGCGATGAGCGAAGGCATGCGTGACGGCGTAACCGATGCGGGCGATGAAAGCCTGATCATCCTCGAATCGCTGCTGTGTCTGATGCGGGAAAAGAATCTGCTGAGCCGCAGCGATATCGAGCTGCTGTGCGAAAAGGTGGAGCGTCGTGCCACCGGCACCAGCCGCAATCCCTTGCCGTGCAACAATGGTAGCGCGACCGAGGCTGTCAGCTACCTGCGCCGTCTTTCTGCCTATCTGGGCCAGCGCTATGGCGGCAAGCACATGCGCCGCGGCGCCGCCAACTGATCTTCCAACCAGGGCCGGGCGGCAGAGGGTCCGCCGCCCGGCCTTGGTTATTTGCCTTCACGCCTTCACTGCTGGCCCATCAACCCAGCACCTCTGCCATGTCCACCGCGCGGTGCTCACGCGCGCTGATCTCCGCCGCCGTGCCGATCGCTACGGCCATGAGCCCGTCATGGGCCGTCACCAGCACATCTCCTTCACCCCGCACCGCCCGCGCAAACGCCGCGTGCTGATAATAGGTCGATCCGTGGTGTGATCCGGCCGCCAGCGCGGTTTCGTCCACCGCCACGTGCCGGCGTTCAACCGCCTTTGGCCCCGGCCAGGGCACGCGCGGCGACCACACCAGGTCTCCGGGCGGGATCAACACATCCAGCCGGCCCTTGTCGCCCGTCGCGCTCATTTCTTCCTGGTGTTCGGCCCCTTCGGCAAACATGCACAGGTCCAGCATCGCGCGGGTGCCGTTGGCAAAGTCCACCGTGGTAAAGCTGTTATCAATGATATCAGGCCGTGCACCCTCATAGCGCTCGTCCACGTGGTTCACGTCCATGGCGCCCGAGCAATAGACCCGCACCGGCTCGCTCTGCGTGATCAGCCGCATCAGATCGAAGAAGTGGCAGCATTTTTCGACCATGGTGCCGCCGGTCTTGGCCGAAAAGCGGTTCCAGTCGCGCACCTTGACCAGGAACGGGAAGCGGTGCTCGCGAATCGAGAGCATGTGCAGCGCGCCCACCTGGCCGGCGTGGATGGCATCGATGAACGCGGCAGCGGGCGGCATGAAGCGGTATTCCATGCCGGTCCAGAACGGCGCGCGGCGCGCGGCGGCCTGCTCCACCACCCAGCGCGCATCGGCCATGGTGGTGCACAGCGGCTTTTCACACAGGATCGCCACGTCGCTGGCGAGCAGCGGCTCCAGCACGGCGCGATGGGTGAAATTGGGCGACGCGACAACGACGGCATCGATTCCGCCCGCGGCTACCAGGCTGGCGGCATCGGCATGCACGGCCACATCCTGGCCCGCATCACCCAGCGCGGCCCACGCCCAGTCGATCGAGGTTGCTTCGGGATCAGCGATGGCGACGATTTCGGCATCGGGCAACAGCTTGATATTGTGGATATGCTCCACCCCCATCATGCCGGTGCCGACCAAGCCGTAACGCAGTTTCTCTACCATCACCAAGCTCCTTGTGCCATGGCGCTCTCCATGACGAACCTCAGCCTAAAGACCGAACCCGTCGCGCTCGGCAAGAGTGGACTTGCCGTTTTCCCGATTGCCTGGGGCATGTGGCGGCTGGCCAGCCCCGACGGCAACGATGATCTGGGCGCCATTGCCGATCGCGTGGAAGCCGCGCTGGATGCGGGCGTAACCCTGTTCGATACCGCCGATATCTATGGCTGCGATGCCCCGGTCGGCTTTGGCGGGGCCGAGGCCCTGTTCGGCAAGGCGCTGGCCGCCAATCCGCATTGGCGCGAGCGCATGGTGATCGCCACCAAGGGCGGCATCTGGCTGGGCAAGCCCTATGATTCGACCGCGGCCTATCTGCGCAGCGCGATCGATGCCTCGCTGGCGCGGCTTGGGCTGCCCAGCGTTGACCTTTACCAGATCCACCGGCGCGACTTCCTCACCCACCCGCGCGAAGTGGCCGACGCGCTGGTCGAGATGGTCGAGGCAGGCAAGGTCAAGCACGTGGGCGTGTCGAACTACAGCCCGGCCGAGGTTGCGGCATTGCAGGCCTTCCTGCCCTTCCCGCTGGTGTCGACGCAGCCGGAATATTCCGCCGCGCGGTTTGACCCGCTCTATGATGGCACGCTGGACCAGGCGATGGAACGCGAGATGGCCGTGCTGGCCTGGTCACCGCTGGGCGGTGGCAGGCTGACCGATGCCGCGCACCCGGTCGGCGCGCTGCTGGCCAAGCAGGGCGCGGCCTATGGCACCGATGCGAGCGCGGCGGCGTTGAGCTGGATCATGGCGCACCCGGCGCGGATCGTGCCCATCGTCGGTTCGCAGCAACCTGCCCGCATTGCCGCGCTGCGCGACGCGTTCAAGGTCGAATGGACGCGCGGCGAATGGTACGCGGTGCTGGAAGCATCGCGCGGAGAATCCATGCCGTGACCCAACATCCCGCAACCCAAAATCCCTGCGAAATCAGCTGGTTTTCAGCGCTTTGCGATGACGACTATGAATATCTCGGGCAAAGCGACCCGGCGCTGCAATCAAGCTGGGAGCATTGCCGCAATATCGTGCTGGGTGCCGAAGAGGGCGGGTTTGACAATATCCTGCTGCCCTCGGGTTATGCCCTGGGCCTCGATACCACGGCTTTTGCCGCCGCGATCGCCACGCAGGTGCGGCGTATCAAGCTGCTGATGGCGGTGCGGGTCGGCGAAATGTGGCCAGCGCAACTGGCACGCCAGATCGCCACGATCGACCAGATCCTGGGCGGGCGACTGACGGTCAACATCATTTCCAGCGACCTGCCGGGCGAAACGCTTGACGGGGCGTCGCGCTATGAACGCACCGACGAGGCGATCGCCATCCTGCGTACCCTGCTCGCCGGGCAGCCACTCGATCACCAGGGGCGGTTCTGGAACCTCAAGCTCGACGCGCCACGCATGTTGCAGGCCGCGCCGCGCGTGCCGTCGCTCTATTTCGGTGGCCTGTCTGAACCGGCGCGCGAAACCGCCGCCAAGGGCTGCGATGTTTATCTGATGTGGCCCGACCGCATGGAGGCGGTGAAAGACATCGTCGCTGATATGAAAGCCCGCGCGGCACGGCATGGCCGCACCATCCGCTGCGGCTATCGCGTGCACGTGGTGGTGCGCGAGACGGAAAGCGAGGCCCGCGCCGCCGCCGATCGCCTGCTGAGCAAGCTGGACGCCGCGCAAGGCGCAGCGATCCGCGCCAAGTCGCTCGATTCCCAATCGGTGGGTGTGCAGGCCCAGGCCGCCCTGCGCAAGGCAGCCGCTAGCGATGGCTATGTCGAAGACAATCTGTGGACCGGTATCGGGCGCGCCCGATCGGGCTGCGGCGCGGCGATCGTGGGTGATCCTGACCAGGTTCTGGCCAAGCTCAACGCCTATCGCGCGGCAGGGATCGAGGCCTTTGTGCTCTCGGGCTATCCCCATGCGCGCGAGGCGGATCTGTTTGCTCGCCACGTCTTGCCGCATATCGACCACGCACCGTTTTAATCTCTACTGCAAAAGTTGAACTTTCTGGCACTCCCTTGCCGCACCCCGTAACAGGCATGGCAAAGGAGTGCCGCCACCGATGACTGCCCTGCTCAGCCCCCGCCGCCGCCAGTTGCTGTTTGCACTGGCCCTGACGGCGGGCATTCTCAATCTGGTCGATCGCCAGATTATTGCGGTGCTCAAGCCAACCATCGCCGCCGACCTGCATTGGAGCGATGACGATTACGGCACGCTGGCGGCGCTGTTTCAAACCGGGGCGGCGTTCGGCTTTCTTGCGGCGGGCTGGCTGGTCGATCGGCTGGGCGTGCGACGGGCCAATGCTTTTGGCGTAGCGGCTTGGTCCCTTGCCGCGATGGCGCATGGCTGGGCACGCAGCTTTTCCGCGTTCATGGCCTGCCGCATCAGCCTTGGCGCGAGCGAGGCGATGGGCACCCCGGCCGGCATCAAGACGATGGCGGCGATCTTTTCGCCCGAGCAGCGCTCGACCGGCATCGGCCTGTCCAACGCGATCAACTCGATCGGCGCGATCCTGGCGCCACTGGCGATTCCGATCGTTGCAGCGATCTGGGGCTGGCGCGCAGCCTTTGTCATGGCCGGCGCGCTGGGCCTGGTCTGGGCGCTCGCCTGGTGGCTGGCCACGCGCGGCATCGATTTTGCCGATACGCCGATGGCCAAGGCGCAAGATCATCATGGCGCCAGGCCGGTGTGGCGGGAGCGGCGCACCTGGATCATCGCCGGTGCCAAGGTGCTGTCTGATGCCACCTGGTTCCTGATGCTGTTCTGGATGCCGGACTATTTCCACCGCGCGTTTGGGCTGGCCGGCACCGAACTCGGCCCGCCGCTGGCCCTCGCCTATGCGGGCGCGGCAGTCGGATCGGTCTTGGCCGGCACGCTGTCGAGCCGCTGGATCGGCGCCGGCCAGTCGATCGACCGCGTGCGCAAGCGCGTGATGCTGGCCTCTGCCCTGGTGGTCACGCCGGTGCCGCTGGCCTTGCTGGCCCCCAGCGCGTGGAGCGCCGCGGCGGTGCTGGCACTGGCGCTGGCCGGACACCAGGGATTTTCCACCAGCCTGTTTGGCCTGATCGCCGATGTCACCCCGCGCGCACGCGTGGGCCGCGTCACTGGTTTTTCCGCGTTTTGTGGGAATATGGGCGGCACCGCGATCACCAAGATTGCCGGCCTCACCCTGGCGGCCGGGCTGGGCTATGGCCCGCTCTTTGCCTTTGCTGCCGTCTCTTACCTCTTGGCGTTGGGGCTGATCAGGCTGGGCATGCCGCGCATCGTCGCGGTGGAGGAAGGGACCGAAGGAAGCGCCATGGGCATGGCGTTGGGGCACTAAAGAAAAACTTTCTTCTCTACCTATAGGGTTGAGTATAGCGCCGCCGCGTTCAAGGGAGAAATCGATGCCGAAGTTTTCCGTTTCGCTGCGCAGCGCGCTCTTGCTCGCCGGTGCTTTGATCGTGCCCGCCGCCGCCGCCGCCCAGGATGTTCCGCCCGCGGCGCCTGCCCCGGCAGAAGCAGACGCGCCGGCACCGGGCGAAATCGTCGTCACCGCGCGTTTCCGCAACGAAAGCCTGCAGCAAGTGCCGATCGCGATCAGCGCGGTCAGCGGCCAGTCGCTCAACGATCGCGGCATCCACAATCTCCAGGACCTGTCGGCCAGCGTGCCCACGGTCGATTTCCGCAGCGGCGCATCGAACAAGGACCGCACCGTGTTCATTCGCGGCGTGGGCACGATCACCACGTCACCGGGTGTCGAATCCTCGGTTTCCACCGTGCTCGATGGCGTGGTGCTCAACCGCCCCGGCCAGGCCACGCTCGACGTGGGCGAGGTTGAGCGCATCGAAGTGCTGCGCGGCCCGCAGGGCACGCTGTTTGGCAAGAACGCCTCGGCTGGCGTGATCAACATCGTCACCGCCGCGCCCACCCAGGCCTTCCACGCCTATGTCGAAGGCGGCGCCACAACCGACGCCGAATACCGCGTGAAGGCCGGCGTCACCGGCGGCCTGACCGATACGGTCGCGGCGCGGATCGACGGCGTTTACGCCAACTACAAGGGCAACGTGTGGAACGCGGTGACCAAGGACAAGGTCAACGGGTTTGAACGCTATGGCCTGCGCGGCAAGATCGAGGCGCGCCCGAGCGACGCCTTGACGCTGACGCTCGCAGGGGACTGGCTGCACAGCTATGACACGACCTCCAACGGGGTCTATGCCAATACCAACCAGATCGCCTATCCGACCAATGCGGTCACTGCCTCGCCAACGCTGGTGGGCATCCTGGCCGGCTATGGCATTACTGCCGGGCCCAGCAACCGCACCGCCGCCACCACGTTCGATACCAACGTGCGCGACGAGAACTTCGGCGCATCGCTAACCGCCGATCTCTCGCTGGGGGATTACAAGGTCACCTCGATCACCGCCTGGCGCGGCTGGAAGAACCACCAGCACCAGGATCTCGATGCCACGCAGGCCTCGCCCGCCGTGCAGCCGCAGAGCGACGACCATGGTGACGTCAACACCAACCAGTATTCGCAGGAACTGCGCCTCACCTCGCCCAAGGGCAAGCTGATCGACTATGTCATCGGTGCCTATGCCCTGCGCGCGGAAACCGACGAGCGCTATCAGCGTGATCTGACGCGCACGTCTGGCGTGACGACCGGCGTTGCCAAGTACGGCATCCGCGCCAACAACTATGCGCTGTTTGGTGAAGCCAACATCAACTTCACCAGCAATTTCCGCGCCATCGCCGGCTATCGCTCCACCTGGGACAAGCTGAGCTATTATCACGTGCGCACGTCGACGGCCGATCCGGCCAACACCGGCAGTGCCGCGTTCAACGTGTCGGGCATCCGCGCCTATCACAACAGCAACGGCAGCACGTCGACCCGTGGCGATTCCTGGCGCGCCGGGCTGCAGTGGGACGTGAGCAGCCACACGCAAGTCTATGGCACCTGGTCACGCGGGTACAAGGGGCCGGCCTACAACGCCTTTTTCAACATGCAGCCGACCGACGAAATCGCGCTGCTGCCCGAAACCTCCAATTCATTCGAAGTGGGCATCAAGGGCAGCACGGCCGATCGCTCGGTCCGCTATGCGCTGGCGGTCTATTCGACCACGTTCAAGAACTATCAGGCGAACGTGGCCGATCTGGTCAACGGCACGGCGGTGACGCGCCTGATCAACGCCGGCAAGGTCCGCACCCAAGGGGTCGAGGCCGATGTCACCCTGGTGCCGACCAAGGGCTTCACGGTCGATCTGTCGGCCGCCTATGACGATGCCAAGGTGTTGAACTTCAACTGCCCGGCCGGCCTGCCCGCCAGCTGCGACATCAATGGCCAGCCGCTGCCCTTCGCGCCCAAGGTCAAGCTGTTTGCCAATGCCGCCTATCGCTTTGCCCTGACCGACGCGGTCGATCTGGAACTGCAGAGCGACATCGCGTTCAAGAGCGAGACGCAGTACCAGTTGACGCAGACGCCGGGCACGATCCAGCCCGCCTATGCCATCTGGAACGGCAGCGTCGCGCTGTTGGGCCACGACGATGGCTGGCAGCTGCGCGCCTATGTCAAGAACATCACCAACACCCACTATGCCAGCTACCTGGTCAATGGCGGGGTGGCCGGCATCGTGCGCTATGTGCCGCGCGATGACGTGCGCTATGGTGGCGTGACGCTGCGCAAGACGTTCTGATCGGCCGATCCGCCGCGTGTCTCGCCCCAGGCAGGGGCACGCGGCGGATGCCGACAAGACGCGTCAGGGCTTGCGCCAGCCTTTTGCCCGCGCCGCGCGTTCGGCGGCGGGATCGAGCGCAGGCCCTTGCGCCATGTCCTGCGCCAGGGCCATCAACGCCGCATCATGGCTGCCGGCCTGGCGATAGGCGCCATCGTCGCCCGGCCCCGCCGCTGCGCCGCCGCCCACCTGCCGGATCAGCTTCCATCCCCGCGCGTTGTGGCAGGCAATGCCGCCGCCCTGGCTGCTGTCATAGCCCCGGCACAACGCGCCCGATGCATCGGCAAAGCTGATCACCACCCGCGCGGCAGCGCCAGCGGGCGCCTGACCGGACAGCTGGGTATCGAGCGCGCTGGCCAGTGCGCCATCGGCATAGCCCGGCCCCGCGCCATTCCCGCCTGGATGCTGCAGCACGACCGCCAGCGTCAGCGATGCGGCAAGCGCCAGGCCGATGCCCCCGCCCCACACCAGGCGTCTCGGGCGGCGCGCACGGGCGGCGTTGAAATCGATCACCTCGGCGCTGATATGTGGCTGGCTGGCCGCGGCGAGCAAACCGGGCGGCAAAGGCGCATCCAACACCGGGGCGTAATGCGCGGCAAGCCGGGCCTTGAGCGCGCGGTGGCGCTCAACCTGCCGGGCCAGCGCGGGATCGGCGGCCATGGCGCGCTCGACCTCTGCCTGCATCACCGCATCGAGTTCGCCATCGGCATAGGCAGCCAGAGTTTCGGGAGAGGGCGTCACAGGTCGTCTCCCAGCATGGCAAGAAGCGCGTCGCGCCCGCGCACCAGGCGGGAATTGAGGGTGCCCACCGGGCAACCAACGATCTCGGCCGCTTCCTTGTAGGACCAGCCTTCGACCATCACGAGCAAGACCGCCTCGCGCTGTTCATCGGGCAGGCGCGCCATCGCGCGGTCCACGTCGGACAGCTCCGCCCGCGCCTCCTGCCCGCCATCGGCGCCCACAGTCACGCCCGCTTCTTCGTCCACAAAGGTTTGGCCACGGCGGGTTTCGGCACGGGCCTCGTCGATCCACAGGTTGCGCATGATCCGATACATCCAGCTATCGAGGCGGCTGCCCTCTTGCCATTGCTGGCGGCTGCGCAGCGCGCGTTCCACGGTCATCTGGCAAAGATCGTCTGCCCGCGCACCGTCGCGTGCCAAGCCCAAGGCAAACCGGCGAAGCCGGGGCAGCAGGGCCAGCATGGCGGTTTCAAAACGGTCGGTCAGCGTTCTTGCCTTTTCCCATGGATAGAACGAACCATGTCGCTCGTTTCATCCATAGGCAATCCCGCCTGACTTGGGAAACCGTCTTGCGCACGATCACCCCTGCCCTGCTTGCTGCTCTTGGCGCCACGACACTGGCGGCGCCTGCCCTGGCGCAGGGGATCGTCCCCGGCATCGGCCAAGGTTTTGGCAATTCGCTCGACAACCGGCTCGATCCTGTTCTCGATCGCGCGCGCCAGGTGGCCAACAGCGTGCCTGGCGACGTGGCACAGGCGCTCGACACCGCGACCAGCACCATGGTGCAAAACGCCAGGGCGCTCGCCGCAGCGCGGGTGGACCGGATCGACCGGCTGATACGGCAAAACCGCGCCACCCTCGAACGGGACGCGGCCGGCAATCCCGCCGTAAAAGGCGAATTGCTGCTGATGGCGCCAGAGGCAGCCATGCTCGACAAGGCACGGGCGCTGGGCTTTGCCGTTGTGGGCAACGAACGCTTGGCCTCTCTCGATCTGACGGTAACGCGCCTTTCCATTCCGCAGGGGATGACATTGGCGCAGGCGCAGAGCACGCTGGGCCAGGCCCTGCCCGATGCGACGATCAGTGCCGACGTGCTGCACTTTACCGCCGGCACCGCTCGCGCGCGTGGCGGCACGATGCATCTGGGCACCATGCCCGCGTTGCAGACACCGGTGGGCATGATCGACGGCGCACCAGCGCAAGCGGTCGATGCGTTGCAAGGGTTCGCCCCCGGCGCGCCGGCCGCGTCTGACCATGGCAGCGCGGTGGCCAACCTGCTGTCTGGCGCCGGCGTGCGGCATATCCTGGCCGCAGACGTCTATGGCCATGGTCCCACTGGCGGCAACGCGCTGGCCATCGCCCGGGCGGTGGACTGGCTGATCGGCCGGCAGGTGCGCGTCATCACCATCAGCCTGGTTGGCCCGGCCAGTCCTGTGCTGGCGCGGGCGATGACAGCGGCCCTGCAGCGCGGCGCGGTGATCGTCGCTGCCGTGGGCAACGATGGCCCCGCTGCGCCGCCAGCCTATCCCGCGAGCTACCCCGGCATTCTGGCCGCGACCGCAGTTGACGCCCGCAACCGCGCCCTGATCGAGGCTGGCCGTGCCTTGCACCTCGATTACGCCGCGCCTGGCGCCGGATTGCGGGCCGCCAATGCCCGGGGGCAAATGGTGCCGGTGCGTGGCACATCGTTTGCAGCGCCGCTCGTCGCATCGCGCGTGGCTGCGGCGCGCGATGCGCATGCTGCGTTGCCCCAGGCGTTGGACCGCGAGGCGATCGACCTGGGCCCGCGCGGCCCCGATCAGCAGTATGGGCGCGGGCTGCTGTGCACGATTTGCCGCTGATCTTCCGGTCGATCGAAAAAAATTTGCGAGGATGGATTAAACCCGAGCGGAGGTCCGTTTTCAGAACAACGGGATCATGATCGGCCGCACAGATGGCAGGTCGATCCCACAGTTCAGGAAAGGATCAGATCATGCGTAAGCTCTTTGCCACTTCGCTTGTTGCCTGCACTCTCATCGCCATGCCGGCCCACGCCCAATTGCTGGGCGGCGGTGGCCTTGGCGGCGGGATGGGTGGCGGTCTTGGGGGTGGCCTTGGCGGCGTGATGGGCGGCGCCATCGGCCGTGGCGGCATGGTGGGCGGCACGCTCGACGGCGCGTTTGACGGTTCCTCCACGCTCGACACCGTGCGCTCCACCACCCGTGGCACCGCAAATGGCTCGGGCAGCACCAGCGGCAACACCAGCGTGAACCGCCACAACGGCAAGGTTCACGCCGATCGCACCGCCAGCGGCAACGCTTCGGGTTCGGCCAGCCAGGGGCTGACCGCTCCCGCAGGATCGCTGACCGGTTCGCTGGCTGGCAATGGCAGCGGCACCGTGGGTGGCAGCGCCAATGCCCAGGCCATTGGCACCGACCAGCTGACCAGCACCACGCGTTCGGCCACGAACACGGCGCGCACCACCGCCAGCGGCGCGGCCACCCGCGTGGAGGACACCGCCAGCATGGCCCGCGCCCGTGCTACCAGCACCGCACAAACGGCGCGTGATGCCGCCAGCGAGCGCGTCGCCCAGGCGCGCAGCACTGCCACCAATGCCGCCGAAGCGGGCAAGGCCAAGGCGCAGAGCGCCGCCAACACCACCCGTGGCTATGCGGCGAATGCCGCCGCCAGCGGCCAGGGCGCGGCCAATGGTGCAGCAAGTGCCACGCGCAACGCGGCCCAGCAGGCCTCCGGCAGCGTCGCCGGCAGCGCCAGCGGCTCGGTTACCGGCTCGGCTTCCGCCAGCCACTGATCCCTGCCTTGCTGCAGGCAACGATCCCGGCGCATGACCTCATGCGCCGGGATTTTTCGTTGGCCGCAAGCTTTCGACCAGGTGATCGACAAAGACCCGCACGCGCGCCGGCGTGGCTGTTCCGCCGACAAACACGGCATGAATCTGCTCCTCATCGGCGGGATTGAACGCTTCGAGCAGCGGGATCAGCCGCCCATCGGCGAGAGCCTGGGTCACGCTGAATGTCCCCACCCGCGCGATGCCGATGCCGGCCTGGGCCAAATCGCCCAGGGTTTCGCCATTGTTGGCCACGATCGTGCCGCGCACCTCCAGCGCGAAATCTTCTACCGTGCCATCGGCCCGCACGCGGCGGAACGGCCATACCGGTTCGGCCCGGCGGAAATTGAAGTTGAGGCAATTGTGGGCGTGCAGGTCTTCGGGCACCTGCGGCACGCCATGGCGCGCGAGATAATCGGGCGAGGCGACGATCACCCGCCCATTGCTGCCCAGCTTGCGCGCGGTAAGCGCACTATCGGCCAATGGGCCAAAGCGGATCGCCACGTCCGCCTCGCCAGCGGCGACGTCCACCAAGGTGTCGGTAAGGGCGATATCGACCAGCACATCGGGATAGCGGCGCACGAAGGCGCCCAGCAGCGGCACGATGCACAGCCGCCCGTGCGATAGTGCCGCGCTCACGCGCAGGCGCCCGCGCGGCGTGCCGCGATCGGCGATCTGCTGCTCTGCCTCGTCAAGATCAGCGAGGATGCGACGCGCCGCGCGCAGATAGGCTTGCCCCTCGGCCGTCATCGCCAAGGCGCGGGTAGAGCGCAGCAGCAGCCGCACGCCCAACCGCGCCTCGATCCGGTCGATACCCCGGCTCACCGCCGAAGGGCTCAGGCCCAGCACGCGCCCTGCGCCGGAAAAGCTGCCGCAGTCATGCACGGCGGCAAACAGCGCCATTTCGCGGGCACGGTCCACTCCGGGCGCGGCTTCGCCGCCCACTGCCGGATTGGCTGGCATCTTTGCACCCATTGCAAAAATCCTTCGCGTTCAAACCCTCTAAACACGGGGATCAGTCTGCGCCATCTGTGCATTCATTGGCAAGGCGCTCGGGCGCCGCAAAACAGATCAGGATCATCGTATGAAATGGAATGCCGGGCTCATGGCCCTGGCCCTGGGTGCCTTTGGCATCGGGGTGACCGAATTTGCCCCCATGGGCCTGTTGCCCGCGATCGCCACGGGCCTGGGCGTCTCGATCCCGGCCGCTGGCCTGCTGATCAGCGCCTATGCCATGGGCGTGGTTGTGGGCGCGCCGATCATGACGCTGACCACTGGGCGCGTGTCGCGCCGCACGCTGCTGGTCGGGCTGGCCGGGATCTTTACCCTGGGCAACCTGATGGCCGCGCTGGCGAACAGCTATGACATGATGCTGCTGGCCCGGCTGGTAACCTCTTTCAACCACGGCGCCTTCTTCGGCGTAGGTTCGGTGGTGGCAGCCAGCCTGGTGCCGCCACAGCGTCAGGCCGGCGCTGTCGCCACGATGTTCATGGGGCTGACGATCGCCAATGTGGTGGGCGTGCCGCTCGCCACCTGGGCCGGGGAGAATGTGGGCTGGCACACGCCGTTCTGGGCCATCGCCGCGCTGGGCGTACTGATGATGGCCGCGCTGCGGTTTACGCTGCCGCCCTTGCCGGCAGAGGGCGACGCCAACCCCATGGCCGAACTGCGCGTGCTGATGCGCGGCAAGGTGCTGGGCGCCCTGGCGCTGACCGTGGTGGGGTCGAGCGCGATGTTCACGGTGTTCACCTATATCAGCCCGATCCTGCGCAATGCCACGCACGCCTCGCTTGGCTTCATCACCGCCATGCTGGTCACCTATGGCGTGGGCCTGACGGTGGGGAACTGGCTAGGCGGCAAGTTTGCCGATCGCTCGGTCGATCGCACGCTGATCGTTACACTGGCGGGACTGACCGCCGTGCTCGTCGCCTTTGCTGCCTTGATGCCGCATGCAGGCGCCGTGGCAGTCATCGTGTTCCTGTGGGGCGTGGCCAGTTTTGCCTTGGTGCCGCCGCTGCAAGTGCGGGTGATGAGTGCCGCCGCCGATGCGCCGCACCTTGCCTCATCGGTCAACATCGGTGCGTTCAACCTCGGCAATGCTCTCGGTGCCGCGCTGGGCGGCGGGGTGATTGCGTTGGGCTGGGGCTATCCGGTAATCGCGCTGGCCGGCGCGGCCACCTCGGCCATCGGACTGATCGCGATCGTGCTGACCAGCCGCAAGGGCCAGACTGCCTAACCACCAGCGCCCGCGTTGATCCGATCGATCAGCGCGGGCAATTCGCCCAGGCGCGTGAGCGTGGCAAAGCGCTCTGCCCCGTCTGGCACCGGCGCCTGTTCGTGAGACCAGGCGCCGTCTTGCGGAACATAGGCCGCCCAGGCCCCGGCGCCGAGCGCTGGCAGGATATCCGAACGCAGCGAATCCCCGGCCAAGATCGCCTCGTGCGGGGCAACACCGTGGCGAGCGAACAGACCGGTAAAGGTCTGCACGGTCTTGTCGCTGACGATCTCCACGCCCGAAAAGCATTCGCCCAGGCCCGAGGCGGCCAGCTTGGTTTCCTGGTGCAGCAGGTCTCCCTTGGTCACCAGCACCAGTTCCCCGCGCGCCTGCAAGGCCGGCAGGGTCTGCGCAATGCCATCGAGCAGTTCCACCGGATGCTGCAACAGGGTTCGCCCCACCGCCAAAAGATCGGCGATCATCGCCGGGGTGAGCGCAGCGCCGCACAGTTCCAGCGCGGTCTCGATCAGCGACAGCGTAAAGCCCTTGGCGCCATAGCCATAGACCTTGAGATTGCGCGCCTCGCACGCTTCCAGTGCGCGCCGGGCCACGCCTGCTTCGGCAAAGGGTTCGAGCATGGCGGTAAAGGCGGCCTCGGCCCCGTTGAAGTGGCGCATGTTGTGCCACAGGGTATCATCGGCATCGAGGCAGATCAGGCGTATCGTCATGGCACCGCGATGGCACAAGTGCCCGCGCAGTGCCATGCCCGAGAGGCGTCAGGGCGCCAGAGTGCAGCGCCCGGCAACGCGCACCGGATTGCAGCGCGCCATCGCGCCGCCCGGCAAGGTTACCACGAAGCCCAGCCCCAGCGGATCGGGCGCACCGGGATAGTAATCGGTGCTGATCGCCTGGGCGCCGCTGTCCTGCGCGGCGCGGGCCTTGGCCAGGTCGTGGGCACGCGCCTCTTGCGTGTTGGCGTCGGTGCGGGTGCGCACGATCACGCCAGCCTTGACCAGTGCCTTGATCCGCGCGCCATCTACCAGCGGGTCTTGCACGATCTGGATCGCGCTTTCCGGCTGGCCATCGGGATACCAGCCAAACATCGCCCGCCCACGCAGCGACGGATGCCCCATGCGATAGGCGTCAGACACCGCCGGCCGCACATCGAACAGGATGAAGATGCGCCCGCGCGCCGCCGCCAGGGTGGGCCAGCCACGGCGATGCACCGCATCGGCCAGCGTGCTGGCACTGCCGCGCACCTCGTCAGGCGTGATCAGCCGCCGTCCCGGCAGGGCTTGGCGGATTTCCCCATCCAATTGATCGAGCAGTGCGGCATTGTCGAGCGGCAGTGGCTGGGTGGCCAGGCGGCTGTCGGCACTGTCGGCCGCGTTGATCGTGATCATGATCGGCAGGTGGCGCGGATGGGCGCGTGACCAGCGATCGATCTCGCCCAGGCAGCTGACCAGCGTGGGACACACCGCATGGTAATCGATATCGGGAATGTGCAGCACCTTGAACCCCGGCTGCGCCATCACCGCCGGGTCAAACCCCGGCCCCTTGCCCTGCTGATCTGCCGGCAGCAGCGCTTCCCCGGCCGGGTGGGCATAGCGCCCGCCGGCCGGATCGGCGAAGATATCGATCTCCACCTGGCGCACCCCGGCATCGAGCTGCGCGGCAAGCGGCAGGTGATAGTAATCCAGCGCCTGCGCCAGCCTGGCATCGCGGGCACGCAACTGGGCCATGATCGGCGCCGGAATCTGTGCCTTGAAGCTGTTGTGCGAACCGACGACCTGAATGTCGTTCATCCGCAGCGGCGCGCCCGCCGCCCCGGCCACCGCCGGCGCCAGCAGGGCCAAGGCCCCGCCGAGCGCCAGCCTGGCGCCTGTTGCAAAAGACCGCCGCATCAGAATTCCGCCCGCGCGCCGAACAGGATCGTGCGGCCGTAATCGTTGATTTCGCCAAAGCGGATGGTGCGGTCGTTGTAGGTATATTGGCGCGCCTTGGCGATGTTGATCGCTTCCAGGCTGAGCGTGACATTGTCCGTCACGCGCACCGCGATCGAGCCATCGAGCGAGCCGAACGCAGCGGTATAGACCGGCGCCTGGGTCGTGCTGCCGGTGCTGGACAGATAGCGATCGCGCCAGACATAGGACAGCCGCGTGGACAGCGGGCCCTTTTCATAGAAGCCCACCACGTTGAAGCTGTTCTTCGACAAGCCGATCAACTCGTTGACGATCGGGCGCGAGCCAGCGGTGTAGTTCGCCTCGACCGAGGTGCGGGTGTACGAGGCCTGCAGCCCCAGCCCATCGAACGGCGCGGGCAGGAATGTGAACACCTGGTGATAGGCCGCCTCCAGGCCATAGACCTTGGCATTGCCGCCATTGACCTGGGTGCTCAACTGCACGGTGCCGCGGCCGGGAATGTCGATCGGCACGTTCTGCTGGGTGATGTAGTTATCCATCGCCTTGTAGAACACCGCGCCCGTCAGCGAGCCGGTCGGGTTGAAGTACCATTCCAGCGACCCGTCGAACTGGGTGGCCAGGAACGGCACCAGCGCCGGGTTGCCGCCGCTCGCCGTGGGCGCGTCGGTGGACACGGTAATGCGCGGCGCGCTGTCGGTCACGTTGGGACGGGTCAACACGCGGCTGGCGCTGAGGCGGCCCACCAGGCTGCGCGAAAATTCCGCGCGCAGGTTGAAGCTCGGCAGAACGTTGTTGAACGTCTTGGGGAAGCTGACCGGCGTGGTCGTGCTGCCGCTGCGCAGGTTGCCGCTCGCCACCTGGTCGGTGTGGACATAGCGCACACCCAGATTGCCGGTGATCGCCACGCCGCCAATGGCAAAGGTGTAATCGGCGCGAGCATAGACGCTGGCGATCTTTTCGGTGGTGTGGAACGAGGCAGCAAGGTCGGCAGCTGTCAGCGCCGAATTGCGCACCGCCGGCGTGAAGAAGGCATTGAGATAGGCGCTGGTCACCGGCACCAGGAACTGGCGCGGGATATTGCCGCCCTGCCCCGGCAGGTAATCGTCAAACGGCAGCTGCTGATAGGCGCCGCTGCCCAGGCTGGTGAGCGGGGTGCCGGCGGCCGGGTTGACCAGGAAATCGCGGCGCGAATAGTCACGCTTGCGGAACTGGTATTCGCCGCCCGCCGCCAGCTTGGAGATGAAGCCACCCAGATCGCGCGCCACGTCGGCGCGGCCGTAGAAGTTCCAGTCCTTGCTGTTCTTGGGCGCGATGTTGAACTGATAAAGCTGGTAGTTGGCTGGATTGGTGGGATCGACCGTGGTGGTGAACGTGGGCACGGCCTTGTAGCCGCCGGTGGCGTCATAGGTCAGCGGGGCAAAGAACATCGCGCGGCTGCGCACGGTGCCAACGTCATAGCTTGGGTGATAGCTGTGGGCATAGGACCAGTTGGCCAGGCCCACCACATGCCAGCCATCGCTGTCCCAGGTCTGGCGCAGATTGGCGTTGAACAGGTCGTGGCGGTTGAGGCTGTACTCGCGCGAGGCCATGAAGCGCACGTCGTTGATCGTGGCCTTGACCACCGTATCGCCATCCAGCACCACGCTGCCCGGCACCAGCACGGGCTTGTGGCCAGCGACGCTGCTATCGTCGGGATAGATATCCAGGCCAAACTCGTCATAGGCGACATCAAGCCGCGTCGCCATCAGGTTGAGCGTGGTCGTCGCCTCGGCACTGGGGCGCCATTGCAGCGAGAGCATGCCCGAGATGCGCTTGCGCTTTTCAGTTTCCACCGTGGGGCGCGTGCGGGTGGGGAGGTAATAGCCGCTGCCCAGGGTGGAGGCGAAGCGATCCTTGTACCAACCGAAGTTCAGGAAGCGGTCGTTGCGCACGTCCTTGGCCCAATACTGCGCCCCGGCCAGCACGCCGAACGTATCGTCCTTGTTCACCCAGCTGGTGATCAGCGTGGCATTGGGGCGCACGCGATCGGTTTTGCTGGTATAGGTACCGCGCAAGTTGAGCGTGGTCTTGGTGCCTACGTCGAACGGCTCAAACGTCTTGACGTTGATGTTGCCGCCCAGCGCGCCTTCCGTCATGTCGGCGGTGGGCGTCTTGACCACGTCGATGCGCGAGGTGAATTCGGCCGGCAGCATTTCAAAGCGAAACTGCCGCCCGGCGGCGCCACCGTTTTCGATCACTTCATTGACTGCCACCGGGCTGCCATTGAGCAGCGTGTTCTGGAACTGCGGCCCCAGCCCGCGCACGCTGACATACAGCCCCTCGCCGCGCGGCCGGGTGATCGCCACGCCGGTCACCAGTTGCAGCGCCTCGGCCACGTTCTGGGTGGGGAACTTGCCGATGTCGGTCGAGGCGATGGAATCGACCTGGAACGCTGCCGTGCGCTTCACCTGCGTGGCCGCATTCAAGCTGCGGGCATAGGTGCCGGTGACGACGATTTCGCCGGCATCGGCCGCCGCATCCGCTGCGGCTGCGACAGGTGCGGGTGTCGTGGCCGGCGCGGCTTGCGCCATGGCTGGCAAAGCCAGGGCGAGGTTCGCCACAAGCGATGCCGACGATACAAGTGCCAGTTTGGTGATGCGCATTATGATTGCCCCGAAGAACGTTTATCGTTTCGGGGGCGGCCGTAGGCGGCAATCATGACGCTTCGCGGTAAGACCCGTGACGGATTGATGAATATCGCAAATATGTGCAACATCGCGTCTTCTAGGCTGATCTGGCCGGGCCAAGCGCCAGCGTTTTTTGCGGATATCGCCGGATCGGCGCTATCGTCGCGAAATATTTTGCCGCAAGCGGAAGGAAATGGCGCCGGCCGGTCTCTAGGCCTGTGAAAGAGGGAAAACCCAAAGCCGATGGAGGATGGGACGGGACCGGATCTGCGAGCGCAACTCGAGCGTCGCCGCGCCTTGGCGCGATGGGTGGCGCAAGAGATCATGCCGCACGAACCGCGCCTGCGGGCATGGTTCGTGAAGCGGCGGATTGCGCCCGATGTAGTGGATGAACTCATGCAGGACGCATATTGCCGCATCGCCATGCTCGATACTGTCGACCATATCGACTGCGGGCATGCCTATTTCTTTTCAATCTGCCGCAACCTGCTGGCCCGCCGGCTCAAGCGCCAGTTGATCGCCCCATTCGAGGCGATCAGCGAGATTGAAAGCTATCGCGACACCGGAATGCCCACGCCCGAGGAGCAGGTCGCCACGCGCATGGCGTTCGAGCGGGTGCGCAGCCTGTTGGCGCAATTGCCCGAACGCTGCCGCCGCATCGTCGAACTGCGCAAGTTCGAAGGCTGGTCGCAAAAGGAAATCGCCGCCCACATGGGGATGACCGAAAAGGCCGTTGAAAAGCAGGTGTGGGTGGGAGTGCGCGCCATCCGCGAAGGCTGGGACCGGCTCGAACGCGAACCCGAGATGCTGCCCACCGGACGGAGGGCGTCATGACCACAAGCAGCCCCCTTCCCCCCGCCGATCGTGATGCCGCTGCCACCTGGGTGGCGCGCATGGACGATCCCGCCACCTGGAGCGCTGCCGACGAAGCCGCATTGCAAGCCTGGCTGGCGGCCGATCCGCGCCGCCATGGCCTGCTGCTGCAGGTACAGGCCGCATGGGAACTGCCTGGCGCGGTCACCCCGCCGGCCGCGCCCGAAGCGGTCGACAGCGCGCCAGGCGATGACGCGATCGAGCCTGCCAACGATCGCGGCGCCTGGGCACGGCGTGGCGTGCTGGGCGGCCTGGTGGCAGCGGGCATCGCCGGCGCGGCCGCCACGCGCCTGGTGCTTGCCAATGGCGCCCAATACGTCACCCGCCTGGGTGAAATCCGCCGCGTTCCGCTCGACGATGGCTCGGTCATGACGATCAATTCCGATACCGCGCTCAAGGTCAACCTTGGCCGCCATGCGCGCGAGGTGGAACTCGCTCAGGGCGAGGCCTGGTTCGAAGTGGCCAAGGACGCGCAGCGGCCGTTCGTCGTTGCCTCTGGCCCGGTGCGCGCCCAGGCGATCGGCACGGCCTTTTCGGTGCGCAAGCGCGAGGAAGGGGTGGAAATCCTGGTGACGGAGGGCGTGGTCGAAACCTGGTCTGCCGCCGATGCCACCCAGCGCCTGCGCGTGGTGGCGGGCGAGCGTGCCATGGTCAACGCCCGCGCCCTGGTGCATTATCAGGCGAGCGAAACCGCACCGGTCGACCGCGCGCTGGCCTGGCGCAACGGCATGATCGATCTCAACGGCACCACGCTGCGCGAGGCGGCTGACGAGTTCAACCGCTATAACCAGCGGCAGATCGTGATCGCCGATCCCGAAGTGGCGGCCGAGCAGTTCGACGGGCTGTTTCGCATCGGTGACCCAGACGGCTTTGCCCAGACACTCAAGGCGACGCTGGCCGTGAAGATCGATGTCAGCGATCCGCGCACCATCCGTATCGAACGCGCAGCCGAAACAGGATTCTAGAAATAAATTTTCACAATCGAAGAAGGATAATCGCCAGAGCATGTCTCTAGGCCAACACAGATCGAAATGATCTGATGCGTAATGAAATCCTGATGGGAGGGATATATGACAACGACCACACTGCGTGGCGTTCTTTTTGCGACGACTGGCATTGCCTGCATGGCAACCATGCCCGTTGCCGCACAGGCTAACACCGAACTTCGCCAATTCGCCATTCCGGCGCAATCGGCCGAAACCGCCATCGGTATCCTCGGCCATCAGGCCAATGTGCAGATCATTGCCTCGCGCAAGGTCACCCGCGCGGTGCGCACCAACGAAGTGCGCGGTCGCCTTACCGTGTCCGACGCGCTTGAGCGCATGTTCGCCGGCACCGGCCTCGCCGCCCGCCAGACCGGCCCCGCGACGTTTGCAGTGATCGCCCGCCCGCTGTCGAACCGCGCCCCGCTTGCCACGCAAACCGTTGCCCTGGCGAGCCAGGCCGCCGCGCCAGAACCAGCCGCAGCGCCCCGCCCGGCCCCAGAAGCACCCGCTGCGGCAGAGCCCGAGCCGCAGGCGATCATCGTCACCGGCCTGCGCGCCAGCCTCGACAGTGCGCGCGGCATCAAGCGCGCATCGTCAGGCATCGTCGATGCCATTTCCACCAAGGACATCGGCAAGCTGCCCGATGCCAATCTTGCCGAATCCCTGCAACGCATCACCGGCGTTTCGATCGACCGCTCCGGCGGCGAAGGCGCTTTCATCACGGTTCGCGGCTTTGGCCCGGAATTCAACACGGTTCTGGTCAATGGCCGCCAGGTGGCCACCCCTACCGACCCGAGCCAGGCCTCGGGTCGGGCCTTTTCGTTCGACACGCTGGCGTCGGAACTGGTTTCGGGCGTGGAAGTCTACAAGTCGTCCACCGCGCGCTATCAATCGGGCGGTGTCGGTTCGACCGTGAACATCAAGACCGCGCGCCCTTTCGACTACAAGGGCCGCAAGTTTTCAGCGACAGTTGACGGCAACTATGACGGCAACGCGCGCAAGGTAGCGCCAGACGCCTCGTTCCTGTTTGCCGACACGCTGGCCGATGGCAAGTTCGGCATCCTCGTTTCGGGCAGCTACCAGCATCGCTTTACGCGGTTGGCGCAGGCGCAGACCGACGGCTGGCTGGTCAACCCGGCGGTGCCGGCGGCAGAGGTGAACGGCGGCAAAGGCACGATCAGCGCCAACAATCCGCAGGGCAACATCTTCATCCCGCAGAACTACGACACCAAGGTGACGCGCGAAGACCGCGAACGCATTGGCGGCACGGTGGTGCTGCAATACCGGCCCAGCGATGCGGTGACGATCACCGCCGATGCGCTCTATACCAAGTTCACCAACAAGACCGAAACACGCTCGTACGGTCACTGGTTCACCGCATCGAACCTGACCGACGTGGTGACCGATGCCAATGGCACCGCAACCGACCTGACCCAGGCCAGCGGCATCGCCACCGACTTCCACTACAAGAAGTTCGACAAGCGCACCAACACCCGCGAATTCGGGCTCAACCTGGAATGGAAGGTCACGCCCAACCTTACGGCCTCGTTCGACGGCACCTATTCGCTGGCCAAGGAAGACCCCAACGGTGGGCAGGAAGCCTATCTGGCGCTGCTTGGGTATCTCACCGGCTCGTCGCGCTATCAGTCGGATGGTTCGGTCCTGCCTTGGCAGACCGAAACCCTGCCAACCTTTGCCAATCCCGCCAGCCCCTGCGGCAGCGCAGTGACCAATTCGGGCCAGCCGGGCAGCACCACGCCGGTGGGTGCCGGACAGCCGATGTGCCAGCACGTGATGCTGCTGCGCGGCTATGGCATCCGCGACAAGGTGACCCAGGGTCGCGCTGATTTCGCCTACAAGGGCGATGGCAGCGAAGGCCTGGTGAACGCCAACTTCGGCCTCTATTATTCGCGCGATCGCAAGGACACATCGCTCTATTCCAACGATGGCGGTACCGGCTGCACCACCTGCGGCTATAATGCGCCGGCTCCGGCTGGGGTGCCGATCACCACGTTCAACGCCGGCAGCGGTTTTCTGTCGGGCCTGAGCGGCGCCAACCGCCTGGCCACGCAGTGGCTGACGTTCGATGGCCCTACGCTGTTCAACGCGATCACCGCGCAGCAGCGCGTGACCAACCCGAACTTCACCTTTGCGCCGCCCCTGGTGAACGACACGATCGTGACCGAACGCGTGCTGGGTGCCTATCTCGAAACCGAGTTCAAGGGCGATGTCGGCGGCCGGCCGCTGTCGATCGTGGCTGGCGTGCGGTTCGAGGATACCCAGACCAGCGTCAACGGCCTGGCCACGGCCTATATTGGCCTGGTCAAGCTGGCCAATGACCAGACCCAGTACGGTTCGGCCTCATCGGGCACCACGCGTACGGTGGGCAAGGCGCACTACCTCGATGTGCTGCCCAACATCGCGCTGAAGTGGCAGTTGACCGATGCGGTAACCCTGCGCTTTGCCGCGTCGCAGACGATCACCCGGCCGACGCTGGAACAGCTTTCGCCGGTGACGACGCTGGTCACGCTGCGGCCCGGCAACTTCGCTGCCAGCCGTGGCAACGCCGATCTCAAGCCGTTCAAGTCCAGCAACTTGGATTTCTCGGCCGAATACTATTACGCGCCAAGCAGCTACATTTCGATTGGGGCTTATCTCAAGAGCGTCAACAACTTCATCGTGTTGAACCAGACCACCGGCACGGTGGCCAACGCTTCTGGCGGCCCGCTGCTCGATCCGGCAACCGGCCTGCCTGCGCAGTTCACGGTGACCGCACCGGTCAACGGGCAGGATGCCACGGTCAAGGGTATCGAGGCGGCCTGGCAGCATACCCTGGGCAACAGCGGCTTCGGCTTCCAGCTCAACGGCACGCTGGTCGGCTCCAACCGCAAGCTCGATACCCAGAACCTGGCCAACAAGTTCGCGCTGACCGGCCTGTCCAATTCGGCCAATGCGGTGCTGTTCTATGACAAGAACGGGATCGAGGCCCGCGTGGCGTGGAACTGGCGCGACCGGTTCCTGCAATACCTTGCCCCGCCGCCGCTCAATGGCGCGGGCCAGGCGGTTACCCAGGTTCGCCCCTATTCGCAGATCGATGCCAGCGCCACGTATCACGTTACGCCAGAGTTTTCGGTCTTTGTCGAAGGCGCCAACCTGACCAATTCCCGCACGCTGAAATATGCCTATTATACCAACCAGTTCCTCTATGCAGAGGATTCGGGCCGGCGCTTCAAGTTCGGGGCACGGGTCAACTTCTAAAGCAAACCCGTGTAGCATTACGGGATGAACAAAGGGGGCGCGCAACGGGAAACTGTCCGTGCGCGCCCCTCCTGCCCGGGAAACCGGGCACACACGACGGGAGATACATGGCAATGTCCGGCACGTCGCCCCGCGCGATCCGTTCGGTCTGCATCGTTGGCGGCGGATCGGCTGGCTGGCTCACCGCCGGGCTGATCGCCGCACGCCATGGGCGCGATCTTGCGGTCACGCTGGTCGAAAGCGTCTCGCGCGGCACGATCGGCGTGGGCGAAGGCACTTGGCCAACCATGCGCAACACCTTGCGCAAGATCGGCATTGCCGAAACCGATTTCATGCGCGCGTGCCATGCCTCGTTCAAGCAGGGCGCCAAGTTCGCCCGCTGGCGCACCGGCGCGGCGGATGATTTCTACTATCACCCGCTGGTCTTGCCCGAAGGGTTTCCCGATCTTGACCTCGCGCCCTATTGGAACAGTGCCGCCCAGGGCAACGGCAATGGCGGGCCTTCGTTTTCCGATGCCGTTTGTTTTCAGGAATACCTGTGCGAACAGGGCCTTGCGCCCAAGCTGATGACCTCGCCCGATTACGCCGGCATTGCCAACTATGCCTATCATCTCGATGCGGTGAAGCTGGGTGAGCTTCTTGCCACGCATTGCACCGGCAAGCTGGGCGTCAACCACATCGATGACGAGATCGTGGGCGTCACGCGGCGCGACGATGGCGATATCGCTGCCGTCATCGGCCGCGACAGCGGCACGATCGCGGCAGACCTGTTTGTCGATTGCACCGGCTTTGCTTCTCGCCTGCTGGGCGAGGCACTGGAGGTGCCGTTCATCGATCGATCCGATGTGCTGTTCATCGATCGCGCCTTGGCCGTGCAACTGCCGGTAGAGGAAGACAGCCCGATCGCTTCGCACACCATTTCCACCGCGCAAAAGCATGGCTGGATCTGGGACATCGGCCTGCCCACCCGGCGCGGCATCGGCTATGTCTATTCCAGCCGCCACGCTGGCGCCGATCGCGCCGAGGAAGAACTCGCCGCCTATGTCGGCCCCGGTTTTGCCAGGCTGACCCCGCGCGAAATCCCGATCCGTTCGGGCCATCGCGCCCAGTTCTGGAAGAACAACGTGGTCGCGGTGGGCCTCGCGGCCGGTTTTCTCGAACCGCTGGAAGCTTCAGCCCTGGTGCTGATCGAGCTATCGGCCGATTACATCGCCACCAGCATGCCCGCCACGCGCCAGGCGATGGACTTTGTCGCCCGCCGCTTCAACAGCATGACGCGCTATCGCTGGGACCGCATCATCGAGTTCCTCAAGCTGCACTATGTGCTGTCCGAACGCAGCGACACGGCATTCTGGCGCGACAACCGCGATCCGGCCACGATCCCGCAAGACCTGCAGGATCAGCTCGAACTCTGGCGCGACACGCCCCCTGGCGAGCACGACTTTGCAAGTGCGCACGAGATGTTCCCCGCTGCCAGCTATCAATACGTGCTCTATGGCATGGGTTTCCGCACCCGGCCCCGCGCCGGCCAACTGGCGCAGCGTGACATGGCCGACGATGCCTTTGCCCGCACCGCTGCGATGAAGCGCAAGCTTGGCCAGATGATGCCCACCAACCGCGCCCTGCTCGACAAGCTGGCGCAGCACCGCTTTCCGCCGCTCTGAGCCGAGACGAGACGAACCACGATGAAGCTTGCGCAACTCACCCGCACCGACCACGCCGATCTCCGCATCGATCCCGCGCGCGCGGCGGCCAGCGCCGCCACCGTTCACCTCGTGCCGTTGGTAGCCGACGAAATCCGCACCGTGGCGCGCCAGTTCCCGGTGTTTCTGGCCAAGGACGGGGAAACCGGCGCGTTCTATCCTGCCGCGCTGATGGGGCTTGAGCCGCACGAAAACCTGTTCTGGAACGGCAGCACGATCGATGCCGATGTCCTGCCGCTCAACCTGCTGCGCCTGCCGTTCTTCGTGGGTGGCGAAGGGGCCGAGGCAGTGATCTGCATCGATACCGAAAGCCCCGCGATCGATCCGGCCGGCCCCTGCCCGATCGTCACCGCCGAGGGCGGCGAAAGCGACTATTTCCGTTCGGTCCAGGCGATCCTGGGCCGCCTGGTGCAAGGCCAGGAGCCCACGCGCCGGCTGGTTGATCTGATGCTCGAACACAAGGTCGTGCGCGAGTTCAAGCTGGACCTGGCGTTTCACGACGGCAGTACCAGCCTGCTGACGGGCCTTTACGGCATAGACGAGGTTGCGCTCGGCCGCGCCCGCGATGGCATTGCCGATTTCGCCGATCTGATGATCATGGCCGCAATGTGCCTGTCGCAAGACCATGTCGGCGCGCTGGTCCGCCGCCGCAATGCCCGCTTGGCGGCGCAGGCCGACTGGTTCACACCGGGCGCCTGAGAGACCGCCGGTGCCGGTCCAGCCCCCGATCCGCATGGGCCGCGAGGCTGTCCCGCTGTGGATCATCGACGATGCCCATCCCGCGCCGCAGGCACTCCACGCTGCAGCCGCCGCAGCCAGCCTGGCCGCCACCACGGACGACCTTTACCCCGGCGTGCGCGCGCCAGCGCCGGCGGCCTGGACAGACTGGCTCAATCGCGCAGTCCAGGCCTGGCCCGGCCTGGAGCAGGCGCGCGCGCTGCGCGCCGATTTCGCCATTGCCACGCACGATCCAGCGGCGCTCGCGCCGGTGCAGCGCATCCCGCACTTTGACGATGCGGACGAGACGATCAAGGCCGTGGTGCACTATCTGTGCCATCCGCCGCATGGCGGCACCAGCTTCCACCGCCACCGCGCCACCGGGTTTGAGCGGGTAACCAAGGCGCGCGCGCCGGCCTGGCGCCAGGCGCTGGCCGCCGATGCGGCAAGGCACGGCCTGCCGCCCGCGGCCTATCACACCAACGACACCGCCATGTTCGAACGGATCGGCGCTGCCGCGCTGCGGCACAATCGGCTGATCGTCTATCCTGCCAACTGCCTGCACTGCGGCGACGTGGCCGGATCATGGGCGGGCGGTGACCGCCTGACGATCACTGCCCTGCTGCGGATCGATCCGGTTTAGCCTGGCCCCTGGCCAATCAGGCAAGAGAGAGCAGCCAACCGCCGAGCCCGGCGACGCCCAGGGTGAAGGCGACATTCCATTTGCGGCCCAAAATCAGCCAGGCAGAAACCACCACCAGCAACCCGGCCCGCACGTCAAAGCTGCTCAGAACCGGCACGTTCAGCGCCAAGGGCCCGATCCGCACCGGGCGGAGCACCGCAAACAGCACCTGCAATGCAAACCAGGCGCTGAGGTTCGCGATCACCCCAACGATGGCCGAGGTGATCAGTGCCAACGCTCCCTTGAGCAGGCGCGCATGTTCGAGCCGCTCTATCCACGGCGCCAGGGCAAAGACCCACAGAAAGCATGGGGCAAAGGTGACCCAGGTGGTCAACCCCGCGCCGAGTATGCCCGCCACCAAGGGCGTGAACGGGGCCGGCGCGCGAAACGCGGCGAGATAGCCCACGAACTGCGTCACCATGATCAGTGGCCCCGGCGTGGTTTCCGCCAGGCCTAGCCCATCGCCCATCTCGGCCGCGCTCAACCAGTGCTGCGCGCCAACGGCCTGCTGCGCCATGTAGGCCAGCACGGCGTAGGCACCACCAAAGGTCACGACGGCAAGCTTGGAAAAGAACAGGCCGATGCGCCACAGCACATGGTGCGGCCCCAACAGGGCGAGAACCGCGATCATCGGCGCTGCCCAGGCGGCGGCGCCGATGGCGATCGACCATAGGCTATGCGCCCAGGGACGCGGCGAATGGGGCAGCAACGGCGCTGCCGTTCCCAGTCCCAGCGAGGCGGGCCGATAGCGCGCCACCACCGCGCCCAGGCCGCCGCACCCGATCACGACAAGGGGAAACGGTGCGTTGAACAGGAACAGCGCCAGAAACGCCAGCGCGGCGACCGCCTTGCGAAACGGCGTGCCGAGCGCCCGCCCGGCGACACGGGCCAGCGCCTGCACCACGATGGCCAATACCGCCGCCTTGATCCCCAGGAATACTGCCGCAAACCACGCCAATCCGGCGGCCGAGGCATAGAAGATGGACAGCGCCAGGATTACCAGCGCCCCGGGGATCACGAACAGCAAGCCGGCGGCCAGCCCGCCGCGAATGCCGTGCAGCTTCCACCCGATCCAGATCGCCAGTTGCTGCGCCTCGGGCCCGGGCAGCAGATGGCAGAAATTCAGCGCGTGCAGATACTGATCCTGGCTGATCCACTTGCGCTGCTCGACCAGTTCACGGTGCATCAGCGCGATCTGCCCGGCCGGCCCGCCAAAGCTGAGGCAGCCGATCCGCGCCGCCACGCGCACCATTTCGTTGAATTGCGGAGGGGGAGACGTCTCGTTCATGGCCCGGCCAACACCTTTTGCGCCCACGAAACCGCAGGCGAGCGAAAGGCAACGCTTGGGCTCGCGCCTGACCGGGAGGTCGCATGGCCCCGGTTGCCTTGGCCTAATCCATGGGTTCGGCCAAGGCAATCGGGGCTGCAAAGGTCAGGGCTTTTTCGGTGCCACCGCCTCACCAATCTCATGCGCCTTGCGGCCCACGATCGCGTCAGACTGGCGCGCTGCATCGAGGAACATCTCTTGCGATGCCACGGCATAGTTGCAGCCCACGAACAGACTGTCGCTGGGCGCGGAATGCGGTGCTTCACCGCCAAAGGCCTTGGCCAGCATCGCCGCCATGGCATTGCCGGTCGGTTCGAACGCGCCCAGCATCGGCCCGCTTTCGGGATCGATGAAATGGTAATACTGCTCGGTCGCCTTGATCGGCGCGCGCTCCAGGTGGTGTGCCGCGATAAACGCCTCGGCCTTTTTGCGCGGCCACAGCGTTACCACCCAGTTCTGCATGAAATAGACGCGTTCGACCGGCTCGCCCAGCAGCATCGCCGGCTTAGCCAGGGTATAGCCATACAGGCCGAGCATGCCCTCGGTCTGCTTGTCATCCTTGATTTCGTGCATCCAGGGCGGCGCATCGCCAGCCAGGAACAGCGCCCCGGCAAACGCCTCGAGCGCATCGCGCGATCGGCATGACAGCGCATCGCCCAAGGTTTGCGGGGTGAGCGGAACGTCGCCATCGGCAGTTTGGGCCTGCACCGGGACAGGCGCAAACCCGGCAAGCAGGAGAGACAACGCGGCGGCAAGATAAGGCATCCGTTTCATCGGGTTAGTTTGGCGGCGGCGACGGCGATAGGCAAGTAGCCACCGCCACCATTCACCGAGCCCTGGCCACAAACCACGCTTGCGTCATTGCGAAATAACCTGGATGATACATTATATCATGATTCGCAGGACAGAAACGATGACCGATCCCACCGCTATGCCGCCCGTCGTTGACTCCCGCCTTCCCGTCACCGTGCTGTCGGGATTTCTTGGTGCGGGCAAGACTACGCTGCTTAACCACATCCTCGCCAACCGCGCCGGTCTGCGCGTTGCCGTCATCGTCAACGACATGTCGGAAGTGAACATCGATGCCGACCTGGTGCGTGGCGGTGAGGCGGCGCTGTCGCGCAGCGAGGAAGCGCTGGTTGAAATGACCAACGGCTGCATCTGCTGCACCTTGCGTGATGATCTGCTCCACGAAGTGCGGGCGCTGGCGCAAGCCGGGCGGTTCGATTACCTGGTGATCGAAAGCACGGGCATTTCCGAACCGCTCCCGGTTGCCTCTACCTTCTCGTTCCGTGACGAGGCTGGCATGTGCCTGGGCGACGTGGCGCGGCTCGATACCATGGTTACGGTGGTCGATGCCGTCAACCTGCTCAAGGATTACGCCAGTCAGGATTTCCTGGCCGACCGCGGGGAGGCGCTGGGCGACGAGGATGACCGCAGCCTGGTGGGCCTGTTGGTTGAGCAGATCGAATTTGCCGACGTGGTGGTCATCAACAAGGCGTCGGCCGTGACACAGGATCATCTGCAACTGGTATGCAAGCTGGTGGCAAGCCTCAATGCCGATGCCCGCATCCGCATGTGTGATCATGGCCGGATAGAACTTGCCGATATTCTCGCCACGGGTCTGTTCGACGAAGAAAAGGCGGCGCAGCATCCGCTGTGGGCCAAGGAACTCTATGGCTATGCCAGCCACGTTCCCGAAACCCAGGAATATGGCATCGAAAGCTTCGTCTATCGCGCACGCCAACCGTTCGATCCCGCCAGCCTCCACGCCTTTCTGACCACCAACGGCCTCGATCAGGTGGTGCGCGCCAAGGGCCATTTCTGGCTGGCGACCAGGCCGGATTGGGTCGGTGAACTGGCCGTGGCCGGCAGCCAGACGATGACCGCGCGGATGGGCCGCTGGTGGGGCAGCATTCCCAAACAGCAATGGCCTGCCGACGATCGCTTCGAACAGTTTGTTGCGCAGCATTGGCATGCGCAGTGGGGGGATCGACGCCAGGAACTCGTGTTCATCGGCATCGGCATGGACGAGGCCCGCATCCGCCGCGATCTTGATGCATGCCTGGTCCCGGCTCAGGCCTTCACCCCGGATGCATGGGCAACGCTGCCCGATCCCTTTCCCGCCTGGGGGGAAAGCATGGCCATGGCCGATTAAGCCCTGCCCCGCGCCACAATTGGGGCGTGACAGCAGCCTGGAACGGCGACAAGGTAAGGGCGTTTTCCCGCCTCTTGCCGTGTGCCACTCGCGTCTGTCCAGGCATTGCGCAGGGCAACCTTGCTGACAAAGGAAACGTACCTGTGCCGATGACCAAGCAAGCGGGCCGCGAATATCATCTCGTCGACCGGATCGGATGGCTGCGCGCCGCGGTGCTGGGCGCAAACGATGGCATTCTTTCCACGTCCAGCCTGATCCTGGGCGTCGCTGCGGCCGGCGGCACGCGGTCCAGCGTGCTGATCGCAGCGCTGGCGGCCCTGGTCGCGGGGGCGATGTCGATGGCTGCGGGCGAATATGTCTCGGTCAGTTCGCAGCACGATACCGAGCAGGCCGACCTGGCGCGCGAACGGGCCGAACTGTCCGCAGACTTTTCCGGCGAACTGGAAGAACTGGCCGGCATCTATCGCGGGCGCGGCATCGATGACGCAACGGCGCATATCATCGCCCGCGAACTGATGGCCAAGGACGCTCTCGCCGCGCATGCCCGCGACGAACTGGGCATCACCGTTGCCAATACGGCCCGGCCGATCCAGGCCGCATTCACCTCGGCAGCAACATTCACCTTTGGCGCCGCCATGCCGGTGCTGATCGCGGCGATCGCGCCTCGTGCCTGGCTGATCCCGATCGAAATCGTCGGCTCGCTGCTGTTCCTGGCCGTGCTCGGTGCAATCGGTGCTGTCACCGGTGGCGCCAATGTATGGCGCGCCACGGCCCGCGTCACGTTCTGGGGGGCGCTGGCGCTGGCCGTTACGGCGGGTATCGGCCGGCTGGTGGGCACAGTCGTTTAAGCGCGTCAGCAGCGCGGGGCCGTGATGAAAAGGTGACGATTACCTGACCAGTCGTTCCGGTCAAAATCAATGCATTGATCAATACATTCCACGCCGGCGCTATTTATCGCCCCATATTTCCAGATTCATGATATTCTGATTCGCGATCTGAATATTACTGTGGACTGCGAATAGGGCGGGGGACAGGGCATGCGGGTCACCACGGAAACGGGATTTCTTCGGCTGCGGGCCATTTCCGGCACGCGCGTGGTTTTGCTGGCGATCGATATTGCAGAGCAGGCGCGCGACGGACTGCTGGGCTTTGCCATTGCCCGGCTGGAAAACGGGGAACCGGTCTGGCTGCAAGGGCGCAAGGTCTTTGCCAGCGTGGAGCCAAACCCCGATCCGGCCGAAAGCTATCCCAGCAACCGCTACCCGATCCAAAGCCTGATCTGGTCAGACTTCAACGCCGCCCCCGGCCAGGACATCACCTATCGGGTGCATCCGGTGTATGGACCGGTGGCGGCCGTCACACTGGGCGATGCTGCCGAGATCACGATAGCGACGATTGACCCGACGGCCGGCGCGCACGGCGTCTATTTCAATTTTGGTGCGGTCGCCTCCCAGGCGTTTGCCGAAACCTTCCACAACCAGAAGCCGAAGGACGAGGACGATCCCGCCGACCGCGAGGTGCAGTGGCTTTCGCGGGGGGCGTTGCAGGCGGCGCTGGATTTCATCGCCAAGGCGGCAGACGGGGATTCCCTGCGCGTTGCGGCCTATGAATTCACCTATACCCCCATCCTCAAGGCGCTGCGCGCGGCGGCCGCGCGCGGTGTGGACGTGCGCATCGTGCACGAGGCGGGAACCGAACTTGACGAAAAGACCCACACACAAGTGCCGACAAGCGCAACAACGACCGCCAAGAACGCGATCGAACGGCTCGGCCTGGCCAACCAGCCCAACCTGCGGCTCATCAAGCGCACGCGCCGCCGCAATATCCCGCACAACAAGTTCATCGTGTGGCTGCGCGGCGGGGAAGCTGTGGAAGTGCTCGCCGGATCGGCAAATTTCACCGCCTCGGGCTTCATCGGCCAGACCAACGTGGTCCATATCGTGCGCAACCGCGATGTCGCGCAAGACTACCTCGATTACTGGACCGAGTTGTCGAAAGATCCGACAACGCCGGAACTTTCCACCTGGACCCAGGCCAAGACGCCACAGGACGATCTCGATGCGCTGACGGCACCGCCTGGCATCACCACGTTCTTCTCCCCACGCAAGAACGACGTAATGCTAGCCTGGTATGCCGACCAGATTGCCGCTGCGACCGGCACGGTCATGTTCACCGCCGCGTTCGGCGTGAACAAGCTGCTTGCCGCGCAGTTCGGTATCGATCGGCCATTCGTGCGCTTCATCCTGCTGGAGGATGAGCCGGACAAGCTGCTGAAAGCCAAGATGGCGCAAGACCGTGACGTGGTGGCGGCCTATGGATCCATCCTGGGTGACTATGCCAAGAGCAAGAAGGTGTTCCCACCCTCAAGCCTCGATGCGTGGTTCCTCAAGGAAGAGTTGTTCCGCAAGCAGGGGCACGTGTTCTTCATCCACACCAAGTTCCTGCTGATCGATCCCTTGGGAGACAATCCGCTGGTTTGCACCGGATCGGCCAACTTTTCGACATCATCGCTGGAAGCCAACGACGAGAACATGCTGCTGATCCGCGGTGATACCGATGTGGCCGACGTCTACCTGACGGAATTCGACCGGATCTTCCGCCACTTCTATGCCCGTCAGGTGATCGACCGCCTCGCTGCCGAAGGCAAGCCGCTGACCGAAGCCAAGTTCCTGGACGAAAGCGACGGCTGGCTGGGCGAGTATACCCAGCCCGGGCGCCTCAAGACCAATCGCCAGCGGCTGTTCTTTCCCAACTGGCCAGGGCGCTGAACCGTGCCACGCTCTGGCAGCGTCAGGACAGGCCGGCTTCCAGCGCGATGCGCAGCAGATCGGCGGTGCGCACCACGCCCAGCTTGCTTTTGATCAGGCTGCAGTTGTTGGCGATCGTCTTGTATCCCAGCCCGAGGATATCGGCGATTTCGCTCAGGCTGCGCCCGGCGGCCAAGTGGCGGAGGATTTCCAGGTCGCGCGGCGCCAGTTGTGCCAGGGTCGTGGCCGGGACATAGGCCTGGGTCACCAGTTCCTGGGCGATTGCCTGTTCGACATAGCGTTCCCCCGCCGCGACCTTGCGAATGGCGAGCAGCAGTTCATCGGGCGACGCGTTCTTGCTGACATAGCCCTGCGCCCCGGCGTTGAGCGCCCGCGCCACATAAAGTGGGTCGGCGTGCATCGACAGCACGAGGATCGGCGTCGCGCCGATCTGGCGGTGGCGAGCGACCAGTTCGATCCCGCCGAGTTCCGGCAGGTTGAGATCAAGGATCACCAGGTCGAGCGTGTTGGCCCGCGCGATTGCCAGCCCGTCGCGCCCGGTCGCCGCCTCGAACACCTGTGTGCCCGGCGTCATCATCAGCATGCGGCCAAGTCCGGCCCGCACGATCGCGTGATCATCAACCAGCAGAATGTTCATCACGCCTGCTCCTGCCCGTTTGCCGCCGGCACTGCGTGGATCTGGCACGGCAGTTGCGCACGCACCAGCCACACCGCCGCAGCGGCTTCGCGTCCATAGGCCAGTTGCCCCCCATGGGCTTCCACCCGCTCGCGCATGCCCAGCAGGCCCAACCCGCCACTGCGCGATGCATCGGGCGCGGCCTGTGGTACGCCGTCGTTTTCGATCCGCACGGTCAAGCGATCCGGTGCTTCGTGTGTAAGCGTGATGGCAATGCGGGCGGGCCGGGCATGGCGCATGGCATTGCTCAAGGCCTCCTGCACCACGCGGTAGGCGACCTCGGCCGTGCTTTCATCCAGTGCGGTTTCGGGTAGATCGAGCGCGAAGGCTATGTCCCCGCGCCGTCCTGCCCAGAACGCCACGAGATCCTTGATCGCCGCCGCCAGGCCAAATTCGGTAAGCCGCGCCGGGCGCAACCAACCGAGCAGGTCTCGCACCTGCCCCTGCATATGCACCACCGCCTGCTGGATTTCCTGGGCATGGCGGATCGCCTCTGCGGGCTTGCCCGCTTCGCACAGCTGCGCCAGCAGTGCGGCATCGAGGCCCACGGCAAACAAGCGCGGGCCGATCTCATCATGCAGGTCACGCGCGATTTCGGCGCGCTCTTCCTCTTGCAGGCGGACGATCTGGTCGCCCAACTGGCGGTTGCGCCGCATCGTTGCTGCCAGTTGCCCGGTCATCGCATTGAACCCGCGCTGCAACAGGCGCAATTCCGGTGGCCCCGCCTCTGGCACGGCGGCGGCATAATCGCCCTGCCCCACCTTGGCGAACTGTTCACCCAGCAAGACCAGCGGGCGCAGCCCCGCCCCCACCGCCAGCCAGATCAGCACGCCACCGATCAGGGCAACCCCGGCGATCACCTTGAGCATGGTGAATGCCTCGTTCCAGGCCGATCGCGCATCAGACTGCGGCGTGGGCGTCAGGACCAGGCGCAGGCCTGGTGCCAGACCCTGTCCCGGCGCATCGGGAATGGGCAAGACAACCGCAGCCGCCTCCACTTCCACAAGACGGCCAAACCAGGCTGGCGGTGGCGCCTCTCCACTGGGACGCGAGGTGAGCAGGGCCTGTCCCTGCCGATCGACCACCGCCATGCGCACATGCCGATTGCCATCGAAGGCGTGGACGAGTTGCCGCAGATCGCGGAGCGAATGATCGGAGCGAGGCAGGTCTTCAAACGTGCCGCTGGCGGTTTGCCGCGCGCCCGCCATCGCCGCGCGCAGTTCGGCAGCCAGTTCCTGGCGAACCTGATAGCCCACCAGCAGCGCGCACAGCGTCAGGCTGGAAGCCAGCACCAGGGTGATAAGCAGGATGACGCGCAGACGCAGAGACATGGTTCGTGCCGGCATGTGAAGACGTTCAGGTTCACGCCGCCTAGCACAGTCTGCGCCGTGGCAAGGCCTGCAATCACGATCGGGAATTTTTCCCGGCAAAATCGGGAAAGGCTGCCATGTTCGCTGGGCGAGGCCACCGCTAGCTACCCTGGCAAGAACACGAGACCTTTCCAGGGATATTGAAACCATGCTTTCGCGTCAGGCCCTTCGCACCTGCTTTCTGGCCTCTACCGGTCTCTATGCCGCCTTTGCCGCCCCGGCCGCCTTTGCCGAAAGCGATGCAGCGCCCCCGTCCGAAATCGTCGTGACCGCCCAGCGGCTCAACGATGCGCGCGAAAGCATCAAGACCAGCCTGGGCGCATCGACCTATACGCTGGACCAGAAGGCGATCCAGAACCTGCCCGGCGCCGACAACCAGCCGATCCAGGATATCATCCTGCAAATGCCCGGTGTCAGCCAGGACCAGTTCGGCCAGTTCCACGTGCGGGATGAACACAACGGCGTGCAATACCGCATCAACGGCGTGATCATTCCCGAAAGCATCGCGGTGTTCGGCCAGATGCTCTCACCCCGCCTGGTCGACAAGATCAGCCTGGTAACCGGCACCCTGCCCGCGCAATATGGCCTGCGCACTGGCGGCATCATCGATATCACCACCAAGTCCGGCCTCAAGGACGGCACCACGGTCAGTGTCTATGGCGGCAGCCAGGGCACGATCGAACCCAGCGTGCAGATCGCGGGAAGCTCAGGCGCAACCAGCTGGTTCGCCTCGGGCGACTACAAGCATTCCGACCTGGGCATCGAAAACGTCAACGGCAACCGCCACGCCATCCACGATCAGACCGACCAGTTCAACGGCTTTGGCTATATCGACCATATCCTGGGCGCCAACGACCGCATCGCGCTGACCGGTGGCTATACCAACCAGGCCTATCAGATCCCCAATCCCACCGGGCTGGTGGGCGGGCAGACCGATGCCAATGGCAATCCGGTGTCGGTCAACGGGCAGACCAGCTTCAACAGCGAAAACCTCAACGAACGGCAGTTGCAGACCTTCGGCTTTGGCGCGCTGTCGTGGCTGCATGCCGCCGGGCCGTTCTCGTTCCAGGCCTCGGCCATCGGCCGCGTGGCGACCCTCACCTATCGGCCAGACTATACCGGCGAACTGCTGTTCAATGGTGAGGCACAGTATGCCAACAAGAAGGACACGACTTTCGCGTTCCAGGTCGATAGCGCCTACAAGCTGTCGGAACAGCACACCCTGCGCGCCGGGCTGCTGTTCGAGCACGACCGTTCGACCAGCAGCACCAACACCAACGTGTTCCCGACCACCGGCGATACGTTCGATCCCACCCAGCCCGACCAGGGATGGCAGCAAGGCGCGATCCTGGCCAACGCCCAGCCGATCTCGCTGCCGTTCGCGATCGGCGTTACCCAGCGCACCTATAGCGCCTATCTTCAGGACGAATGGCACATCACGCCGCATTTCGTGCTGAACTATGGCGCACGGTTCGATGAAAACGACGGCCCGCGCAACGAGCGGCAGCTTTCCCCGCGGGCAAACATGGTATGGACGCCGGGTCATGGGCTGACAGTGCATGCCGGCTATGCCCGCTACTTTTCGCCGGCGCCATTCGAACTCATTGCCGACAGCAACCTGGCACAGGTCTACAACACCACCGCCTCGCCCAACGTGCGGACCAACAACACCACCTATGCCCAGCGCGAAAACTACTGGGATGCGGGTTTCGAGCAGAAGATCGGCAACTTCACGCTGGGCCTCGATGGCTATATCCGCCGCTCCACCCATCTGGTGGACGAAGGCCAGTTCGGCGCCCCGATCATCCTGACCCCGTTCAACTATGCGCGTGGACGCATCTTTGGCACCGAACTGACGCTGAACTACAGCCACGGCGGCTTCAACGCCTATGGCAACATCGCCTATGCCAAGGCCCAGGGCACCGATATCGTGTCCAACGAATACAACTTTGCCGCTGCCGACCTTGCCTATATCGCCAACCATTACATCTACCTCGATCACAACCAGACCTGGTCGGGATCGGCGGGCGCGTCTTACAACTGGCGCGATGGCGCCCTGGCCGGCTCGCGCGTCAGCGCCAGCGCGATCCTGGGCTCTGGCCTGCGCAGCGACCTGGTCTTGGCCGATGGCAGCACCGTGCCCAACGGCGCCTCGCTGCCATCCTATGTCACGTTCAACCTTTCGGCCGGCCACAAGTTTGGCAACAGCGGGTTTGACGTGCGCGTTGATGTGCAGAACCTGTTCGACCACGTCTATGAAATCCGCGACGGGACCGGCGTGGGTGTCGGGGCGCCCTCGTTCGGGGCGCGGCGCGGCATTTTCGTAGGCATCAGCAAGAGCTTCTGATCCCGGCGTTGCCCCGGCGCTTGATCGGGGCAACGCTGCCGTGGCGGATCAGGGCATGCAGCCCAGCGCGGCGAGCGTGGCGCGCACGGCTTGGGGAAGCGGCGTGTGCGGCTCTTCGCCCAGCAGCGCGATCAGTTGGGCATTGTCCAGCCGCACCGGCTGCTGCCAAAGATAGCGCATCTCCATCAATTCGCGTGGCATCTGCGCAAATGGGGCGGCCAGGCGCAGCGCCCACCACGGGAACGGAGCAATCCGCACCTTTGGCGCGCCCAACGCCTCGGCAATGGCCTCGACCATCGCGGTGCCCGTGTCGTCCCAGTGCCCACCCATGTGATAGTTGGCAAAGGCCGGCACCTGATCATGCTCCACCAGGCGGACCATGGTTTCGGCCACATCGGGAAGATAGCCCCAGAGATGCCCGACGCCGCGCGTGGCGGGATTGCGGATAATCCGCGGACGGGCGCCCGGCGTGATCAGGCCTTGGGCAAACCAGCTGTTGGCCGCGCCTGGGCCAAAGAAATCGCCGGCCCGCACGATCAGCGCGCGAACGTCTCCAGCATCGGCAGCAGCGCGCAGCCGGCGCTCCATCTCAACCCTGATCGCGCCCTTGCGCGTGACGGCATGCTGCTGCGCGGTTTCAGCGATCAGCGGGAAGCTGTCAGGGCCATAGTTGTAGATGGTGCCCGGCAGCAAAATCTGCGCGCGGTTGACCCGCGCCGCGGCAATGGTGTTGTCCAGCATCGGCAAGACCACGGTGTCCCAGTTGCGGTAGCCGGGCGGATTGACGGCGTGCACGATAACCCTTGCGCCCTCTGCCGCCGCCGCAACCGCCGCCCGATCCATGGCATCGCCGATCACCGCCGCTACGCCCTGCGGCACCCGGTGTGCGCTGTGCGCCCGCACCAGTGCGCGCACGCTCCACCCGCGTTCCACCAGCCGCCGGGCCACGGCGCCGCCGATGCCCCCCGTCACGCCCAAAACCAGCGCAATCCGTTCCATGTCGCTCTCCTGTGTTGACGGCGACAGGATTGGCGCAAGAGCACGATCCATGAAATTGACTGAATGCGGCAAGCGGCTATACGGAAATAGATGAACCGAGAGCCAAACTGGGATATCTACCGCACCTTCGCCGCCGTGCTTCGCGAAGGCTCGCTCTCGGCGGCGGCGCGGGCCCTGGGGCTAACCCAGCCCAGCGTCGCCCGCCATATCGAGGCACTGGAACAGGCGGTGGGTGGCACCTTGTTCCTGCGCTCGCAACGCGGCCTTTCGCCCACCGATCGGGCCATTGCCCTGCAACCCTATGCGGAAGCCATGCTGGCCACCTCGGCCGCGCTGCTGCGCACCGCAACGGCGGGCGCAGACGCGATTGCCGGAACGGTCCGGATTACCGCCAGCGAGGTGGTGGCGGCCGAGCATCTGCCACCGGTGCTCACCATGCTGCGCCAACGTTACCGGGAACTCAGCATCGAATTGGTGGCAAGTGACGCGATCGGTGACCTGCTGCAACGCCATGCCGATATCGCCATCCGCATGGTCGCCCCGACGCAACAGGCCCTGCTCGCGCGCAAGCTCGGCGCGCTGGAACTCGGGCTCTATGCCCATGCCGACTATCTCGCTCGGCATGGCCAACCCAAGGTCATTGCCGATCTGGCACGCCATGACCTGATCGGGGTCGACAGCATTGGCGATCTGTCCCGCGCGGTGCTCGACGCCTTGCCGGGTCTGGAGCACAGCGATTTCGCGCTGCGGATCGACAACGCGCTGGTGCAACTCGCCGCGATCCGCGCGGGCTTTGGCATCGGCATCTGCCAGGTGGCCGTGGCCGCGCGCGATGCCGCGTTGATCCGTGTACTGCCCGATGCGTTTTCGTTTGATCTGCCGCTGTGGGTCGTCATGCACGAAGACTTGCGATCCAGCGCCCGCCATCGTGCCGTGTTCGATGCCCTGGTGGAAAGTCTGGCGGCAGCAGGGCCTCAGGGCGTTGCGATCGGCTGAACTGAGGCGACGCGCCGTGCCCGCCCCTTCCGCTTCATGCGGCGACGGGCGAGGTAGAACCACACGCCGCTGATCGCAAAGAACGGCAGGCTGAGGCTGGTCACGAACAGCGCGATCCGCCCGGGCAGGCCAAAGAACGCGCCGCGGTGGATTTCGAACATGCTGGCGACGATGACAGCACCGCTTGGCCGTTGCGCGGCAAAATCGGTGGCCAGAACCTTGCCGGTCGCCCCGTCGATCGTCACGGCATCATCCGCCCGGTTGTGCCGCGCCGCCACGGGCAGCGCGCGATAGCGCAAGGCAGCACCCTTTTCCGGCACGATCAGCATGATCCGCTGATAGGAATGACCTGCGGTTGCCGCGTCAAACCCCTGCCAAGCCAGGGCGAAATCAGGTTTGCCGCGCGCCTTGACCTTCTCGGCCTGCTCTGCGCCCAACAGGCGCTGAACCCCGCCACGATACCAATCGAACGACCACCACAGCCCGGTCAGCGCGCTGAGCAGATAGACCGCCATCATCAGCCCGCCGAGCAGCAGGTGTACCTCGCGCCACCACCAGCGGCCCTTTCGCCCCGGCGGAATGGTCAACCACGCGCGCCAGTCACGCGGCTTGGTCGGCCAGCGCAGATAGAGCCCACCCAGCGCCAGCACGATCAGCGCGATCGCCGCGCTGCCGGTCACGATCCGCCCCCAACCCTTGCCATTGCCCGGCATCGCCAGCCAACGGTGCACCCGCTCTACCGTATCGAACAGCGCAGCAGCGGGCAGCGGCCCCAGAATGCGCCCGTCACGGCGGTCCAGCAGCACGGTTTCACGCTCTTTGGCCCCAGCTGCCTTGTCAACATAGCTGATCCGCGCCGGCACGGTGGGATCGCTGTCCACCTCGAACCGCGCGATCGCCTTGCCCGGCTGCGCCAGTGCGGCGCGTTGCAGCAAGACCGCTGGGGCCAGCACCGCCTCACCCGCGCGCACGGGCAGCGGCGCGATCAGCCGCGCCTGGATGTCGTCCTGGAAAGACAGCATGGCACCTGTCGCGCCCATCACGGCCAGGACCAGCCCAAGGCTGAGCCCCAGCCAGCTATGCAGCCGTTGCAACCATTTGCGCAGGGCGATGGTGCCGGGTGGGCGAATCGTCGGTCTCATTACGATCAATTATTGCAAACCAATATCAATATCAATTAGGGCAGCTGTGAATTCCACCCGAGGGATTCGCCAAGGGGACCTGTATCATGCTGTTTCTGCTCGCGTCGGCGGCCGCCGCAAGCGTCGCCGCCGCCACCGCTGCTCCCGCTCCTGCTGCGCCGGATGGCGAGGCCCCCCAAGCCGAACGCCAGCTCGACGAAGAGATCGTGGTGACCGGGCGGCAAGAAGCGCCCTATCGCGCGCAGGTGGTGCAGGTGGGCGCGTTCCGCAATCAATCCGCGCTCGATACGCCGGCCAATGTCGCGGTGATCACCCGCGCCATGCTGGATGACCAGGGCGCCAAGGGCCTCGACGATGCCTTGCGCAACACGCCGGGCATTACCCAGCAATCGACCAGCCCGACCACGAGCAACAACTTTGCCGCGCGCGGCGTGCTGCTCAACGCGCGCACCAACTACCGCCTCAACGGCGCGTTGCAGATCATCAATCTTGGCCCGATCCCGGTGGAAAACAAGCAGCGCGTCGAACTGCTCAAGGGCGTTTCCGCGCTCTATTACGGGCTCAGCACGCCCTCAGGCATCGTCAACGTGGTAACCAAGCGCGCTGGCGATCGCCCGGTGACGAGCCTCTATGTCGATGGCGATGTGGAAGGCAGCGTGGGCGGCGGGTTCGACATCGGCCGCAAGGTGGGCGCAGGTGATGCCATCGGCATCCGCATCAACGCCTATGGCTCGCACATCGAAACACCGATCGATGGGGTCAACGGCTATCGCTATCTCGCCAGCGGGGCGTTTGATTGGCAGGCAAGCGATCGGCTGTCGTTCAAGCTCGATGTCGAGCACTATCGCCGCGCAACCGATGAACCGGGCGGCATCACCCTGCCCACCGCGGTCAACGGCGTGATCACCTTGCCCGCGATCCCCAGCCCGCATAACCGCTATGCCCCGGTCAACGCACCCTATCGCACCTGGGTGACCAACGCCCTGGGCCGCATGGATTATCGGCTGGCCGGCACGTGGTCGGTGCGCGTCGAAGGCGGCTATGCCAACACCCGCCGCCAGCGCATGATCGCCAATATCGGCAAAACCAACCTGGTGACCGGCGCCGGCACGATCGCGGCGACCTACACCCCCGATCAGGAATACGCCAATCTCTATTGGCGGGCGGAACTGGCCGGCGAGGCGCAAACCCTGGGCATCCGCCACGAACTGCTGCTGGGCTATGCCCGCAACCGACAGGTGCAGGAAGACCAGCACCCGCAAAGCTATGCCGCGGTAAAACAAAACCTCTATGCGCCGCTGGCCCTGCCGCTGTCGGCACTTACCCCCACCACCGTGCGGCTTACCGCCGGCAGCGTGAACATCGATACCGGTCTCTATGCGATGGACCAGGCGCATATCGGTGAAAAACTGCTGGTGATCGCGGGCGTGCGCCACGTGGACTATCGCACCCGCACCACCAGCACCGATTTTGCCCTGCGCACCTGGACACCCACCGGAGCACTGGTGCTGCGCCCCACGCCCAAGACCAGTCTGTACTTCAGCTATATCGAGGGGCTGGAAAGCGCCGGCACCGCGCCCGATGGCACGACCAATGCCGGCAGCGTCCTGCCCGCAGTGCGCAGCCGGCAGCTGGAACTGGGCGCGCGGGCCGAAGCGGGCGGCATGCTGCTGTCGCTCGGCTGGTTCCGCATCAACCGCGGCCTTGCCTATACCGATCTGGCCACCAACACCTACGTCGTCAACGGTCGTGCCCTGCACCAGGGGATCGAGGCATCGGTCCAGGGAACGATCGTGCCGAGCGTATCGGTGGCGCTGGCCGGGCAATATCTTGTCGCCCGCCAGCGGCAGACCGGGGTGGCCGCGCAAGACGGCAAGCTGGTGGACAACGCGCCGCGCTGGTCAGGCTCGGCCTTCGTCAACTGGCAGCCCGTAGGTGCGCTGCCGCTGGGGCTGAACGCGGGCGTCTACTACACCGGCAAGCGCTTTACCGACGTGCTCAACCAGGGTGTGCTGCCCGCCTATGCCACGCTCAGCCTTGGCGCTAGCTATCGGCTGGCCCTGGCGGCGGGCCGCACGATGACGTTGCGCGCCAATGCCGACAACGTGACCAACACGCGCTATTGGGCCACCGGTGGCAGCACGCTTTATGTCGGCGCGGCGCGGACACTGCGCCTGTCTGCCGCCGTAAGCTTTTGAACGCGCTCCAGCCGCGCCAGCAAGTGGCGCGGCTGTGCGACAGGGTTACTTGGTCGCTGCGCCTGGCGCCACGGGCGGCGGCGGCGGCGGCGTGCCCGGCCCTGGCTGACCGACGGCACCATTCGCACCGGCAGCCGGCGGTGGAGGCGGAGGCGGGGGAGCCGAACCATCGCTCGGCGGCGGGGGTGGGGGCGGAGGCGGCGCACCTGCGCCAGTGGGCGGTGGCGGTGGCGGGGGCGGCGGCGCATCACGGCCGGGGCCACGCGGCGGAGGCGGCGGAGGCGGAGGCGGAGGCGGCGCACCGACTTGGGTTACGCCACCCTGTGGATCGACCAGGTACGAGGCGCGCAATTGGCCATTATCATACCGGCCCTGCACCATCAGCGCATTGCCAGAGCGGACCTGGCCCGCCCCATCGCGGCCGACATCGACCAGCAAACGGCCCGTGCCATCCTGCAGAACGAAACGATCACCATAGACCTCGGCGACCTTGCCCTTCACCGTGGTGATCCCGCTGCGCTGCGGCACCTGGGCAATCGCGGTTGGCACGGTCGGCGCCATTTCCACCGGCGGACGGGTATAGGCAACTGCCCCCGCCCCCGCGGCGCCGCCCAGGGCCAGCAACACGGCCACGCCGCTGGCCAGCTTCATACGGTGTGGGATGTGCCCAACCGGATTTTTCCAATCGACCATCTTTCAACTCCTTGGGTTGTCGATGGCCCCGTTCTATGCTGCCCCTTCCGACGCAGCCTGAAGCTGGCGTTTCATGTTCGGTTTAACCTGCGGCGGTATTGAGCGGCCATGCGCATCCTGCTTGTTGAAGACGATCCCGACCTGGGCGAGGCGATTGCCCGCAAGCTGCGCGGCGAGAACTGCGCGGTCGACCTAGTCGACAACGGCATCGACGCGCAGCACCTGGGCGAGACCGAACCCTATGATGCGGTGGTCCTCGATCTTGGCCTGCCTGGGAAAACCGGCGCGGCGGTGCTGGCGGAATGGCGCAAGGGCGCCAAGACCGTGCCCGTCCTCGTCCTGACCGCGCGCGAGGCCTGGGCCGACAAGGTTTCTGCCTACAAGGCCGGCGCCGACGACTATCTCACCAAGCCGTTCCGCATCGAGGAACTGATGATGCGCCTGCGCGCCATCGTGCGGCGCGCGGCCGGGCATGCCAACCCGCAGATGGTCTGCGGCCCCTTGGTCTTCGAAAGCCAGACCGGCCAGTTCGAACTGGATGGCCTGCCGCTCAAGCTGACCGCGTTCGAATGGCGCGTGCTGTCGCAACTCATGATGCGGCGCGAAGCAGTGGTCGAGCGGCTCGACCTGATCGAGCGCATCTATGAAGGCGATGCCGATGTCGATTCCAATACGCTCGACGTGATCATCGGGCGTTTGCGGCGCAAGATCGGCGCCAGCCTGATCGAAACCGTGCGCGGGCGGGGCTATCGCCTGACGGCGAGCGGCGTAGCGGCATGAAACCCAAGTCTTTGCGGGCCAGGATGCTGGCGCTGTCGGCGATCGCCGCTCTGGCGGCGCTCGTCATCGCGGCATGGTCGATCGCCGGCATCCTTACCCGTTTCGTGACCGAGGGCCTGGACCAGCGGCTCGACGCGCAGATCGCCGTGATGGCCAGTGCCGTGCGTGACGATGGCACGATCGACCGCGCCCGCATCGACAATCAGATCGGCGTCATGACGCTGCGCCCCGACTGGCGCTGGCGGATCGTCGGGCCAGACGGAGAAATCGGCTCGTCCGATTTTCCCACGCTCGATCCAGCGCCCCTGGCCCCGCCCCACCCCCCGCTCTTGCCGCCGCCGCCGCCCGGTGCGCCCGCTCCGGCGGCGGAGGGCGTGACCACGCCATCCGCCCCGCGTGATGGCCAGGATAGCGGCGGCCGGGTTCATGCCCGGCAGGCGGTGATCCGCACCAGCCGGGGTGCGGTTACCCTAATCGCCGCCGCGCCTTCGCAAGTGATTGCCCGGCCCATCCGCGCCGCGCTTGTCCCGCTCCTGTCGATCATTGCCGTACTGGCCGTACTGTTCATGCTGGCCGCGCTGTTTCAGCTTCGCCTGGCGCTCAGGCCGATTGCCGCGTTGCGGGATCAGCTTGGTCAGATTCGCCACGGCACGCGCACTACCGTGGACGAGGATCAACCAGCCGAACTGAAACCGCTGGCGGTCGAACTCAACGCGCTGTCCCGTGAAAGCGCCGCTGCCTTGCAGGCGGCCCGCGCCTCTGCCGCCAATCTTGCCCATGCGCTCAAAACCCCTGTGGCGACGCTGGCCCTGACGGTGGACGGCGACGCCCGCGCGACCAGCCAGATCGCCAGGATCGAAGAGGTCATCCGCCATCACCTCGCCCGCGCCCGCACCGCAGCGGTGGCGCATCGCGCCCGCACGCCCCTGGCCCCGGCCGTGGCCGATGTGGCGCAGGTGATCGGCTCGCTTCACCCCGGCCTGGCGTTATCGGTCGATGTGCCCAGCGCGCTGGCCGTCTCACTTGATGGGCACGACCTGTCGGAAATCCTCGGCAATCTGCTCGACAATGCGGCCCGCCACGCCCGTTCGGCCATTGCCGTCACGGCCTGGGCAGACGGCAACCGCACACGCGTGGCGATCGAAGACGATGGCCCGGGGATTGCCGCCGACCAGCGCGAACTGGCGCTGCAACCCGGCGTCCGCCTCGATGAAGCACCACAGGGCGACGGGTTTGGCCTGGCGATCGTGCGCGACCTTGTGGCGCTGCACGGCGGCACCCTGAACCTGGCGGAAGGTGCCCAGGGTGGCTTGCGCGTTGAGCTGGCGCTGCGCGCCGCCCGATAGCGGCCCTTCCGCTCAGCGCCCGGTGAACTGCGGCTTGCGCTTGTGCGCAAAGGCTTCGATCGCCTCGGCAAAATCGGCAGTGCGGCCGGCGGCCGACTGGTTGGCGCGCTCGATCTCCAGTGTCGTCGAAAAATCGCATTCCAGCGCACGCGCAACCTGCCGGCGGATCATGCCCAGCGCGAGCGTGGGGCCAGCGGCAAGCCGGTGCGCCAGGGCCATGGCCTCGGCCATGACATCGTTATCGGGCACTACCCGCGTCACCAGGCCAGCCGCCTTGGCCTCTGCGGCCCCAAGCCGCTCGCCCAGCAGGGCCAACTCCAGAGTGCGACAGCGGCCAATGCTGCGCGCGGCGAGCCAAGTCGCCCCGGCATCGGGCACCAGGCCAATATTGGCAAACGCCATGAGCAGGTAGCCGCTCTCACCCATCACCACGAGATCGCCAGCCAGCCCCAGGCTCATCCCCGCGCCGGCGCACGGGCCATTGAGCGCAGTGACCAGTGGCACGTCGAGCGCAGCCAGCCGCGTGACCACGGGATGATAATAGGCATCGAGCGTTGCGCCCAGGTCATCGGTTGCATTACCGCCCAGATCAGCGCCTGAACAGAAATAGCGCCCCTCGCCCGTCAGCACCACCGCCCGCGCGCCATCGGCCACGGCAAGGTCAAGCGCCTGGCCCAGTTCGACGAACATCGTCTCGCTCAAGGCATTGAGCCGATCCGGGCGATCGAGCGTGATCGTCACCACGTCGCCCTCGCGGGCATAGCGCACGGTCTGGAAATCCATCATCCTGCATCCTCTTGGCGACCCGCTGCCTTGTTCGCGGCGCGCAGCCAGGCACCATCGACGCTGGCCAGCTCCGGCGCAAGCGTGGGGCGATCAGATGGCGTTGATATCCACCACCGTCGGGATCGTATCGTTGAGCAGGATGATCTTCTTGCGCGCAATGGACCACCCCGCCTCGGTGCGCACCAGGCGATATTCATATCGGCCAAAGAACACGTCGGCCCGGTCCATCCGCACATCGAACCGATGACAGGTGAACGCCGCCGAGACAGTGCCCAGTTCCGCGTCGGTCACCAGGATGTTCGACACCAGGTGGACAACGCGTGGCGCTGGGCTGGATGCCACCGACAGCCCCGATTGCAGGCGCATGATCCGGTCCTCGAGATTGCGCCGCCCGCGATAGTAGATCAGCGAGAGTTCGCGATCCGGATCGTCGGACAGCGTGACCTCGTCACGCCAGGTGGGCATCCAGAATTCGATGTCCGGCGTGAACAGCGCCAGCCATTCGGCATAGCGCCCAGAGTCCATCAGCAGGGCTTCGCGGTAGAGCAGGTCGCGCGCGGCCTCGTATGTCAGCGCGTGGCTCATGCAGCCAGCTCCGGCGCCATGCGTGCCGCCCAGGCGCGATAGTAGTTCTGCAGCAGGGTTTCATCGCTCAGCCGCGAATCCGCCAGCACATTGTGCGCGGGTTTGAGATCGATACGGTCGCCAAAGCGATTGCCGCCCGGCTGGGTCGCGGTCATCCCCCGCCCGTGTCCTTGCAGCCAGGGCTGCACCGTGCCGGCAAAGCCGGCCTGGCAGTTTTCATAGGACACCGTGTCATCGGGCGTGGCCATGCCGGTGGGATTGAAAAAATCTTCATACTGGCGAATGCGCTGGCGCCGCGCCGCGGCGCTTTCGCCCTTGGGCGCGATGCACCAGGTGCGCATCTCGGTCATCCCCGGGCCGATCGGGCGGATTACACGCAACTGGCTCGAGGCGTTTTCGGCGATCTGGAGATTGGGAAAGATCGTCAGGTTGCGCATGTTGAACATCCAGTCGCGCTTGCCCTCGCCCAGCCGCGCGCCCAGCGCACCGGCTTGCTCATACAGCGGGATCGCCGGCGTGATGCCGAATATGCCCCAGTTGAGCACATGGCCGTGATCAAAGCTGAAGCTGCCTCCCGCCACGCCTTGCGCTTCTTCCTTCCAGTAATCGCTGTTTTCCCAGACCGATGCGACCACATCGGCGCTCATTTCCTGCTGCCGCCGCTCCAGCACGCTGATGTAGGAGGGATGGGCCGAAGTGAAATGATACGCGTCAGAGCAGTTTTCGAGCTGCAGCTTCCAGTTGGCGGCAAAGGTGAAGGTGACCTGACCCGGCACCAGTTCCAGTCCATCCTCGCTCTGATCCGCCACCAGGTCGAGCAGCTTGGCCGCCTCACCCAGGTAATCGGCCAACGATAGTTCGCCAGGCGCCAGGCTGCCGAACAGAAAGCCGCGATAGTTGCCAAAGCGGGGCAGCGGCGCCAGGCCATGGTCCTCGCTGTCGAACGCCTGGGTATAGCAGCCCGCGTTCTTCCATTTGATCGCGCGGTTGCGGCCGGCGCTGTCAAAGCTCCAGCTGTGATAGGGGCAGACATGCAGGCGCGCGTTGCCCTGGCGCACCTGTGCCAACCTGGCGCCCTTGTGCGGGCACGAATTGATGAAGGCCCGCAACTGCCCCTCGCCATCGCGCTGGACCAGCACGGGGGCGCGGCCGATCGTGGTGGTGAAGAAATCGTGCGGCCCGGCAGCCTGTGATTCCATGCCCAGGAACACCCAGCCCTGCTCGAAGATCGCACGCTGTTCGGCGGCAAAGACATCGGCATCGGTGAAGATCGCGCGGTTCACGCGGAAGATGCCCTCGTCCGGCCGATCGTCGATCAGGTCAGCCAGTTGAAACGTGCCCATCGCCTTGTCTCCCACCCGGCTCAATCGATCACCGCTTCCACCAGCGTCGGCCCGGCCGCCGCGAGCGACCAGGCCAATGCAGCATCGAGCGTGGCAGCGTCGCTGGCCGATCGGCCCGGAACGCCGTGCCCGGCCGCCAGCGCCACGAAATCCAGCTCGGAAAACTGCGTGCCGACCAGATGCTGCATGCCGAAATGACGGCCGAAATGATGCAGCGCCTCGTACCGTCCGTTCTTGAGGATCAGGAACGTGATCGGCAGGTTCCATTGCGCGGCGGCATGCAGGCCCTGGATCGCGTACATCGCCGACCCATCGCCCAAGACCGCGATCACCTTGTCGTGCGGGCGGGCCAGCGCCATGCCGACTGCCGCCGGCAGGCCATGGCCGAGGCCGCCACTGGCGGTGGTGTAAAAGGTATCGGGGCAAAGGATCGGCAGGCGATCATGCATCGGCCCGCGGCTCGACGGTGCCTCTTCCACGATGATCGTCTGCGGCGCGCGCAGGTCGGCCAGCCGTTGCAGCACATAGCCATCGGTCATGGCCACGCCATCAAGCCGCGCCGGCCGTACCAAGGGCGCAGGCCGGGCGCGCGGCGCGGGACGGGAGGCAGCAAGCAGGGCATCGAGCGCATGATGGCATTGCGCCACGATTGCCCGCCCCGCTGGCGCCCAGGCGGCGTGAACGTGATTGTCACCGATCAACCAGAGATCTGCCTCGGGCGGCATGTGCGGCCCCTGCCCGTCGACATGATAGAGATTGACCGGCCCGCCCAGCCCCAGGATCACGTCGTGGCTGGCAAGCGTGGCCACGATCGCCTCGCGACTGGCAGTGAGGAAGCCCCCGAACAACGCGTGGTCTTCGGGAAACCCACAGCGCCCCGCCATTGGCGCAACGTAGACGCGCGCCTGGTGGCGTTCCGCCAGGGCCACCACCTGCTCCCACGCGCCGTCGCGCGCCACGCCGGCCGCCACGACCAGCGCCGGCTGCCGCGCCGCATCGAGTGCGGCCGCGCATTCGGCAATGGCCACAGTCGATGGCAGGCGATCGGCAGCGACGCGCCGGACCTGGTGTGGCGGACAAGGCTGGTCCCAATCATCGATCGGGATGGAGACGAACGTCGGTCCGCAGGGCGGTTCCATCGCCACGAGCCAGGCCCGCTCGATTGCCGCGGGCACATCCTGCGCGCGTGCCGGCTCGCACGCCCACTTCACGAACGGGCGCGGAAATTCCGCGGCACGCTCGGCAAACAGGAACGGTTCATAGGGCAGGATCGCCCGCGCCTGCTGCCCGGCGGTAACCACCAGCGGAGTCTGGTTTTTCCACGCCGTGAACAGGTTGCCCAGGGCATGGCCCACCCCGGCCGAACTGTGCAGGTTGACGAACGCCGCGCGGCCGGTGCCCTGGGCAAAGCCATCGGCCATGCCCAGCACGACGCTTTCCTGAAGCCCCATGACATAGCGGAAATCATCGGGAAAATCGCGGAACAGCGGCAGTTCGGTGGAGCCGGGATTGCCGAACAGCGTGGTCATGCCCAGCTCGCGCAACAGCGTGATTGTCACGTCGCGAACGGTCCGCATCCTGAAATCTCCCGATCTTTTGCCGCAGTCTCGCGCATTTGGCGATAAGTTCAATTGCAAATCCAGGAGAAAGTCATACCGTCAACGCATGGATTTTGATGAGCGCGAGTTGAAAGCCTTTCTGGCCGTGGCCGAATGCGGCAGCCTGGGGCGCGCGTCACGCCAGGCCAATCTGACCCAGCCCGCGCTCAGCCGCCTGATCCACCGCATGGAGGAACGGCTGCAACAGCCGCTGTTCGATCGCACCACGCGCGGCATGGTGCTGACCGATCCGGGCGTGCTGCTGCAACGCCATGCCCGCCACCTGCTGGCCGACATGCACACGCTGCGCGATGAACTGGCGGCGTTTCGCGGGCTGCGGCGCGGCGTGGTGCGCATTGGCGCGACCGCCGCCGTGATGCGCACCCTGGTGGCGACGCACGCCGGGCAGATGCTGGCCGACAACCCCGACCTGGCGTTCGAGGCGATCGAAGACGTCGACAGCGGCCTGGTGCGCGCGCTGGAGCAGCGGCAGATCGACCTAGCGATCACCTCTGGCCGGGTGGAGCAGGACGCCGCCGATGCGCAGTGCCTGGGCCGCTGCGACCATGCCGACATGTTTGCCGTGTTCTGCGCCGCCGACAACCCGATCGCCGACAGCCCCGATCTCGCCAGCGTCTTTGCCCATGGCTGGGTCATGCCCGAGGCGGGGCTGACCCCGCGCATCCGGTTCGAAACCCTGGCCGCGCAACTGGGGCACCAGGCCCGCGTCGTGGCGCGCACCAGTTCGGTCGAAACGATGATCGCCATTGCCGGGGCCAGCCAATTGCTGTGCTGGTTGCCGGTCCCGCTGCTCGAACCCTATGTCGCCAGCGGGCGCCTGCGCCAGCTCAGCGTGCCGGCGCTGGAAACCTGGCGGCAATTCTGGGTCTATCGCCGCAGGGCGGGCGTGCTGCCCGATGCCGCGCAGCGGTTCCTGCGTTACCTGCCAATCGTGCCGCTGTGAGCCCTGCCCGGCCGGCGGGTTGACACTGTCAAATCCCGATCCGGATACTCGCGCCTGTGCAGGCACACGCGCCTGTGTGCACACGTGGGAGAATTCGGGGATGCAGCGGATCGTGGTAATCGGTGCAGGCGCAATGGGCTGCCTGTTTGCGGCAAAGCTGGCCCTGGCCGGACATCGGGTGACCGTGGCCGACGTGGACCAGGCGCGGATGGACGCGATCGCCGCGCAAGGCATTGCGCTGTCACTGGACGATGGTGATTTTGCCGCACGGGTCGGCGCTTGCCCGATCGCTGCGGTGGACGGGCCGGTCGATCTGCTGGTCCTGTTCACCAAGGGCATGCACAGTGCCGCAGCAATCGCGTCTGCCGCGCATCTGGTCGATACCGGTTGTACCGTGCTGACCCTGCAAAACGGGCTGGGCAATACCGACGCCATCGCGACGGTGTTTCCGCGCGAGCGCATCGTCTGGGGCGTGACCGACTTTCCCGCGGACCTGCACGGTGCCAATGCGGTTTCTTCACACGGGCAAGGCCATGTCTGGCTGGCAGGACTGATCGCGGCCGCCGACACGCAGGCGCGCCATGTGGCGGATATCCTCGATGGCGCCGGCCTCAACGCCCGCTTCGCCCCAGAGGTAGAGGCAATGGTGTGGGACAAGGTTGCCTTCAACAGCGCGCTCAATGCGCTCTGCACGCTGGGGCAAGTGCCCGTCGGCCGCTTGGACAGCGCCCCGATCCGCCGCATCGTCGGCATGATCATGGACGAAATCGCCGCCATTGCCCGGGCGGAGGGCATCGCGTTCGATCGCACTCGAACCATGGCCAAGGTCGATTTTGCCCTCGCCAATCACACCGGGCACAAGCCCTCGATGCTCCAAGATCGGCTCGCCGGCCGGCGCACCGAGGTCGAGTCCATCAACGGCGCGGTGCTGGCCATTGCTGCCCGCCATGGCCTTGCCGCTCCCACACTTGAACTCGTCACCGATCTGGTATGCTTGGGCGAGCCGGCATGACCGCCATGGCCTGATCAGCCGCGCCGCCGCGATCGCGCGCGCGGGGTCAGCGCGTCGAGCGCGTCGGCATTGTCGCGCGCCCAGCCATACAGCGCCTCGACCGGTACGACGAAGCGCTGGCCCAGCGCGGTCAGCGCATAATCCACTTCAGGCGGTGCGACATCATCGCGCGTGGTGCGCGCCAGCAAGCCACTCGCCTCCATTTCCCTGACCGTCTGGGCAAACATCTTTTTGGAAATGCCCGGCAGGCTGCGCAGCAGCGCCGCGCTGCGGGCCCGCCCGTCATGCCGCGCATGCAGGGTGTGCAGCACCATGCTGGTCCACTTAGTGGCAAACAGTTCCAGGATCCGGCGCGGGGCACAATCCTCGCGCCATTCCTCTTCCGGGCTGCCCGGTATCACGGCGGCACTCCTTGCTTTGCCAACGATATCGCTGCCCTTCCAACGCCAGTGGTTACCATCTGGTGCCTTCTTGGCGCCGGGCGAGCGGCGCCCCAATTAGCGGTTTTTGCTCAACAAGGAACCATCGATGACCAAGACTGCCCTTGTTGCCGGGGCCACCGGCATCACCGGCCAGGCCATTGCCACGCTGCTTCATGCCCAAGGCTGGCGCGTGCTGGGCCTGGCGCGCAATCCGCTGCCGCTGCCCGGGGTGGAGCCGATCGCCGCAGACCTCACCGATGCCACTGCCACCGCCGCCGCACTTGCCGGGCATCGACCCGATGCCGTGTTCGTCACCACCTGGCTGCGCCGCGCCACGGAACAGGAAAACATCGCGGTCAACGCGGCCATGGTGCGCAACCTGCTGCGCGCGGTGGAGCCGGCTGGCAGCGTCGGGCATGTGGCACTGGTCACCGGCCTCAAGCACTATCTTGGTCCGTTCGAAGCCTATGGCCAGGGCAACCTGCCCGATACGCCGTTTCGCGAGGATCAAGCCCGCCTGCCGCTCGACAATTTCTATTATGCCCAGGAAGACGAACTCTTCGCCGCCGCGCAACGCAGCGGCTTTGCCTGGAGCGTGCACCGCCCCCACACCGTGATCGGCAAGGCCGTGGGCAACGCGATGAACATGGGCACCACCTTGGCGGTCTATGCCACGCTGTGCCGTGAACTGGGCCGTCCATTTCACTTCCCGGGATGCGCGGCGCAGTGGAATGGGCTTACCGACATGACCGACGCGCGGCAATTGGCGCAGCAACTGCTGTGGACCACGACTACGCCCGCTGCGGCAAACCAGGCGTTCAACTGCGCCAATGGCGATATCTTCCGCTGGCGCTGGATGTGGCCACGCCTGGCGCAATGGTTTGGCGTGGAACCGGCCGGGTTTGACGGCAGCGTGCGGCCACTGGCCGATCAGATGGCGGGCGATGCTCCGGTGTGGCGCAGCATCGCCGCGCGCGAAGGCCTGGCAGAAGCAGACCTCACCCGGCTCGCCTCGCCCTGGCACACCGACGCAGACCTGGGCCGCCCGATCGAGGTGGTAACCGACATGGCGCGCTCTCGCAGCCTGGGATTTACCGGCTATCAGGCGACGGACACTGCCTTTTTCGATCTGTTCGCCCAGCTGCGCGCCGAACGCTTGATCCCCTGAAACGCCGCGTGCCGCGCCACCACCGTCATGGCGCGGCACGCTTCACCGGCACCGCGCCGGTATTCCACCCCAAAAGGCACCGATTTTGCCATTGCCGGGGTGTTGCCCGCTGTGATTTTGTCAGGCACGGTGCCGCGACAGACCGCATTGGCGGCTGCATGGGGTGGGATATCGGCCGTGGCCAATTTGCAGGAGAGCGCGTTACCCATCGCCGACACGCCCACGCTGTCGCGCGCGCGCGACCTGTTCGGGCGCGTGATCAATGGCCATGACCTGGGCGGATCGACCCCAGCCACCGTTGCCGACCGCATCGAGCAGTCGATCTGCCTGACGCCAAGCCCCGCTGTCGTGCTGACCGAAGGCAGTGTTGCCGCGACGTTTGGCGTTGGCCGCCGCGTGGCGCGGCAGACCAGCCGCATCCTGCAATTGCGCGGTGTGATGGAACCCCGGCGCGGCGGCAAGGGCAAGGGTGGGCTGCGCGTGTGCCTGCCCGGCCTCGACCAGACGCTGGACACCATCCGCAGTGACATCATTGCCAGCAATTCGCCGGCCGCGATGGAAGATGCGCGCCAATGGCTGCAGGCGGAAATTGTCGGGCAGGATGATCCGCTGGGGCGCTTGGTGCGGGCCATGCTGCAAGACGCACCGGTGCAGCAAACCCGTGCGCCGTGCCAGACGCAGGCGTTGCTTCCAACCTGGTCCGAGCTTGAAGAGCCGGCCTCGCGCGGGCATCGCCTGGCGGCGAAACTGCGCCAGCAGATCGCTCTGCTGCCGCCCGGTGAAACGTTCCTGGGCTCGCTCGCCAGCATCGCGGAAGCCCATGACACCAGCCTGGAAGTGGCGGTGGAAGCCGTGCGCATCCTGGCCGATGCCCAGCACGTGGTGATGCGGCGCGGCCGCGGCGGTGGCGTGTTTGCCTGCGAACCGCAAGCTGGCAGGGCGCTGCATATGATCAACGCCTTTATCGCTGCCAACGCGGTCTCGCCTGATCGTTGCCGCGCCGTGCTCAACCGCGCCAATATCGGGATGATCGATCTGGCGCGGGCGCGACAGGATGCCCGCTATCTCGACCGCGTCGAGCGTTCGTTCCAGAAAATGCAGCAGGCGCCCAATGCCACGGTGCTGGGCCAGAACTGGTATGGCTTCATCCGCGATATTGCCGATATGTCGGGCAACGGCGTGCTGCACTTCATTGCCCGCGCCATGGCGGGATCGATCCTTATTCGGCGCACCCGCAGTGCCGACCTGCCCGAAGCCGCCGCCCGCGAATTGTTCGAGGCCAGCCGGCAGATCCATGCCCATCTGATTGGCGGCAGCCAGGATGCCCCCAACGAAGCGCAGTGGCGCTGCCAACTGGCCCTGCAGGATTACTGGTAAGGCTGGGACAATCAGCGCCCAAGGCGCGCAATATGTCGGGCGATTTGAAGATAGACTGCCTCTACCACCTCGCGCGTGCCGCCGCGCAGGTTATAGGCGTGGTCCTGATCGGGCACCTCAATATATTCCAGCAAGCGGCCGCGCGCGTTCAGGCGCTGGGCATAGGCGGCAGCCTCTGCCCGCAAGAGATCCAGCCCTGCGGCAATGACGATCGCCGGCGGCACCTTGTCGAGCAAATCATCGGGTGCGCCCACCAACGGCGAGGCGCGCATATCTGCACGTATCGATGGATCGGGCACATAGACCGCATTGAACAGCCGCGCGACACCCGGTGAAATGACCGGACGCGCCGCCCGGGCCTGCTTGTGTGCAGGCGGCGTGACGAGATCGAGCGGCGGGTAATGGAGGATCTGCGCGGCGATGGGCGGCCCGCCTGCCTGGGCAAGCAGCAGGCTGGCAGCAGCAGCCAAACCGCCACCGGCACTTTGCCCACCCACGGTCAGCCGATCGCCGTCCCACCCCTGCGCCCCCGCCTGCGCCGCCACCCAGCGGATCACCTCGCAGGCTTGCTCTACCGCTATCGGAAAGCGTCGCTGCGGCGCCAGCGCATAATCGACATTGATGACACAGACGCCGGCCCGCTCGGCCAGGAACGCGCAAAATGCATCATCCTGCTCGGGGTGGCCCATGACGTAGCCACCGCCATGGAAGTTGACGTGAACCGGCACCGGGCCCGCCGTGTTGTGCGGCGCGAACACCGTGGCCGCAGCACTCCCTTGCGTGGTTGGAATCGTAATGGTGCGGCAACGCCGAGGAATTTCGTGAAACGCCAGCCCACTTTCCGGCTGGGCCAGCCGTGGCGCCACCATCCGCTGCATTGCCCGCGCGATCGTATCGGCAATCAATGGCATGGCAGGCGCTCCATCAGCGATGCAGCATCGGCCGGGTGACCCCGACCGATGCTGCCAGGCAGCGATGCCACCATCAGAACTTGGCGCCCAGACGCACGCCGAACTCGCGCGGCGCGGTGCGGAATTCGTTGAGGCCGGATTGCCCGGTCACGAAATATTCCTTGGTCAGGTTGGTGCCGTATAGCTCCACCTTGAAGTTGTCCCAGTTGAGCGTGACGCTGGCATTGACCAGATGGCGCGCGTTGATCAAGTCAAACTGCGGCAGATAGGTAACGTAGGCCCATTGCGACCCGATGTAGGAATAGTTCACGCGGGGCACGATCGAGCGCCCCTCGCCCAGCGAATAGGTGTAATCCAGGCCGGCGTTCCAGGTCCATTTCGGCGACAGCAGGTTCGGCCCGGCATCAGACGTGATGAACTGGTAGGGGAAGCAGTTGCTGGTTACCCCGGTGGCGCAGGCCGGCAACTGCGCGGTGGCGGCGCCCGGCTGCCACTTGTTGATCACCGTCACGCTGCTGAGTTGCGAATCCACATACGACACGCCGGCGTCGAGGCCGAAACCGGCCAGCTTCGCCTGAAGCTGCCCTTCAAAGCCCTTGATCGTGGCATTGGCGAGGTTCACCACGCCATTCTGACCAGACGCCGGACTGATCACATCCATCTGGAAATTGTTGTACTTGTTATAGAATACGCCGATCTGCGTGCGCACGTGCCGATCGAGGAAGCTCGATTTCCAGCCCGCTTCAAAGTCCCACACCGTTTCCGGGTTGAACATGCCACCAGGCGGGTTGATCCCACCCGGCTTGTAGCCACGGGCGGCAAAGACATAGAGCATGTTGTCGGCATCGGGCTTGTAGTTCAGCGCGATCTTGCCGGTCATGCGGCCATCGGCCTCGGTGCCGGTCTGCGGAATCGTCAGGAAGGCCGAAGGCGGCGGCCCGCCAAGATAAACGCCACCGGTGCCATCGACATGATAGTGCGAATAGCGCGCGCCCGCCTGGATTTCGAGCTTTTCGGTAACGCGATAGTTCACCTGGGCAAATGCGCCCATCGTGGTCTTGCTGTTCATCGGATTGACCACGATCGGGAACGGCGCGGTGCCGGTGAAATGCAGCAGCACGTCGATATCGTTGTGCTGGTAATAGCCACCCAGAATAAAGTTCAGCGGCTTGGAATCAGGGGAAATGATGTTGATTTCCTGGGAATATTCCTTTTCCCGCACATATTGATCTTCATACTGCGCGCCAAACGGCCCAGCGACCTGCGCCAGATTGGTGCCATCCAGATCATAGACGTTCCAGACGCGCTTGTTCTGGTATCCGCTCACCGACCGGACAACGAGACCGCCAGGGGTCTGGTACTTCAATTCCAGCGCCGTGGTAAACGCGCGCTCGAAATTCGCGGTCTTGGTGTCGTAGTTCAGCTCGTAGGGCGTCGCCTGGCGGCCGGCGGCAAACTGCGTTCCGGCGATCGGCTGATAGGCATAGCCGCCCGTGCTCTTCTGCGCCAGTTCGCCCTTCCAATAGGCGGTAAAGCCGCCGGACTGGTAGAGCGCAGACAGCCGCTCATCGTGTTCCTTCAGGCTGTCGGGCTGGTTCTTGTAGGGGCCAAGATCGGTGTAATAGGAATCGCGCCAATGCTGGTTGGTGGCAAAGCGCAAGGCCAGGTTGTCACCTACCGGCACATTGATCGCGCCGTTGAGGCGGACATTTTTGTAGCTGCCGTATTCGGCTGTCACGTCACCACCCAGATCGCCCAGCTTGGGGCGCTTGGAATTGATGAAGATCGCCCCACCGGTGGAGTTGGAGCCGACCAGCGTGCCCTGTGGCCCGCGTAGCACTTCGATGCTCTGGATGTCGTAGAGATCAAAGCTCTGCGCGATCGGCGGCTGGAACAGCCCGTCGACATAAGTGGCGACGCCATTGGCCACTTGCGGCGATCCGCTCGACAGACCGATGCCGCGGATGTTGATGGATTCGGTGAGGCCTGCCTTGGTGATGGTAAGGCCGGGCGCCACGTTCTGCAGATCGCGCTGCACCAGCACGGCTTTCTGCGTGAGCTGGTCTCCACCCACCGCGGTGAGCGCGATGGCAACCTTTTGCGAACTTTCCGAGCGGCGCTGCGCGGTAACGACGATCTCGCCCGGTGCCGGGCTGGCCTGCGCGGGCACCGGAGCTGGCGCCGCCTCGGTGGCGGCCTGCGCGAAAGCGTTGGTCCCCACCAACGCCAGCGCCATCGCGCCCAGCGAGGCTGCGGCATGCGCGCGGAAATTACCGTGAATCTGAAGCATGGTGCTCCCCTCTCCCTTTTTCGGCCCTGCTTGACGCGGCCAAACGTTGCGGGCCCGTGTCTGCCCGGCCACGCGGGATTTAAATAGCGGCCCATTTTGGAAAGCTGCGCCCGCGCCCTTGGCGGGTCGCCATCGGTGCCATCAGCGTGACCGACCAACCCCATGGATTTATAACTTCACGTTATAAGACGATAGACCAATTGTATTTCACTTGATCGTGGCCGTCCGCCATTGCGCCTTCACAAGAAAACACCGCCATGGTGGGGAGAGCAACGATGGCACGCCGCGTTTTGCGGCGGCATCCCTGGCTGCGCCTCCCCGGCGATGGTGATCAGGAGGTGCACATGAAGGGCTATCACGGGATCAAGCACAATCTGCTCGTCGGCACGGCGTTCGCCATGGGCGTGATGGGCTGGCACGGCGCGGCAGCCGCGCAGGCCACGCCAGCGCAGACAACGCCGCCTGCCGATCAAGCCGCGCCGGAAGCCAAGCCGCAGGAAATCGTGGTGACCGGCTCCTACCTCGGCAATATCCGCCAGGAGAACCGCGCCTCGCCCATTCTCGCAGTCGATAACGCCGCGATCGCGCGCACTGGTTCGTCCTCGATTGGCGACCTCACCCGCTTCATCCCGCAGAACGTGGGCAGCACCGGCGGCTTGCAGGATCTGTCAAAGGGCGGCGCGGATACGCGCGATACCCGTTCGGCCAACCTGCGCGGCCTGGGCGCCGGCTCCACGCTGGTGCTGCTCAACGGCCGCCGCGTGACCCCGCAGGCCGGTGACGATTATGTCAACCTCAACAGCCTGACGCCCGATATCGCCATCCAGCGGGTCGAGGTTCTGCTCGATGGTGCATCGTCCACTTATGGTGCCGATGCCGTGGCGGGCGTGTTCAACGTGTTGACCGACACCAAGTTCAACGGGTTCAAGACCAGCGCCCAGTTCACCAGCATCGCCGATTCCCCGGCGTGGAACGTGCAGGCCATGATGGGCGTGGGCAACGATCGCTTCCACACCGTGCTTTCGGCGTCCTACCGGTTTCAGGACAATCTCCAGAATTCCGATCGCGCCGTCACCAATTTCTTCAATCCCACCGCGGCCGGCTATCCGGGCAGCTATCTGCTGACCGGCCGGCCGCTCACCGCCACGGGCGGCCACGTTGTGATCAACGGCAACGATTACACCGCGCTCTATGATGCCAACAAGTCGGCCACGGGCACGCTCAAGGTGGTCGATCCCAATTGCGGGGCCGACGGCACCAACAGCGTCTATTCCCCCACTGGCGGCGCGGCCTTTGGCCTTGGCAACTGCCTCTACAATTTCCAGCCGAAGAACCCGATCCGCCCGCGTGCGCGCAGCGTCAACATCCACAACGACACCACGTTCGAAATCAACGACGCCAATACGCTGTTTGCCGAACTCAGCTATTACCATCAGGATTCCGAGCGGTTTGGCGTGCCGTCCTATGCCCAGAACGCGGGCAACGCCACGATGCCTGCGTCCAACCCCTACAATCCCTTTGGCGTCGATGTGCTGTTCTATGGCCGGGCGATCGGGGCGCAGGGCTTTCCGGGCGGATACGAATATCGCGTGATGCGCGATACGGTGAACCAGCAGCACTACGTGCTCGGCGCGCGCGGCAATCTGGTCGGGCGCTGGAAGTACCTGGCGACGGCCACCTATTCCGCCTCGCAAACGATCGCCCGCGATCGCGATACCGATATGAACATGTTCCAGGCCGCGCTGCGCGGCTATGGCGGACCGAACTGCAACACCAACTTCCTGGGCGGTGGCAGCGGCGCTGTGCCCGGCAAGGGCAGCTGCCTCTATTACAGCCCGTTCCAGGCCAACCTGTCGCAGATGGATCCGTCGCTGATCTACAATCTGCAAAGCGATGTCTTCACCGATTTCAAGCGCGAATACTATATCGCCGAAGCGGTGGTGAATGGCCCGCTGGCCAGCATTGCCGGGCACGAGATCAACGTCGCCCTCGGCGCGCAGTATCGCCGCGAGAAATCGACCACCAACTATTCCGACCTGCTGCTGTCGGGCTATGGCGGTTTCCTCGGCAAGCACCTCAACACCGCGTTCTCGCGCGAGGTGAAGAGCGTGTTCGCCGAAGCCAATTACCAGCCGATCGACAGCCTGACGCTCAACGTGGCTGGCCGCTATGAAGATGCCGGTGGCTATAGCAAGGCCGTGCCCAAGGTGGCGGCCAACTGGCACCCGGTCGACTGGTTCTCGCTGCGCGGTTCCTACAGCAAGGCGTTCCAGGCTCCCTCGCTGGCCAACGGTTCCGCCTCGCTGATCGGCACCAACGTGGTCAACGTCACCGATCCGGTCGATGGCACCACTTCGTTCCGCACGATCCAGACCTACGGCAATCCCAACCTCAAGCCGCAGTCGTCCACAGTCTATAACCTGGGCGCCACCTTCGTGCCGACGCGCGGCGCGCGGTTCTCGATCGATTACTGGAAGTATCAGTTCAACAACCAGATTTCGACACAGAACCCGCAGCAGGTGGTCAACACCGCGCCCAACGGCGCCGCGGTACTGCGCGACCCACTGACCGGCACGCTGCAATCGGTGGTCGTCACCAGCTTCAATGCGCCCAGCGGCACCAAGACATCGGGCATCGACATTCAGGGCCAGTATGCGTTTGACGCTGGCCAACTGCATCTCACCTTGCGCGACACGCTGACCTATCTGCTGGCCTACGATGTCGACACCGGCATTCTGCGCCGCGATGCCAATGGCAACATCACCGGCTCGGTGGTCTATGATGGCGTGGGCTATCGCAACGCGTTCGTGCAGTCGCCCACCTCGTCCTCGGCCGCGCCGCGCTGGCGCAGCGTGGCTGGCATCGATGCCGGCTATGGCCCGCACACCCTGTCTTTGACCTGGCGCTATACCGCCGGCGTCAAGGATGACTATGGGCAAAGCCTCAACACCTCGGGCACCGGCGCCGTCGTGCCCGCCGTTACCACCAAGGTCAGCGCGTTTTCGGTGTTCGATGCGCAATACAGCCTGAACTTTGGCCACGACGATCGCTATGCGCTGACGCTGGGGATGATCAACATCTTCAACACCGCGCCCGGCTTTGCCAAGTACAACGGCTATCTGCCCTCGATCGCCGATCCGTTCGGGCGGCAGGTCTACGCCCGCATCGCGGCGCGCTTCTGATCGTGGGTGGCGGGTTTCCACACGTGGCGCCAGTGCCGGCAGGGGCCAAGCGCACCTGCCGGCTGGACGCCAGGCGTGGCGCCCGCCACCATGCGCCTGCTGCCAAGACCTATCGGCGGCTCCCTCTGGCGCACAGGTTCCGCATGGCCCGCACTCCCAGTCTTTCCACCCTGCGCCAGTTTCGCATACTGGCCCAGACGGCGAACTTCAGCCGCGCGGCCGAACTTGCCCATGTCTCGCAGCCGGCGCTCTCGCGCACCATCCGCCTGCTGGAAGAAGACCTTGGCGCCCGCCTGTTTGACCGTAACCGCCGCCACGTGTCGCTGACGCAGGCCGGCGAAGACCTGCTCCGCCTGACACAGCGCCTGATCGCCGATTTCGACGACGCCTTTGATCTCTTGGGCCAGACGCTGTCGGGCCAGCGTGGCCGCATTGCCCTGGGCGTGCTGCCATCCTACGCGGTGGGCGATCTGCCCGCCGTGCTCAGCCGCTTTCGCGAGGCTTGGCCAGGCGTCGATGTGACCGTGCGCGAAGGACTGGCGGGGACCATCTATCAACAGCTGCGCGAGCGGCTGATCGATCTGGCAGTGATGACCCCACCCGATGACGCGGCCGAGGATTTCACCTTTCTGCCCTTGTTCACCGACCCTTGCGCCCTGGTCTGCCGCTCCGGGCACGCACCGGCCGATCCCGGCTGGCACAGCTTTGCCGATGCCCCGTTCATCGCGATGGCCCCCACCAGCAGTGTGCGCCAGATCACCGATGCCGCATTCGCCCGCGCCGGGCTGGCGCCACGGCCGCTCTATGAATGTACCCAGCCCGCCACGCTGGGCGCCTTTATCGCCGCAGGGCTGGGCATCAGCGCGCTTCCGCTGTCCTGCCGCCCGATGGTTGGCGCGCACGATCTGGAATGGCACCTGCTGGATGATAGCGCCGCCGATCGCGTGATTGGCATTGCGCATCTTTCTGCGCGCAGCCCCTCGCCCGCGGCGCAGAACATGCTGCGCGTGCTCTCGGCCAAGGGGGCATGCTGATGCTGGCCGCTGCCGCTTTGCCGCCGGCCGCCCTCGCACTGGGCGCACTGGCCATCATCGGTGTCATGCTGGCCGTCATCCTGACGAACCGACTATCCCCGCTTGCCGCGATGATCCTGGTGCCGGTGATCGGCGCGGCAGCGCTGGGCCTGGGCGCCGGCGTGCCGGGCTGGATCATTGCCGGCGTCACCAAGATTGCCCCGGTTGCCGGCATGTTCGTGTTTGCCATCCTGTTTTTCGGGGTGGTCAGCGATGCTGGCCTGCTGGCGCCGCTGGTTGGCGGCGTGCTGCGCCTGGTGGGGCGCAAGCCGTCGCGGATCACCATGGGTACGGCCTTGCTGGCCTTGCTGATCCATCTCGATGGTTCTGGCGCGGTCTGCTTCCTGATCACCGTGCCGGCGATGCTGCCGCTTTACGATCAACTGGGCATGGACCGCCGCGTGCTGGCCTGCTGCGCCTCGCTTGCCGCCGGGGTCAATTTCCTGCCCTGGACCGGCCCCACACTGCGCGCCAGCGCGGCGCTGCACATTCCCACGGTGCAGATCTTCACGCCGATGCTGCCGGTGCAACTGGTTGGCCTGGTGTTCGTATTCGGCGCGGCGTGGTGGATGGGCCGGCGGGAAGAACGCCGCCTCGCTGCCATGCCCTTGGTACAAACCGAGCCGGAAGATGCCGGGGCAACAGGCACGGGAACAGCCAGCCCCGGCCCCGATCCGCTGCACCGCCCGCGCCTGTTCTGGCTCAACCTTGCCATCACGCTGGCAGTCATCGGCCTGATGGTCAGCGGCGTGGCCGAACCGGCCGTGATCTTCATGGTCGCCTTTGCCCTGGTGTTGACGATCAACTATCCCAATGCCGAGGAACAGCGCGCCCAGATCGAGGCCCATGCCCGCCCGGCAATGATGATGGCCGGCGTGCTGTTTGCCGCTGGCGCGTTTACCGGCATCATGAATGGCGCTGGCCTGATCCACGCGCTGGCGCAATCCAGCGTGGCCCTGGTGCCGCCCGGCATGGGCCGCAGCCTGCCGCTGCTGGTGGCCGTCACCAGCATGCCGCTCAGCGTGGTGTTCGACCCTGACAGCTTCTACTTCGGCGTGCTGCCCGTCGTCGCGCAAGTTGCCGGCCATTTTGGCGTGCCGCCCGTGCAGGTGGCGCAGGCGGCGCTGCTGGGCATGCATACCGTTGGCTTTCCGATCAGCCCATTGACCCCCGCAACATTCCTGGTCGCAGGCCTGAGCCGCATCGACCTCGGCGCGCATCAGCGTTTTGCCTTTCCCTGGCTGCTGGGCGCCACCTTGGTGATGACACTGGCAGCGCTGGCCATCGGCCTGATCGGCCTATGAGTGAGACATGCATGAAAACCATACGCATCGGTGCCGGTGCCGGCTTTGCCGGGGATCGGATCGAGCCGGCCGTTGAACTGGTCGAACAAGGCGAACTCGATTTCCTGTGCTTTGAATGCCTGGCCGAACGCACTATCGCGCTGGCGCAACTGGCGCGCCAGCGTGATCCGGCCGCGGGCTATGACCCCCGGCTGGAGCGGCGCATGCGCGCCGTGCTGGGGCCGGCCATGGCACGCGGTGTGCGCATCGTATCCAACATGGGCGCGGCCAACCCGCTCGCCGCCATGGAAGCCGCGCTCGCCGTCGCGCGTGAGCAGGGCCTGACCGGCATCCGCATGGCGGCGGTGCTGGGTGACGATGTGCTGGCCAGCATCGCGGACGAAGACCTCCCCCTGCTGGACCGCGCGGGATCGCTGTTGGATCTCAAGCCGATTTCCGCCAACGCCTATCTCGGCGCGTTTCCCATTGCCCAGGCTTTGGCCGAAGGGGCGCAGGTGATCTTCACCGGGCGGGTGTGCGACCCTGCGCTGTTTCTCGGCCCGATGATCCATGCCTTCGGCTGGGCCGAAGACGATTGGACGCGGCTGGCAGGCGGCACTGCCATTGGCCATCTGCTGGAATGCGCCGGCCAGTTGACCGGCGGCTATTTCGCCGATCCCGGCTACAACGATGTGCCGGGCCTGGCCCGCCTGGGCTTTCCGCTGGCCGAAGTGAACGAAGACGGCACGGCCATGCTCACCAAGGTTGCCGGCACGGGTGGGCGCCTCTCGCTCGCCAATGCGCGCGAACAGGCGATGTACGAAATCCTTGATCCAGCCCGCTATCTTCAGGCCGATGTGGTGGCAGACTTCACCACGCTGAACCTGGCCGAGGCAGGCCCGGATCGCATTGCGGTATCGGGCGCGACCGGCCACCCCCGCCCCGAAAGCCTCAAGGTATCGGTCGGTTATCGTGACGGCTTCATTGGCGAAGGGCAGATCAGCTACGCCGGGCCCGGCGCCGTGGCGCGCGGCCAGCTGGCGCTCGATATCGTGGCCGAGCGGGTGGCGATGCAGCGCCTGGCGGTGGACGATATCCGCTATGACCTGATCGGCGTGAATGCCGTCAATGCCACCGGCCGCGCGCCCGAACCAGCCGAAGTGCGCGCGCGCGTTGCCGCCCGCTGCGCCGATCGCGCCACGGCCGCCGAAATTGGTGCGGAGGTCGAGGCGCTCTATCTCAATGGCCCGTCGGGTGGTGGGGGCGTGACCACCACCCTGCGCGAAGTGGTCGCGGTTGCCTCCGTCCTCGTTCCGCGCGGCGCGGTTGCGCCCTCCATCGTTCATGGAGTGAGTTGATGCGACTTCGTGATCTGGCCCACGCCCGCACGGGCGACAAGGGTGATACCTCGCAGATCTGCGTGTTTGCCCGCGGCCCGGCGCAGTTCAGCCAGTTGGAGCGCGCGCTGACGACTGAGCGGGTTGCCGCCCATCTTGCCGCGCTGCGCCCGCGCCGGATCGAACGGTTCGTGCTGCCCAACTTTCAGGCCGTGAATTTCGTGCTGCATGGCGTGCTTTCGGGCGGCGTCACCCGCTCCCTCGCGCTCGATGCCCATGGCAAGACGCTGGGCGCGCAACTGCTGGATATGGAGATCGACGATGCGTAGGATCTGCTTGCTGGGCGGGGCTGCCCTGCTCGCCCTGGCCACCGGCGCGCAGGCGCGGGTTACCGCCATCCATATCGAGACGCGCACCCCCGCGCCCACCAAGCCGGGCGAGCGCCCCTACGAGATCATCACCGGGACATTCGATGGTGATGTATCGCCAACGCGCGATGCAATCATCACCGACATTGCCCAAGGCCCGCGCCAGGCCAACGGCCGCGTTGCCTATAGCGCCACGTTTGCCATCGCCCGCCCCCTGGCGCGCGGCAGCGGCGTGCTGTTCTACGACGTGCCCAACCGGGGCAATGGCAAAGTGGCCCCCGATGAAGATGGCCACATCCGCGTGATCAGCGGCTGGCAGGGTGACCTGGCGCCCGCACCCGGCCTGCAAACCGCCACCGTGCCCGTGGCCAAGGGCCTGACCGGGCCGGCGCTGGCCCGCGTGACCGATCTTTCCGGCAGCACCTGGGGCCTGACCGGCGGGATCGGCCGCCCCGTACCGCGCCCGCTTCCGGTCGATCTCGATCCCGCGCACGCGAGGCTCTATCGCCAGGCCAGCGACGCTGCGCCGCTGGAGCCGATTGCTCCCAGCCAATGGGCCTTTGGCGATTGCCGCACCACGCCGTTTCCCGGCACGCCCGATCCCGCGCGCATCTGCCTGAAGGGCGGCTTTGACCCGGCGCTTGCCTATACGCTGGTCTATCAGGCGCGCGATCCGCTGGTTCTGGGCATTGGCTTTGCCGCCACGCGCGATCTAGTCAGCTTCCTGCGCCATGCCGCGGCCGACGACCATGGCACGCCCAATCCCCTTGCCGGCCAGGTGCGCTGGAGCGTGGTCAGCGGCACCTCGCAATCGGGCAATTTCGTCAAGAGCTTCATCAACCTGGGCTTCAACCAGGATGAAGCGGGCCATCGCGTGTTCGACGGTGCCAATCCCAACATCGCGGCACGCCAGGTGCCGCTCAACCTGCGCTTTGCCGTGCCGGGCGGGGCCGCAACCCTGTTCGAGCCGGGCAGCGAAGGCACCTTGTGGTGGAGCCGCTATGCCGATCGGGTGCGCGGCCGGGGCACGCACAGCCTGCTCGATCGCTGCACGGCAACACAAACCTGCCCCAAGATCATGGAAACGTTCGGCTCCACCGAACTTTGGGGGCTGCGCCTGTCGCCCGCGCTGGTCGGCACCGATGCCCGCGCCGATGTGCCAATCCCGGCCAATGTGCGACGCTATTACTTCCCTGGCGTGACCCATGGCGGTTCCTACACCGGCGGCATCTCGCTCGATGGTGACAAGCCCTGGCCCGGTGCGCCGGTCTGCGCGCTGCCCAACAATCCCAATCCATCGCTGCCGACGATGCGCGCGCTGATGAAGCGGCTGGTGGCATGGGTCAGCACTGGCCGCGCGCCGCCGCCCAGCCAGTATCCCACCCTGGCCCATGGCGATCTTGTCCCGCCCCATGCCGCCGCCATGCACTGGCCCGCCATCCCCGGCGCGCCGGTGCCGGACGGCAAGATGAACGATCTGCTCGATTACGATTACGGCCCCGGGTTCGACTATCCCGATCTGTCGGGCGTGATCACCCAGCAGCCGCCCGCCATTCGCCGCACTATCCCCTCGCTGGTGCCGCGCGTGGACCGCGATGGTAACGAGACCGGCGGCGACGTCCCTTCGGTGCAGCATCTCGTGCCACTGGGCACCTATCTCGGCTGGAACGTGCTGGCCAAGGGATATGGCGCGGGCGGGCCCTGCGGCTTTGCCGGTGGGTTCATTCCCTTTGCCGCCACCAAGGCGGAACGCCTCGCCAAGGGCGATCCGCGCCTGTCGCTGGAAGAACGCTATGGCAGCCACGCCGGCTTTGTCGCGCGGGTCCGGTCCCTCGCGGCGCAACGCGTGCGGCAAGGCTGGCTGCTGCCCGACGATGCCGCCCGCCTTGTCGCCGAAGCGGAGGCCAGCGCGGTGCTGTCGTCAGCCTCGCGATAAACGTTGGCACAATTCCGCCCGCAAAAAGGCCCGGCCTGCCGTGTGGCAAGCCGGGCCTCTTGCTGCGCTCAGAACCCGATCAGAACGTCAGGCGCAGACGCGCGCCATAGGTGCGGGCGTCGTTGAGGAAGCGAATGTTGAGCGCGGAGCCCGCCAGTTCCTTTTGCGACGCCTGGACGTTGAGCAGGTTGCTGGCCCATGCCTCGATCCGCACATTGTTGACCTGGTAGCCTGCGCCCAGGTTCAGCGTGACAAAGCCGGGCTGACGGTCCGGGAAGCCGGCCTGCAGCGCGGTTTGCCGCGTGCCGTTCAGGAACACGACGTCCTTGTTGTTGAACTGCGTCAGGTAATAGGCCGAGCGATAGTTGGCCAGAACCTGCCAATCGAAACGGCCACGGCCCACATCGATCCACTGCGCGATATGCGCGCTGACGTTGACCTTTGAGGCCAGCGGCAGCTGGTTGCCGACCAGGCTGATCAGCGGCGACTTGCCACCCGCGCTGTTGTCCAGCGCGCGCACGTCCGCGACTTCGCCACTGGTGATGCGGGTATCGAGGTAAGCCGCATTCACGTCGACCGAGAAGTGGTAGGGCAGCGCCACGCGGAATTCGGCTTCGGCGCCGAACAGGCGCGAGGCGCCGATGTTGCGGTTGACCAGCGAATAGCCGTTGCAGACGTTGGGCGTCTGCGTGGTGTCGAGGTTGATGCAGGTCAGGTCCTGGAAGACCTGGTCCTTGTAGTCGTAATAGAAGGCGGTGAGGTTGAACACCGCGCGGCGGCCCATCACGTCAAACGTGTTGCGGCTGCCAACTTCGTACACGATCAGCTTTTCCGGACGATAGGTTTCCGGCACGGTCGAACCGTTGAAGCTGTCGTTGAAACCGCCCGCCTTGTGGCCGGTTGAAACCTTGCCATAGACCATGTGGCCGGTGCTCAGGTCATACTCGAAACCAAGGCGCCAATCGGCATACTTGAATGCAGCGCTGCCCACCTGCTGGCCGGGGATGGTCAGATTGGCATAGCTGAAACCGCCGTTGGTGTTGGTCGGGCAGGTGACAAAGCCGTTGTCGATATCAGGCCGGGTAAAGCAGTTGCCGGCCGGATTGGTGCCATTGGCAATGGCGCCGATCTGGTTGATCAGCGTGTCGCGCGCACCGGGCGAGGCGATACCCTGGATCAGGAACTGCGCCATGCCCTGCGGGGTGTTGATCTTGGACACGTCGAAATTCGGGCGGCTGAGCAAGGCTGGCACAAAGCCTTCGGTGCCAAGGCGCGTGGCGAGACAGCAGGCATAGTTGGCGCCGCCCAGCGTCAACGCCCAGTTGCCGCCAATGCCATAGCGCGACTTGCTTTCCTCGGTATAGCGGATGCCGCCCAGAACACGCAGGCGATCAGCCACGTCATAGGTGCCGTCGGCATAGAACGCGTGGCTCTTACCGCGCACGTCAGGCATCGTGAATTCGGTGCCCGAATAGCAGCAATAGCCGCGATCGGCGAGCGCGAGATAGCCAACCTGCTGGTCTTCGTTGAAATAGAACGCGCCCAGGTTCCAGCGGAAGCGCTGGCCCTTCTTGGCAAAGACGCGCAGTTCGAAGACTTCGCTCTGCGACTTGGTTTGCCAGAAGTTGCCCGAGAAATTGTCGTACTGCTCGGTCGCCAGGTTGCGGCCGGGGTAATCGATGCCATCGCTCGACGCGTTGACCTGGTTGAAATCGACCGAGCGGTAGCTGCCGGTCAGTTCCATGCCCACCTTGTCGAAATCATAGGCAATCTTGCCCTGAACGCCCCACAGCTCGTTGGTCATCTTGCCCTGGAGCCCACGATAGACCACGCGGCGCAGGTCCAGGTCGCTGGCCGTCAGGCCAGTGGCTTCAACCGCGCTGTAGATGTTGGCGCCCGGATAGCCGGTGCCGGTTTCCTTGCCATAATCGCCGATCACCGAAATGGTCAGGCGGCTGGTCGGCTCCCACAGCATCGACAGGCGGCCGGCATAGTTCTCTTCCAGACCAGCGGGCTTGAGACCGATCGCTGGTGCGCCGGTCGAGACATTGCGGAAACCATAGTCGCGGTTGACGTAATAGCCTGCCGCGCGGATCGCGAAGTTCGACGCGATCGGGATATTGACGGCGCCTTCGGCCGCATAGGAATTGCGGTTGCCGAATTCGGCCTGGATATAGCCGGAATAGCTGTCAAATTTGGGCTTGGCGGTGATGATGTTGAGCGTACCGGCCAGCGCATTGCGGCCATAGAGCGTGCCCTGCGGCCCCTTGTTCACTTCCACCCGTTCAAGGTCATAGAACATCAGGCCCAGGCCGCGCGGGCGCGGAATGTAGGTGCCGTTGAGGTGCGGCGCAGCGCCGGGATCGCCCAGTTCGGTGTTGTTGGCCGAGCCGACGCCGCGGATGAAGATTTCGACATTGCCTTCTTGGTTGGCAATGCTCAGCCCCGGTACGGCCTGCTGCAACTGGCGCAGTTCGACAATGCCGTCCTTGCGCAGCTGGTCCGAGCCCAGCGCCTGGACCACGCCGGAAACATCCTGCAGGTTCTGTTCGCGGCGGTTGGCGGTGACGATGATGTCGCCCGGACCATCCTTGGGCTGCGCAGCCGCTGCCGGCTTGGCGGCCGACTGATCAGCGGGCGCTTCCTGCGCCAGGGCCGGCGCTGCCGCGCAAGTCGAAAGCAGCGCCAGCACCATGCTGCGCTTCCAGATTCCCCTGTTCATGTATTCCTCTCCTGACTGGATGGCGATTGAATGAAATGTCGATTGGTTCATGGGTCTTGGACCGGTGCCGCGCCGCTCCCTGGCGCGGCGCGGTCAGTTGCAGGTCAGCACCGGCCCGACCGGCGATACGATCCGCGCTGACGACAGCGTGACGGTCATCGCGCCACTGGTGGACAGCGCGATCGGCACGGTCACCTTGCCCATGTCCACGCCGGCCTTTTCAAAGCAGTGCAGCGGAATGGCGAGGCGCGACCACTGGCCGGCCTGCACCGCTTTGAACACGCTGCCGACCGGGAAGCCGCCGCCGCACTTTTCGCCGCTGCATTGCATCAGCAGGCTCACATCGGCCGTGGGTGCCGCATCGATGCGGAATTCCAGCTCGACAGCGAGGCCACCATTGCTCTCGCGCGTCAGATTGACCGGCGTATCCCCGGCAATCGCCGCCATGGCGGGGCCAGCGCCGGTCCAGTGCAGCCGCACCGAATCCTCTTGCGCGTGGTGATCGGCGGGGCGCGCATCGATCAATTCCGGGCCAGGATTGGTGGACAGCGCCCCGGGCGCCCCCAGTAGCAACTGCCGCCCTGCGCCGGGACGTCCGGCGGCGTACAGGACGCCGGGATCAGCCGCCGCGACCGTAGCGCGCGCTTCGGGCAGCGGTGCCAGATCGCCAGGCTGGCCATATTTCAGGCCAAAGCCATAGGGGAACAGCGGATTGTAATCCTTGTCACCCACGTTGACGGCGGTCTGATCGCTCGAACGCGGCCAGCTATAGGGCAAGGTGCCGCGAAAATCGGCCTTGCCGAACAATACGTCGGCAATGCCGCCGCCTTCGGAACCCGGTAGCCATGCCGCGACAAAGGCATCGGCGGCATTGAGGAACGGGTTTACCCACATCGCCCGGCCCGACAGGAACACCGCCACCGTCGGCACGCCAGCGCCCTTGAGGCGGCGCAGCAGGGCCAGGCTGCGTGCATCGTCAAAGCCGACATCGGGGCGATCACCCTGGAATTCGGCATAGGGGTCTTCGCCAAAGACCACGATGGCCACGTCAGGCTTCTTGGTAAAGCTGCCGTCGGCCGAAAGCGTGGCCGAACCGCCCGCCGCCTTTACCTGTTCGGCAATGCCAGACCAGATCGATTGGGCATGGGGGAAATCGGCCGGCTTGGTTCCGGTGCCCTGCCAGCTCAAGGTCCAGCCGCCGGTCTGCTTGGTCAGGTTATCGGCGCCATCGCCCGCCACCAGGACATTGGACATAGGCTTGAGCGGCAGCAACTGCCCGGCGTTCTTGAGCAGCACCAGCGATTCCCGCACGGCGTGGCGGGCTACGGCGCGATGCTCCGCGCTGCCCAACAGGTCGAACTGGCCGCCAAAGGGCCGGCTCGACGGCTTGCCCGCCTCGAACAGGCCAGCACGCAGCTTGACGCGCAGGATGCGCCGCACCGCATCGTCGAGCCGTGCCATGGGGAGCGACCCGTCGCGCGCATGGGCCAGCGTGCTTTGCCACAAGGCCTTCCAACTGTCGGGCGCCATATACATGTCGAGGCCGGCCTTGGCGGCCTGAACGCAATCGGTGGCGGTGCAGCCGCTCACCTGGGCGTGGCCGTTCCAATCGCCCACCAGAAAACCGTCAAAGCCCCAGCGCTGCTTCATCACCCCCGTCAGCAGCGACTGGTTGCCGTGCATCTTGGTGCCGTTCCAGCTGGAAAAGCTGACCATGACCGACTGCACCCCGGCATTGAGCGCGGGAATGTAGGGCGCACTGAAGGTGTTGATCAGGCCAGCCTCGGAAATCCGCGTATCGCCCTGGTCCTTGCCGCCATAGGTGCCGCCATCGCCCAGGAAATGCTTGGCCGTGGCGATAATGTGCGGGCCGCGCAGCCAGTCCTTGTCACCGATCTTGCCCTGCAGCCCTTCGATCAGCGGGGCAGCATAGGAGGCGGCGATTTCCGGCGCCTCGCCAAAGCCTTCATAGGTGCGGCCCCAGCGATCGTCGCGCACGATCGCCAGCGTCGGGGCGAAAGTCCAGTCCAGCCCGGTAACGCGCATTTCCTTGGCCGTGACAGCGCCGATGCTGCGCAGCAATTCCGGGTCGCGCGCGGCGCCCAGGCCAATGTTGTGCGGGAAAAGCGTTGCGCCGACCACGTTGTTGTGGCCGTGCACGGCATCGCTGCCCCACATGATGGGAATGCGCGGCAGGTTGCCGCTGGGCGCCATCGACGCTTCGTAAAACGCATCGGCCAGCGCCAGCCAGTCCTTGGCCGGCGCGTTGTAGCGCCCGCCCGGATCGGAATTGCCGCCGTTCAACACCGAACCAAGATGGTAGCGGCGCACGTCGTCGGGCGTGGTGCTGGCAATGTCGCCCTGCACGATCTGCCCGACTTTCTGTTCCAGCGACATGGCAGCGAGCAATTGGTCGATTCGCTTTTCCATCGCCGGGTCCGACGCAATGCGCTGCTCACGCTTTGGCCATAGTTCCGGATGGGCCACGCCGGCGCCGTCGGTGGCCGCTGCCTGTTGCGCATGGGCGGCCGGCACGAGTGCCGCAACCATCGCCACAGATGCCATCCGCAGCGCCAAGCCCTTGCGTCCCCTCACTCCCATGAAACCCCTCCTGATGTCGTACCGGCCCTGCTGCTCGGAACTGACAACGTTTACCGTCTTACTGACAACGTTTACCGGCGGACATCGACAGAAGTCAAGAGACCCGCTAAGAAACCCGTCGCTCCCAAAGGTACCGATTGGACAGCAGCAGCACGGAGGCCCACATTTCCAGGCGTACGACGATCATCGATGTGGCCAAGATGTCCGGCGTTTCGCCCAAAACGGTCTCTCGCGCACTCAATGACGAACCGCATGTCAGCGCGCGCGTTCGGCAACTGGTCAAGGATGCGGCCGCCAAGCTCGACTATCACCCGAATCTGACCGCGCAGAGCCTGATCGCGCGCCGCAGCTTCCTGATCGGGCTGACCTATGAACGGCCGAGCCCGAGCTACGTCGTCGATCTGCAGAACGGCGCGCTAGATCGGATGCACAACGGGCGTTACCGGCTGGTGGTGCTGCCGTTCAACCACGCGTCGGAACGGCCAGAGGAACTGGGCAAACTGCTGCTGCGCACGGGCTTGGACGGCGTGCTCTTGGCGCCGCCAGCATGCGATCAAATCGAACTGCTCGACCTGCTTGATCGCCAAGGGTTGCCCTATGCGCGGATCACCCCGCAAAAGGATCTTGCACGCGGGATCGTCATCACCATGGATGAAGTCGCCGCCGGCCAGGCCGTGGCGTCACACGTGCTGGACATGGGCCACAGCCGCGTGGGGATCATCCTGGGTGACCCGGCGCACGCCGCCAGCCTCGCCCGTCTGGAAGGGTATCGCCGCGCCTTTGCCGAGCACGGCAAAATCCTGGACGAGAATCTGATCGTGACCGGCGATTTCACCTATGCTGTGGGCTATGATGCCGCGCTCGATCTCTTGCGGCGCGATCCGGCACCGACTGCGATTCTGGCGCAGAACGACGACATGGCCGCCGCCGCGCTCGCGGCCGCGCGCGCGCTGGGGCTTGCCGTGCCCGATGACCTGTCGATCGCCGGATTTGACGATTCGGAAGTGTCGCGCACCGCTTGGCCGCAATTGACCACGGTGCATCAACCCGTCAGCGCGATGGCCTGGGATGCGGCCGACCGGCTGATCGCCCGGCTCGATGCCACGCCCGATGGCCCCACCCTCGAACAGCGCCACGAGCATGCCCATGCGCTGCTGGTGCGCGGCTCAACCGCGCCACCGCCTGCTCACCACGATTAGCCCCACTTCCACGCCCCGCGCGCCTATTCCACGCCGGGACGCGCCAGCGTAATCAGCTCGCGGGCCTGCTGCGCAAACCACGCGCCGGCTGCCGGCGCAACCATGCCCCGTTCGGGATCGCCTGGCCCGGCGGTGCCACGATAGCACTGGCCATCGGATTCACCGGGAATCTTGATCCACAGGAAAGCGTCGATGTACGGATCGTCGCTGGCCAGTGTCGGCCGGCGGCCGAGCCCCCGTTCGGGCGGGTTGCACCACACCTCTGCATCGCGATAGCGCCCGGGCTTGGGCACCCATCCGCCTTGGCCATTGCGGCTGGTATCGAGCACGGCATGCTTTTGCGCCTGCGGATCGCGTTTCAGGTGCAGGCGCCAGAACAAGGTATCATAGGCGGCGTCCACATCCGCCCAGGCGCCCGGATAGTCGCGCGCGCCGGTGATCGGCGTGCCAGGGCACTCGCGCGGGCTGAGGCCCCCTTGCGAGACCAGCGCCATGCAGTCGCTGACCCAGCGGGCATACCGCTTGAGCCGGATATCGCTCTCATAGTTCGACACGTTGAGGAAGAACCCCCGCGCCTTGCCTGCGTCGGCCATCAGGAGGCGCGCGGCAATTTCGCCGGGGGCCAGCCAGCTGCTGCCGCCACCGTCCATGTAGAGCTGCACACCCGGCAAGGCCGAAAGCACTGCCGAAGCATCGCGCAATTGGCGATAGCGTTCGACCGTTGCCTTGGCATCCATGCCAGCCGGCCGGCAGCTTTCCGGCTGCCCATTCAACGTGGTGTTCCAAGGGATCACGCCCAAGCCGTCCGGCTCGAGAATCACGATGGCCCGGCCGTTGCCGATGCCTGCGGCAAGGCCGCGAATCCACGCAGCATAGGCCGCACTGTCTGCTGCCCCGCCGGCGGAATAGAGCGCGCAGTCCCGGAACGGAATGTTGTACGCCACCAACACCGGTATCGCGCCTTTTGCAGCGGCATCGCCCACCAGTTTGTGCGCCTCTGCCTGCACCTCTTCGGGGGTGCCGCTGGTCAGCCACGTGCCAGTGGGGAACCGCGCGATCAGGCGCGCGTCCTGCTCCGCCTGGCCGGTCAGCCCCTTGGCCGCCCGCACAACGGTGCTGTCGGGATTGACGTAGAGCGGCTGGTTCGAACCATGCGCCATGGTGCTGCCACCCAGCACCATGGCAAGCGAGGCAGCAAGCAGCGCCCGCGCGCCGATCCTTTGGGCGCGGCGGCGAAGAGAGGCATTGGAGTGGAAACCCATGTCTGCTCCGATAAACGAGGTCATGGCCGAGTGATACAAACCTAACGCACGACTGACAACGTTTTCCGTCACACTTTAGCCAGGTACATTGGGCTCGATGTTGCGCAGCAAATCCCCGGTCGTCGCCGTTACCGGCAGACTGACGAAGCCGCGCTTTCGCTTTTGCCTGCGCGTGCATGCGGCCATTGCGGATAGGGGCACAGCAGGCGGGTGCGCCCTGGCCACGGGCTGTCCTCACCGGCCGTGGCGGTGATCGCCTGCGGCGCAATACCCTTTTCGCGCCAAGCGACCAGCGACGAGAAGATATCGAACCGATCGGTTGCCGGGCCACCGCGCCCGTGGTTCATGCCCGGAACCGCGTAAAAACGGATGAAGCGTGCAGAGTTGCCGTGCTCATGCCTGTCCACTGCGGACAGCCAGCGGATCGTATCGAGCACCGAAAACACCGGATCGCTGACACCGTGGAACACGATGATCTTGCCGCCACGCCGATAGAACGGCGAAAGATCGGTTGCGTCGGCATGCATGAAATCCACCGGCGCTTCGTGCAATGTGCCCCATTTGACATGCGCTGCGCGATAGGCCTCGTCAATGTCGGCGCTCAGCGCATAGCGGGTCAGCGAGGTGACATCGGCCGCCACGTCGAGCGGCGGCGAGCGGAAGACTGCCGAATTGGTAGGCGCGCCCAGGCGCAGCAAGGCGCCGTTGTTGATGGGTGAGGCATAACCCCCCATTTTCCAGATCCGCCAACCCTGCGTCACGCCATGGGCCGTGGCTGCACCAATGCCGGCATCCCACGCCCATTCGGAATAGATTGGCTTGCCATCACGGGTGCGCGGCCCACCCATCACCTTGCGCAGCGCCGCAACCTGCATCGGCAGCAGGCACATGGCAGTCTTGCGTACCGGATCGTCGCTTGGGCAGGTGATCTTGGCCAGTTCGGGCACGACGCGCGCCGTGGTGCATGCGGTAAAATGCTCGATCATGCCATCGCTGCGCCCGTCGAGCGCATCGCAGGCCTTCAGGATCGCGCCCTGCGCCAAGAGAATGTCCTGGTCGCTCATCGCCTTGTTGACGAGTGGCAAGCCATCGTTGCCCAATTGTCCCATGGCCTTGGCGACAGCGCCAAAGGCCTGTCCATCCCACAGCTGTGCAATGGACGCATAGGCCAGATGAAAGCCCGGATACCCGATCAGCGCGGCGTCGAATTCCTGCGGGAAACGCTGCACCGCCATCATCGCTTCCTGGCCGCCCTTGGAGCCGCCAACGAAATAGGTGAACGCTGGCGCGCGGCGATAATAGGCCTGGATCAAGGCCTTGCCCGCCTGTACCACCGGGCCGATGTAGCCAAAGCCATAGTTGTGCCGCGCCAGCGCGTCATGGCCGAACGTCACGATACCCTGGCGCGCCGGATCGTTGTTGACCGCGTTATCATGCCCGGAGTCTGAAGAAACGACGGCATAGCCCTGTGCCAGTGCGGTCACGCCCGGTTGGCTGGAAAAGCCGCCCGTCGCATCGCCCAGGTTGCCATCAGACCCACCGCCGCCCTGGAACACAAAGCGGCCGTTCCATGCGGCGGGCAGGCGCATGTGAAACTTGATCGCATAGATTTGCCCATTGGCACCCGCGCGTTCCTGTAGTTTGCCAATCACTTCGCAATGCGCCGGCATTGCCGGGATTGCAGCAGCCGGGCGGGCGCCATCCACCACCGGCATCTCCTGTGCCGTTGCCGCACGAAAGACGGCCAGCGACAGCGTGGTGGATGCATCGGGAAACGTGGCTTTGGCCAAGGCGGCACAGTCCTGTGCGGAAGGGGCCTGTGCGGAAGGGGCCTGCGTGGACTGGGCCTGCGCCGCACGCGCTGGGCCAATCCCGGCGAGCAGAATTGCCAAGGTCAACGGGGCCATCGCCAGATTGTGCTTCATCGCCACTCCTTTGCTCGGTGCTTGATCGCCATCGCGTTATGATAAATAACATGCCCTGTGCGGGGCAAATTCCGCCGCTCCGCTTGCCCAGGCGGCATCAGATCGAGATGAATATTTCCATGGACAATCCGTTTCTCGCCTATCCCGGCTATCTTCTGCGCCGCGCCGCCAGCAGCCGCCTGGCCCAATTGGCGCAACATCTCGAGCCAATGGGCGTGGGCGTATCGGAAGCCTCGATCCTGGTGCTGATCGGCCGCAATCCAGGACTGTCACAAGCCGAATGCGGGCGCCTGCTGTCGATCAAGCGCCCCAACCTCAACCCGATCATCCGCCGCTTTGTGGAACGGGGACTGGTCGTGACCGGGCCGGGCCGCGGCCGCATCCAGACTTTGCACCTCAGCCCAGCCGGAACAAACCTGGCCGAACGCATCGTGGCAGAATTTTCCGCCCATGAAGCGCGCATCTATGCCGCGGTGCCAGAGCATCTCAAGGCCGAACTGGTGCCTTTGCTGCGGGCATTGTGGTGCCCGCCATAATGCTTTCCCGGCAGGGCAAGCGCCCCGCCGGGAAGAGACGCACCATCAGAACGTCTTGCTGAAGCGCACGCCATATTCGCGCGGCGCGCCATAGAGTTCGTTCTTGCCGTTCTGCCCGGCGACATAGAACTTGTTGGCCAGGTTGGTGCCATAGACCTCGGCCTTGAAGCCCCCCATGTCGAGCGTGATGCTGCCCTGGAGCAACCCGCGCGCCGCGATCAGGTCGGTAGCCGCCTGATAGGTGGGATAGGCCCACTGCGACCCGATGTAGGCATAGCCCAGGCGCGGGGTCAGCGTGCGTTCACCACCCAGGTCGATGCGATAGGCGGCTGACACGTTCCACGTCCACTTCGGGCTGTAGAGGTTCGGCCCGCCCGACGTGCTCGTGATCACATAGTTGAAGCAGCCGTTGCCGACCGTGCCCGGCGTGCCTGCCGGATTGCACTGCGGCGTGCTTACACCAGCCGGGATCGCCCACTTGTTGACGAGCGAGAGCGCGCTGAGCGAACTGTCGACGAACGACAGGCCACCATCCACCGACAGGGCATCGAACTTGCCCTGGAAGCTGGCCTCAAACCCCTTGATGTCGGAGTTGGCGAGATTGACCACGCCGCTCTGGCCCGACAGCGGATTGATCACGTCCATCTGGAAGTTGTTATACTTCATGTAGAACGCGCCGATCTGCGTCTTCAACCGGCGATCGAAGAAGCTGGATTTCCAGCCCGCTTCATAGTCCCACACCGTTTCCGGGCGAAAGCTGCCGCCCGGCGGGTTGATGCCGCCATTCTTGTAACCGCGCGCGGCAAAGACAAACAGCAGGTTGTCGGCATCGGGCTTGAAGTTTAGCGCGAGCTTGCCGGTCATGCGGCCATCGCCCTCGTTACCGGTCTGCGGCACCAGCACCGAGGCACCTACCGGCGGCACCGTCATCACCTGGGTGATGGTGGAGCCCGGCGCGGCGCGATAGACCGCGCCAAAGCCATCAACGTGGAAATGCGAATAGCGCAAACCGGCATCGACCGAGAACTTGGGCGCCAACTGATAGCTGGCCTGCCCGAATACGCCCAGCAACACCTTGTTGGTCATCGGCTGGGGCAGTGTGGTGAACGCGCCGTTGGTGCTGTTCCAGTTGCGCAGATCAATCTTGTTGCGCTGCGCATAGCCGCCCAGCACATACTTGAATGCGCCGCTGTCGGGCGAGATGATGTTGATTTCCTGGCTGTAAACGCGCTCGCGCACGTTATTGGCGCCAACCACCTGGTTCTGCACCTTGCCCAGCGCAGCCAGCGCGGGATAGCTGGCCCAGTTGGTGGGGTTGATCGAGGTGGCGTCGGTTTCCGACACAGCCGCCAGGCGCTTGTTCTGATAGGCCGTGACCGAGCGCAGCGTCAGCCCGCCATCGAACTGGTACTTCGCTTCCAGCATCGTGGTGAAGGCGCGCTCGAAGTTGGCGACCGGCGAGTCATAGCTCACCGTCCAGGGGGTGTTGGTGCGGCCCACGACATAGGGATTGTTGGCCAGCGTGGTGTTGATCGGCTGCAGCGCAAAACCGCCGGTGCGACGCTGCACCGCCTCAACCTTCAAGTTGGCCTGAAACCCGCCAAGCTTCCACAGCGCCTGCACGCGACCATCAATTTCGTTGAGCCGTTCTGGCTGGTTCTTGGCCGGCCCGATATCCTTGAACCAGGCATCATGGCGATTGAACAGGCCAGAAGCACGGATGGCGAAGTTATCACCCACCGGCAGGTTCAGCGCGCCGTTGATGCCGGCATTGTTGTAATTGCCGTAATTGGCGCTGGCATAGCCACCCAGCTTGCCCAGCTGCGGACGCTGCGTGGTGAGGTAGACGGCGCCACCGGTGGAATTGGCACCCGACAGCGTGCCCTGCGGCCCGCGCAGCACTTCCGCGCCAGCCATGTCGTAGAACTGCCCGTTTGACACGATCGGGGTCTGGAACACGCCATCGATATAGGTGGCGACCCCGTTGGTTACCTGCGGCGAAGCGGAAGCAAGCCCGATGCCGCGAATGTTGAAGCTGTCGGTGATGCCGGAACGCGAAATGGTGATGCCGGGCGCGGCGGTCTGCAAATCGAGCGCACGGGCCACGCGCTTTTCGGTCAGGGCGTCACCCGAAAGTGCCGTCACGGCGATGTTAACGCTCTGCACGCTTTCACGACGGCGCTGCGCGGTGACGACGATGTCCTTGACGTCGGGATCGCTCGGGGCAGCGGAAGCCGATGCAGCGGCTGGCTGTTCCTGCGCATCGGCAGCGAACGCCGGGATCGCGCAAAGGGCCGAGGTGCCCAGCAAAGCGCACGCCAGCCATGGTTTCACTCGATATGCAGTCATTTTCCCTCTCCAAACCTGCAACGCGTTTCGCGCCATCAAGTTATGTTATATAACATATTATAGGAATGATCCAGAGGCTCATTGGAGCGCCCGCAAGAGATTTTCAGCTGTGGCTGCTTGGCAACACCGTCGAAAGCCAGCCTCAGCTGACTGGGGGGAGCAGGCTTCGCGATTCCTTCGACCGGCGGCTGATCCCGATTCCAAGCAGTGCCGCATCACGCATAAAGTCAGCCTGTTCAGATACATGAGCTGGACTACAGCAGTTGCCCCCAGGCACCAGCGGTTCTTTCACGAACTGGCGACGGGCCAGAACGGGATCGCCGTGCCGTCCCGGGTGACCAGGCGCGATCCCTGGTTGTAATAGTCGATCGCGATTGGCAGACCGAACAGCCGCCGCATCAGCGCATAGCCGGGCATGATCTCGAGCTTGGCCCGCTCGGCCAGCAGCCGGTGCCAGTCCGTCTCGGTCAACCACCAGCGCACGGGTTGAAATTCGTCAGCCCTTCCCCGTGCCGCCGTGCCATGGAAGAGGTATTCGGCGCGCTCGAGAATGCTCATGCGGCCAGTTCCACACCGCGCGTGTACCAGGCAGCGCCCGCCCCGGCCACACAGGACGGCAGACGCGTCACGACGATCGACGGCGCGTTCCGAGCGCCTGCGCGAAAAGCAGTCCGGCCGCGCCAGCAACCAAGATGGCACTGCCGCGCCCCGCAAAGGCGATAGCCGCATCGGCAGCCGGCCGGGCATGCGCCGCCATCACCAGCGCAACGATGAACAAGGCTATGCTCGATGCCAGCATGACCGCAACTGTGCGTCTGATCATGGTGCTTGGCTCCGGTTTCAGGCGAGCCAGTGTACGGACCAGCCAGAACGCCTGCTACCGCTATTGCCGAAGGTCATCGCGCTTTGGCCCAAAATCGACGGGCAAAATGCGATGGTGCGAACCGCTATGGAACAGCGCCGGTCAGAGCGAGGACAGCGTCACATAGGTGCCCACCGCGATGACCACGGCGGCAAACCCGCGCTCTAGCAGCCCCTTGTGCGTACCGATGATCTTGCCGAGCGCGATGCCCGCCATCGTACCGATGACGCCACCGGCAACCAGCAATGCCGTCACGTTCCAATCCACCAGCCCTGACAGGGCGTACGATGCCGCAGTGGTGAAGCCCAGCGCGCTGACCACGGCGAGCGACGTGCCGATGGCAAGCGGCAGCGGCATGGCGGTGGCCAGAATCAGCCCCGGCACGATCAGAAACCCGCCGCCAATGCCAAAAAACCCTGCAGCCAGGCCAACCGCAAAGCCAATCGGAACCAGGCGCGGCAACAGCTTTGCCGCGCTTTCGCGGGTCAGCCGCACGTCGGGCGCCTCCTGCCCACGCCGCTTGCGCAACATCAACAGGCCCACGCCGATCATCAACAGCCCGAACAGCACCAGCAACCGTTTGCCGTCAACAGCCTTGCCCAGTTCGGCACCCAATGCCGCGCCTGCCATGCCCGACAGGGCAAAGACGCTGGCACAGCGCCACTTCACCCGCCCGCCGCGCGCATGACCGACCAAACTGGCCAGCGCATTGACGGTGACAGCGACAGCGGCGGTGCCGATGGCGGCGTGCGGCGAACCAATCCGCACGACATAGACCAACAGCGGCACGGCCAGAATCGATCCCCCTCCCCCGACCAGGCCAAGGATCAAACCGATCACGCCGCCCGACAGGAGCGCTGCGAGGACAGTGGCGGAGTGCATGATCACCGCAAGACACCAGCCCGCCGGTTCCATGGCATCACCCGCAGCAGATGGGCCATGCCGCACCATCCCGTCACGCCGGCAAACATCAGCCCTGCGCCCACGAACGCCGACAGCGCGAAAAAGCCCGGCGCGACGAGCACGCCAAGCAGCACCCCGGCCAGCACCAGCGCGCCCGCGGTAATCTGCACCTGGCGCATGATCTCCAGCGGCTGCGCCCGGTCGATCACCGTAGGGTGGCCAGCCTGCCGCCAGGCGTCGATCCCGCCGCCGAGAATGAAGGCAGGTGCGCCCCCGGCTGCGGCGGCGAGCTGGGCTGCATTGGCGGCAGTCCGCATTCCTGACTTGCAGTGGAAAACGACTGGCCGATCGTCCCGCGGCAGATCGCCGATGCGGTCCAGCGGGATGTTGACGGCACCGGGAATACGCTCGCACGCGTGTTCATCGGCGCCGCGCACATCGACCAGACGAGCGCCAGTATCGATCGCGGCGCGGGCATCTAGGGGGGAAAGGTTGGCAAGCGTCATCGCATCACTCCTTGCAGCATCAGCCGGCGTGCATTGCCGAGCGCCTCAAGCGTATCGGTGACCTGCCCGGCCTTGGCCTAGAACGTCGCCAGATCCATCAGGGGCCTGACCATCAGCGCCGTTCCATTAGATATTGCTAAAGTAGCATATCCTAATATATTAGCAAGGGCTAACGGAGGAAATGATGGCACAGCCCTTTATCCAGGCGTTCTTCGACGAACCGACCAACACGATCAGCTACCTGGTTGCAGACCCGGCTACGCGCACAGCGGCAGTGATCGACCCCGTGCTCGACTTCGACATGGCTGGCGGAATCGCCGACACGCGCTCGGCCGCGCAGATCCTGGCCTTCGCCCAGGCGCATGACTGGCGGATCGCCATGGTGCTGGAAACGCACGCCCACGCTGATCATCTGTCGGCGGCACCGTTCATCAAGGCACATACCGGCGCCTGGATCGGGATCGGCGTGCATATCCGCGACGTGCAGAAGATTTTCCGGCCCGTGTTCGCCATGGACGATCTTAAGACCGACGGTTCGGATTTCGATCGGCTGTTCGCGGATGGTGAGCGTTTTGCCATCGGGGAACTGGAGGTTGAGGTGCTGCATGTGCCCGGCCACACGCCGGCCGACGTGGCCTATCACATTGGCGATGCAGCATTCGTGGGCGATACGCTGTTCATGCCTGACTATGGCACCGCGCGCGCCGATTTCCCGGGCGGAGACGCCCGCACGCTCTATCGCTCGATCCGCCGTCTGCTGGCCCTGCCCGATGCGACGCGGCTGTTCCTCTGCCACGACTACAAGGCGCCGGGCCGCAATGACTACCGCTGGGAAACGACCGTGGGCGAACAGCGCCGATCCAGCATCCACGTTCACGACGGCGTGAGCGAGGACGATTTCGTCGCCATGCGGGAGCAGCGTGACGCCGGGCTGTCGGTCCCCAAGCTGCTGCTCCCCTCGATTCAGGTCAATATTCGGGCCGGCCAATTCCAACCGGCCGACGCGAACGGCGTCACGTATCTGCGCATCCCGGTGAAATGGCAGAAGCGTGGGTAATTCGCCGGTGGAAACCGATCAAAGCGCAACTTTGGTCAGGTCTGCACCCACGATGATCCGCCCTTTGAAAACGCTGCGAATTTCAGCGACGTCCGACGGATCGGTGATGCCAATATGCGTGAGGACCAGGGTCTTTACTCCTGCCGCTGCGGCCAGCTTGCCCACTTCCAGCGGCGAGAGATGTTCGCGGTCCATGTGTGGTCGCACAAACGGCGGCACCGCCGCACGATCAGCGTTCGAGGCCATTTCCGAAACCAGAACGTCGGCGCCTTTGGCCAGCGTCGCCACTGCTTGAGAGGGACCGGTATCGCCGGTGAACACGATCGAGTGCCCCTTTGCGTCAAAGCGCAAAGAATACGACTTGTTGACCGCCGCCGGGCTTCCGTCAGGAAAGTCAAAGTGCGTGTTGACCACGGCCGACACGCTCACGTTGCCATCGTCGAAGATGGTGCCCGCCCCATATTCATGGGCCACCACGAACTCTGCGGGGGTGTGTTTCAATCCCTGCTCAGCCATGCGGATGCGAGCGTTGGGAACCATGACCTGGGCCACACCCCTGACCAAATCGACGGTGCCAGCCGGGCCATAGACATCAAGACGTGGCGCGCGCAGCGTATAGCTGAAAGATGCCAGCCCTGGCAGCCCGGCATAGTGATCATCGTGCAAGTGGGTGAGGAAAACGATCGGCGCTGCGGGAGCCTGCATTCCTGCCTTGCCCAGTTGATGCACCACTCCTTCGCCCGCATCGACGAGATAATTCCGGCCGCCAATCGTCAGCAGCGTGGCAATGCCAGCGCGATCGGCGCGCGCCAGGGGGCCGCCGGACGTCCCGAGCAGCAACAGCCCATCTGACGCTTGCGCGGGGGCGGTGCTGGCCGCCGCCGCTGTTGCCGGCTTGGTGGAGGCAACAGCGCTGCCCGCCATCGCCGCACAAACCACGACCGCGAGAGTTTTGGCCAGAATTACCTTGCGCATCATTCTATTCCTTGCGCTGGCAAGCCGCGTCGTAGCGCGTCGCAGCTCAGCGTTTTGAATGTATTGGAGCATTGGGAGAACGTAGCGACACTCGGACTCATACCTGCCGGAATGACGGATAATCGCCCGCATGCATCCTCTCCTGCACCGCCTTATCGGCCCGCGATACGGCAGCGCGCTATCAGCCAGAAATACATTTTACCTCTGATGCCATTGGATAGGCCTATGGCCAGGTCGAAACGACCGCATGAAACCGCGATGTCGCGGCTTCACGCCTTCAGCGCATCCGGGTTTGACAGCACAATCCGGCGCATCACCGTGCGCAGTGCGGTGTCGAGTTGGGCGCGGTCTTCGCTCGACAGGTCTTCCAGCCATTCCTCGTACATATGGGTGCGTTCTTCACGCACCATGGCGTAGATCGCCTTTCCTTCCGGCGTCAGCGAGATCAGGCTGCTCTTGCGGTTGCGCGGGTTGGGATCGCGCTGGATCAGCTTGCGCGACTCGAGCGCGGCAACCGCGCGACTCACCTCGGAACGATCAACAAATGCCGCCTCGGCAATTTCGGCGGCGCTGCATTGCTTCATCAGTTCGACGTGGGAGATGACGCGCCATTCCGCCAGCGACATGGCCGCGCGGTCGCGCACGTGTTGCGAGGTGACGCGGTCGATCATCTTGGCCAGCAGCAGGACCCGATAGGGCAGATGGCTCAGCCCGAACAGCTGCCAGCGCCGCTCTGACGCGGCCAGCATCGCGTGCCCGTCACTCTGGCCCGGCACGAGGGAACTGTCATCCGCGACGCGCGCGTGGCTGGGATTTTCACTGGCGCTGTCCGTGTCCATGCCCATCGCCATAGCCAAAAGAATGCCCCTTGTCATGCCAGACTTGTGGATGTATCAACACCTGACATAGTGAGAAATCAACAACTCGCAAAACTATTCAGGAGAGGATCGCTTGGCCGAATCCCACCCCCCTGCGCCGGCACACCCCCCGGTGTCGGCGCACCCCCTTGCGTCCGACCATCCGTTCGCGCCGCGCTGCGAATTTGCCTTTACCATCTCGATCGATCTCGCCGGTCTGCGCTGGATCGAACCCTCTGCCATTGGCGATACCCGCGCGGCGATCTATGCGGCCAAGGGCACGATCGAGGGGCCACGCCTCAACGGCCGGGTGATCCCGATGTCGGGTGGCGATTTCCCGTTGCAGCGCCCCAACGGCGTGATCGATTTCGATGCGCGCTACTTGCTCGAAGCCGATGATGGCGCGGTGATCTATATGCAGAACCGCGGTTATCGCTGGGCACGCAGCCCCGAAATCGCGGCGCGCATGGCCCGCAACGAGGACGTGGGCACCGACGATTACTACATGCGCGTGGCGCCCCGGTTCGAAGCGCCCGAGGGGCCTCATGCCTGGATGAGCCAGCACGTGTTCATCGGCGTGGCGGAAAAGATCCCCAACGCCAACCGCATTCACTACTTCGTGGTGATGTGATGGTTGCGCCCGCGTTTGCCCCGCTCATGCGCCCCGGCAAGGATCCCCATAGCGCGCCGGGCAAGCCGCCCCTGCCGCCGCGCGATCATGCGATAGAGCATGATGCCGGGCTGGTGATCGAACGCAACGTGGCGATCCCGCTGCGCGATGGCGTGCGCATCTTCGCAGACATCTATCGCCCGGCAGGAACGGCGGGCCTGGCAGACCTGCCCTGCCTGCTGTCGTGGAGCCCCTATGGCAAGCACGCCCGCAGCAACCGGGTGTTCTGGCCCCATTCCGGCGTCGATCCCGCCTGGCTTTCGCCGCTGACGCCGTTCGAAGGCGCCGACCCCCTCGCCTGGTGCCCACGCGGCTATGCCGTGGCAGTAGTCGATCCGCGCGGCGCCTGGCTTTCCGAAGGGGATTTCCACCACAATGGCGCGGTAGAGGCGCAGGACTGCGCCGATACCATCGCCTGGCTGGCAGAGCAGCCCTGGTCCAACGGCAAGATCGGGATGACCGGGGTCTCCTATCTCGCCGCGATCCAGTTCTGGGTGGCGGCGCTGGCCCCGCCCGCGCTGGCAGCGATCAATCCGTGGGAAGGCTTTACCGACTGGTATCGCGAATTTGCCTATCACGGCGGCATTCTCGAAACCGGGTTCCTGCCCCGCGCGTCGGACAACATCGCCTATTCGCTGGGCCAAACCGAAGACACCTGGGCCAATGCCCAGGCCCACCCGCTCCACGATGCGTTCTGGCAGGGCAAGGAAATCGACCTCGGCGCGATCCGCACCCCTGCCTGGGTCGTGGCAAGCTGGTCGGACCAGGGGCTGCACACCCGTGGCACGCTCGAAGCGTTCAAGGCCATGGCCAGCCCGCAAAAATGGCTGACCGTGCACGGTCAAAAGAAGTGGGCCAACTATTACCGGCCCGAGAGCCAGGCCGGGCGCGAAGCGTTTTTCGATCACTTCCTGCTTGGCCGCGCAACCAGCCTGGCGGCCTGGCCGCGCGTGCGGATCGAAGTGCGCGATCGCCACGATATTGCCGAGTGGCGCGACGAGGCCGAATGGCCGCCGGCCCGCATCGAGCCGACGCCGCTGTGGCTAGGCGCCGACGGTGGACTGCACCTGGCCGCACCGCAAGCGGCAGGCAAAACGGCCTATGATGCGCAAACCGGCAGCGCCGTGTTCGAGCACCGCTTTGCCCAGGATACCGAGATCACCGGCCATGCCGCCTTGCGCCTGTGGGTGGAGGCCGAGGGCGCCGATGACATGGACCTGTTCGTTGCCCTGCAAAAGCATGACGCCACCGGCGCGCCTGTGGGACAGACCTTCTACGCCTTTTTCGAAGACGGGCCGGTTGCCCTGGGCTGGTTGCGCGCCAGCCATCGCGCCACCGATCCACAGCGCAGCACCGCGCTACAGCCGTTTCATCCGCATACGGCCGAGCAGCGCCTGCGCCCCGGTGAAATCGTGCCGGTCGATATCGAGATCTGGCCGTCGTCCACCCGCTTTGCCGCCGGGGAAAGCCTGCGCCTGGTGATCCAGGGGCGTGACATTCCCGACAAAGGCCTGCCCGGCCTGCCTTTTGCCCGTCACGAGCAGACCCGCAACGCCGGGCGCCACGTGCTGCACCTGGGCGCGGCACACCCATCGCACCTGCTGCTGCCGGTTGTTCCGGCCAAGGAGGACTAGGTCATGGACCACGCCGACAATCTTGCGCTGCATGCCGAGCACGCGTTCGATATCCGCATCAATTTCGACAAGCGCTGGGTCTGGCCGATTTCGGGCGGAGCCAGCGCCGGCTACACCTCGGTCGGCGCAGACTGCATCGTGTCGGGGCCACGGCTCAACGGCCGGCTGGTCGATTTCAGTGGCGCGGATTGGCCGATCGTGCGCGCCGACGGCGTGGTCGAGTTGAACGCCCACTACATGATCGAGGCCGACGACGGCGCCCATATCTACATCCACAACCGTGGCTATGTGCACGGACCGCTGCGGCTTCCCGGCATGGCCGACGATACGCCAGCCATCCCGCGCTATTTCCGCTGCACGCCCTATTTCCGCGCGCCGACCGGGCCGCACGAATGGCTCAACCGCAGCGTGCTGGTTGGGGTCGGCGTGCGGCGGCCGCACGTATCGCCCAGCGATCCGCCCGACCATTCGCTGTTTCGCTATTACCTCGTGCGGTGATCGAGGCGCCCAGCCACCACCCCCCGCACGAATGCCATCATCAGAACCATAAACCCCGAACCTGCAATCGGGGAACGAGAGAGGACGCCATCATGAAGGGTAAGACTGCCAACGCTTCCGCCCGCCACGCCAGGCTGCTCGCCAGTGCCGCGCTTGGCCTTGCCGCGCTGCCATCATGCGCCGCGGCGCAAGAGGCCCCCGCCGCAACGCCGGCCCCCTCCGCCGATCTGCCCGCTGATCAGCCCGCTGGGGCCGAACGCACCGAAGAGCAGGCGATCATCGTCACCGGTTCGCGCCTTGCCAACTCCTCGTTTAACGCGCCCACGCCGGTTACCACGCTGGGCACCGAGCGGCTGCAAAAGATGGGCTCGACCAACATTGGCGAAGCCCTGGCCACGCTGCCCTCGTTCCGCGCATCGTCCTCGCCATCGAATTCGACCGTGGGGTCCAATATCAGCCCGGTCAATGCGGGCGCCCGCATCGCCGATCTGCGCGGTCTTGGCCAAAGCCGCACGCTGGTGCTGGTCGACAGCCGGCGCTTTGCCCCCAGCACGTCCACCGGCACGGTCGATCTCAACCTGATCCCCACGCTGCTGATCGAACGCGCCGATATCGTCACCGGCGGCGCCTCTGCCGCCTATGGCTCCGACGCGGTTTCGGGGGTGATCAACATCATCCTCAACAAGCATCTCGAAGGGGTGCGCAGCAATTTCGAATATGGTGTGACCGATCGCGGCGATGGCAACAACTACGTGGCCCAGATCGCCGCTGGTACCAGCTTTGCCGACGGCCGCGGCCACGCCGTGTTCGGCGCGGAATACGACAAGGATCTGGGCGTGGGCGGATGCTACACCCGCACCAACTGCTCGAACGAGGTGGGCAATCTGACCCAGACCGCTGGTGTCAACGGGCGGCCGGCCAACAACATTGCCTATAACGTGCACACCGCCACACTCACGCCGGGCGGGTTGATCACCGGCGTGGTCAATGCTGCCGGCACGCGCTCGGCCGCGCGCGGTGGGCCGCTCGGCGGTTTGCAGTTCGATGCCAATGGCAACCCCGTGCCGTTCTCCTATGGCCAGAACGCCGGGGCCTTGTTCATGGAGGGTGGCACGGGTGCCGGCCTCAACAGCTTCTTCGGCGATCCCGCGCTGTCGATCCCGGTCACGCGCTACAACGCGTTCGGCCATTTCGAATACGAAGCCTCGCCCGCTTTCACGGGCTTCATCGACATGAGCTATGGCCATGTCGCCGGATATACCAGCGGGCCCGAAGTGCGCGATGGCGGTTTCCCTGGCAACGGCAGCCTGATCAGGATCGACAATCCGTTCCTGCCCAACGCGATCAAGCAGACGATGCAGGCCAATGGGATTACCGGTCTCGTCATCGGCAAGCTCGGCACCGATTTCGGGCAGATGAACAGCGTGTCCAAGCGCGACACCTTCCGCATCGTCACCGGCGCCAACGGCAAGCTGGGTGGCACCTGGGCATGGGATGGCTACGTCCAGTATGGCGTGACCGATTATACCCAGTCCACGGTCAACGATCGCATCACGGCCAACTATGCCAAGGCGATCGATGCCGTGGCCGATCCCGTCACGGGCAAGCCGATCTGCCGCGTCGCGCTCACCGATCCCAACACGGCGTGCCGGCCGCTCGATATCCTGGGCCAAGGGCAGTTCTCGCCCGAGGCCAAGGCCTATGCCTTTGGCACGACCTATCAGCACACGCGGTTCAGCCAGTGGGCGGGCGCCGGAAACGTGCATGGCACGCTGTTCGAAGGCTGGGCCGGGCCGATGACGCTCGCCACCGGGGTGGAAGCGCGGCGCGATCAGCTGTCGATCACCGTCGACCCGATCTCGGCCGCCAATGGCTTTTACGTCTACAACGCCACGCCCACGCGCGGCCACGTCAACGTGATCGAGGGCTATGTCGAAGCGGGCCTGCCGCTGCTCAAGGACAGCCCGCTTGGCCGCAGCCTTGACCTCAACGGGGCGATCCGCCGCACCCATTACAACACCGCCAACCTGACAGTATCCAACAGCTTCAACGCCACCACGTGGAAGATCGGCGGCACCTATGCGCCGATCGATGGGGTGCTGCTGCGGGTGACGGAATCGCAGGATATCCGCGCGCCCAACACGGCCGAACTGTTCACCACCCCGGTCACGGGCGTGGGCGCGCTGTCCGATACCAAGACCGGCTCGCAAGTGTTCGCCACGATCTACACCGGCGGCAACATCAACCTGCACCCGGAAAAGGCCCGCACGTTTACCACGGGGATCACGCTGCAACCCGGCGGGGCGCTGCGCGGGCTGCGGCTTTCGGCGGATTACTACAAGATCAGCATCCGCGACGCGATCGCCACGCTGGGCGCGCAGGTCATCGTCAATACCTGCAACACCACCGGCGCTGCCGATATCTGTGGCCTGGTGACACGCAATTCCAGCGGCATTCTCCAGTCGGTGTCGGTGCTCTATCTCAATCTCAACCGCCAGGATCTCAAAGGCCTGGATTTCGAAGCCAGCTATCACACCAACCTGGGCGCGGATTCGTCGCTCGATCTGCGCGGCCTCGCCACACATACCATCAAGCTGACCAATAGCGCGGTGCTGATGCCGGGCACAACCACGCCGGTCAACCGGGCTGGCGACAACGGCCTCAACGGGGTACCATCCTGGGTGGTTGACGGGTTCGCCTCGCTGACGCTGCGCCGCCTCACGCTCAACCTGCAGGGGCATTTCATCTCGGGCGGCAAATACGATGCGTCGCTGATCGGGCCGGAAGACCCAGGCTATAGCGTCAATCTGGTCAACAGCATCAACATCAACCGCGTGCCATCACGGTTTTACACCAATATCGGCGCCAGTTTCGATCTGATCAAAAACGGGCCGCGCACGCTCCAGGTCTATGGCAACGTCACCAATCTGTTCGATGTGATGCCGCCGCCCTTGTGGAACGGCAACAACAACTCGGTCTATTACGACGTGATCGGCCGGCGCTATCGCGTGGGCGTACGCTACAACTTCTGACCGACCTGCCGATCGTGGCAAATGGAGGCCGGCCAGCGAGCGGGCCTCCACCAGCCCTGTTTACGGAGTGCCTGCCATGGCTGACAACGCCGCGCTAACCACCCCTGTCAACCGGCGAACCGTGCTGGGCGCCACGCTTGCCGCCGGCGGTGGACTGTGGCTGGCCCCGGGCAGCCGTGCTGCAGAGGGCGGCGTGGTGCGCACCACCAGCGGGCTGGTGCGCGGATCGATCGAGCAGGGCGTGCATGTCTTTCGCGGCTTGCCCTATGGCGCCGACACGGGTGGCGCGCGACGGTTCCTGCCGCCCGTGCCGCCACCACGCTGGTCCGGGGTGCGCGACGCGCTGGCGTTCGGCGATCGCTGCCCGCAGCTTGCCCCACCCGGCGCCCCTGCCGAAACAGGCGCGCGGCAAAGCGAAAACTGCCTGGTCCTCAATGTCTGGACGCCGGGCGTGAACGATGGACAGCGCCGCCCGGTGATGGTGTGGATCCATGGCGGCGGCTTTGCACTGGGTGCCGGCGATGCGCCGGTCAACGATGGGCTGCGGCTGTGTCAGCGCCGCGATGTGGTAGTGGTCTCGGTCAATCACCGCCTCAATGCGTTTGGCTACCTCCATTTCGGGGATCTCGCCAAGTCCGGCACAGCGGTATCGAATGTCGGCCAGCTCGATCTTGTCGCCGCGCTGCGCTGGGTGCGCGCCAATATCGCCACGTTCGGTGGCGATCCTGGCCGGGTCACGATCTTCGGGCAATCGGGCGGGGGATCAAAGGTGGCGGCGCTGCTGGCGATGCCAGCGGCACGCGGCCTGTTTCAGCGCGCGATCCTGCAAAGCGGTTTTGGCACCTATACCATCGCGCCCGATGACGCGGAACGCCAGACCCGCGCGATCATGGCCGCGCTCGGCCTGGCGCCAACCGCGCTCGATACCTTGCGCCAGGTGCCGGCGAAACGCCTGCTCGATGCCATCGCCCAGGTAACGGGCGGTGACCCCACCCGCGGGCCGGGCGTGGTGGCCGATGGCACCGTCGTGCCCCACACCCCCTTTGGCCCCGGCGCACCGCCGGTCGCGCCCGACGTTCCCCTGCTCGTCGGCCATACTGCCACGGAAACGACCGGGTTGTTTCCCCCGCCCGGCGCTTTCACGCTCGATTGGCCGGGCTTGCCGGCCATGCTTCCCGCCAGCGTCCACGACGCGGCAGGCCTGATCGCCGGTTTTCGCGCGCTTCATCCCGGCGCCAGCGCAAGTGACGCCTATTTCGCCATCACGACCGAGCTTGGCATGGGCCGCAATGCCCGCATCGCCGCCGATCGCCATGCCGCGCTCGGTCGGGCACCGGTCTTTGCCTATCTGCTCGATTGGCCGGTCAAGCCGCAGGGTGGCCGCATGCGCAGCCCGCACGGCCTCGATCTGCCGCTGGTGTTCGATACCCTGGCGCGCGCGCCCGGCGCGATCGGCCCCGATTTTGCCGCTGCGCAGCCGCTCGCCGACACCATGAGCGCGGCATGGACGCACTTTGCCCGCCATGGCGATCCCAACGGTGCCGGTGTTCCGCATTGGCCCGCCTATCGGCTGCCCCAGCGGGAAACCATGGTGTTTGCGGCAGTATCGGGCGCGCGCGCCGATCCGCTGGGCGCCGAACAGGCGCTGATCGCACGGTACGCCGCATGATGCGCGGCCTTGCACTCGCATTCGGTCTCTGGCTGGGCATGCTCTGCACCGCCACGGCCAACGCTGTTCCCGCTGCCCCGCTGCTCGCTCTGCCGGAACGAGCCATGCAGCCACCGGTGCTTCCTTGCGCCGCGCTGGTCACGCCCGTCACGGCGCGAGCCGGCGCGATCGCCTATCGCGTGATCAGTGCCAGCGAACAAGATGCCACCTGCCTCGTCACCGGCTATGCCGCGCCACAAACCCAGTTCGTCTTGCGCCTGCCGCTGGCGGGCTATCGCGGCCGCTATCTTCAGGGCGGATGCGGCGGCATGTGTGGCGTGATCGGCAACACCATCGTGCCGTCATGCAGCAACGCCCATCTCGCCGACGGTGGCTTTGCCGTGGCCTTTGACAACGGCGGCCATTTCGGGGCCGGTATCGGTGATGCCACCTGGGCCAGTGACCCGGAATTGCGGATGCAGTTTGCCCACAAGGCAACCCACGCCACGGCGATGGCCGCCAAGGCAATCGTCACGCGCTTTTACGGCAGCGCGCCCACGGCCAGCTATTTCGTCGGCTGCTCGGGCGGCGGACGCGAGGCCTTGATGGAGGCACAACGCTACCCCGACGATTTCGACGGCATTGTTGCGGGTTCCTCGGTCTCCATGCCCGCAGCGATGCAACTGTTCCTGTGGGAAGCGCAGCACGGGCTCGACGCAGCCGGGCATGAGGTCTTCACCCCCGCCGCAGTCGTCCTGCTCCACCAGGCGGTGATCACCAACTGTGACGCGCTGGACGGCATCCGCGATGGCCAGATCGATGATCCGCGCCGCTGCCATTTCGATCCGGCCACGCTCCGCTGCCGCGACAAGGACGGCAGCGATTGCCTCAACACGGCCCAAGTTGATGCCGCGCGGGCCTATTACCAGGGGCCGACCGCGCCCGATGGTACGGCGCTGTTTCCAGGTGGCGCGCCTTATGGCAGCGAACTGGGCTGGATCGGTCCGGGCGCTGCCACGCAGACCGGCAAGTTTGCCGCCGAAGCGTTTCTTTCGCGGCTGCTGCTGCCCGATGCGCTGCCGGAAAACTTCACCTGGCGCGATTGGCGCTTCACCCGTGCCAGCCTCGCCCGGCTGCTTGCCGCCGGGGCGCCGTTCGATGCCACCGATCCTGATCTCACCCGCTTTCGCGCCCATGGCGGCAAGCTGATCCTGTGGCAGGGCCTGGCCGACAATGCCGCCGGCGCGCGCGGCATGCTTGATTACTATCAGGCCGTGCGCGACACCATGGCCGGCCTTGCCGCCACGCGCGCGTTCGCCCGGCTGTTCCTGGTGCCCGGCGGCTATCACTGCCAGGGCGGCTATGTGCCCTATGAGCAGGATTTCCTGGGGGCGATGGTGCAATGGGTCGAACAAGGGAATGTGCCCGATGCAGTGCCGGCAGTGGCGCGCCTCGCCGATGGTGCGCTGCGCGAAAGGTCGCTTTATGCCTATCCCACGGGCACGCGCTATCTGGGAGGTGACGTCAACCGTGCGGGCTCATTCGCGCCGGCCGCGCCCAGTACCGAACCGGCCGATGGCTTTCCTTGGCCGGGCAGCAAGGCTCACGCCACAGGGCGATAAGCCCGCTTGAGCACGGCCGCGCGAATGCGGGTGTAGTGCGGCCCGGCAAAATCATAGAATACCAGGCTGTTGAGATAACGCCGGTCACCGCGCCGCATCGGCCCGGCGGCAAATTCCGGCAGGTCGGTCAGCGCCAGGAATTCGGATTCCAGCTCTGCCGCCAGCACCTGGCCATCGTGAAAGCATTGCCGCACGGTGATGGTGCGCTGGGTCTGCTGCTTGATCGGGCGATAGAACGCCACGATCGCCTCGCGGCCCACCAACTGGGTGCCGTTGCCGATCACCAGCCGCACATCGGGCGCATAGAAATCGCACAAGGCATCATAATCGCTGCGGTTGAACGCATCGATATAGGCGGCAAGGCGGGCCTCGGGCGTCATGCTGCACCCCTGCCAAAGCGCGCCGATCGCACGCGGACAAAGTGTCCGTCTTCAATATCATAGATCACGAAGTTAACGCTCTCCCGGCGATCGCCCACGCGCATGGCGCCAGTCGGCATCTCGGGCCAGTCGCGACGCGCCACCAGGCTCGTGCGCAGTTCGGCGGCAATGCGGCTGCCGTCCGGCGCGCCGACAAACGTCAACAGGTCCAGCGTTTCATCGAGGTGCGCCTTCACGGTGCGATAGAAATCAAGCACCGCCGCACGCCCCACCACTTGGGCAGCCTGGCCGGCAAAGACCACGTCCGGCGCATAATAGGCGCCAAAGCCGTCAAAATCGTTGCGGTTGAACGCGGCGATATAGCCCTCGAACCAGGCACGCAGATCCGCGCTCATGCCGCCGGTTCCGCCACGAAATAGTCTTGGCGCAGGGTGCGCGCTGCCAGCAGGAACATGGCCGCGGCGATAAAGAACACGCAGACCGAGGCCATCAGTGCGGACCGCAGCCCGCTGGCCGAGGCTGTGGCACAGGCCTGGTGCGCCGCATCCAGCGCCGCCATGCCAGGTCGCGCCGCCGGGCACCGCGCCAGATAATCCGCCGCGCCATAGGCTCGCGTGGCAAACCAGTCGCTCATCCAGCCCACGAACGTGGGACCGCCGCCATAGCCAACCAGGGTATAGAACATGCCAAACACCGCAGCCCCGGTGGCGCGCATGCGCGGCTCCAGTAGGTTCTGGATCATGCCCGTGGTCGGCCCATAATACAGCAGCAGGAAGCAGCCCGAGATGATCAACAGCACCGTGCCGGTAACCGGCGAGGCAGCATTGAGCGCAATCCAATAGGAGAACGGCGCGATGAGCAGGCCGATCGCCGCGCCCCAGGCCGGCCAGCGTCCATCACCCCGCCGCGCCAGCCAGTCGGTGCCGAACGACCCGATCAGCAGCCCGCTGCCCAGCGCCAGTGCCGAAATCGTGCCATAGAGCGTGCCGGCCGTGCGCGCCGGCAGATCATAGGCACGGCTGAGGAACACGGCCAGGAACTGCGAGATCGAACTCATCCCAAAACCCGCCAGCGCGCCGCCGGCGATCACGTAGACCAGCGCCGGCTTGCGCCCCACCACCTTGAGGAACGCGCGAAAATCGGGCGCCGGGCGCGGCGTTGCGCCAAGGCCATCGGCCAGCCCGCGGCGCGGTTCGCGCAGCAGCAGCACCACGAGCAGGCCTATCAGCAGCCCCGGCAGGCCCATCACCACGAATGCGGTGCGCCAGCCCCACAGCCCCGCCACCGCGCCGCCCGCCGAAGCGCCGATAAACGTACCGATCGGAGACCCGAGGAGGATCAGCCCCATGACCGAGGCGCGCCGCTGCCGGGGAAAGAGATCGCCAACGAGCGACGAGGTCGCCGGCTGCGATCCTGCCTCGCCCATGCCCACGCCAATGCGGCACAGCATCATCTGGACAAAGCTGCCGGCCGCGGCACAGGCCATCGTCATGCCCGACCAGAACACGATGGCGGCGGTGATGATGCCCAGGCGCGATCGGCGTTCCGCAAGCCGGCCGATCGGCACGCCGAGCAGCGCATAGAGCACTGCGAACGACAAGCCCTGGAGAATGCCAAGCTGAAAATCGCTGAGCGCCAGGTCGCTCTTGATCGCCTGCGCGGTGACAGCAAAGACCGAACGGTCGGCGAAGTTGAACGTCGCCACCAGGAAACTCATGGCGATGAAAGTGCGGCCATATCCTGGCGACAACAGCCGCTCGTCTTCATCGTTGCGCATCGCTCTCCTCCGCCCGGCATCGCGCCGCGCTTGTCTCGTGCTGCGCCGCTGCCATGGCAGTCTTGCGCCTTCACCGCCGTTGTGGAGGAAGGTTGGTGATTAATCAATACATATCTGGTGCTGGTCTGGCATGCGTCCCAGAACCACGCTGCAAGCGCGATCGAACCGAGGGATCAGGCCACTGCCATGGCCGGTGGCACCAGCGCGACCAGCGCGGGTTCCAAGCGATTGCGGCCCAGAGTCTTGGCGGCATAAAGCGCGCGGTCGGCCAGGCCGAGCAAGGTTGCCACATCGCGGCCGGTGTTGCCCAGTTCGGCCAGCCCCACGCTCACCGTCGCGCTGACAGCGACGCCGCTGCGGCACAGCACGGCGCTGTCGGCAAAGCGGTCGATCACCGCCTGGCCAACGCGACGCGCGCCCTGGCCGTCGTACCCGGGCAGCATGATGGCAAATTCCTCCCCGCCGATGCGCGCCAGCAGGGCATGCGGGCCCACCACATCGCGCAGGATCAGGGCAAAGGATTTCAGCACCTTGTCACCCGTCGCGTGGCCAAAGCGATCGTTGATCGACTTGAAATGATCGATATCGAATGCCAGCAGCGCCAGGTCGCCGGGCGCGGCCGCGATCAGCTCGGCGCCTTCGCTGAAAAACCAGCGGCGGTTGCCCAGTTCGGTGAGGTGATCGGTCGTGGCCAGGCGCACCAGGCCGGCATCGGCCTCTTCACGCACCAGTACCAGCATCACCATCGGCAGCACGACTGAATACAGTACACCGGTATAGAGCGTCACCGTGCTCGACAGTTCGATGGCACCCTGGCCAAAGCGCGCCACGATACCCGGCAGTACGAGTGCCCGCGCGGCATAGACCACACCGTGGAACCCGGTCACAGCGATCAGCACATTGCGCGAGCGCAGCGTGCGCAACGGCGGGCTGCGCCATGCCTCCCAGGTAGTGGCAAGACACACGATCGCGATCGGCACCGCCGCGGCATAGAGCCAGGTCCACACCGCCCACTGCGCCCCGCCCCAGGCCCATAGCGCGGCCATACCGCCCAGCAGCAGCGCCGACTTGCCCCGGTGCCGCCGCCCATCGAGCGCCGCCACCGCATCAAGCACGACCATATAGCCGCACAGCATGACGAGGTTGCTCAACACCGCGCCGGTAATTCCGGGAATGTGCGTGCGCGTCGTCGCGATCACGCAACCGGTGGCCAGCACGGCATAGCCGGCCGCGCAGGTTCCCAGGAACCGCCGGCGCGCCGGCTGCGCGTTGCGTTCCCACAGGGTCATCCCGGCGCTGGCGACCAGCGTGACGACGATGAACAGATAGATCGTGAAAAGCGTGTTCGTCATCGTCGGATGTCGGCGTCCTGGTCGGCTCGGCCAGATACTGCACGGGATATGAAAAATTTATCGTTAACCCTGGAGCGGCCCGGAAAATTTAGTGTCGCGCCTTTTTGAGCGGCTCGCCGGCATGCCGGCATCAATCTTGACATAGGTTCATCGGGGGAACCCCTGCCACGCCCGGCGCTTTTGCTAGGCGGAGGTACACCATGCCCGCTCGCGCCTATTGGCAAGGACAGATCCGGCTCGCGCTCGTCTCCATTCCGGTGGAGGTTTACCCTGCCACGCGCTCTGGCGCGGCGATCAGCTTTCACCAGATCCATGAGCCTTCGGGCAAGCGCATCCGCTATGAGAAGGTGGCGCCCGGGGTGGGGCCGGTAGACCGCGATGAAATCATTCGCGGCTATGAGGTATCCAAGGATGAATATGTCCTGCTCGACGACGAGGAGATCGCGGCGGCGCAGGTGGAAAGCCGCAAGACGCTAGAACTGGTACAGTTCGTCGAGCCATCCGAGATCGACGTGCTGTATTACGAAAAACCCTATTTCGTGGTGCCGGCCGACGACCTTGCCGAAGAAGCCTATGGCGTGCTGCGCGATGCCCTGCGGCAAACCAGGCGCGTAGGGCTTGGCCAGTTGTCGGTACGCGGGCGCGAGCAACTGGTGTCGCTTAAACCATGCGGGCGCGGGCTGGTGCTGGAAGTGCTCCGCTATGCCGACGAGGTTCACCGCGCGCAGGGCTATTTCAAGGACATCCCCGAGACGGAACCGTCAGAGGATCTGATCAACCTTGCCACAACGCTGATCGAAAAGAAGACCGCACCGTTCAAGCCTGCCGAATTCCACGATCGCTATGTCGATGCGCTGCACCGGCTGATCGAGAAGAAGCGCAAGGCGGGCACGGGCAAGCGCATTCTCGAAGATGCCGAAGACGATTCCGGTGGCAAGGGAGGCAATGTGATCGACCTGATGGCCGCCCTGAAGAAATCGGTGGGAGAGGACAAGCCCGCGCGAAAACCCGCGAAAAACCCGGCCCGCAAGCCTGCCACCCGCCGCAAGAAGGCATAGTCTCGTGGCCCGCGCCGATCCGCTCGCGCCCTATAACGCCAAGCGCGATTTCACCCGCACGGCCGAGCCAAAGGGCGTGGAAGAGCCCAGCGAGCAGGGCCACCTCTTCGTCGTGCAAAAGCATGATGCCACCCGCCTGCATTGGGATTTCCGGCTGGAAGTCGATGGCGTATTGAAAAGCTGGGCGGTGACGCGTGGCCCTAGCCTCAACCCCGATGACAAGCGCCTGGCCGTTCGCACCGAAGACCATCCCATGTCCTATGCGCGGTTCGAAGGCAGCATCCCCAAGGGCGAGTATGGCGGCGGCACCGTGATGCTGTGGGACCAGGGCCGCTGGGAACCAGTCGAAGGCAAGAGCGCCAAGGACCTGGAAAAGGGCCACCTGCATTTCCGCTTGTTTGGCGAGCGCATGAACGGCGAGTGGCTGCTCGTGCGGATGAAGCCGCGCGGCAAGGAAAAGCGGGAGAACTGGCTGCTCCGCAAAGTGGCTGATGATCATGCCGGCAGCAGCGAACATCTGGTGGAGCGCGGGCTGACCAGTGTTCTGACCGGCCGCTCCATGGCCCAGATCGCTGCCGACAAGCGGGGCAGCCAGTCCTTGGCCGGCAAGCAAGGCAAGCGCTTTGCCGAGGCGATGGAGCATGCGGCCCGCCACAATGCCACGGCCGCGACAAAGCCCAAACGCCGCGCAAAACGCCAAACTGCCGCCCGCCTGCCCGCGTTCGAGCCGGTGCAGCTTGCCACGCTGGTCGATGCCGTGCCCACCGGCAACGACTGGATGCACGAAATCAAGTTCGACGGATACCGCCTGCTCGCCGCGGTCAAGGGTGCCGAGGTAAAGCTGCTGACCCGCACCGGGCTGGACTGGACCGAACGGTTTCAGCCGCTGGCCGACGCCCTGGCCGCGCTCGACCTTCCGCCCGCGCTGATCGATGGCGAAGCCGTGGCACTCGACGCGCAGGGCAATCCCAGCTTCTCAACGCTGCAGGCCGCTCTCAAGTCGGGCCATAGCGCAAAGCTGGCCTATTTCGCCTTCGATCTGCTGCGCCTGGCGGGCGATGATCTCAAGCCGCTGCCCAATATCGAGCGCAAGGAACGCCTCGAAGCGCTGATGGCACAGGCGCAGCCACCGCTCCATGTTGCCCAGCATGTCATCGGCGCCGGCGAAAAACTGTTCGGTGCGATGTGCCAGGCCGGGCAGGAAGGCATCATCGCCAAGCGGGTGGATGCGCCTTATCGCGGAGACCGCACCCGCCAGTGGGTCAAGGTAAAATGCACGCTGCGACAGGAGTTTGTCGTGCTGGGCTGGACGAAAAGCCCGGCGCGGGCGCGGCCGTTCGGCGCCCTGCTGCTGGGCCAGATGGAAAACGGCGCGCTGGTCTACAAGGGCAAGGTTGGCACGGGCTTCGATACCAAGACGCTGCAGGCACTGGCCGAAGTGATGGCGCCGCTGGCGCAGGGCAAGGCCGGGGCGCTGGTCCCTCCGGCCGAGGCACGTGGCGCGCAGTGGATCAAGCCCAAGCTGGTGGCCGAAATCGCGTTTGCCCAGTTCACCGCCGACGGCCGCGTGCGCCATGCCAGCTTTGTCGGGCTGCGGCAGGATAAAAAGGCCAAGAATGTGACGCCCGAACGCCCTGCCCCCCTTTCCGCGCCAACTGCCCCTGTAAAGATCTCGCATCCCGATCGGGTCCTGTTCCCCGAAAGCGGGCAGACCAAAGGCGATCTGGCGCACTATTACGAGGCCATCGCGCCGCTGATGCTGCCTTTTGCCGCCAACCGCCCGCTCAGCCTGGTGCGCTGTCCGCAAGGGCGGGCCAAGGCGTGCTTTTTCCAGAAGCATGACAGCGGCTCGTTCGGCGACGATGTCCACCATGTGCCCATCACCGAAAAGGACGGTGGAACAGAGGATTACCTCTACGTTACCGATAGCGCCGGACTTCTTTCCTGCGTGCAGATGGGCTCGATCGAATTTCACGGCTGGGGTGCCCGCGCGCAGGCGGTGGAACAGCCCGACCGGATGATCTTCGATCTCGATCCCGACGAGGACCTCGACTTCGCGCAAGTGCGCCGCGCCGCCCACGATATCGCCGGTCATCTGTCTGACATCGGCCTGGTCAGCTTTGCCATGCTGTCGGGCGGCAAGGGCGTGCACGTGGTGGTACCGCTTACGCCCGGCCACGATTGGGACACGCACAAGGACTTTGCCCGCCGCTTTGCCGAGGCCTTGGCGCTGGCCGCACCGGAGCGCTTCACCGCCACCATGAGCAAGGCCAAGCGCAAGGGCCGGATCTTCATCGACTGGCTGCGCAACCATCGCGGCAGCACAGCGGTATTGCCTTACTCTGCTCGCGCCCGCGAAGGGGCACCGGTTGCCGTGCCGATTACCTGGGACGAACTGGATGGCATGGACAATGCCCATCCCTTCTCGATCGCCGATGCCGAGAGGCTGATCGACCGCGCCGCGCAACCCGCCTTGCGCGGCTGGGGCTTTGCCGGACAAACCCTACCCGAACTCTGACCGTCGCTGGTGACGGCCGGGCTGTAGGGTTCGGGCGCGAACGCTTAAGCGGCCTTGGCCAGCCGGCGCACTGTCTGCGGGGGCTGACCATATTGCCGCATGAATGCCTCCCGCATGCGCCGAATGTCGACGAACCCACATTCGCGCGCGACCTGGTCCATCGGGTGGCGGGTTTCCTCGATCATCAACCGGGCGGCTTCCAGCCTGATCTGCTCGACCGCCTTGGCCGGTGTCTGCCCGGTTTCGGCGCGGAAGGCGCGGGCAAACTGGCGGGGCGAGAGGGCGGCAATCTCGGCCAGTTCCTCTACGGTCAGCGGATTGGCCAGGTGCGCCCGCGCAAAGATCACGGCCTTCTGGATACGGTCGCTGCTCGGCGCCAGTTCGAGCATTTCGGAATGCTGCGACTGGCCGCCGGCACGGCGGTGGTGCATCACCAGGCGGCGGGCGATCGCGCCAGCCACATCGCGCCCCAGATCCTTTTCGATCAGGGCAATAGCCAGGTCGAGGCCGGCGGTAAGCCCGGCCGAGGTCCACACCGACCCTTCGTTGATGAAGATGCGGTCGTCCTCGACCCGCACGTTGGGAAAGTCTTCGCGCATCTGGCGGGCAAAGGCCCAGTGGGTGGTGGCGCGGCGACCGTCGAGCAGGCCGATCTGCCCGAGCAGGAATGCCCCCGTGCACAGGCCAGCCACGCGGCGCGCCTCGCGCGCCATGGTGCGCAGGGTTTCCAGCGTTGCCTCGTCCTGGCGCGGCGGTGGTACCAGCCCCGCCAGCAGCAACAGGGTATCAACCGGCCCGACCTGCGCCAACGGCACCGTAGGAACGGCAAACCCGCTGGACGACAAGACCTCCCCGCCCGCGACCGAGGCGATCGACAAGGTATAGTACGGTTCTTCCTGCACGACATTGGCCAATTCAAAGGCGGCCTGCACCCCCAGCGCAAGGAACTGGAAGCCTGGGGTCAACACCATGGAAACGTGCGGCATGTGGCCTCCACAAGCTATGTCTGAAAAACGTAGTTTCTACGTCATATCGGACATAGGCCGTCTGGTCCATAAGGTCCTTGTCACGAGCGATGACGCTCGCACCGACAAGCACAAGGACCACGACCATGACCGCCACCACCAAGGGAACCGCTCTCATCACCGGCGCATCGACCGGTATCGGCGCGATCTATGCCGACCGTCTCGCTGCGCGGGGGTATGACCTCATCCTCGTCGCCCGCAACCGCGACAAGCTGCAGGAACTGGCCGCGCAGATCTCGGACAAGACCGGCCGCTCGGTCGAAGTGCTCGCCGCCGACCTGGGCGACAGCGCCGACCTCGCCCGCGTCGAAAAGGTTCTGCGTGAAGATGCCAGCGTCACGGCGCTGGTCAACAACGCCGGGATCGGCACGCACACCGCGCTGCTGGAAAGCGACGTCGACAAGATGACCGCCATGGTCCAGCTCAACGTTACCGCGCTGATGCGGCTGACTTATGCGGCGGTGCCAGGGTTCGTGGCACGCGGCGGCGGCACCGTGATCAACATCGCCTCGATCGTCGCGGTGGCCCCGGAACTGCTCAATGGGGTCTATGGCGGCACCAAGGCGTTCGTGCAGGCTTTCACCACGTCGCTGAACCATGAACTGGCTGACAAGGGCATCCGCGCCCAGTCCGTGCTGCCCGGCGCCACCCGCACCGATTTCTGGGCCCTCGGCGGGTTGCCGGTAGAGCATCTGCCCACCGAGATCGTGATGGACGCGCAAGACATGGTCGACGCCGCGCTCGCCGGGCTCGACCAGGGCGAAACCAGCACCATCCCTGCGCTGCGCGACGTGGCGCTGTGGCACGCCTTCGAGGCCGCCCGCGCCGCCCTCGGCCCCCAGCTCTCTGCCACCCATTCCGCGCCGCGCTTCCACGCCGCGGCCTGATCGCTCTTCCCCCTCCCCTCCCGGAAACGGAACTACCCTCATGAAACTCACCGGCAACACCATCTTCATCACTGGCGGCACCAGCGGCATTGGCCGTGGCCTGGCCGAAGCGCTCCACAAGCTGGGCAACAAGGTCATCATCTCGGGGCGGCGCACCGCGTTGCTGGAAGAGGTGACGGCAGCCAATCCCGGCATGGCGTCGGTACAGCTCGACGTCACCAAGCTCGATAGCATCCAGCGCGCAGCGCGGGACGTGATCGCGCGCTACCCCGATCTCAATGTCGTGTTCAACAACGCGGGCTTCATGCCGTTCGACGACGTCTCCGGCCCGGTTGACGACGAGCTCGCGCAGGAATTGATCACCACCAACCTGCTGGGACCGATCCGTGTGACTTCGGCCCTGATCGAACACCTCAAGACCAAGCCCGAAGCGACCGTGCTCTACACCAGCAGCGTGCTGGCCTATGTGCCGATCGCCAGCAACGCGATCTATTCCGCAACCAAGGCAGCCCTGCATTCCTACGCGCTGTCGCAGCGGTTCCAGCTGCGCGACACATCGGTGCGCGTGCAGGAAATCGCCCCGCCGTGGGTCGATACCGACCTCATCTACAAGAGCGGCGATCCCCGCGCGATGCCGCTGCCCGATTTCATCGAGCAGACCCTGGTGGCGCTGGCAACCGACGCGCCCGAGGTGATCGTCGAAGGCATCCGCGCCATGCGCGACAACCCCGGAGCCGGCGAACATGCCCTGTTCGACGCCTTCAACCAGAGCCTTGTCGAAAACCCCATTCCCACCGGCGCATGAGCGCCAGCGGACAAACTCACAGGCAAAAGGATATCGTCATGTCCCGCATCACCATTCCCGAAATTGCCGCCGCCCCGGAAGGTTCGCAGGCCGCGCTGGGCGCCATCAACGCCAAGCTGGGTCGCGTGCCCAACTTCTTCCGCGTGCTCTCGAACAGCCCGGCGGTGATCACCGCCCACGCGGCGCTCAACCAGGGCCTGGGCAAGGCGATCGATCTCAAGACCCGCGAACGCATCGCCCTTGCCGTGGCGGCTGTGAACGGCTGCGAATATTGCGATGCCGCCCACAGCTTCACCGGCCACAATTTCGCCAAGCTGAGCAGGGAAGAAATCGACCTGGCGCGGCAGGGAACCTCGGCCGATCCGCATGCTGCAGCGGCCGTGCAATTTGCCCGCAAGGTGGCCGAGGCACGGGGCAAGGTTTCGGCAGAAGACATCGCGGCCCTCCGCACCGCCGGGTTCGGCGACGGCCAGATCGTGGAGATCGTTGCCGTGGTGGCCGAAAACTTCTTCACCAACCTGATCAACAACGTGGCCGCCACCACGGTCGACTTCCCCGCAATCTAACGCCACCGCCCCTCGATAGGCCCAAATCGCGGCGCTGTGCAGACACAGATCTGCACAGCGCCGCGATGCGTTTGGCCCTATCCGTTTGGGATCGCATCCAGATCGAGGTGCCCCGTGGCCCGCAGCAGGGCTGCCTGGGCGATGATCGTGTCGCTGCGGTTGCGTGCCAGCGCGAGCTGGGCGGAACGCAGGCTTTCGTCCGCTACCAGAATGTCGAGCGTCGAGCGCAGGTCAAAACCGTATTCGGCCCTGACCCCGCCCAGCGCAAGATTGGCCGCGTCCACACCCGCCTGGTTGGCCGCCATCTGCGCCCGTGCACCCATCAGGGCGGCCCAGGCGGCATCGGTGGAGCGGGTCGCCTCGCGGCCGGCGGCGGCGGCATCGAACACCGTGGCGCGTTGCGTGGCCTGCGCCTGGCGCACTTGCGAGGCAACAAGACCGCCGGTGAGGATCGGAATATGCAAGCTTAGCCCGAGATTGGCGGCACGCAGGGAACTGCCCGCCCCAACGCCACCAAGGCGCACGTCATAGCCATAGCCACCACCCACAGACACTGTAGGCGCGCTGCCGGCGCGGGCTTCCTGTATCCGCGCACCGGCCGCATCGGCGGCGCGCAAGCTCTGTTGATACAGCGGGTTGGCTGCCAGGGCATCGGCGCGCGCCTGTTCCAGCGTGGCTGGCATCGGGCCCAGCGCGGGCGGCGGCGCCAAGGGTCCAGGATCCTGCCCTACCACCGCGCGATAGTTTGCCGTAGCGGTATCGAGCGTTGCCTGCGCGGCGGCCAGGGTCGCCCCCGCGCTGGCACGCTGCGCCTCAAGCTGGGCGACATCGGTGCGGGTGGCCTTGCCCAGGCGATAGCGCGCCTGCGCCTCTGCCACCTGGTGATCGAGCAGGGCGATATCCGCCTTGCCGATATCCACGGCCTGCTGGTCATACAGCAGTTCGGCATAGACGCCGATCACCTGCGTGAGCAGCGCCGCCTCGGCGTCGCGTAGCCCTTCCTCGCCGGCCGCCACATCTCCTTCCGCCGCGCGCAGCCGCGAGGAAACCCGGCCGCCGGTCCAGATCGGCAGGCTGGCGGAAACGGTGCCGCCTGCGCCGCGATCATAGTCGAAGCGGTCATAGCCGGCCGCCCCATCGGCGGCGGCCGTGATCCGCCCCGCCGCGCGTGCCTGTTCGGGCGTTTCGGCCAGCGCATCCTGCCGCGCGCGGGCCGCCGCCAATGTTGGGTTGCCGAGATAGGCCGCCTCCACCGCATCGCGCAGGGTTTCCGCCTGGACGGGCGCCGATGCCAGCGCGGTGGAAAGCGCTACGGCAACCATAAGCCGCTTACTCATGGTGCAACGCCCAGGCCGGGGTCGCCCGCGCGGCGCGCAGAGACTGGGCGATAACCGTAAGCACGGCAATGGCCAGCGCCAGGAGCGTTGCGGCAACGAAGTACAGCGGCGAGAGCGCAATGCGATCGCTGAAACCGGCCAGCCATTGCCGCATTGCCACCCATGCCAGGGGCCAGGCTATCACGTTGGCGATCAGCACCGGACGCAGGAACTGGCCGACCAGCAGTTTGACCACGTCGCGCGAGGAGGCGCCCAGCGCCTTGCGGATGCCGATCTCTTTCACACGCCGCGAGGTATTGAACGAAGCAAGCCCCCACAGGCCAATGCAGCCGATCAGGACAGCGAGCACCGAGCCGATGGTGAAGAGATTGGCCGCATGGTCATCATCCTCGAACAGCTTGGCGAGTTCTTGATTGGCAGGCGCAGCGTCAAACGGCACTTCCGGAGCAATCTTGCGCCATGTGTCGCGCACCGCGTCCATCGCGGCATCCATCCGGCAAGCATAGCGGGCGGTGAGCACCGGGGCACCCACGTCATGGCTCCAATAGGTGTAATACGTGGCTTCCATCGGCACGTGCGGTGAAAAGAACCGCATGTCGTCCACCACGCCGATGATTGTGCGCGGGTGCCCTTTGCCCAGCGTCTTGCCGACCGCCTCCTGTGCAGAGCGGAAGCCGAGCACGCCAACAGCCGTCCGATTGATCACGATTGCGCGGTTGTCCTTGCTCTTGGTGCCATAGGAATCGTCGGCCCCGTGCTGATTGTCGAACACGCGGCCGGCGATCACCCGCGCGCCGTAAGTGGCAAAGAAGCCGCGCCCGACGACAATTTCGCGCAGCGAAGGTCCATAACCAGGCCGCCCCGGAATCTCGATGTTGTTGTCATTGTTGTTGCCAAAGCCACCGGCGGCGCTGTCGGCAATCCCGACCGCGCGGATGATCGGCAAGCTGGCAATCGCTTCGCGCATGGTGCCTTGCTGCCCCTCGCTCAATCCCGCCATGCTCTTGACCACGATCAGCCCATCGCGGGCAAAGCCAAGATCGGCCTGACGCAGATGGCGGGTCTGCGCCACCAGCACCAGGGTGCCGGCGATGAAGGCCGTGGCCAGCGCGAACTGGAACACGACAAGCATTTCACGCAGCCTGGCGCCGGTGCGGCCGCCACCGGGCGAACGCGCCGATGCCAGCACGGCAGCGGCGGGAAAGCGGGAAAGCAGCACGGCGGGATAGAGCCCCGCGCCAATTCCGACGACGATGGACAGCACCAGCAACGCCGGCACGACGGTGGCATAGGGGATCGACAATGCCAGGCCCGCTGCGGCATTGACCAGCGGCAGGCCCAGTTCGGCCAGTGCCAGCGCGACCAGCGCAGCCAGCGCCGTAGTGAGAATGGCCTCCCCGGTAAACTGCCGCACCAGCATGCTGCGGCTGGCGCCAAGCACCTTGCGCATGGCCACTTCGCGGGCACGCAGGCCGGCGCGCGCCGTGGCCAGGTTCACGTAGTTGACAATCGCGATCAGCATGGTGAGCGCGCCGACTACGCCCAGCGTAATGATCGTCTGGCGCATGCTGGCCATATCGCGCCCTGCCGGGGTCAGGTGCAGATCGGTGAGCGGCAGCAGCGTAAGCTGCATCATCTTGTCTGCGTCGGCGCCCAGGTCGGTCGCGCCATGGCGGACTACGAACGCCGGCATCCGGGCGGCAAAGGCCTTGGCCGCAGCTGGGTTGGGAAAGCGTAGGTAGGTGTTCACCGAGGTGCTGCTCCAGTGATACCACCAGTCTTCATTACCCTTGGGTGCCCCATTGGGGATGCGCGCGAGCATCGTGAACTTGAGGTCGGTATTGCGGGGCAACGGGGCAAATATGCCGGCGACGCGATAGGGTGCGGTTCCGGCGCCGATGTTGAGTGTCAGGGTCTGGCCGATGGCATCAGTGCTGCCAAAGTATTTGCGCGCCATATTGGCGTCGATCAGCACGTTGGACGGGTCGGCGAGCGCGCGTGCACCGTCGCCTTGCACCATCGGCAGGTCCATCACCTCGAAGAACTGGGCATCGACCCAGGCAAGATCCTCGGCTGTGCCGATTCCGCCGCGCAGCACCGTAGCGCCCACGCCGTTGATGCGGGTGCCTGTAAGCCCGGGAAAATCGGCCTTCATTTCCTCCAGCAGGCCGCCCATCGTATTAGGATAGGCACCGTTGACCGGGCTATCGGGCATATTCACCACCGTTTGCACGATGTAGACTTGGTCGTGGCGCGGCAGCCATGTCTCATAGCTGGTTTCGAACTGGACATAGAGGCCCAGCACCAGAAACACGGCGATGCCGACGGCCAGACCGCCGATATTGAGCGCGGCGTAGAGCCGGTGACGCGTGAGCGCGCGATAAAGAGTAAGAAAGGCAAAGCGGTTCATCGGCGTGCCTCCTCAGATCGCGCGGGCGAGCGAGGCGACGATGCGCCCGTCGAGCATGTCGATGCGCCGCCGCGCGATGTCGGCATGACTGGGCGAATGCGTGACCATGATGATCGTGGCGCCATCGGCATTGAGGCTGGTGAGAATATCCATCACCTGCTGCCCGTTTTCGGTGTCGAGATTGCCGGTCGGCTCGTCGGCCAGGATCAGCTTGGGTTCGCCGACGATAGCGCGGGCAATGGCGCGCGCTGCTGCTGCCCGCCGGACAGCTGATGCGGATAGTGGCGCGCACGATGGGATATGCCCACCCGGTCCATCGCGGCCGCAACCCGACCCTTGCGATCGCCACCGGCGTCCTTGCGATAGATCAGGCCCAGTTCAACGTTCTCGGCGATGGTCAGCTCGTCGATCAGATTGAAGCTCTGGAACACAAAGCCCAACGTCATCGCCCGAAAGCGGGCCAGCTCTGCTTCATTAAGCGCGACCAGATCGCGATCGCCGAACAGATAGCGCCCGGCCGTGGGGCGATCGACCGTGCCCAGCGTATTGAGCAACGTGGATTTTCCGCAACCAGACGGCCCCATGATGGCGACGAATTCACCCGCTGCCACGTCCAGGTTGATGTCGGCGAGCGCGGTCGTTTCCACCTCGTCGGAAACATAGCGGCGCTGGATATTCTCTAGGCGGATCATGCTGGGCCCTTTGGTCAGCGAAGGTTGATGATGTCGCCCGTGATGGACGATGTGTTAGACGTCACGATGCGGTCTCCCGCGTCCAGCCCGGCCAGGATTTCCACCTGCGCGGGGTTGCGCCGGCCGACTTTGATCGCGCGACGCCGGGCGTGGCGGCCATCTGCATCGACCACGAAGGCCGACGTGCCGCCGCCGCTGTCGAGCCAGCCGCCCACCGGGGCCACCAGCGCCTTGCTGGTTGCGCCCAGGGTGGCGCGGATATCCATGGTCTGGCCGCGGTTCAGGCCTTGTGGCGCGGGGCCGGCAAAACCCAGTTCGATGTGAAAACGGCCATTGGCGACGGCGGGCAGGACTTTGCTGACGACCAGACCGATGCCGGCGTCGCCCTTGGCCTGCTGGCCCACGGCAACGCGGCCGAGATAGTATTCGTCCACGTCGGCCACCAGTTTCCAGGCACCTTCGCTATCCACCTGCGCCACATGGTCGCCCGCCTTGAGCGTCTGCCCGGGCTGGATCACCAGGTTGCCCAAGCGGCCAGTGACCGGCGCGCGCACCACCAGGGCATCCAGTCCGGCGCGCACCGCGGCAAGGTTGCCACTCAAGCGCGCGCGCGTGTCGGCCAGGCGTGAGGCCTGGAGCCCGGCGGTCTGGTCTTCACGGTCCTGCCCCGCACGCAGCTGGCCCAGGCGCTTGCGCTGGTAATCGGCCTCTTCCTGGTAGCTTTTCACACCCTCGTCAGACACGAAACCCTGATCGTGCAACTGCTGGCGGATCGCCAGGTCGCGCCGCGCCTTGAGCAGGTCATAATTGGCCGAGGCGGTCTGCGCGGCCCGGTCGAGCCGGCTGCGCTCCAGCGACAGTTCATCGCCGGTCAGGGTGCCCAGCTGACTGGCGATTTCCGCCTCGCGGGTCAGCACGTCGAGCTTGAGCGTGGGATTGACCAGCGTGGCCAGCGGTTGGCCGGCCGTGACCCAGGCGCCGTCCTGCACCAGCAATTTCTCCACCTGGCCGCCCGACAGCGTATCGACGAGTGTGGTGACCTTGGGGGCGACCGAGGCGCGGATCGGCAAATAGTCCTCGAACGGCGCGCGCACCACGGTGCCGGTCTCGATCGTGGCTGCTGAGATATCGGTCGATCCGGCCGCAGGCAGCAGTTGCCAGGTCAGTCCTGCCGCCAGCACGATCGCCACGCCGCCTGCCACCCAGCGCCAGCGACGGCTGGCGCGAGGCCGCGTGACGCGGCGGTCCATGCCGGCACCAGGGGAAGGCGATTCGGAAGATGCTCCATTGCTCATGCGGACAGTATCGCAAAGCTTGGCGAACATTCCTAAAGCACTGATAATACAACCAACATTAGACCATGCTGGACAAGCCTCGTTGCGATATCGCACACACTGTCCGGAAATGGACAGTCCTACGCCCCCGTCAAGCCCGCCCCGCGTCCTGCTGATCGACGATGATCGCGACGTGCATCAGGCCGTCGCCGTCCTCTTCGGCCGCGCCGGGATCGAGCTGGTCAGCGCGATGCAGCCCGAAGAGGCTTACTCGGCGTTGGAGCTGGCGCCAGCCGACGCGATCCTGCTCGATCTCAATTTCACACGTGGCCGCACCCACGGCGAGGAAGGCTTCGCCGCGCTGGCCCGGCTCTTGGGCGATGATGCGGATGCGGCCGTGGTCGTGATCACCGGGCACAGCGGCATCCGCATCGCCGTGGCCGCGATGCAGGCCGGTGCGATCGATTTCGTGATGAAGCCATGGCGCAACGAGGAACTGCTCGAGCGCGTGCGCGCGGCGCTGGCCCATCGCCAAAGGCGGCGGGAAATCGCGGCGCTACGCCAGCACGATGGCACTCCGGCCGATCCACCCCGCCTGCTCGGCGCCAGCGCAGCAATCGAGCGCGTGCGCGACCTCGTCCGCCGGGTCGGGCCGACAACCGCCAATGTGCTGATCCTTGGCCCGGCCGGCTCAGGACGCACCCTGGCGAGCAGGGCGATCCATCACGCTTCGCCGCGCGCGGCGGGCGAACTGGTGATGCTGGACGCGCGCGCCGCGGCCGACCCGCGCGACGATGTCGCAGCGGCCGATATCGGGCGCGCGTCCGGCGGCACGCTCTTGCTGCGCCACGTCGATCGACTGGCCGAGGTCGCGCAGGGGCGCCTGCTCGCCCGCCTGCCGGCCGATATCCGCATCGTCGCCACGGCAGACACGGCCGAGCCGCTGATCCCGGCGTTGCGGGCACGGGTGGGCACGGTGGAAATCGCCATGCCGCCTCTGGCCCAGCGCGGCGCCGACGCCCTGTTGCTCGCGCGCCATTTCGCCCGCGCGGCCGAACGCCGGCACGGCAAACCGGTGCTGGGCTTCATGCCCGAGGCCGAGACGGCCCTTGCCGTCACCCCCTGGAGCGACGACGTGCGCGGCCTGGCCCAGGCGGTGGAGCGGGCCGTGGTGCTAGGCGATGGCGGGCTGATCAGCGAGGCTGACCTGGGCCTCGGCCATTCCCCGGCCGAAGCGCCGCTGACAGCGGCGGTCGCGTCCACACTCAACCTGGAAGAGAGCGAGCGCGTGCTGGTTGCAGCGGCGCTCAAGCGGCATGGCTTCAATGTCAGCCACGCGGCCGAAGAATTGGGGCTGAGCCGGGCCGCGCTCTATCGCCGGATGGCCAAGCATGGCCTCTAGCAGCCTAAGGACGGCGCTGCCGGGGCAACTGCTGCTGTTCGGCTGCGGCGCGGCCACGGTCGCCGCCTGGACCGGCGGGTTCTATGCCTGCTTCGTGCTGGTGCTGTTGCTCGGCTTCTGGTTGGCCAGCCTCGCGCTTGCCCGCGCGATGCCGCTGCACCTGCCCGCCGAACGACAGGTGGCGGCGCCCGATGGCGAAACCGATCGCGCGGTGCTGCGTGCCGTGTTGGACCAGGCGCCCACCCCCCTGTTGAGCGTGGAGCGCAGCGGCCGCGTTCGCGCCCTCAATCGGGCAGCGCGCATGCTGTTCGACATCGAGGACGTGCTGATCGATGTGCCCGAGGCCTTGCGGGAAAGTGCGCCGCGCCTGCGCTACGCCGGCCGGGCCTATCGCATCGATCGGATCGAAGCCCATGGCGCTGGAGCCGCACGCACCATCCTCGCCCTGATCGACATCGAGAGCGAAGAACGCCTGGCCGAAGCGCGAACCACGCGCGAACTGCTCGACGTGTTGAGCCACGAGGTGATGAACGCGCTGACCCCGATCGCCTCGCTCGCTGACAGCGCGCTGGCGACGCTCGATGACACGCCGCCACCGGTCGCGCATTTGCGCGACATGCTCGGCACGCTGTCTCGCCGTGCCGATGGCCTGCTCCATTTCACCCAGGCCTATCGCCAGCTGGCCCGGCTTCCCGAGCCGGTCCTGGCGCCGACGACGCTGGCGGTGCTGTTCGACGATCTGCGCCGCATGTTCGCCGCGCGTTGGGGCGGCCGCGTCACTTTCGTGGCGGATGGGCCGCCAGACGGGATGGTCTTCATCGACCGCGACCAGATCAGCCAGGCCTTGTGGGCCTTGCTCCAGAATGGCGCCGAGGCCGCAGTGGCCGCCACCGACGCCCCGCAGGTTCGCCTTTCCGCCAGGCTGGACGACCGCCTGTCGATATGGGTTGCCGACAACGGCCCCGGCGTGCCCGATGAGGGCCGCGCGCGCATCTTCCGCCCGTTCTACACCACCAAGAAGGAAGGCAGCGGCATCGGCCTGAGCCTGGCACGACAGATCGCCCGTGCCCATGGCGGCGATCTGTCTCTGCTCCCCGGCAAGGACACCGCGTTCGAACTGGCGCTGCCCAGCCATGGTCGGAACGCGGATGGCATGCATGCCGCCAAGCCGGCAGCCGATCCCATCCCCGGCAAATGACGTGGGAAAGCCGGTTGCGGTGCCCCGGCACCCGATATATCCCAGCCGGGTGAACGTCTTGGCCCGGTGAAGACAGGAAAACTGTATGCGTGTTCTTGTGATCGGGTTGGGCGACATCGCCCGCAAGGCGTATCTTCCGGTCCTGGCCACGCGGCCCGATCTCGAAATCCATCTTGCGACGCGTGATCGATCTGTGCTCGATGAAGTAGGCCGGACGTTTCGCATCCAGCATCGGCACAACAGCGTCATCGATGCGCTGTCTGCCACCACGTTCGACGCGGCCTTTATCCACGCGGCCACGTCTGCACACTCCGAACTGGTGAAATTGCTCCTCGAACGTGAAATCGCCACGTTCGTGGACAAGCCGCTCGCCGACAATCTTGCCGAGGTTGAAGCGCTCACCACGCTGGCACAGACCCGCGCCACGCCGCTGCAACTGGGCTTCAACCGGCGGTTCGCGCCAGACTACGCCGCCCTGCGCGGCACGAACGCCAGCCTTGTCGTCATGGAAAAGCACCGCAATGCGCAGCCGGACCAACCGCGCCGCGTGATCTTCGACGATTTCATCCATGTCGTGGATACGCTGTTATCGATGGTGCCTGGGCCAGTACTTCGCCACACGATCGAAACCAACGTCATCGACGGCTTGCTGCACGCGGTTACCCTGACACTGGCTGGCGACGGGTTCAGCGCCATCGGCATGATGCATCGTGACAGCGGCCTGGATGAAGAACGCCTCGACGTCATCGGCGGCGGCGCCCGCCACACTGTCCTCAACCTGGCTGACCGTGTCGACACGCGTGGAAGACAGAGCCTGCAACGCCGCGGCGACTGGGTTCCGGTTGGCCGGCAACGAGGTTTTGAAGCGATGTGCGACGATTTCCTGCTCGCTGCCCGCGAGCGTCGACCGGTCGATACCGCCGCGATCCTGGCGACGCACCGCCTGTGCGAGGCGATCGTGCGCCACGCGGAACAATAGCGCGGAAATGCCGGATCAGCCGGCGATGCGCGGCCGGCCTTCTTCTCTCGGCGCAAACCACTGCGCGGCAAACGTCACGAAGACGTTGGCATTCAACGGATAGCTGAACAGATAGCCCTGCATGAGATCGCAACCGATTTTCTGCAACTTGAATGCTTGTGACGCCGTCTCCACCCCCTCGACGATGCAGCACAGCCCCAGCGAATGGCAAAGATTGACGACCGCATCGACGATCGACACGCTGTAGCTGTTGTCGAAATTGAGGGCGAAGCTGCGGTCGATCTTTACCTTGTCGAGCGGCAGGCGATGAAGATTGCTGAGGCTGGAATAGCCCGTGCCGAAATCGTCCAGCGCAACCTGCATGCCAATGGCGCGGAAGCGGTGAAGCGCATGGATCGCCGCGTCAAGGTTGCGCATCACCGCCGTCTCGGTCACCTCGATACACAGGCGGCGTGGGTCGGCAGACGAATTGCTGACCATGTCAAGGATCGCATCCACCGTCTCGGCGCAGTGCAGATCGCAGGCGGATACGTTGACCGAGAGCGTCTTGCCCGGCGGCAGCATGTCCAGCAGTTCCAACGCGCGGCGCATGGCATTGCGCGTAATCACATGGATCACGGTGCTGCGTTCGGCAATTTCGACAAAGCGCTGGGGCTCGACCACGCCCAAGCGCGCACTCGTCCAGCGCGCCAGGAGTTCTCCGCCGACCACTGCGCCCGATTGCATGGAAACGATCGGCTGCACGTCAAAATGCAGTTCGTTTTCGAATTCGCTCGCGTGCAGTTCCGCCTCGATGACGTGATCGTCCAGCAGCCGGCGTTCCAGTTCGAGATTGAAAGGAACCGCTTGTCCGGGCCTCTCCCGCTTGGCGTGGTAAAGTGCGTGGTCCGCACGCTTGGCCAGGTCCACCGGGGTGAGTTCGCTGTCGACAAACGGGGCAAGCCCGATCGAGACCCCAAGGCTCACCTGCCTGTCGCCAATGCGCATCGGCGCTGCCACCGCGGCACAGATCGTCTCCGCCAGCCGCAAGGTGGCCGCGCCATCAAGCTGCACGATCATCGCAAATTCGTCGCCACCCAGGCGATAGAGCGTGGCGTCGGGGCCTGCGGTGTCGCGCAGCAAGCGGGCAACCTCGATCAGCACGCCGTCTCCCACCAGGTGGCCGAACGTGTCGTTGATCGGCTTGAAGCGATCGAGATCGATCAAACCCACGGTCATGGCATCGAGGTTGGCCGGGATCGCCGCATGCTCGAGATCGGCATAGAAACGCCGCCGATTGTAGAGCCCGGTGAGTTCATCGCTATCAGCCAGCAGGCGCGCCTCCCGCTCCTGTCGGCCGGCCTCGATGGCGCTGTGGGACTGGATCGCCAGCTCTCGGTTCAGGCTTTGAACGCGACGCGCGATGAGGGCGGCAACCGCCAGAAACAGGATAATGGAAAAGCCGATTATCGGCAACAACTCGCGAACGGCCAAAGAGCCCGGAGCAAGGCGTTGCCAAGCAATCGTGCCGAGCGGCGCCCCCGACCAATCGCGCACCAAGGTGGAAGCTTCGTCCCCTGCGGATCGGCGGCTCTGCGCCCATCGCAGATGCTGCAAGCCAAAGCCTTTGCCCCATTCTGCAAGCAGCTTGTTGTCGAGAAGGCGGATGTCCACGAAAATACGATAGGTCGACGTGTCGAGCGTCGCCGGGCCGCTTTCCCGAACGATCGGCGAAAACGCGATCAACGCCGGCGTGTCGCCCGCCTTGCCCAGCAGGACCATGGCATCGCCGCGCTGCCTTACGGCGGCCTCATTCGCCGGTACCCGGGCCAGCAAGGCCTTGAGAGTCCGCGGCCCGATCAGGTCAGCAAGCGGGGGCGCCCGTCCGGATGGGAGATGCGCAAACAACGTCCGTCCGTTTGCATCGATCACATAGCCCAGGCCGATCGGCGTTCCCCATTGCGACACGATCCACGGATCGTCCATGGTGCCATAGGCGTGGGCGAAAGCATCGTTCCAATGGGCATTGATGTAGGTTTCGTTGCTGATGCGCGACCGTTCGCGATCGATCGCCCCGGAAATCGAAATGGCCGCCAGCCGGTCGGCATGGGCATCGGCGTTCCACACCAGGAAAGTGACGATAAGCACCGAGGTCAGCACCGAAAGGCTGATCAGCACAGTCAGCAACGCCGCGTGAGACGTGCTGCCGGCGCGCGACATGCGTAGCGCAACGCGGCAGACCTTCCCGAGCGCGGCGAAAAATTTTGCCATCGGTAGAGACTGCTTGAAACACGTTAAACAGGGGTAAATTATTCCGGCAAAACGTGCACTTGCCGATGTAGCCAGACTGTCGCCAACTCATCCTTTACTTTGTCGCGCGCGCGGTTGTTCCGCGTTGCCTGATAGCAGGAAGACAAGCGGTGCGGCTTCCAAGCGTCATCACGTGGAATGCCAAGACGCTCGACACGTTCATCACTGCGCCGCAAAGTGCGGTCAAGGGCACCAAAATGTCGTTCTTTGGCGAGAAGGACCCGACCAAGCGCGCGGTGATCATCGCCTATCTGCAAGGCTTGAAATAACGTGCCGGCAGCGCAGGGTGGCCTGATGGCGCTTTGCCTGGGCGGCGTGAGCGCAATCATCATCGACCACGGTCTGCCCCGGCGCATATGAATGGTAATGGCGGCGTGACGCGACTTGATCGCCCGCGCCGCCCCACCAAGCTGGATTGAACGGGGCCGCGCTCTAAGCCAATCCGAATTGCTGCTGCAATTCTGCCAGCAATTCCTTGTGGAAGGCGATCATCCGGTCATCGGGCTGCCATGCCGCAAAAAAGTCGAACTCCGGATCGATGACAAGGCATACGCGTAAATGCCGTGCTGCCCGGCGCGATCGCTACGCCGATGCTGCGCGGCGCGCTGGAGGCGAGCGGCTACACCGAAGCAGAGTTTGCGCCCGCACTCAGCCTGTTCAACCGCTTTGGTCGCCCCGAGGAAGTCGCCGAAGCCAGCGCATGGCTCAGTTCGGATGCCGCCAGCTATGTCACCGGCCACAGTCTTGTGGCCGAAGCGGGCTACCTCTCGCGCTAGCGCAGGCGTGATGATCAAGTCGGAGATTGGGTCCCCGCGCCGGTGCGGCCCGATGCGCCATTGCGCCGACCGACACTGAAGCAAACTGCTATGCAGCCACAGAAAACTGTCAAAGCGGCTGGGTAGATTTCCGGGCGTCGCCATTGCCAAACCCGGGGCCGTTCGCGGCAGGTTCAAGCCGGTAACCGGATCTTTTTTTGCACCATCGCGTGAAGCCAAAGCATGGGTTGCGCGTTCGGGCACAAGACAGCAGCCAAGAGCAGGAACAGCGTATGACCACCGTTGCCGACGTGATCGTGAAAACACTCGAAGCGGCAGGGGTCGAGCGCTGCTATGGCATTCCTGGCGACACGCTCAACCATATCACCGATGCCATCCGGACAAGCGGGATCCGCTGGGTTCACGTCAGACACGAGGAAGCCGGCGGCTTTGCTGCCGGGGCCGATGCGATGCTGACCGGCAAACTTGCCGCCTGCGCCGGATCGTGCGGCCCGGGCAGCCTGCATTTCATCAACGGCCTGTTCGAATCCCACCGCAACCGCGCCCCGGTAGTGCTGATCGCCAGCCAGATCGTGCGGGATGAGCTGGGCTTCGACTTTCCGCAGGAGGTCGATTTCAAGGCAGTCTACGCCTCGTGCAGCGTGTTCTGCGAGGAAATCCGCACACCGGGACAGGCCCGGCGGATGACGGCGATGGCCGCGCAAGCCGCACTGGCCAAGCGCGGCGTCGCGGTGCTGATCGTGCCTGCCGATGTATCGAGCGCCAAGGCAGTCGACGAACCGGACTTTGCCGTGCATCGCGCCGCCCCGGTCATTCGCCCTGCGGACGCGGAACTGGATCGTCTGGCAGCGGCGCTCAACAGCGGCCGGCGGATCACGATCTACGGCGGTTCGGGGTGTGAGCAGGCGCACGATGCGGTCGTGGCGCTGGCCGAGCGGCTGCGCGCGCCGGTGGTGCGGACATCGCGCGCCAAGGACTTTCTGGAGTACGACAATCCCTTCGATGTCGGCATGACCGGCATCTTCGGCAGTGAGGCAGGCTATCACGCGCTGGTCTCCTGCGACGTGCTGCTGCTCCTGGGCTGCGACTTTGCCTGGCGGCAGTTCTATCCCGAGAAAGCCACGATCCTGCAGGTCGACCTCGACGGCACGCACCTCGGCCGCCGGCATCCGGTCGACGTGGGGGTGGTCGGCGATATCGCGCCAACTCTTGACGCCCTGCTGCCGCGGATCACGCCGTGCGACGACAATGCCTTTCTCGACGAATGCCTCGATCATCACCGCAAGGCACATGCGGCACAGGCGAAGCACGCCACGGTCGGCAAGGGCGGCGCGATCCATCCGCAATATCTGACGCAGACCATTTCGCGCCATGCCGCGCCAGACGCGGTGTTCACCGCCGACGGTGGCTCGCCCATGGTCTGGTCGCTGCGCCACATTGCCGCAACAGGCCAGAACCGCACAGTGGTCAGCCTGACCCATGGCACGATGGCCAACGCCATGCCGCAGGCGCTGGGGGCCAAGGCTGTCTTCCCCGATCGGCAGGTCATTGCCTTGTCCGGCGATGGCGGCCTGGCCATGTTGCTAGGAGACCTGCTGACCGCCGTGCAGGAAAAGCTGCCGATCAAGGTCGTGGTCTTCAACAACGGTGCGCTCGACTTCGTGGAAATCGAGCAGAAGGTCGAAGGGCTGCTCGATGCCTATACCGAGCTGGTCAATCCCGACTTCGCGCGCGTTGCCGAAGCGATCGGCTTTAGCGGGCGGCGGGTCGAACGCGCAGAAGACCTCGATGCTGCCGTCCAGGCCTGGTTGCAGGAGCCGGGACCAGCGCTGCTCGACGTTGTCACCGACCGCTATGAACTGGTCATGCCACCGGCGGTCAAGCCCGGCCAAGTCGCAGGGATGGCGCTCTATTCCGCCAAGGCCGTGCTGGGCGGGCGCGGACGCGAGGTGGTCGGGATCATCCGGAACCTGATCGCGTGAGCGGGCGCCCTACCCTCACCCAGGCGCTGTGGCGCGATCATGCGCTGTCGCGCAACGTGCTGCTGTTCGGGGCGCTGGCCGGTACTATCGGGACGATTGCGGTAGGCTGGGACCATCCGCGCGCGTGGTGGCTGCTGTTGCTCTTCTTGCCCTTGTTGCTGATCACGGTGATCGACCTCGCGCAGACCCACCATTCGCTGCGCCGCAACTACCCAGGCTCTGCGCGCCTGCGCTGGTTCTTCGAATGGCTGCGCCCGTTCCTGCGCTCCTACATCGTCGAAAGCGATCTGGATGGGCGGCCCTTCAGCCATGATGAGCGCGCCCTGGTCTATGCCAGAGCCAAGGGCGATGTATCGACCCATCCGTTCGGCACCGAACTCGACGTCTATTCCGAGGAATACGAGTGGCTGGCCCACTCGATCGCGCCGACCCGCAATGCCGAACGCTATACGCGCGTGACCGTCGGCACGGACCAGTGCAGCAGGCCCTACCAGGCGGCGCGGCTCAACATTTCCGCCATGAGTTTCGGCGCGCTCAGCGCCAATGCGATCGAAGCGCTCAATCTGGGCGCCAGGATCGGTGGCTTCTATCATGACACCGGTGAAGGCGGCCTGTCTCCCTACCATCTCAAGCATGGCGGCGACGTCGTGTGGGAGATCGGTTCGGGCTATTTCGGCTGCCGCGACGCCAAGGGCGATTTCCATCCCGAGCATTTTCGCGAGCGCGCCGGCCATGATGCGGTCGTGATGACCGAGATCAAGCTCAGCCAAGGCGCCAAGCCCGGGCACGGCGGCTTACTGCCCGGCGCCAAGGTCACAGCGGAAATCGCGAAAATCCGCGATGTTCCCGAAGGCGAGGATTGTCTTTCGCCGGCCTATCACACGGCCTTTTCGACCCCGCGTGGCCTGCTCGAATTCGCCGCCCGGATGCGGGACCTGTCGGGTGGCAAGCCAGTCGGCATCAAGCTGTGTGTCGGCTATCCGCACGAGTTGTTCGCGGTGGTCAAGGCCATGGTCGAGACGGAGATACTGCTCGATTTCATCGTCATCGACGGGGCCGAAGGGGGCACCGGCGCGGCCCCGACCGAACTGTCCGATCGCGTGGGCATGCCCCTGCGCGAAGGGCTGATGCTGGCCCGCAATGCCCTGGTCGGCACCAACCTGAAGGGCCGCGTCAAGCTGGCCGCATCGGGTAAGGTCAACTCCGGCGCGGCCATCGCGATGAACGCGGCGCTGGGCGCAGACTGGTGCAACGCGGCCCGACCGTTCATGTTCTCGCTCGGCTGCGTCCAATCGCTGCGCTGCCACACCGATACGTGCCCGACGGGCATCGCGACCCAGTCACTGGCCCGCCAACGCGGGCTCGTCGTGCCGGAAAAGGCCGAACGCGTCGCCCGGTTCCAAAAAGCCACGCTCGACGCCTTGCACGATATCGTGGTGGCAGCCGGCCTGAACACGCCGGACGAATTTACCCCCGACAGCCTGCGCCAGAGGATCAACGCCTCGGAAATGCGCTCGTTCGACGAACTCTACCCGTTCGTGGCACCGGGTGAGTTGCTCGACGGCGCGCGGGATCCGCACCTTGCGGCATGGTGGCGCCAGGCCGACCCCGAAAGCTTTGCCAGACGCGCATGACGCCGTACCGACAGCACGTCGATCTTATACACTGCAGTGAGAGGATCGGGGCTGGGACACGCTCTGGGCCGAGAACGCCCCGGCCATCATCTGCATCGCGGCTACTGTCCTCCACTCACCCCGGATAGCCAATGGAAAACAACAGGTCAGACCTCGCACGTTCAGGAATACTGGACTAACGAGAGCGAGGCGCACGACCACGAGGCGAGAGGATTGCAGATGAACCCGATGAGCGAGACCATTCTGGCCGCGGCACAAGAGGTTACCGCGCCCACGGTCTTTGCGCCCATCGCCCCCACGCCCGCGCTGCGTGAGGAAGAGCCTTACGCGCGCGACGAATTGCTCCACGAGATTTTTGAGGCGAGCTACCTGCTCCACACGGCGCGCTGCGCTGTGCGTAAACTGGGCAACGACCCGGAGAGCAGCCGCAAGACCGAGTTGACCTATGCCGAGCTGCGCCGCCGCGCTCTGCGCTTTGCCCGGCAGTTGCGTGCAATGGGCATCAAGCGCGGCGATCGGGTGGTCATCTGCCTGCCGCGCAGCCTCGATCAATACATGGCCATCCTCGGGGTGCTGTGGGCTGGTGGTTGCTATGTGCCGGTAGACTGGACCTATCCGCAGGACCGTATCGACTACATCGTGGAAGACAGCCAGGCGGTGCTGGTCGTCACCGAAAGCGAGCGCGCCGGGGCCATGACGGTCGCCACGCTGGTGGTCGACGAGGCGCTGGGCGATCTGGCCGCGCTCGACGCCGTCGGCATCGAACGCGCAGAAACCGGCGCTACCCCGCACGACCTGGCCTATATCATCTATACGTCGGGCACGACCGGCCGGCCCAAGGGCGTGATGATCACCCACGCCAATGCCTGCCATCTGGTGCGCAGCGAAAGCGCCATTCTGGCCCTTTCGCCCGAGGACAAGGTATTCGGCGGCTTCAGTCTTGCCTTCGACATGTCGGTCGAAACCATGTGGAGCGCCTTTTTCGTCGGCGCCGAACTGTTGGTGGCCGATGAAGCACTGGCCAAGGCTGGGCCGGATATCGCGATCGTGCTGGCGCGCGAAGGCGTCACGGTGTGGCACGTCGTACCCTCGCTGCTTACCCTGGTTGAAACACCCATGCCTGCCCTGCGCCTGCTCAACTTGGGCGGAGAAGCGTGCCCGCCCGATCTGGTCGAGCGATGGTCGCGTCCGGGCCTGCGCATGCTCAATACCTATGGCCCCACCGAAACCACGGTGACCGCGACATGGACCGAGGTACAGCCGGGCCGCCGCGTCACCATCGGCCGGCCCCTGCCGGGCTATACCGCGTGGATCGTGGACGAGAATCTGTGGCCAGTTGCCGCCGGGGCCGAAGGTGAACTGGTCATCGGGGGACCCGGCGTGGGGCCCGGCTATGTCGGCCGCCCCGATCTAACCGCCGAAAAGTTCGTCCACACCCCCTTTGACGGGCCCGATGGCAAGAAAGCCCTGATCTATCGTTCGGGTGACCTCGTGCGGCTCGACGCGGTGGGGGACATCGATTTTATCGGCCGCATCGATACCCAGGTGAAAATCCGTGGCTTCCGCGTCGAACTCGGCGAGATCGAGGCAGTCATCGCCGAGGACCGGGCCATTGCGCAGGCGGTTGTCCATCTGTTCAAGGACGAGGATGGCGCGGAATTTCTCGCCGCTTTCCTGGTCGCCCGTGCTGGTGCCGAGATTGATCTCGATGCGGCGCGCACGCGCGTGCGTGAGCGCCTGCCCAATTACATGCGCCCCGCCGCCTATCAGGTGCTCGATGCGCTGCCCACCCTGCCCGCCTCGGGCAAGGTCGATCGCAAGGCGCTGGTGCGCCCCGCCGTGTCGCAGGCCGAGGACCGCGACGTCACCGCGCCTGCCACGCCGATGGAAGAACTGCTTCACGCCATCTGGTCGGAAGCCTTCGCGCCGCAGAAAATCTCGGTCACCGATGACCTGTTCGAGGATCTTGGCGGCCATTCGCTCAAGGCGGCCCGGCTGGTGTCGGCACTGCGGAAGGCACCGGGCCTGACGGGGGTGTCCATACAGGATCTCTACGCGGCGCCGACTATCCGCGGGCTGGCCCAAAGGCTGGGCGACACGGCCCCGATATCCAGCCAGGAGGAACAACCCTTCCACCATACGCCAGCGCTGCACCGCTGGTTCTGCTGGGCGGCACAGACCATCGCCTTGCTGCCGATCTATACGGTGGCCGGATTGCAATGGTTCTTCCCCTATCTGGCCTATACCCATCTCTCGGGCAACATGAGCCGCTTGAGCGCCTTGATGCTCAGTGGTTTCAGCTTCCTGTTGATCCCGCCGCTGGCCATGCTCGCCTCGATTGTAGTCAAATGGCTGGTGATCGGCCGCTATCGCGCGGGGGATTATCCGCTGTGGGGCGCCTATTATTTCCGCTGGTGGTTCGTGCGGCGCTTTTCTGAAGTGATCGCCACGCCCTATCTGGCCGGCACACCCATGCTGCGGTTCTATTATCGCATGCTGGGCGCAAAAGTCGGCCGGCGGGTCTTCATTGGCCGGGGCCCGATCGACGTTGCGGACCTAGTCACATTGGGCGACGATGCCGTGGTCAGCGACCAGGCCATGTTGGCAACCAGCGCGGTTGAGCGCGGCATGCTGCGGCTGGGATCAGCTACTCTGGGCAAAGGGGCAACGGTCGGCTCGATGGCGGTGGTCGGGCGCAATGCCGCGCTGGGCGATGGCGCGGTTCTCGATGACCTCTCCTCGCTGGCCGCCGGCGTCACCATCCCTGCGGGCGAGCGCTGGAACGGCTCTCCGGCCGCGTGCGTGGCCAAGGGGGTTGAACAACATATCGACAATGGTGCCAGCCCGATGCGCCGGGTGCTGAGTGGCATTGCCTTGGCGCTGGCCGCCTTCATCCTGCCCATCGTCGCCATTCTGCCCATCGCGCCTGGCCTCATCGCCATGATCGAGATTGACTGGAACACCCAGGGCTACACCTATCTGCTGCTCGCACCCTTGTTGGCCATCACCTACGTGGTGCTGATGTGCGTTCTGACAATTGCGGCCAAATGGCTGCTGCTCGGCAAAGTGAAGCCGGGGCGCTATTCGATCTACAGCTGGTTCTATGTGCGCTTCTGGTTCGTCCAGCAGATCAACGGGCTCGCGCTCCAACTCCTCCACCCGATTTATGCGACGCTCTATGTGGCTCCCTGGTATCGCGGGCTGGGCGTGAAGGTGGGTGCCCGCGCCGAAATCTCCACCGCAGCCGCCATCGTGCCCGATCTGGTAGATATCGGCCCGGAAAGCTTCATTGCCGATGCGGTGCTGTTCGGCGCGGCCCGCGTGGCGCCGGGGGTGATCGAAATGGCCTATACCCGGATTGGCAGACGCTCGTTCATCGGCAATTCGGCGGTGCTGCCCAATGGGACCACGATTGGCGACAATGTGCTGATTGGCGTGCTCTCGGCCCCGCCCCGCGATGGCGCTGCCGCCAGCCCTGATGGAACCTGGTTCGGCTCCCCGCCGATCTCGCTGCCGGTGCGCCAGACGGTGGGCATGTTCGACGAGGGCGCCCGCTTCAAGCCCGGCCCCAGGCTGATCGCCACGCGCCTCTCGATCGAAGCGGTGCGCGTCATCCTCTCGCTCACGCTCTTCCTCACCTTCTTCGACATCCTGCTGTCCCTGGTTGGCGACCTCGACGATCTGGCTCATGGCGGGCAGTTGATCCTGATGGCGTTCCCCATCCTCTATGTCGGATTTGCGCTGGCCTGCGGTCTGTCGGTGGTGCTGCTCAAATGGCTGGTGATGGGCCGCTACAAGCCCACCACCCAGCCGTTGTGGAGCACCTTTGTCTGGCGCACCGAACTGGTGACAGCGACCTATGAAAACCTGGCCGTCAGCAATCTGCTGGAACCCCTGCGTGGCACGCCATGGCTGCCAGCTTATCTGCGTCTGATGGGCTGCCGCATCGGCAAGCGCTGTTACATGGACACCACCGATGTGACCGAATACGATCTGGTCGATATTGGCGATGATGTGGCGCTCAATGATTTTGCAGGCCTGCAAACCCATCTTTTCGAGGACCGGGTGATGAAGGTCAGCGGCGTGACGGTGGGTGACCGGGCGACGATCGGCTCCTATGCCATCGTGCTGTATGACGCGGAGATTGGCGCGGATGCGCAGCTGGGCGATCTGTCCGTGGTGATGAAGGGCGAAAGCCTCCCGGCCGGCACCTCCTGGGAAGGCTCACCGGCGCGGTTGGCGCAGGGGTAGTGCACGCCCCGGTCTGGCACACCGGAGCCCTGCCGCGCCGGTTCGCCGTTGGCGACGCACCTTTCGCCTGGGTGGTGCGGCTCGACGATCCAATCGTGGAGACCATGGCGCGGCAGGCGCCCTTGCGCTCCAGTGATCTGGCAGACCTGGCAAGCCGCCCACAGGCCGGCATGCGCAGCCTGCGGCGACAATTGACCAAGGTGCTGATTGCGCTGGCCAGCGGAGCGCATCCTGACAGCATTTCGATAGAGAGGCTTCCTGCAGGCGCCTTGCGGGTCACTGCGCCCGAAGGCTGGCATGTCAGCGTCGCAGGCCACTGGCCTCATGCCGCCATAGCCATCGCCCGCTGTCCCCTGGGGGTGGACATCGAACCGATCGGGGCACTACCGCCGCCACCTGATGCTCTGACTATCGGCGAAAGGCATCAACTGCGCCATGGCACCGCGCAAGATGCCTTGCGCCGATGGACAGCCAAGGAAGCCCACGCCAAAGCCTGGGGCGTTGCGGCGCAGATTGATCCCGCCCACATCCACACCTGCGTCAGCGGCAATCAGCTAACCGCCATGTCGCGGGAGGGCCGGACCTTGTGTGATCTGGCAAACCTTGGAGGGCTGCTGGCCGCCCTGGCCCGGCCGGTTTGGTGTGGCAGATCAAACACGTAAGACCCGCAGCATGGCCAGTAGTGCCCAGACGTGCACAATTGCGGAGGTCAAGTCTCGACACCACTCGAGTCCACGAGAGCAGGCAGCATTTCGCCAGCAGTTGTGACGTGCTCCCCTGATTGTTACCAGTCAGAGGTAGAGTCCGGCTCCTACATGATGGTTGGTTGAGGTGATGGCAACCTGTCTGGGGGCATGCTCCCAGACAGGTTTACCGGCTTTCTCGGCGGGGGTTCTCCCGCCCAATTTCGAGTGCGGCCTTACGTGGTTGTAGTCGTGCCGCCAGGCATCAAGCACGAACCGGGCATGCGGCAGCGACGTGAACAGCGTCTCGTTGAGGCATTCGTCGCGCAAGCGCCCGTTGAAGCTCTCGACGAAGCCGTTCTGCATTGGCTTGCCCGGGGCGATGTAGTGCCACTCGACCCGCCGCTCCTGCGACCAACGCAGGATGGCCGACGAGGTCAGCTCGGTGCCGTTGTCGCTGACAACTGTATGCGGCTTGCCGCGCATGCCGATCAGCCGCGTCAGCTCCCGCGCGACCCGCACGCCCGAGAGCGACGTGTC